>NZ_JPMI01000055.1 GCF_000733295.1 Archangium violaceum Cb vi76 | reverse complement strand
CGGGCTGCTCTTCAGCGGGAGTAGCCCATTCAGTCTGCGCTTCGAGAACAGGCTGCTCCTCAGCGGGAGTGGCCCACTCTGCCTGAGCCTCCATGACGGGCTGCTGCTCGGCGGCGGGCTGTTCCTCGGCGGGAGTTCCCCACTCGGCCTGGGCCTCCATCACCGGTTGCTCCTCGGCGGGAGTGGCCCACTCGGGCTGCTGCTCGGCGGCGGGCTGCTCCCCATCTGGAGTCGCCCACTCGGCCTGGGCCTCCATCACCGGCTGCTCTTCAGCGGGAGCCGACCACTCGGGCTGAGCCTCCATCACCGGCTGCTCTTCAGCGGGAGCCGACCACTCGGGCTGCGCCTCGGCGGTGTGCTGCTCTTCAGCGGGAGTAGCCCACTCGGCCTGGGCCTCCATCACCGGCTGCTCCTCGGCGGGAGCCGACCACTCGGGCTGCGCCTCCGTGGCAGCGGCGGGCTCGGAGGTCATCCACTCGCCCTGGACCTCGATGGCGGCCTGCCCGTCGGCGGACGTCGTCCACTCCGGCTGGGTCTCAACGGGAGGCAGTCCGGCGTCCTCGCTCAGGGGCGCGCCGTACGCCGAGGTGTTCTCGGGCTCGGCGGGCGTCTCCGGCTGGTGGCCCCACGTGGCACTGGCCGTCGCGAACTCCGGAGTGCTCATGTACTCCGCGGCGCTCTCCAGCGGGATGCCCTCACCGGTGTTTCCGGCCTCGTTCCCGCTCCAGCTCGCCTCTGTCGTCTCCAGCGGCACGGGCTCGTCCGAAACCGACGCGCCCGGCTGCTCCGAGTGCCCCAGGAAGTCCGAGGCGCTGGCCAGCGGGACGGCATCGCCCGGATTGCCCGTGTCGTACGTCTGCTCGTCCGCGGGCGTCGCCTCGAGCGTGTCCGTCTGCACGCCCCAGTCCGACGGCCGCGTGGCCTCGGGCTCGAACGAGTCAGCGACCTCGACGGTGTCCGCCTGGAGGTCGGGTGCCACCTGCACCGGGTTCAGCTCCAACGTCGTCACGTGCGTGCCGTACGCGGGGTCCAGCGCGGGCGCCGGGGACTCCATCTCGGCACCGACTTCCGCCATGTCGAACGTGGGCGGCTCCGTGCCAGCATCGGCCGTGGGCTCCTCGGCGGTGGTCTCCCACGGCGTCTCGGCCGCGGCGGCCGCGTCCTGCTCCGGCGAGGCCTCGAGCTCCGAGACGTCGAACGTGGGCGTCCCGCCCGCCGAGGCGGGCTCGGACCGCACGTCGTTCGGGTCCTGCGTGGGGACGGGCACCGCGTCGGGCGCGGTCTCGTACACGGGGATCGCGTACGACGCGGTGATCTCCATCGGATCTTCTTCGGACGCGTCCTCGGACTGCGGCGCGGTGCCCTGCTCCGCGTCCACCGCGAGCGGCGCGGAGGCCCACTCCTCGGAGACGGGAGGCGAGAGCTCCTCGGCGTACACCGGCTCGGCGGCGAGCGGCGTTTCGGCCTCTTCCTCGATCAGCTCGATGTCCGAGTGCTGGATCTCGATGGTGCGCAGGGGCGCGCGCGGATGCTCCTCGGCCACGGGCGGCGCCAAGGAGGCGGCGGGCGTCTGCGCGTCGGAGTTGAGCGAGGAGAAGTCGTCCTCACCCAGCTCGAGGGGACCCGAGCTCTCCGGCGCGGCCGTGATGTCGTGCTCGAGGTTCCGCGCCGCGAGCGAGGCCGCCGAGGGCGCGGTGACGTCGTTCCAGTCGCTCATGTCGACCGACTCGGGAACGCTCTCGGGGATGGGGATGGCCTCGCTGACGGGCGAGACGTCGGTGTCCGTCACCTCGAAGACGTCCTCGGAGGGGGGCTCCGGCTCCGCCTCGTCGAACCTCATCGGATCGTCCTCGGCCTGGGCCTGGGACTCGGCGGGAGGCTCCTGCGCGGGCTCCTCCCAGGGCGCGGGCTCGTTCAGCGCGGGGACCTCGAGGTTCTCGGTCTCGAGGCTGAGCTTGACCGGATCCGGCATCGGCCGCGGCTGCTGCGGCACGTACCCGGGCACCGGGGAGTTGTAGGCGGGCTCCTGCTGCTGCGCGGTGGCATCGGCCGCGTAGGCCTGTGGCGCATCGGCCGCGTAGGCCTCGCCCTGCGGGGCGGCGTAGCCCTGGTTCGGGTCGTAACCGGCGTAGCCCTGGTTGGGGTCGTAGCCCTGGGCGGATCGTAACCCTGGTTGGGATCGTACCCGGCGGGGTAGGCGTACCACTGGCCGTCGTCGCCGTAGTAGCCCTGAGGCTGCTGCGCGGGGTCCAGGACGGACTGCTCCTGCGCCGGGTCACCCAGGTGCCCTCGCAGCTCGTTCAAACGAGCTTCCTCCGTGGGGGAAAGATTCCCCCGCGTCCGCTTCTCGTCCAGGAAGCGAAACTCCCTCATCGCCGCGCGCGTGTCAGACATCGTCACCTCGCTGCGGACCCGGGGCCGGGACTCCTGCCGCAGCGCCATATCAAAAAATTTCCGTGGGCGAGTGTAGGGGACTCGAGGGGAGGGGTAAACTTCGCGAACACGGAATCCGCCTGCTCGCTACCTCCGCGAGAGAGTGGCCTGGACGGACGCCTCCAACTCCGCGACGCCACGGCCATAGCGCTGCCGCAGGGCCTCCTCGAAGGAAGCGCCCTGGCCCACCTCGCGGATGAGCTCGAGCAGCCGGGCGGGCCCTCCTTCGTTCAGCAGCTCACGGACGGCCACGGCCGACGTTCCATAGGCCAGGGCCGGGTCGCGCTGCTGGATGAGGGCCCCGCCGGCCATGTCCGAGAGGCGCGGGAGCTGCCCGCTCTGGGCGGCGCCGCGCATGCGGGTGGCCAGCGCGTGGGGGGGCTTGTCGCTGCCCAGGTAGCGCCATTCCACGTACTCGGCAAGGCCTTCGTTGAGCCAGATGGGGACGTGCTGGCCGCCCTCGGCGGCGCGCACCAGGTCATCCACCACGGCGTGCACGTACTCGTGGACGAGCGTGGCGCGGGTCTGCTGGGTGAGCTCGGCGGCGTCGTTGATGCGGATGGCGCCGTCCGAGTAGAGCCCGGCCGCCATGCGCGCCAGGGCCGAGCCCTGGTGGGTGCGGAACTCCTCGCGGGTGTAGAGGATGACGTCCACGGGGGCCTCGCGCGTCTCGCCCAGCACCTGGCGGGTGTGGAAGTGGGCCTCGTCGAGCGCGGAGACGATGCGGCCCTCGTACTCGGCGCGTTGGCCGAAGTCGCGCGCGTTGTTGAAGTACTTCACGACGAAGCGGCTGTTGGAGCGGGTGCGCATCCCGTCCGAGGCCACGCCGGACTCATAGGACAGGCCGGTGGACGCCGAGCCGGAGGCGGGCTGGACGGAGCCCTTGTTGTCCTCGGTCTCGCCGGTGAAGCGGCGCTCGATGGCGCGGGCCTGGGCCATGGCGGCGCTCTCCTCGCTGGAGGCGCTGCGGGCCTTCTGCATGAGCGCCTTGGCCTTGGCCGCCTCGGGCGAGCGCGGGGGCACCTTGCCCAGTGCCGCGAGGGCGCCCTGGGGATCCTTGTCCTCGAGCAGGAGCTTGCCCAGCTCCAGGCCGAAGTGGCCCTCCTTGGGGAAGTGCTCCAGGCCGCGGCGCAGGGCGTCCTCGGCGGTGCCGCGCTGCTCGGTGGCGAGCGCGGTGCGGGCGAGGCAGCGCAGGCCCGGGGCCGTCTCGTCGTAGAGGACGGCGCGCTCGCCGAGCGAGTACGCCATCACGCCATCGGAGCTGGCGAGGGCCTCGCAGCCCTTGAGGAGCGAGGCGGCGATGGTGCGGCGATCGGGCTGGGAGTAGCCCTTGGGGTCCACGGAGGACCAGGCGAGGTAGAGGTCCTCCCAGGCACGCTCGGCCGCGAGCTTCTGGGCCTGCGCGGGCGTGGGCGGATTGGCGGACAGCAGGGAGAGGAGGAGCAGGGCGCGCATGGCCCGCGAGTATGGCCGAGCCCCCGCTCCGGAATGAAATCAGGTCTCTTCCGAGACCTGCCAGCCCTTCTGTCCCAGGCCGCCCATCAGCTCCTCGATGTGGCCGCGGCCGCGCGTCTCCAGCGTCACCTCCACCGCCACCTCGCCCAGGCCCGCCTTCGAGAAGGCGCGGTTGTGGTAGATCTCCACCACGTTGGCGCCCGCCTGGGCGATCTCCGCGGTGAGCCGCGCGAGCATCCCCGGCCGGTCCGGCATGCGCACCACCAGCCGCACCAGCCGCCCGTCCTTCACCAGGCCGCGCTCGATGATGCGGCTGACGAGGTTGACGTCGATGTTGCCGCCGGACAGCAGCAGCACCACCTTGCGCCCGCGCGCCGAGGGAATCTTCCCGTTGATGAGCGCCGCCAGGCCCACCGCGCCCGCGCCCTCCACCACCGACTTCTCCCGCTCCAGCAGCAGCAGGATGGCGTTGGCGATCTCCTCCTCGTCCACCGTGACGATGTCGTCCACGTAGCGGCGGATCATCTCGAAGGTGTAGTCGCCCGGGCGCTTCACCGAGATGCCGTCCGCGATGGTGGTGCCCGCCGGCAGCTCCACCAGCTTCCCCGCGTCCACCGAGGCCTTCATGCTCGCGATGGCCGAGGCCTGCACGCCAATCACCTTGATGCGCGGGTTGGTCTCCTTGAGCGCGCACGCCACGCCGGAGATGAGCCCGCCGCCGCCAATGGGCACCACCACCATGTCCATGTACGGGCACTGCTCGAAGAGCTCCAGCCCGATGGTGCCCTGGCCCGCGATGATGAGCGGATCATTGAAGGGGTGGACGAAGACGCGGTTCTCCTTGTCCTGGATGCGCAGGGCCTCGGCGTAGGCCTCGTCGAAGTGGGCCCCGTGCAGCACCACCCGCGCGCCGTACGAGCGCGTGCGCGTCACCTTGATGAGCGGGGTGCGCTCGGGCATGACGATGGTGGTGTTCACCCCCAGGCGCCCCGCGTGGTAGGCGAGCCCCTGCGCGTGGTTGCCGGCCGAGGCGGCGATGACGCCACGGCCCCGCTCGTCCGGCGACAGCGTGAGCAGCTTGTTGAGCGCTCCCCGCTCCTTGAAGGCACCCGTGCGCTGCAGGTTCTCCATCTTGCAGTTCAGCGTGGCGCAGTCCGTGAGCTCCTTGAACTGCTCCGACTTCGGGCAGGGCGAGCGGTAGACGGCGTCACCGATGCGCTGCTGGGCATCTTCGATTTGCTGGAGCGTGATCATGGGCGTGTGAGGCGCCTGATAACCGAAGCGCCGCCGGGGCGAAAGGGGAGGGCGCCCCGGGCCGCCGGTTGCCCGTCCGCCCTGTCAGATGCCGCGCAGCACCGTGGCCTTGCCCACGCGGCCGATCGCCAGGATGAATGCCGCGGTGCGCAACGTCACCTTGCGCGAGCGCGCCAGCTGCGCCACCCGGTCGTACGCCTCCTTCATCGTCCGCTCCAGCTCGGCGTTCACCCGGTCCTCCTCCCACGAGAGGTGCTGCAGGTTCTGCACCCACTCGTAGTAGCTGACCGTCACACCGCCCGCATTGGCGAGGATGTCCGGCACCACCAGCACGCCGCGCTTGTCCAGAATCTCGTCCGCCTCGGGGTCCGTGGGGCCGTTGGCACCCTCGATGACGAGCCGCGCGCGCACCGCGTTGGCGTTGTTGCGGTTCAAAGCATGACCGAGCGCGGCGGGGATGAGGACGTCACAGTCGGAGAAGAGCACGTCCTCGCTGGCGCAGGCCTGGCCGCCGCCGAAGCCGGTGACGGTGCCGGTGCGCTTCACGTGCTCGAAGAGGCCGGGGACGTCCAGGCCCTGCGGGTTGTACACGCCGCCGTACACGTCCGACACGGCGATCACCACGCCCCCGTCCTGCCACAGCAGCTGCGCGGTGTGGCTGCCCACGTTGCCGAAGCCCTGGATGGCGAAGCGCGTGCCCTTCATGGGCATGCCCGCGTCGCGGAGGATTTCCCGGGTGATGTAGAGCAGGCCGCGCCCCGTGGCCGAGTCACGGCCCCGGGTGCCGTAGAGCTCGGCGGGCTTGCCGGTGACGATGGCCGGCGAGTGCCCGTGGTAGCGCGAGTACTGGTCCATGATCCACGCCATCACCTGGGGGTTGGTGTTGACGTCGGGGGCGGCGATGTCGCGGGTGGGACCAATGACGTCTTGAATCTGATCCACGTACTTGCGGGTGAGCCGCTCCATCTCCTTCATGGAGAGCTGGGTGGGGTCCACCGCGATGCCGCCCTTGGCGCCGCCGTAGGGCAGGTTCACCACGGCCGTCTTCCACGTCATCAGCGAGGCGAGCGCCACACACTCGTCCTGGGTGATGGTGGGGTGGTAGCGCAGGCCGCCCTTCATGGGGCCGCGGCTGTTGTCGTGCTGGGTGCGGTAGCCGATGAAGGTGCGGATTTCTCCGTTGTCCAGCTCGATGGAGACCTGGACCTTGACCTCGCGCAGGGGGGTGGCGAGCAGCGTCTCGATGCGCTCGCCCACGTCCATGATGCGCGCGGCCTTGCGGAAGTAGTAGTGAATCCCTTCGAGGGCGTGCATGTCCGGAGTGCTCTCCTGGGTCGGCTCCCCCGGAGGGGACCGACGACGGCGCGAGACCTTAACAGATGGGTTGCGCTAGCATGGGTTGGCGATGCGCTCCAGTTCCCCGCCAGCCCAGGATGCGAGCGGGCACCTGCAAGGGCTCGCCCGGCGGATTCGCGGCCTGCGGGAGCGGCGGGGTCTGACGCAGGAGGAGTTCGCCGAGCTCAGTGGCATCTCGGTGAGCTTCGCTTCACTGCTGGAGCGGGGCGAGCGCAGCCCCAGCTACGAGACGCTCGTCCAGGTGGCGGGGGCGCTGGGCGTGCCCCTGGCGGAGCTCTTCCGGGTGGAGGAGGACGAGGCGGTGGGGGCGCACCGGCTGGTGGAGTTCGCCCGGGCCCACCAGCTGACGCGGACGGAGGTGGACCGGCTGCTGGCCGTGGCCGAGGCGATGTTCGCCGTGCGGGCGCCTGGAGGGGAACCCGCCGTGGAGACGCCGCGCTGCAAGGAGCCGGACTGTGGCAAGCCGGTGCTGGCCAGGGAGCTGTGCGTCGCGCACTACCACCGGGCCCGCCGGGCGAAGCCACCTACTTCCTGACTCGAGTGGGGGAGGGGAGACAGACGAAGGGCCCGGAACCCGTGGGTGGTTCCGAGCCCTTGGGCGGCGAAGTGCTTTGAGTGACCGTGCTACGGCGCGGGCACGGTGATGGTCATCTTCACCGGCCGGTGGTCGCTGCCGGTCTGCGCCAGCTTGTGCAGGTCGTTGGTGTTGATCACCTGCGACACGTAGAAGCCGTCGATGCGCGTGCCTTCATCGGGTCCACGCGGCTTCAGGCCGGTGCGGGTGCCGATGTCGTTCGGGTCGTCGTCCACCACCTTGTTCCAGTCCGCGCCCAGGACGAGCAGGCGCTCGCTGCGCTTCGCGAACGCCACAGAGGGAGAGGGGACATCCACGGGTCCTCGACCGGTCACTCGCGCGGGGACGTGGTGCACGCGGCCGCGCGTTCGAGCAGCAACTGGCGCTCGCGTACGTTGCGCGTGAGCGAGGCCGCGCGCTCGAACTCCGCACGGGCCTCGTCGAGGCGTCCGAGCTTCGCGAGCAGATCCCCGCGCACGCTCGGAAGGAGGTGGTAGCCCTCCAGCGCGCGCTCCGAGCTCAGCGCATCGACGATCTCCAGTCCCGCCGCGGGACCGGACGCCATCGAGACGGCGACCGCGCGATTCAGCTCCACCACAGGGGAGGCCGTGAGCTGGGCGAGCTCCTCGTAGAGCTCCGCGATGCGGGCCCAGTCCGTCTGCTCCGGCGTGAGCGCTCGGGCGTGACAGGCGGCAATCGCGGCCTGCAACACGTAGGGTCCTCGCTCGCCCCCGAGCTTTCCGGCCCGCTCCAGCGCCGCGAGCCCCCGGCGGATGAGGAGGCGATCCCAGCGCGCACGGTTTTGCTCCATCAACAGGATGGGCTCTCCCGATGGGCCCACCCGCGCCCTCAGCCGCGACGCCTGGAGCTCCATCAGCGCGACCAGTCCGTGGACCTCCGGCTCCTCCGGAACGAGCTCGGCCAGGATGCGGCCCAGACGGAGCGCGTCCTCGCAGAGCGCGGGCCGGACCCAGTCGTCACCGGCGGTCGCCGAGTAGCCTTCGTTGAAGACGAGGTAGAGGACCTCCAGCACCGAGGACAGCCTCGCGGCGAGCTCCTCCCCCCGGGGAACCTCGAAGGGGACGCGCGCCTCGGAGAGGGTGCGCCTGGCCCGGACGATGCGCTGGGCCACGGTGGGCTCCGGGACCAGGAAGGCCCGGGCGATCTCCTCGGTGGTCAGTCCTCCGAGCAGGCGCAACGTGAGCGCGACGCGGGCCTCGGTCGAGAGCACCGGATGACACGAGATGAGGATGAGGCGCAGGAGATCATCGCCCACGTCATTGTCGATCGCCGTCTCGAGGTCTGGTGCCTGTTCGGTCTCGAGCTCGTGGCCGAGCTCCTCGTGCTTGCGCTCGAGCAGCTTGTTCCGGCGGAACTGGTCGATCGCCCGGCGCTTCGCGGTGGCCATGAGCCAGGCGCCCGGCTTGTCCGGAACACCCGCCGTGGGCCACTGCTCGAGCGCGGCGACGAGCGCGTCCTGCGCGAGCTCCTCGGCCAGACCGACGTCTCGCACGAACCGCGTGAGACCGGCGATGAGTCGGGCCGACTCGATCCTCCAGACCGCGTGGATCGCGCGATGCGTCTCGGTGGCCGTCATGGCGGCCGATCAGAACAGCTTCGGCCGCCCGTGCAAGAACGGGGACGCCCCGGTTACTTCTTCGCGTTCTTCGCGGCCAACTCCGCGGCCAGACGCTCCTCCGACTCCCGGAGCTCGGGCGTGAGCTCGGGACCGAAGTCGTCCGCCTCGAACACCTGGCGGAGCTCGAGCTCGCTGTCCCCGGGCATGGGGTTGGGGCAGCGCTTGGCCCACTCGATCGCCTCTTCCATCGACTTCACCTGCCACATCCAGAAGCCGGCGACCAACTCCTTGGTCTCGGTGAAGGGCCCGTCGATCACCGTCCGCTTGGGGCCGGAGAACCGGACGCGCGCGCCCTTGGAGCTCGGGTGCAGCCCGTCGCCCGCGAGCATGATGCCGGCCTTCACCAGCTCCTCGTTGTACTTCCCCATGGCCGCCAGCATCTCGGTGCTCGGCATGGCGCCCGCTTCGCTGTCCTTCGTGGCCTTGACCAGAACCATGACCTTCATCGCCGTCTCCTTCGTGGGTGGATGCCGGGGTTTTTCCCGGGCTCTTACCCTGACGTCGAACGAGGGCCGGCGGGATCGACATGGGATTTTCGATTGTTTTTCGCCGTGTGCGGCGGGTGGGGGGCAAGGGAGCAGACACCCTCACCCCCACCCTCTCCCAGGGGGAGAGGGAGTCTGCCTACCGGCGGCGGGCCCGCTCCAGCTTGAGCGTCTTCTCGCCGTGCTGCTTGCCATTCAGGGCCTCGAAGGCCGGCACGTCCTCGTCGGCGACGAAGACGTACGCGTACGTGGGCTTGAGCTCCACGCGCTGCACCTTGCCCGCCGGCGCACCCAGCGACTCCAGCGCGCTGGTGACGGCGGCCTCGTCCTGAACCTCGGAGCGGCCCAGGCCCACCCACAGGCGCGCCTGGCCGGGCACCTCGGGCGTGGACTCGGGACGCTCGGTGCGCTCACGGCGCGGCGGACGCTCGCGCGTGCCACGCGGCCGGTGCTTGTCCACCTTCAGCGCCTTCTCGCCGTGCTGCTTGCCGGTGAGCGCCTCGAAGGCCTCGGACTCGGACTCGGGCACGTAGGCGTAGCCGTACGCGGGGCGGAGCACCGCCTTGTTCACCTTGCCCGCCGGTGCGCCAGCGGCCTCCAGGGCGGCGATGAACTTCGCCTCGTCCAGGCCATCGTCCATGCCGATGTTGAACTTCAGCTTCACCTCGCCGGGGCCGGCGTCGGGAGAGGGCGGCGGCCGGTTCGGATCTCGCTCGCCGCGCGGCCGGCTCTTCTCCACCTTCAGCGTCTTCTCCTTGTACGCCTTGCCGGTGAGGGCCTCGAAACCCGCCAGATCCTCCTCGGCGATGAAGACGTAGGAGAAGCCGGGCTTGAGGTCGGCACGCACCACCTTGTTGGCGGGGGCGCCGGCCTCCTCCAGGGCGGTGACGATGCTGCCGGGCCCCAGGCCATCCTCGGTGCCCAGGTTGACCCACAGCTTCACCTCGCCGGGGGCGGCCTCGAAGGACCCACCGCGCTCGCCCCGCTCGGGACGGTCACGGCGGCGCCTGTCGCCCCGCTCACCGCGCTCACGCGACTCGCCGGACTCCCCACGGGACTCCCGGCGCTCCTCGCGGCGCGGCTTGTCCCGATCCCGCTCGCGGTCACGGGGACGCTCGCGGTCGCGCTCACGCTCCTTGCGGCGGCCCTCGGGCTTCGCCTCCTGCTGCTCGCCGCGCTCGGCCTGCTGGGCGGCCTGGACCTTCTCCATGCGCAGGTGGCTGAAGAAGTACTTCAGCAGGAAGGCCATCAGGTCATCCGCGTCCGGACGGGCCTTGAGCTGCGCGGCCAGGGGCAGGAAGCCCTCGAAGATGGCGCCGGAGGCGGCCTCGCGGATTTCCCGCACGTGGCGCTCGGCCCACAGGCGCATGGCCTCCTCGGGGGCGGGCATCTCGCGCTTCTCGAACTTGATGCCGAACTTCTTCTCCAGCGTGGTGTACGTGGCCAGCTCGCGGCCGGAGAAGAGGTTGATGGCGGTGCCCTTGTTGCCGATGCGGCCGGTGCGGCCCACCCGGTGCAGGTACACGGCCGGATCCTCGGGCAGCGAGTAGTTGATGACGTACTCGAGGCCGGAGATGTCGATACCGCGCGCCGCGATGTCCGTGGCCACCATGAAGGCCACTTCGCCGCGCTTCACCTTGCCCATCACCCGCTCGCGCTCCTTCTGCGGCAGGTCTCCGTTGAGCAGCTCCGCGTCGAAGCCGTTGCGGTTGAGCACCGCCGTCACCAGCGCCGTGTCGTCGCGGGTGTTGCAGAAGATGATGGCGTTGGGCGGCTCCTCCGCCTCCAGCACGTAGATGAGGTTGCGCGGCTTGGGCAGCGCGTCCGACACGTCGTAGCGGATGTGGTGGATGTGCTCGACGGTGAAGACGTCGCCGGAGAGCAGCAGCGTCTCCGCGTTCGTCGTGTAACGCGCAATCAGGTTCTGGATGTCCGTGGGCACCGTGGCGCTGAAGAGCAGCACCTGCCGGTCCTTGGGGAGGCGGTCGAGGATGCGGGTGACTTCCTCGTAGAAGCCCTGGTTGAGCATCTCGTCGGCTTCATCCAGCACCGCGTGGGTGCAGCCCTCGAGCTTGAGGTTGCCGCGGTTGATGTGGTCGAACACCCGGCCGGGCGTGCCCACGATGATCTGCGTGCCCTCCTCGAGGGCGTCCTCCTGCTGCTTCATGGAGGCACCGCCGTAGATGGCGGCGACCTTGACGCCCTTGTGCTTGCCCAGGGCGGCCAGCTCCTCGGACACCTGGAGCGCCAGCTCGCGGGTGGGGCAGAGGATGAGGGCTCGCACCTTCTTGTCCTCGGCGGAAATCTTCTCCAGCAGGGGCAGGCCGAAGGCGGCCGTCTTGCCGGTGCCGGTCTTGCTGCGCACGATGAGATCCCTGCCCGCCATGACGGGGCCAAAGGCCTTGGCCTGGACAGGGGTGGGGTTGGTATAGCCACGGTCCGCGATGCCGCGACGGAGGGGCTCGGACAGGTTCAGGTCATCGAAGCTGACGTCCGCGACGTACTCGGCGGGGCGCGACGGGGCTTCGGCAGTGGTTTCCGGCTGCTCCGGAGATTGGATGTCGCTCATCAAGCTTGGGGCATAACCCCTGCATTAGGCTCTGGCAACAATCGGCTCACTTTGCTTAAGGAACTCCTCATGGCGATTGGGAGGAAGAAGACGGGAGGAACAGGGACCCGGACCCGGGCGAAGCGGCCCGCCGCTGCCCCGCCCCCCGAGGAGGCCGAGGTCGAGGAGGCCGAATCCGCCGAGCCGGAACCGGATGCTCTGGAGCCCGCCCCCGAGGAGCTGGAGGAGGTGGAGGCCGAGGTGGAGGAGGTTCCCAGCCCCCCCAGGGCGGCCCTGGTGAAGGCGGGGGAGGCGGGGCTGGCCCGGACCGACCCCCTCCAGGCGTACATGAACGAGGTGCAGCGCCACCCCCTGCTCTCCCGCGAGGAGGAGGTGTCCCTGGCCAGGCACTTCCGGGACACGGGGGACGTGAAGGCGGCCTACCGCCTGGTGGCGGCCAACCTGAGACTGGTGGTGAAGTTGGCCCACGAGTACCACCGCAACCCCCTGTCCCTGCTGGATTTGGTGCAGGAGGGCAACATCGGGCTGATGCAGGCCGTGAAGAAGTACGATCCCGAGCGCGGGGTGAAGCTCAGCTCCTACGCCGCATGGTGGATACGCGCCTACATCCTGCGTTACATCATGGACAACTGGAAGATGGTGAAGCTGGGGACGACGGAAGCCCAGCGGAAGCTCTTCTTCAAGTTGCGCCAGGAGCAGGACAAGTTGATGGCGCAGGGGTTCGAGGTGACGCCGAAGATGCTGGCCGAGCGCCTCAACGTCACCGAGCAGGATGTGGTGGAGATGGACCAGCGGCTGGGCCACGACGAGATGTCGCTGGACGCGCCGGTGGGAGGGGACGATTCGGGGGCGACGCGGGCGGACCGCTTCCTGCCGTCCTCATCGGTGGGCGCCGAGGAGCGGCTGGGCAACGAGCAGCTCAAGGCGTTGTTCCGCGAGAAGATGCAGGAGTTCGCGAAGTCGCTGGAGGGCAAGGAGCGCTACATCTTCGAGAACCGGCTGGTCGCCGACGAGCCGCTGACGCTCCAGGACATCGGAGACAAGTACGGGGTGAGCCGCGAGCGGGCGAGGCAGATCGAAGCGGCGCTCATCAACCGGATGCGCGAGTACATGCGCGAGCACATTCCGGACTTCGACCTGGTGGCCAACCCGAAGGGGTGAGCGGGCGGGCTACCGCGCGGTGTAGCGCCGGTGCCGGCCCCGGAAGTGCTTGTCGAGGTAGTCCTCCAGCTCGGGGCCCTTCTCTCCCGCCGCGGCGGCGAGCAGGGCGTGTGCCCCGTCCACCACGGAGAGCGCCTCCTCGAGGGACACCTCGCCCTCGGAGAGCGCGCTGAAGAGGTGGCAGTGGTAGCGGCGGCAGCCCTCGGGGCGCTGGGCGTAGGCGGTGCACGTCTTCCCGTCCAGGGCGGCGCAGCGCTGCGGGAGGATGGGCGTGCCGTCCTCGCGCTCCTTCACGGGCAGGCCCAGGGCCTTCAGGGGCCCGGCCTCGGTGCGCCGGAGCGGGACATGGGTGAAGAGGGTGCCGTCGCAGCACAGGCCACAGCGCAGGCACAGCGTGGAGAGGGACATCGGGGCACGGCTTCCGGGGAGCGAGGAGCCCCCTTGCTAGGGGTGAACGGCCTGCCAGGCAAGGGGCTCGTCGTGTGCCTCAGTCCTTCTTGGGCTCGTAGTAGTCGCGGAACGTCTCGATCTCCTCGAGGCGGGCGTCGGTGTAACCCCAGTGCTCGACATCCACGTTGTACTGCCCCTTGGCGATCAACATTCCCCGGCAGAGCTTCTTCTTGTCGGGCTCGTTGTGCTGGTTGCGGGCCCGCTCGAGCAGCTCGTCCCAGACCCAGCGGGGCACGTGGTCTCTCTGGCCGGGGTAGCTGAAGCGGTAGAAGGTGACGTGGGCCAGCAGCACCTCCCAGTGCGGGTCGAACCGCCGCATCAGGTGCTTCCAGTCCATCTGCTTGCCGCGCGCGAGGATGAGGTGGCTGATGTCCGTGCCGTCGAAGCGCTCGCGCTCGCAGACGAAGGCCTTGGACCAGATGATGTCCTCGGGGGGCGCCACGAGGATGGGCAGCCCGTGGATGACGCCCGGGTGGGCCTCGTCGATCCAGTGGTCATCGACGATGGCCACGCCGTTGCCCGAGCTGAAGATGAGATCGGCGAAGTACTCGTCGTTGGCGTAGGCCTTCGCGATCCACACCGGATCATGCATCTTCGTCTGGAAGCCCATGGAGCCCAGGGCTTCCATGGCGCGCTCCACGTGCTCGCGCTTGAGGAAGAGGTCCAGGTCCTTGGTGTCGCGGTAGATGCCCGTATAGAGGTGCAGCGCATAGGCGCCCGCGACCACGAAGGGAATCTCCGCGTTCTTGAGCGTGCTGAGCGCGAGCAGGTGCGCGCCCCGCTCGATGGGAGGGCGCTGGTCCGCCTGCATCGGAGGCGGCGCCTTGCTCGGCTTGCTCAACGGCCTGGAGGAGTCCTGGCTGCTGTCCTGCCCCTCGGTCGGATTGTCGGTCTGTTGAACGGTCATTCCACGCCCTCGGTGTCCTGGCAGGGAGGTTAGGGATGGGGATTTCCGGGGGCAGGACGGTCCACGGTGGCGCCAGCCCGCTCGGCCGCTCCCCAGGCGGGTGGCATCAGCTTGGGTTCGCCCAGAGCGCCGTCCCCGGCTCCGAGCCATTCACCTGGCGCTCCGCGTGGCGGTAGGCGCGGGCCTTGCTGGGCGCCTCCACCTTCATCTGCTCGCCGCGCGGGCCGTGGAGCTCCAGGTGGTAGCCCGGCTCCCGCTGGCCCTCGTGGGCGATGCTCCAGCCCGCCTGCTTGATGTGCTTCTTGCACACGCGCTCGCGTCCCTTCATGGTCGTCTCCTCATCCTTCGTCGCGGCCATGACGGACCGCGTCACGAAGGTGGAGGATTCGTCCGCTCCAACGGCGCTGCATGCGGTTGCCGGGGGTGGAGGCTCGGAGGCCCGCCCATCGGCCTGGCGCGCGCGAGTGCATGGCCGCCAGGCTCCCACGGAGCGTCGGAGGGGAGCGCCTCGCGGCGTGTCCGCCGGGCCCTCCAGCATGGGTGGGGCCCTGGCACCCGGGGGCGGGGCGTTCTCATGGTGTGGGGACGGAGGGAGACGACCATGGCACTTCCCAAGCACCTGGACGACGCCGCCGACAGGCTGCACGAGGCCTTCGCCCGCATCGAGGATGCTCGTGCGAAACCCACGAGCCAGGAGAGTCTGCGCGAGTGGTTGAGCGCGCTCACGGACTACGCCCAGGCGTTGATGGACCTGCACGAGTTCAGCAACGAGTCGGTGCACGAGAAGCTCCACGTGCTCTCGGGCCTGCTCAAGCTGCAGTCCTTCCCCGAGGAGCCCCTCCGGGAGCTCGAGCCCCAGGCCCCCCAGACTCCCGGCACGTGAGCGGGAGCGTCACGACCGGCGCCGTGCCGGCATGCCGCCGAAGGGCCACTCGAAGCCCGGGTACCGGACGAGCTCCGGTGCCGTGCGGCCCCGCCAGGCGAGGGCCTCTCCAGGGCGCATCAGCAGGGCCTGGGGTCCATGAGCCACCTGCCGGCGCACCTGCTTCAACCGCTCGGGATAGGGATCCGCGTCGGGATTCTCGTCCCTCGTGCTGGCGCCACTCACCGGCTCGCCCGGGTAGCCCGGGTAACGCGGGCCCATGCCCTCGCGCCAGTACCAGGGCGCGCCCCCGTCCGCGCACGGCACCACGTAGCGCGCGCCGAGCAGCTCGCCGTAATGCAGGGCCTCCTCTGGCCCGGCCATGAGCTGCTGCGGCTTCCCGAGCGACTCCACGGGCACGTCGACGAGGTAGGCGTCCAGCGTGGTGTAGCCGAAGAAGAGGGGCTCGAGCCGGAAGCCGCGCACGCCGCAGAAGAGCACGTCCACGGGCGCCTCCTTCCGTAACGCCCGGCAGACGGTGCGCATGTCTCCGCGCACGTCGTGTCCGGCATCCGCGAAGAAGGCGGCGGAGAAGCCCGGCGCGCGTACCAGCCAGGTGTTCCCCTCGTTGAAGAGGCCCGGGTAGAGGCCCTCGCCGTCGGTGGGCTGCTCGCCGTGGAAGGGCAGGGCGCGCACGGTGATGTCACCCACGAGCCGCTCCTCGCCCCAGCGCAGCGCCTCGACGCGGGTGTAGCCGAGCTGTCGCAGCCGCAGCACGCAGTCGGTGGAGAAGAGGCTCTCACGCTCCACCGCCGGGACGAAGATGCGCGTGTCGCGCGGGAGCTGGAGCAGCGAGCCCAGGTGGAAGTGGTCTCCATGCGAGTGGGTGATGACGACCGCGTCCACCTGGCCCAGGTCCCTCGGCTGCATGGGCGGATAGTCCGGCCGGTCGAGCCGGCTCGCGGGGCGGAAGTAGGGGTCCACCAGGACGCGCGCCTGGGTGCTCGACACCAGCACGGTGTTGTGGCCCACGAAGAGGGCGCCGGGCGCGGGCACGTCCACGGGGCCGTCGTGGCGCACGAGCCAGCCCGCGCTGGACATGTCCGCGAGCAGCTCCCCCACGGCGGGCACGGCGGAGAGGGCTCGCAGCTCGGCCCGGGTGGCACCGCGCGCCAGCGAGGCGAAGAGCTCGGCGAGGGCCGGCCATTCGCCGGACTTCACGGGGAAGTCGAGTCCCTGCTCCTCCTGGCGCAGGTGGAGGACGCGGGGCTTGTGCCGCGTCGCGTTGGGGAAGAGCACCTCGTGACGCAGCGGGCGCCGGCCTCCGCGCCGCCGGCCCTCGCCGCAGAGCGCGGCATAGCCGGGCGTCTCCTCCAGCCAGCGCACGAGCGCCTTCGCCTCGCGCAGCGAGCGCTCCGGCCCCAGCTCGGCGAGCCGCTGCTTGAGAGGGACATGGGCGTGCCGCACGGGCCTCGAGGTGGGGCCCTGGATGCTGCACCCCAGGTCCTCGTGGTGCTCGGCCTCGGTACGGGCGGAGGCGAGGACGGCGAGGCTGACGCCACGGTGGAGGGTGAGCCGCATGGGGAAGCTGCTAGCAGACTTGCTTGCCCGCTCCCATCCTTTCCGATGATGCTCCGCGGCCGACCGGGAGCAGGGGCCGGAGGGAGAGGGTTGTCGCGTCCGGTAGGCTCTACGTTCCCGTCACTTGTGGAGGGGGAGATGAATAGCTTCTTCAGGATGGTTCCCGTCATGGTGGCGGGGCTCCTCCTGCTCGGTGCCGCGAGGCCGGAGGGCGCACCGTCCCTCAGCCCCTACAGACACTACGACAGCAACGTCTTCATCCACGGCAACTTCAGGCCCGCCTTCAAGAAGCAGTGGAAGGTCAGTGCCGGGTTCCTGAAGAGCCCTCCATCGGTGATGCTGCCGCTGTCCGTGTCCTCGTTCCGCACGGTGACCGGCCCCGTCATGCCCAAGCGGCTCGCCGAGAGCGTGAAGTCGCTCGGCCCGGAGGAGCGCCAGGGGCTCGAGGGCGCCCTGACGCAGCTGCTCAAGTCCTATGAACAGACGTTGGAGCAACAGGACGAGACGCTGCTGAAGAACAACCTGGCGGGGGCCTTCAGCTCCTTCTTCGCGTCCTCGTTCTACGTGCTCAAGAATGGTCAGGAGCTGACCAGCGTGCAGCGGCAATCCATGTTGCAGCAGATCAACGCGGCCATCGGCATGGGGCTCAAGGACCGGCGCATGTCGGACCGGGACAAGCAGGAGCTGTACGAGTCGGTGGTGCTCTCGGGCCACATCATCCTCGGGCTCTACAACGAGGGGCGGGACAAGGGGCGTCCGGAGCTGACGCGCGAGTCCCGCGAGCTGGCGAAGGAGCTGCTGGACGAGATGATGGGCACCCGCATCGAGAAGGTGCACGCCGGGGACGACGGGGTGTGGCTCGAGGAATGACTCAGGCCCGCGGGTAGAAGGCGAACGCGCCGTAGCCGACGACCTCGCTCTTGTCGCCGGCGGTGTCCCCCGAGCTGCGCAGATCGAGCAGTTGGACGTTCAGGCCCCGGCGCTTCGCCACGAGCAGCAGGCCGTTGATGGCCGCCGCGCCGCATGCGCGATCGTCCTCGAGGGGCCCCTCGAGCTGGAGGATGTGATCGGCCGTCTCGCGGTCCACCCGCCGGGCGAGCTCATAGGGCAGGTAGTGCGACAGGTCGGAGCTGATGATGGGCAGCACGTCCCGGGTCCAGAGCGTGTCGAGCACCTCGGCCACCTCCTCGGGCGGAGCGGAGCCCACCACGAGCGGCAGCACCTCGAAGTCCCCCAGCGCGCGCTGGAGGAAGGGGAGCTGCACCTCGAGCGAGTGCTCCTTGCGGTGGGCGAGGTCCGAGGCGGTGACGTGCCGGGTGGCCTCGGCCCGCGCGCGCAGCGTGCCGTCGACGGGCACGTCCCCGAGCGGCGTGCGGAGGGCCTCGGCGTCCGGGTGGGCCAGCCCGTTGAGCAGGACGAAGTGGCAGGGCCCGAGCAGCAGCACGTGCCTCACCCGGCCCTTCAGCGCGCGCAGGCAGGCATAGGCGCTCGCGGCCACCGGGCCCGAGTACATGTAGCCGGCATGGGGGACGATGAGCGCCGCGGGGGACGGAGGCGGACAGGCGGACGCCTGCTCCAGCCATTGGTCCACCTGACTGGCGAGGAGGGAGGAGGTGGCGGGGTAGAAGGAGCCCGCCACCGCGGGAGCGCGAACACGAGCGGCCATGACCCCACTACGGGTAGGGCCGCTCCGCGCTCAGCGCCAGGGGCGCGAGATGACGCAGGCGTTGATGCCGCCCACGCCCATGGAGAGCTTGCCAGCGCAGCCCTGGGGAGTGGCCACCGCCTTGTCGAAGACGTAGCGGGGGTGCACGCGGCCGATGTCCTTGTTGAGCTCCTCCTCGGCCAGCGGCGTGGGGAACACCTGGCCCCGGGCGTAGCCGAGGTACTGGGCCGTCAGCTCCCAGCCGCCACCGGCGCCCATTCCGTGGCCGAAGGTGCCCTTGCGCGCCGTCACCAGCACCGTCTCGGGCAGCACCGCGCGCAACGTCTCCACCTCCAGGTAGTCCCCCGGGGTGGCGGTGGCATGCAGATCCCAACTGCCAATCTCGGACGGCTCCACGCCCGCCTTGCGCAGCGCCTCGTGGATGGCCACGGTGGGGCCCTCCTTCGAGGGCGTGATGATGTGGTCCGCGTCCGCCGTGACGCCCACGGTGAGGGGCTCCATGCCCAGCGGCTTGAAGCCCTTGGCGGTGAAGTGCTCCAGGTCCCCGAGGATCCACACCACCGAGCCACCGGCCACGTGCGTGCCGCGCAGCTGCGTCAGCGGCTTGGACACCGCGCCGTCCGCGCTCACCACGCGCGCGTTGTAGAAGCCACCCACCGTGAGCGGGTGCGGCGGAGGATCCGTCATCCCCAGCACCACGGCCTTCGCGTCGCCGCTGTTGATGGCGTCCAGCGCCAGCTTCAGCCCGTAGCCGAACGACGAGCACGCCGCCACCGGCGCGAACGTCATGCCGGTGATCTTCCCCATCATCGAAATCTGCGACGCGGGGGTGTTGTGGATGTTCCAGAGAATCTCGGACGGCACCGCGTTCCACGGCGGCTCGGGGGCGCCCCACTTCTTCTGCAGGCGCTGGTTGCGCGTCCGCTTCTCCTTGATGACGGCCAGCTTGGCGGCTTCCACGTTGCCGCCCTGCTGCACGCCCAGGCCCTCAATCTCCTTCTGCTCGGCGAGGTACTCGCGCAGCTCCGGGGACTGGCCGGCCCAGAAGTGCCACCAGCTCTCCTCGGCCACGTCCCGCTCGGCCTCGTCCACGGTGGAGGGCTCGGCAGGCAGGCCGGGCAGGGGCTCGCGCGTCTCCAGCCAGCGGCGCAGCGTGCCGTTGCGCTCGGGCGAGGCCCAGAACCGGTCCCACCGCCGCTGGGCGCGGTGCAGGTTCAGGGTGATGTCGTGGATGGTCGGCAGATCTCCCAGGCCGGTGCCCACGTAGACGTGGGAGCGCGCCCCCAGCGCCTGCAGCTCCTGCTCCAGGCCGGGGTTCTGGCCCAGCGCCTGGATGAAGGAGCCAATGGCCATCTTCGTCGGCATGCCCATCTTCTTCTCGAGCTGGGCATAGCGCGTGGCGGGGAAGCGGGCGTCGATCCACGGCTTGTAGTCCGCGAACTCGAAGTCCGGGTTGCCGACGAGGAAGTTGTCCGGCCCGAAGCCGTTGAAGGGGGAGAGCCAGCTCTCCGACGACGCGAGATTCTTCTCGAAGGCCTCGATGTTCCGGGACTTGGGAGCGACCACGCCCCAGCCGAAGATTCCAACTCTGCGCACGTTGTGACCTCTGATTCCTGGTTCGCCGCCAACCCTCGAGCAACCGCCTTACAGCGGCTCGATCTTCAGGTTGTCGAAGAAGAGCTGGGCCTCCCAGCTGGAGAACCCGAAACGGTCGTGACCCTTGCCCTCGAGCGGCAGCGGGTCATCGAACTCCATGAAGGGCTTCCCATCGATGGACCAGCGTAGCAGCGAGCCCCTGCGCTCGATACGCCAGTGATAGGTGCGGCCGATCTCCACCGGATAGGGCCTGGCCTCCACCCGCATGTGCGTGTTCTGGCGGAACACGCCCGTCTCCACCAGCCCCTCGCCCTTGCCACCATTCTTCTCGGCCACCTGCCGCGCCTGACGCTGGAGCGCGTCCAGGGGCGCGCCGTGCTCGTCCAGCCGCGCGATGATGGACAGCGAGTTGTTCCACCCGCCGTGAATGAGGATGTACCCGGACGCATGGTCCGAGCCGTCGCCGAAGAGCTCCACCTTGATGTCGCCCTCGGGGGACTGGGAGCGCACGTCGAACTCGACGGCCACGTCGCGCGGCAGCTTCGCCTGGAGCCAGAGCGGGTTGTTCTTCACACCCGGTGAGAGCAGCTGCCCGTTCACCACGCGCCAGTGGCCGCCGGTGGAGAAGAAGTCGCGCTGCACCACGGAGGGGTCCGAGAAGTCCTGGCTGTAGGGGACGGTGGCGGTGGTGGCGGGCTCACCCCGGAAGAGGGCGTAGTGGATGAGCGGGAACTGGATGGCGAGGAGGATGGTGGCGAGCACCACCCAACCCCGGCGGGACAACCCCTCGGGCTTCTTCCAGGCGACGATGGCCTCGGCGTCCGCGGCGGGAGCGCCATTGCCCTCCGGGCTCTTGGAGTCCCGGTTCTCGGGGTTCTTCTCCTTGCGTCTGGCCTGGCCCATGGGTGTCGCTCGTCCCGGGGGGGTGGAGGGGGGCGCGGACTGTATGCGCGGCCCCGGTGGAGGTAAAGGCTGGTTCCGGCCCGGCTACTTGCCGCCCCGGGGAGCGCTCCAGCGCTTCTCGGTGGCCTTGAGCTCGGCCTGGCGCATCTTCAACCGCTGGCGCTCGGCGAGCTGGCGCTCCTCCTCCTCGGGCGAGGGGCGCACGGCGATCTGATAGACGCTGCCGGCGATGGCGAAGAGGCCCGCGGCGATGATGAGGCCCCAGGGCTGGCTGGCCATGGCGCTGACGAGCCCGCCGAACTGGTGCAGGGCCGCCATGGCGCCGAGCACGAGCAGCCAGCCACCGAGCAGCGAGGCGATGATGGCGGCCACGTGGCGGTGCAGCACCGCGGCGACGAGGCCGCCGAGGATGAGGCCGGGCGCGAAGCCGACGAGGAAGTCGCTGGGACCGGCGATCTGCCCGCCCAGCAGGCCGATGGGGACGCCCACGCCGAGGTAGATGATGGCGGGCGGGAAGAGGAAGCCCAGCACGGTGAGCACCGCGGCGACGGCGGCGGGCATGCGCGGGTCCATGGACATGCCGAACTTCGTGAGCAGCACGCCCGTCCACGCCAGGCCGATGAGGGCCCCCAGGGGCCCGGCCACGAGGCGGAAGACGCGGCCTCCCCCGAAGAGCAACATCGCGAGGCCCACCACACAGCTCACGATGCCGGCCCACATGGGCATCAACCGGTAGATGGCCACCCAGCCGGCGGGGTTGAACGTCTGGTAGGCCTTGAGGGCTTCGAGGTACGAGTCCACGACGGTGTCCTAGTAGCGCGTGGCGGCGAGCACCACGAGCAGCACGAGGAGGACGGCGGCCAGGATGGCGAAGCCGTAGAGCGCGGGAGGGGTGGAGGCACGGCGCAGCAGCTCCTCGGCCTGCGCCTTGTCCTCCGGGGTGGGGTTGTCCGCCAGGATGCGCTCGGCCTCACGCCGGGCGGAGAGCACGTCCCCCGAGTCCTTGAGCTTCCACGCCGCCTGCATCCGGGGGGAAGCAGGATTCGGCGTCTGTCCGCCTTTCGCCATGGGGGAACTCTATAGCGGGGAATGCAAGGGCGCGTCGACGGTATATAGAACCCCCTATGCCCGTGCGCCCCCTCAGCCGTCGTACCCTCCTGCTCGGGAGCGCGGCGCTCGTCCCGCTGCTGTCCGGACGTGCGTCCGCCTTCGGAGAGAAGAGCCGCTTCATCCCCGCCGTGGCCCGGCATGGTGGCCGGTGGGACACGAGATTGTCGGGGCTCCGACGAATCACCTGGGAGCTCCAGCGGCGCACCTCGGTGGAGGTGTTGCCGGATGCCCGGCCCTTCGAGCTCTCCAGTCCGGAGCTCTTCGAATACCCCTTCCTGTACCTGGGCGGGGATGGGGCATTTCCGCCCTTCAGCGAGGCGGAGGTGGAGAACCTGCGGCGCTACCTGACGTTTGGCGGCTTCCTCCTGGCGGACGCCAATGACGGCAGCGACGGGGAGGGCTTCGACGCCAGCTTCCGCCGCGAGCTGGCGCGGGTGCTGCCCAAGAGCCCGCTCACCCCGGTGCCCTCCAGCCATGTCGTCTTCAAGAGCTTCTTCCTGCTGGACTCGGCGCCGGGCCGGTTGCTCAACAAGCCACAGTTGCTGGCGGCCAACCTCGGAAAGCGGGCGGCGGTGATGTACTCGCAGAACGACCTGGCCGGGGCCTGGAACCGCAGCGAGGCGGGAGACTATGAATTCGACGTCTCCCCGGGCGGCGAGCCCCAGCGCGAGCTGGCCGTGCGGCTGGGGGTGAACCTCTGCATGTACGCGCTCTGCCTGGACTACAAGGACGACGCCGTCCACCTGCAGCTCATCCTCAACAAGCGCCGCTGACACGAGGCCCCCGACTCATTCATGGACACCACGCCTTTCAATGCCTGGAAGCTCGTCAGCCTCTCGCCGCTGCCCGTGTGGGCGCTGGTGCTGCTGGGCGTGGGCCTGGCGCTCGGAGTGGGGCTGGCGGCGTGGGGCGTGCGGCGGGAGCCGGCGCGGCCGCGGCGGTGGGCCCTATGGTCGCTGCGCGTGGGCGCGGCGCTGGCGGCGCTCTTCTTCCTGCTGGAGCCCGGCATCCGCAACCTGCAGGTGGCGCGGATGAAGAACCGGCTGGCGGTGCTGGTGGATCGCTCGGCCTCGATGAACTTCCCGGTGGAGCCGGGAGGCGTGACGCGCTCGGCGCAGGCGGCGGCCTTCCTGGAGAGGGCGGCGCCGGGGCTGGCGGGGTTGCAGGACCGGTACGCGGTGGAGGTGTACGGCTTCGATCCGGAGCTGGCGCCCACGTCGGCCGAGGCGCTGGCGAAGGAGCCGGCGCGGGCGGGGACGTCGGACCTGTTGTCGGCGCTGCGCTCGGTGGGCGCGGGAGCGCAGGGGACGAAGAAGCTGGGCGGCGTGCTGCTGGTGAGCGACGGCGCGGACAACGTGGAGCTGGCGGGAGGCGCGGTGGGCCGGGCGCGAGCGGCGCTGGCGGACCTGAACGTGCCGGTGTCCACCTTCCTGGTGGGGCGCGAGGCGCTGAAGGATCTGTCGGTGGAGCGGGTGAAGGTGGACGACTTCGCCTTCGTGCGCAACTCCATCACGGTGGAGGTGGAGGTGCACGGCCGGGGCTTCTCGGGGCAGGACGTGCCGGTGGTGCTGAAGCAGGAAGGCAAGGTGGTGGCGAGCAAGTCGGTGCGCTTCGAGTCCTCGGATGACGTGAAGCCGGTGGGCTTCACCTTCACGCCGGACCAGACGGGGCGCTTCGTGTACACGGTGAGCATGCCGGTGTACCCGGACGAGGCGGTGGGGGACAACAACACGCGCTCGTTCGTGCTGAAGGTGATTCGGGACCGGGTGCGCGTGCTGCTGGTGGTGGGGCGGCCGTCGTGGGACGAGCGCTTCCTGCGTGGGCTGTTGCGGCAGGACGCGAACGTGGACCTGGTGTCCTTCTACATCCTGCGGACGATGTCGGACGACCCTGGGGTGGTGAGCCAGGAGCGCGAGCTGTCGCTGATTCCCTTCCCGATGGAGGAGATCTTCGACACGAAGCTGGACACGTTCGACGTCGTCATCTTCCAGAACTTTGGATACACGGACACGTCGCTGTCGATTGCCCAGTACGAGCGCAACCTGGAGCGCTACGTGCACAACGGCGGGGCGCTGGTGATGATTGGAGGAGACAGCGTGTTGGGCGAGGGCCGAGCGAGCATGCCCACGCTGTACGAGACGCTGCCGGTGGAGGGAGCGGGCCCGGCGAACGTGGAGTCCTTCAAGGCGCGGCTGACGCCGGAGGGAATGCGTCACCCGGTGACGGCGATGGCGTCGGGAGGGGCGGGGACGGAGACGGTGTGGGCGGAGCTGCCGGCGATTCCGGGAGCGAACCAGACGCGGGCGAAGAATGGGGCGACGGTGCTGCTGGACCATCCGTTCATGACGGTGGACGGGAAGAACGCGCCGCTGGTGGCGGTGTGGGACTACGGGCGGGGCCGGTCGATGGTGGTGGCGACGGACGCGAGCTGGTACTGGGCGTTCACGGCGCACAAGGGAGGCTCGCCGAGCCGGGCGTATGACCGGTTCTGGAGCAACGCGTTGCGGTGGCTGGTGAGGGATCCGGACCTGACGACGCTGAACGTGACGGCGGATCCGCCCGCGGTGGAGCCGGGCAAGGCGGTGGGGGTGGTGGTGTCCTCGAGGACGGCGGACTACCAGCCGGCGCAGGACGCGCAGGTGCGGGTGGAGCTGGTGTCGGTGGATTCGCAGAAGCCGGTGGCGGTGCAGACGGGACAGACGGGCCCGGATGGAGTGGTGCGGCTGGAGTTCGCGCCGCCGGCTCCGGGGCCGTACAAGCTGGTGGCCACGGCGAAGAAGGGCGAGACGGATTTGGGGAAGGGCGAGGACGCGGTGGCGGTGCGAGCGGTGGGCCCGGAACTGTCGGACGCATCGGTGCGGCCGGAGTTGATGGAGCAGATCGCGAAGTACACGGGAGGCAAGGCGTTCCGGCTGCCGATGGATGGGTTGCCGGACGACGTGCCGCTGTTGGATCCGCCGGTGGTGGAAGTAGGCCGGGCGAAGGACCGGCCGCTGTGGGATCGCTGGTACTACCTGGTGGCGCTGGTGGGGCTGCTGGGGACCGAGTGGTTCCTGCGCCGCCGCTTCGGGTACGTGTGAAGAATCACTTCTGAGCAACCACTCCGCGGAACCAATCACCCGTGGAGCCAATCACCCCTCGCCCTCCGGGAGAGGGACGGGGTGAGGGTGCCCGTGCCCGTGTTCCAGTCCGTGAGCGCGCTGGCTGTTCAGGCCTCAATGAACTTGATGCCAGTAATACCATCGGCCTCCATCGCCTGCTTGACGTACTCGGAGACGACGAGGACGACCTTCCAGCCCCAGGGGCGGAAGATATGGGCGTCCCCTACCTTCGTGGGGTCCACTTTCAGCCCGCGAACGTTCTTGTATCCGCCCAACTTTTCCGGGCGGCCGTCCTCTGGCTGCCAATAAAACACCTCCTCACTCCGGGCATCGTCGATGCACCGGATGACCTGCAAGGCATTGAGGATGAACCAGGGCTCCGTTTGTCCCTCTATGTCCACGGGGATGAACTGCACTTCCTTCTGGAATCCCAGACGTTCGAAGCGCGAGACGACCCGTCGGTGGACGACGGGAATCCCCACGGACTCCGTGTATTCGAGCGCAATGCCCGCTGGCTTCACGGACAATCGGATCGGCCTCTCGATTTCCAGGACTCGCCCCTCGGTGAACCGCCAGATGTCAAACCATTCCTCCCCGTCCTCGGCATCTTCGTGAAGAGGCATCCTCAGGTGCCAGCGCCCTGGGATGTATTTATTGTCGTGCATTTCGTAATACTTCATCTGCGCTGTCATGGTTTCCTCGTAGCGAGCTTGTTGAGTGCGGAGCCCGGTGTACAGACTTCCCCCGCAATCTCATTGAGCGCCCTCACGAGTTCCGCTCGGCACCTGGCTTGAGGCCGACAGCCTCCATCGCCTCATTCAATCGCTGGAAGACTTCGCTGTGATACGCTTCGGGGTGGGGCCCCTTGTGGTCTCGCAGGTAGACGATGTTCGCCGGGTCATCCAGGCTCATCGCACGCGATCTCCCCGGTGCGTATACTTGTGCCCAATGCAATCCCTCCATCTCCGCTATCTCCTCGTGCTCGCCATCGTGGGCACCGCTGGTATCGCTGCGGCTCAGCAGGGCACGGAGGGCAACGTGCTCAGGGTCGCGCTCTCGGGCGAGTACATGCCGCTGCACGGCTTCAAGGACGGAGTCGCCACCGGCCTCGAGGCGGAGATCGCTCAACGCCTGGCCCGGCGCCTCGGTGCCTCGGTGGTGTTCGTGGACACCCGGCGCGAGCTCGGCAAGGGCTCCGTCGAGGCGGTGGCCAGTGGCGAGGTGCACATCGCCCTCAACTCCATCACCCCGACTCCGGAGCGCGAGAAGCTCGTGGCCTTCACGTCTCCGTACCTCCTGATGCGCTACCGGCTCGTGGCCAGGCCCGAGGCTGTCGTGGGCGCCCTGGGCGAGGTTCGCGGCCGTGTCGCGGGCACGGCTCTCGCGTTGCGCGCCGTGGAGTCGGCTCTCCCCTCGGCCCGGCGTGTTCCGGCGCAAAGCACCGCCGCGGCGCTCAAGCTGCTCCTCGCGGGCAAGGCGGACTTCGTCGCCGATGAAGAGGTCGGGCTGGCACTGGCCATCCAGAAGATGCCGCTGAAGCTCGTGGGGGCATCCTTTGGCGAGTCACCCCTGGCCATCGCTGTCCCCAAAGGGGAGACGTGGAGGTACGAGCAGGCGCTGGGGGCTCTCTGGCCGGAGATCGAGCAACTCAAGGCGCAGATGGGCTTCTCCTCCGCGTACGAGCTGTCCGTCTTCGTCAAGAAGGACAAGCGCGCACGGGTCGAGGCGCTGCTCTCCGCGGGGATCGACCCGAACACTCCGGGCGAAGACGGCAGGACGCTGCTGCGGTGGGTGCTGGGTGCTCATAACGCCTCCATGGCCCTGTTGCTCGTGAAGAAGGGCGCCTTGCCGCCATCACCCGGAGAGGTGAATGAGAACGAGCGGAAGGGGCTCTACGATCTGTTCGTCGCCGCCGCCGCCGAGGGCGATCTTCCGGCCGTGCGTCAGCTGCTCGCGGCGGGCGTCAAGGCCAATCTCAGGGATGACGGCAGGCAGAACCGCACCGCGCTGATCGCGGCGAGCGCCCATGGCCATCTCGAGATGGTCCAGTTGCTCCTCGCGAACGGGCCCGGTATCGAGATTCGTGATTCCGAGGGCAACACGGCCCTGACGTACGCCGTCCGCGAAGGGCATACGGCCATCGTCGATGCACTGCTGAAGGCCGGCGCCAGTGTGCGGACCCTGGCCGAGCCGGGACGCTCGCCCCTGCATGAGGCCGTCGATCCAGCCAGCGCGGAGTTGCTCCTCGCCGCGGGGGCCGAGCTGGATGCTCGGGACAAATCCTCTTCGACGCCGCTCCTCTCCGCGCTCGGACGCGAGAAGCCCGAAGTCGCGAAGGTCCTCCTGAAGCACAAGGCGGATGTCCGGCTCGCCAACCTTCGTGGTGTCACGGCGCTGCATGCGGCTGCCCGGTTCAGTACGGAACTCTCTTCCCAGCTCCTCGATGCGGGCGCTCCTCCCGATGTCAGCGACTCTCGGGGGCAGACGCCTCTCTCGCTGGCGCTGGAGGCCAAAAACCTGGAACTGGTCGAGCTCCTGCTCGCCAAGGGGGTCAGGCCCAACATCCAGACCCTCTGGCAGGCGCTCAAATGCCAGCACGAGAAGTGCAAACCGCTTCCGGCGCTCTTCGTGAAGTCCGGCGTCGACGTCAACGCGGTAGTAGAGGCAGGAGACAAGACCGCGCTTCACCTCGCGAGCGAGCGCATGTCTCCGGAGGTGGCGAAAACCCTGCTCGACCTGGGAGCCGACCCCAACCGGAAGAACACCAGCGGACTCATGCCGTTGCAGATCGCCGTGAAGGAGAATCCGCCGGTCGCCCGGCTCCTCGTCGACAAGGGGGCCCAGCTCGACGTTCGTGACACCCACGGGTGGACGCCCCTGCTGATTGCCCTGTTCGATGAGCAGCTCGGATTGGCCAGACAGATGGTCGAGGCGGGGGCGGATCTCTCGCTTCGCTATCCGAGCAACGGCGAGGAGTATCCCCAGCCGTTCGTGACGCTCGTCGCGCGGCGTTTCTTCCAGGATGAGGCTCTCGGGGACCTGCGCTCCCTGCTGTGGACCTGGACCAACCGGAAGCAGGGAGTGCCCCTCCTGGCGGATCCCTCGGTGGAGGCTCCGTTGGTCGCGACCATCCCCTTCATGACCGAGCTCACGGTCCTGCGGAAGCGGGGTTCGCCTGTCGAGGTGGAGGGGGCGCGGGGACGCTGGACACAGGTGTCCTGGGGGAAGAAGACCGGCTGGGTTTTCGATGCCTTCCTCTCCTCGCGGAGAGACCTGCCCATCAGGGGGCTCGAGCTCCTGGCGGGCTTCCCAACCGACTGGAATCTGCTCCGCAAGCACGGGCAGAACTACACCTACGTGCATGGCTGCTCGGGCGAGTCGTTCTTCGGTGTCGAGATCTCGCTCGCCAACGATGAGAGCCGCGGCATCCGGCCCCAGTTCGTCCTCGTCGGCGGACCGGACAGCACCTTCTACCGCATCATCGATGTCCAGAGGCCCTCGAAGAACACATTGGAGTTCACCCTCTCCTGGGGCTCGGAGGTCTTCACGATCGACTACGAGCGCATCAACGACGCGGTGGGCTTCTGGAGTGGGCGGATCTTCAAGGGTCCATGGATGCAGGACGACGGCATGTACCTCGCCGACCACGCACGTCTGTCCCGATTCTCTGAGGTCTGTGAATCGATGGAGGACTGATCAGCCCCGCCGCTTCGTTCCACTCCGGGCGGCGGGTGAGACCGGGTCCTTCGGCAGGTGTCTCAGCCCCATCCACCCGAGCGCGGCCACCTGCCGTGCCACGTGGTCGATGGAGAAGGCGCGGCCCTCCGCCGCCCACCACTGCCCCACCTGGGTGACCATCCCGACGAGCGCGTTGGCGTAGATGGGCGCGACCTTCGGGTTGTAGCCCGCGCGCTCGAACTCGCTCTGGAAGATGTCTCCCACGCGCTCGGCCAGATCGTCGATGACGCGCGTCAATCCTCGCCGGGCCTCGTCGTTCGGCGAGTCTCGCGTGAGCACGGCGAAGCCCGCCGGTTCCTCCTTCACGTACGTCATGAAGGCCATCACCGCGGCCTCGAAGCGCTCGCGTGGGGTGCCCTTCGCGATGCTCTCCGACACCCGCGCCACCAGGTTGTCCATCTCCCGGTCCACGATGGCCGCGTACAGGCCCTCCTTCGCACCGAAGTGTTCGTAGACGATGGGCTTGGACACCCCCGCCTTCTGCGCGATCTCCTCGATGGAGGCCGCCTCGTAGCCGTGTGAGGCGAAGACCGACCGTCCTACCTCCATCAACTGCGCCCGGCGCTCCGCACCCGAGAGGCGTTTTTTCCTGGTCACGTTGACCTCGAACCTACGCTTGGGTAGGTTACCGAACCGAAACTTACTCGGCGGTAACCCGCCGGGGAAGAGGGAGCCCTCGTGTACCTCGCCGCTTGCTTCGTTGTCTTCGCCATCGCGTGCCCGCTGAAGATCCTCACGATTCCAGTGGGTTTCGAGGCCGGGGCGCGGTCATGAGCGCCGCGGAGGCCGTGGGCGAGAAGCCCCGGATGCGGGGTGTGCTGCACCAGTTCGCGGCCGCCGTGGCACTGGGGGCGGGGCTCGTTCTCGTCTCCATGGCGCCCGGCGCGCGGGCCGCCACGGGGGCGGCGCTGTTCTCCGTCAGCCTCATCACCCTGTTCGCGGTGAGCGCGACATACCACCGGGTGAACTGGTCCGTGCCGGCGCGGGCGTGGATGCGGCGGATGGACCATGCGTCCATCTTCATCCTCATCGCGGGCACCTATACGCCCGTGGCCCTCATCGGCCTGCCGGAAGCGGTGGGCAACAGCCTGCTGCGTGCCATCTGGGCCGGCGCGCTGTTGGGGGTGCTGCAGTCACTGTTCTGGGTGAACGCACCCAAAGTCATCACGGCCGCGCTCGCCGTCGGGGTGGGCTGGACGCTGGTGCCCTATATGGGCGAGGCGTACCGCTCGCTCGGCGCGACGCAGCTCGCGCTCATCCTCGCGGGTGGGGTGGCCTACACGGCGGGCGCGCTCGCATACGCCTTGAAGCGGCCAAACCCCCGGCCCGGGGTGTTCGGCTACCACGAGGTGTTCCACGCGCTGACCATCGTCGGCGCGGTGCTCCACTTCACCGTGGTGGTGCTGCTGGTCCGCTCCGCTCCCGCCTGAGAGGGGCCGCCTGAGGCGTCCTGCGGCCCCGGGCGGCGGCCTCGCGTGTCCTTGGCCAGGACGTGACGGCTACTTCTTCGGCAGCAGGGCGTCGTCGATCTGGCGGGCGCGGATGGCGGCGGGGCGGCTGTTGATGCGTTCGGCATAGCGCTCGAAGACCGGGCGCTTCTCGATGCTGCCGAACTGCATGCCCCATCCAATCTGCGAACCGGTGTAGACGTCCGCGGCGGTGAACCGGTCACCGGCGAGGTAGTCGCTCTTCGACAGCGCGTTCTCGAGCGCATTGAGGACCGAGTCGAGGCTGCCATAGCCCACCGTCCCGGCCCGCTCGGGCGGGACCTGGAAGCCCATGGCCTTGTTGGAGACCGCCGACTCGACGGGGCCGGCGCCGAAGAACAGCCAGCGGTAGTAGGGGCCTCGCTCGTGGCTTCCCGGCGCGGGGGCCAGGTTCGCCTGCGGGAAGACGTCGGCGAGATAGGTGCAGATGGCCGCGGCCTCGGTGACCACGGTATCGCCGTGGCGGATCGCCGGGACCTTGCCCATCGGGTTGATCGCCAGATACGCGGGCGCCTTCATCGTCGTACCGTACTCGAGCACCTCGGTTTTATACGGCTGCCCGATCTCCTCGAGCATCCAGCGCACGATCCGGCCGCGCGACATCGGGTTGGTATAGAAGACGAGCTCGTCGGACATGGTTCGCTCCTTGGGGTTGGGGCCGCGACCCTATCCCGATCCGTGGCGCGGTGGGCGGGAGAGCTTCTACGGCTTGGGCGGCTTGGGCATCGGGCGGATGGGACTGTCGCCAAGCTCACGGGTCACGGGCTTCGACTCCAGCTGGCAATCGTCCGGAGAGAAGTGGTTGTGATGCGAAAACTTCACCGTCAGCCGATGCTTGCCGGGTGGCACGGGGTATTCCGACGAGAGCTCCACCACCGTGCGGTAGGTCGCTCCGGGCTTCAATTCGATGAACCGGCCGGGCGGGGCCCGCTTGGCCATCATTCCCTGATAGGCGATGCGCTGGCCGTCGACCTCGACCTGGAAGAGGTTGTTCGACAGCTTCCCCTTCTCGGCGACGCTGGGCCCGTCGAGCTGGAGCGGCCGCGTGAGCGAGTTGGAGATCTTCAGCTCCACGGAGTACTTCCACCCGTCCGGGCCGGGGGTCGCCTCGAAGAGGCTGACGGCGACGGGCCAGGTCAACAGTTTCGCCTCGCGCGTCTTCAGGTCGACCAGGTGGCGGACACCCACCTCGTCCTCGATGAGCATCGACGTTCCCGTCGCGTCGAGCGTCATCGACTTGAAGAACACCACCTGCACATCGGTCTCCACCTGCTCGTCGACGAGGTATTTGAAGACCTCGACCTGCCAGAGTGGCTTGCCGGACGTCTCGTCGACCACGAAGAGCACGCCACTGTGGGACGACCGGGATTCGTAGCGCACGCCGTCCCGGGTGATGGGGGCGATGACCGGTGGCGGGGGTCTGCTCGCGGAAGGGGGCGAGGTCATGAAGAGGCTCTCCTGAATAGTGGAGGGCGAAGCATGTTCCATCACTCTAGCGCCCGCTGGCGTGTCCGTGACGCGTTGGTTGCGGCTTCGACAAAGCGGAGTTTCGCGGTCATTGCTTGTGGCGGGGGACGCACGCCCGGGTTAGGCCGAGGGCCTCGCGGCGCCTGCCGCCGCAGGAGGGAATCATGGAATATCGCAAGCTGGGCCACAGCGGCCTGAAGGTGTCCAACCTGTGCCTGGGAACGATGACGTTCGGCGAGCCCGCCGAGGGCTCGATGATGCACGGGGTGGCATCGGACGAGAAGACGTCCTTCGCCATCATGGACCGGGCGCTCGAGGCCGGTATCAACTTCTGGGACACGGCCAACGTCTACGGCAACGACGGGCTCACCGAGCGCGTGCTGGGCAACTGGTTCACCCGCACGAAGCGGCGCGACGAGGTGGTGCTGGCCACCAAGTTCCGCTTCCGTATGGGCAAGGGGCCCAATGACACGGGGGCCTCGCGTTATCAGATCCGCTCGGCGGTGGAGGGCAGTCTGCGCCGGTTGCAGACCGACCGCATCGACCTGTACCAGGTGCACATGCAGGACATCGACACGCCCGAGGAGGAGACGCTCCGGGCGCTGGAGGACCTGGTGCGCCAGGGCAAGGTGCTCTACATCGGCGCCAGCAATTACGCCGCCTACCGGCTGGTGGACAGCCTGTGGACCAGCAAGACGCAGCACCTCTCGCGCTTCGTGGCGTTGCAGGCCCAGTACAGCCTGGTGGTGCGCGAGCTGGAGCGTGAGCACGTGTCCGTGTGTGAGCAGTTCGGCCTGGGCATCCTCCCGTGGTCACCCCTGGCCGGGGGCTTCCTGTCGGGCAAGTACCGCAAGGGCCAGCCCCCGCCGGACTCCTCGCGTCTGGCGAAGTGGAAGGACCGGCTGGCGGGCTTCGACACCCCACGGAACTGGCGCATCCTCGAGGCGGTGGACGCGGTGGCCAGCGAGCTGAACGCCTCGGCCTCGCAGGTGGCCCTGGCGTGGCTGCTGCGCAAGCGCGCCGTCACCTCCGTCATCTTCGGCGCTCGCACCGTGGAGCAGCTCGAGGACAACCTGAAGGCCGCCGAGCTGAAGCTGGAGGATGCCCAGTTCAAGCGGCTGGATGAGGCCAGTGCCCTGGAGCTGGGCTACCCGTACGACTTCATGCAGCGCATCCAGGGCCGCTGGTAGCGGCCGCGTCAGGCGTCCCCTCCTCGGGGGCCAGGGCGAGCTCTTGCCCCCCGAGCAGCTCGACGAGACCGCGCTGCTCCAGGTGGCGCTGGACGAGTGACGCGGGCGTCCTCTCGGTTCCCTGGCTGGAGCGGCGCGGACTGGTAGGGTAGGGCGCATGCGGCTCGATGACACGCAACGAGAGGCGATGATCCCCCTTCTGCCCGGGAAGCGGCCGTGGCGCCAGGTGGTCCTCCTGGGTGGCCTGGCGCTGATGGGCGGGTGTGATGGAGGTGAGGTGCCGCCAGAGGAGCGCCCCACCTTCAGCCAGGACGTGGTTCCCCTCTTCCAGGGCTCGTGCGGCTTCGGCTCGGGGTGTCACGGCACGGCCCAGCCGGCGGGCCACGTGCAGCTCACCCTCGGCTCCGGGGATGCCGCCACGCTCCTGGCCCGGTTGAAGGAGAAGAGCGTCCGCGAGCCCTCGTTGCCGCTGGTGGACCCGGGCAATCCCTCGGGAAGCTTCCTGCTGCACAAGGTGACGGGGGACTACACGGGCCTGCCGTGCGCTCCGAGCGCCTGTGGCGAGCGCATGCCCCAACGCAGCACCCCTCTTCCCCAGGAGAGCCTCGACATGCTGGAGCTGTGGATCCAACAGGGCGCCGTGCTCGAATAGAGGGGATTCATGAAGCTCCACGCCATGGCCTCCTGGAGATTCCTCACCTGCCTGGGCCTGCTGTCCGCGGCCTCCGTGCATGCACACGGGGGCTTGATGGAGACAGACAGCTACACCTCGCGACGGGGACACCCGGAAGATCGGTTGATGGGCTTCACCCGGGGCACGCTCATCTCCCGTGATGACGGTGCCTCCTGGCGCTGGGTGTGCGCGGAGGCCATGGGCTATGGCAGTTGGCCCCCGGAGCGCTACGTGTGGCTCTCGGGTGGGGACATCCTCACGGCCACGGGCAAGGCGCTGTTGCGCTCGCGTGATGGAGGGTGCACCTGGGTTGCCTCCACGGCGTTCCAGGACCTCTGGGTCTCCAGCCTCGCCGAGCACCCCACGGATGGCTCCCTGCTCTACGTGGCCACCGGAAGGCCCGCGATGACCAACCTCCTGTTCCGCTCGCGGGATGGCGGGGAGACGTGGACGCCCACCTCGCTGAGCCGTGAAGCCGTCTTCTCCGCGGTGCGCGTGGCTCCTTCCGACCCGAAGCGCCTCTACCTCAGTGGCTGGAAGGGCTACGCCATGTACCTCTTCCGCAGCGGTGACGAGGGCGAGACGTGGGAGGACCTGCCCCAGACGTTCCCCGCGGGGCTCGAGGGCGCGTATGACTTGAAGCTGCTGGCGGTGAGCCCGGCGAATCCGGATGTGCTGTGGGCGCGCGTGTCCTCGTGGACCCCGGCGGGCGGCGTCCTCTACACCGTGCTGCGCAGTGACGACGGGGGCCGCACGCTCACGTCCGTGCTGGCGCAGGAGGATCCGCTCGTCAACATGGACGTCTCAGCCGATGGCCGGACCACCTGGGTGGCGACCTACAATCACCTGTTCCGGGGCCGCGAGGGAGAGTCCATGCTCCCGTTGTCGCTGCCCACGGGCAACGCGTGCGTGACGCGCGAGGGCGGCACCCTCTTCGCTTGCGGCTCCACCTGGGTGCACGAGTGGGCCCTGGCGCGCAGCACCGACGAGGGCACGTCCTGGGAGCCCCTCTTCAGCCTCCGCGGCGTCCAGGGCGTTCACCAGTGCCCGGCGGGGACGCCCGTGAAGGAGCTGTGCACGCCACTCTGGCCCCAGCTCGCGCAGCAGCTCGGGGCACCCGTCGACCCCGTGCCAACGGACGCTGGAACGCCCGACGGGGAAGTGCCTCCGAAGCCGGACGGGTGCGGCGCCACGGCTGGGAGCGCGGGGATGGCCCCGCTGCTCCTGTCCATCCTGCTGCGCCGGCGTGGGCGGCGCGAGGAGTGAGCACCGCGCCCCAGGTGGTTCCTGGAGCGCGGGTCATTCAATCGCTACGGGCAGGGCGAGCCCAACACGTAGCCCGCCTTGCAGATACACCGGCAGTAGGCATCCTCCCCGGGTACGTTGCAGGCGGGACGTACCTTGATGGTCTTCTGAAGGACCTTCTTCTCCAGACGATCCTTCAGGATGACGATGAGATCGTACTCCTGGTCGTAGATGTCCTTGTTGGACCACTGGTTGGGGCACAGCGTCACGTTGGAGAACGAGGCGTCGTCCAGGTCGATGTTCGACCCCCGGCCGTCCGGACCTCGCTGCAGGTTGGCGGTCCGTGAGTCGAGCGTGAGCCTGCCGGTCTCGGGATTCTTCAGCGCGCCCAGGATGCTCACACCACAGGGATCGATGTTGATCACGTCGTACACTCCGACGAACGACACCCGCCCGCCCTGGATCGGTTCGATGACCGTGAGGGTGCTCCCCGTGGTGAGCGGATAGGACGTCCAATCAGGCCCCAGCGCCTTGATCTTGAAGTCGAGCGCCCCATTGGGATCCCCCAGGTAGGGGACGCCGCACGGTGTGTTGGGAATGGTCCCCGCGTCAGGTGTCGTCCCCGCATCCGGAGTCGTTCCCGCGTCAGGGGGAGGAGTCCCCGCGTCCTCGGTCGTGCCCGCGTCGGGAGCCGTGCCCGAGTCGGGGATGCCCGCGTCCTCGGTCGTACCCGAGTCGGGGATGCCCGCGTCCTCGGTCGTGCCCGAGTCGGGGATGCCCGAGTCGGGGATGCCCGAGTCCTGGTTCGTACCGGCGTCCTGACGGGTCCCCGCGTCCGGCGTGGGGTTGCCGCCATCCGGGTCACAGCTCATGACCAGACAGAGCGACAGCAGGACGACGGGGACGGACTTCATGAGATGCACTCGCATTGCGGCCCTGTCAGAAGCAGTTCACGTCGTCCTGCTTCGGGTAGTAATAGATGAAGGCATTGCAGTGCTCGTTCTGATCCACCTGCGGTCCGAAGGTGTAGCAGCAGTCGAGCAGCCGGTCGGGAGTCGAGTACTTCTCCTTGTCGAACGCATCCAGGGCCGCGCAGCCAATGGGAGGAGGCGTCCACTCGTAGTTGCACGTGTACCAGATGCCACTGCCCGCGGGCAGCGTGCGGTCCAGCTCGGGCGAGCGCGTCATGGGCGGATCGTCCCACACGTCCGAGGTGTAGAAGCGCTGATCCTCCGGGGGCCGCTCGAGGCTCATGCCGTCCCAGGCGTAGATGCGGAACTGCTTGCCCCGGCTGTGGAAGTGGCCGTTGGCCCCGATGATCTGCACGGGGTTCTTGTTGTTGAGATTGCAGGTCCCATCGAAGACGGGCGTGGGGTTCTTCGTGCAGACGCGGATGGACTGCTTGGTGGCGAAGATGGTGCCCAGCTCGTGCTTCACCTGCTCCTTGGGGATGGCCCAGAAGTTCACCCACACCCGGCCGTAGTTCTGCGGCGTCTTCTGGGTGGAGGCGTTGACGAAGTGGGACTGCAACATCAGCCACTCGTCCGGCTGGATGACATTGGCCACCCCCTCCGGATACGTCCAGTCGATGGTCCCATCCTGCTGCGTGTTGGCCAGCAGCGGCCAGTCCGCCCAGTTGGCGCTGTTGAAGCAGGGGCCCGAGCCGTTGGAGGCCGGCTGGAACTCCCCGTTGGCCGGGTCCAGCCCCACGATGGTGCGCACCCGGTAGATGTTCATGTGGTGCGAGCCATCCCGCTGGGAGATCTGGATGCGGTGCAGGTTGATGGGCTCGTTGGCCGGCATGCCGTTGGCCGCGGCAATGTCCCCCGCCTTGAAGAAGTAGCAGTCCTGCTGCTCGACCCCCTGGGGGACCTCGGTCTCCCGGGTGACGTACTGGAACCCCTGACCCGCCGGAACGGGGTCCAGGGCGAACTGGTCTGTCGGGGGATCGACGGTGCCGGGACAGGCCGTGTTCGTCAGGGCGAGCAGCGAGAGCAGGGCGAGCGGTCTTCTCATGGGGCTCCTTCGGGTAGAAGCGGTCGGATCGACCCACGAGCATCCTGCACTTCCCCTCGAAAAGCACCCCCACACGGGGCTGGAGTGCTTCCGAGCAAGCAGCCTCCTCTCCGGCCCACCGAGGCCATGGCCGGGAACTCTCACGAAGTGGGAAATGCGTGCCCCCGCTCGGGCGGTGCTGGCATCCTGGAAAGACTCGTACGAGGTGGTGCGCACATGAGCCAGAAACCGGAGCACCCGGCCGTCGGGCTCGGGGTCATCATCCAACGGGGGGAGGAGATCCTGCTGGGCCAGCGCAAGGGCTGGCAGGGGGGCTTCTACTCCATTCCTGGCGGGCTGCTGGAGGTGGGAGAGAGCTTCGAGGAGGGCGCCATCCGGGAGGTCCGGGAGGAGACGGGCCTGGAGTTGATCGACCCGAGGGTCATCGCCGTCACCAACAACCTCGAGACCTTCCGGCGGACGGGCAGGCACCACGTCTCGGTCATCCTGTACACCCAGCGGTTCCGGGGAGAGCCCGGGGTGATGGAGCCCGACAAGTGCGCGGGCTGGGGCTGGTACGATCCGCGCCAGCTTCCCGAGCCCCACTTCGAGGCGAGCCGGCGTGGGGTGGCGTGCCTTCTTCGGGGGAACTTCTACGAGCGCGAGTCAGGGGAGGGGTGACCCCGCAACGCACCGAGTCGCCAGTGGACGGCGTACCGTCCGCTGACGACTCGGGCAACCGCGTGGCTCTCGGCTTCAGGCCAGGACGTAGTCGCGGCAGTTGCCACCACCGAAATAGCCACCAGAGATAGCCAGACCGCCGCGGATGTTCGTCTTGATCTTCATTTGTGTGTGCTCCTCGTGGGTTATCGACTTCATTCCTATTGAGAGCGGGTGGGCGCGTTTGTGATTCGCGTGGTTTCCTCCGTATTTTCGACGGTGATTTCCAGCTCATCCCGGAGCAACTCCATGAGGTCGGGCAGCGGGCGTGCGATGCCGATGCGCAGCCGGTGGCTGAGGGAGAGATCCGCACTGGAGAACTTCCGCTCCGGGTGGGGGCGCTGGAGCAACGCATTGACCTGGCGCTGAATACCCTCGAGGGCGCGCAGCGCGGGGCGCTCGATGGACAGGTACTCCGCCAGCGCGTCCGCGATGGCCCCCAGGACGTCACTCCGGGCCTCCGGGGTCGCGTCCGCGCGTGAGCGGAGCAGCTCACGGAGCCTCAGACGCGCCCGCGCATCCACCGCGTCGTGCGCGGGGATGAAGGCGTCCTGGAGGTGCCGCGGCGTGTCCTCGCGGAAGCCCGTCAGGAGGTGCAAGGCGTTCTCGTACTGCTCGACGCGGCGGGACTCGACCTGAGCCCGGGTGGAGGGCTGGTTCAGTCCCAGGGTCTCGATCATCCGCCAGTCGCTCTCGACCCGGGCGCGCAGCCGCCCCAGGAAGCCACCCGGCTCGTCCTCCACCGGGAGGAGCGCCGAGCGGAGCGCGTCGTAGGCTCCGCACATGCGGCCCCAGAGGTTGAACTGGAGCGAATAGAGCAGGAGCCCCCGCATCGCGTAGTCCACGGCGGCGGGGATGTCCGCGGCCCACTCCGGCATGGGGGCGGGAGGACCCTCCACGGGCTTGCCATCCATCAACGTCGCGAAGAACTCCTCCACCATGTGCGGGGGGCCGGCGCAGACGCCGCGGCTGGAGAGGAACTGGTTCTCATGCTCGCTGATGCGGTACAGCTCGGCGGGCGTGATGGGCGTGTCGTACGGCCTCGGCTCCGCCGGGTGGTAGAGCAGATAGGCCGCCACCATTCGCACTCCATCCGTCACCCGGAACATGGAGGACAGCACGGGATCCAGCTCGCCATTGGGGACGGGGTCGTTGCCGCGCATCAGCAACAGGGTGGGGAGGGCCAGCACGGCCACGCAGACGGCGTGGAGATCCCCGACCCGCCAGCGTCCATCCGGGAGCAGGGGACGGCGGCGCAGGTATTCCTCGCGGACCGCGAGCACCCCCCGCAGCACGGCCTTCCAGTGCCGTGTCATCGACCGGAGCGCCGTCACGTTCATCATCGCCTCGTCCCGGAAGCGGCTGCCCGGGTAGGGGCACGGCTTCCACTCCGTCGGAAGCTTCATGCGCATGGCCACGGGGAAGACGTTCATCTCCCCGACATGGCGTCCCTCCGCGTCGAGCGCCGGGTGGGCGATGCGATGCAGCGGGAGCACCGCCTCGAGGAAGCTCAGCTCCAACGGACGTCCCGTCAACCGCTCCATGACGCGGGGGCAGTCCGGGTTCCACCACAGGGGCTCGGTGGGCGCTTCCCGGAGGGCCTCGGCCTCCAGGAACCGCTGATGGATGTCTCCCCGGGACGAGGGCTTCGGGGCCTCGCGCGAGAGGATCTCCTCGGCCAGGAGGGCCTCGAGCAGCTCCCTCACGCGCTCCCAAGGATAGGGCGCTCCGCCGCTCCACGTGGTGGCGCTGCCGGCCATGAACTGGTCCTGCTGGAGCAGGGCCTCTCCGAAGGCGTGCAGGTCCGGCTCGTCGAGGGTGATCTCCTTGATGCCGAAGAAGAGATGCAGCTCCCGGTTGCCCTCGGGGGTGGTGATGTACTCGCGCGTGAAGCGACGCCGCATGGGCACGTACAGCGTCTCGTGGGGATCAACGGGTACGGCTTCCTGACTCATTCGAAGGCTCCTGGGAGCAAGCCCGGGAGCTCCAGCCGCGGAGGGGCTGCTCCGTCTGGGTGTGGTTCATGCGGAGTGAGCACGGGCGCGCGGGTTCGTGATGAGCGCGGGTCCACGTCCCGGACGTCTGCCTGGCGGGCGGACGGCAGGGCAGACGGTTGTATGTCCAATGTGACAACCGCTCAATCCAGACACAAACAGGGTTCAGCCATCGCGAGCCGCTCAATGTCTGTCGAAGCAGCGCCGCGTGCCGTTGCCTCCGCGTGATGCGCTGATGCTTGTTTCTGGCGCGGCGGCATATACCACACCTGCCTCGGGGCAGGTCAATGCGTTGAGTGTCGGTTGCGGGGGGCCGCGCCCTCTTGAGAGAGGGGAGCCGAAGTGTAAAATTATATCAATACGTCACGGGGTGGACGCGCCTGAATGGGGCTTTGGGTGTCCTTGACGCCGCGCGAAATGAAGGGTAGCCAGATAGTCGGCAATTCAACGAATGCCCGGTAACCACCGCACCGCGTATTCTCCGGCGGCTCCTGCCCTGGGGGCGGGCAAGGCGGAGGGCAGTCCTCTCACCCTCGGAGGCAGCCATGAGATTCACCACGTATTGCCGCTCCATCCTGTTCACTCCGGCGCTGGCGGTCGAGCGGTTCGCCCGGGGGCAGCAGTCCGGTGCAGACATGTCCCTGGTGGATCTGGAGGACTCGGTGGCCGCGCCCTTCAAGGACGCCGCGCGGAGCAAGGCGGAGGCCTTCTTCACCGCGCCGCGCACCGCGTCCGGCCGCCGGGCCATCCGCATCAACTCCATCACCAAGCCCGAGGGCATGCGCGACCTGCTCGCCATCCGCGACTACGCCTCCAAGCCGGATGTCATCATGCTGCCCAAGACGGAGTCTCCGCGGGACCTGGAGATCGTCGAGCAGGTGCTCGGCCCCGAGTGTGCCCAGGTGGACCTGCTCGCGCTGGTGGAGACCGCCCGCGGCATCGAGAACGTCGACGCCATCTCCCGCGCCACGCCGCGGCTCAAGGGCTTCGTCTTCGGCTCGGCGGACTTCTCCTTCAACATCGGAGCGTCCCTGGCCTGGGAGCCCCTGTATTACGCGCGTGCGCGGCTCGTCACCGCCGCGCGTGCCGCCAACCTGCACGTCATCGACTCGCCGTTCTTCGACATCCCCAACGTGGAGGAGCTGCGCCGCGAGGTCTCGCTCGCCAGGAACATGGGCTTCAGCGGCAAGGTGGCCATCCACCCGGGGCAGATTGAGATCATCCAGCCCGGTTTCTCCCCGGACGAGCGCATGCTGGCGAAGGCCCGGAAGATCCTCGCCGAGAGCCAGGCCAAGGACTTCAACATCGCCGTCGTGGATGGGACCATGATGGGGACCCCGTTCATCGAGGCCGCCCGGCGGATGCTCGAGGAGTTCGGCAATCGCGAGGGCTGAGCCCCGCGCACCCTGGCAGCACCACACCTACGTCAGCCAACCCGTGAGAGGAGTCTCCATGGAGTCGAGCACTGCCCAGAATGTCCTGGGCCCCCGGCAGTACCGCAACAACGAGAAGATGATCGCCCTGGGCGACCGCGGTTGGTTGCGCGCCGCCGAGGACGGGCTCATCGGCATCAAGGTGGACTTCGACTCCAACAACCGGCTCATCGACCGGCAGCACAACCATGAGTTCATGGTGCTGTGCTCGTGCTCGTACCTCGGGCTCAACCACCACCCGAAGATCCTCCAGGGCGCCATCGACGCGCTGAAGGAGTGCGGCACCACCAGCCTGTCCCTGTCCACCGTGCGCATCCGGCCGAACCTGCTGGTGCGCCTGGAGGAGGAGCTGAGCTCGCTCTACGGCGGCCCGGCGGTGCTCGGCGCCACGTGCAGCGCGCTGTCCGCCGGCATCCTGCCGCTGATCGCCTCGGGCCACCTCACCGAGGATGGCAAGCCGCGCGTCATGGTGTTCGACCGCTTCTGTCACTTCTCCATGGCCTACATCAAGCCCATCTGCGGCGATGAGAGCCTGGTGCTGACGAGCCCCCACAACGATCTCAACTTCCTGGAGGACGTCTGCAAGAAGTACCCGCGCGTGGCCTACGTGGCCGATGGCGCCTACTCCATGGGAGGACTCACCGCGCTCGAGGGGCTGCTCCAGCTCCAGGAGCGCTACGGGCTCTTCCTCTACTTCGACGACTCGCACTCGCTGTCCATCACCGGCAAGAACGGTGAGGGCTACGTGCGCTCGCGCATCAAGATGAACCCGCTGACGCTCATCGTCGCCTCGCTGGCCAAGGCGTTCGGTGCGTCCGGTGGCGTGGCCATGCTGGGCAGCGACAAGATCTTCGACTTCGTCAACCGCAACGGCGGTCCGCTGGCCTGGTCGCAGAACATGCAGATTCCCTCCATCGGCGCCTCGCTGGCGAGCATCGCGCTGCACCGCTCGCCCGAGCTGGGGCAGCTCCAGGAGAAGCTGCAACGCAACATCGAGTGCTTCGACAAGGAGTTCCCCACGAAGCAGGCCGGCAATGGCATGCCCGTGCGCCTGCTCCAGGTGGGCGAGGAGGAGAAGGCCGTCAAGCTGTCCAAGGAGTTGTACAAGCGGGGCTACTACTGCTCGGCGGTGTTCTTCCCCATCGTCGCCAAGGGCGAGGCGGGCGTGCGCCTCATGCTGCGCGCCGACATGGAGCTGGAGCAGGTCCGCGCCTTCTGCGCCACGGTCAAGGACATCGTCGCCAACTTCTGATCACCGCCCTCGGCGGCGCGAGGACGAGCCCTCATGGATGGCACCGGCATCACGGGATACAAGCAGGTCGGACCGCAGCGGTACCGGGAGGTCATTGGCTTCTACTTCGATGACTTCACCGTGGGGGATGTCTTCGAGCACCGTCCTGGCCGGACGGTGACGGAGGCCGACAACCTCCTCTTCAACCTGCTGAGCATGAACCCGTCACCGCTCCACATCGACGCGGCGTATTGCGAGGAGACGCAGTGGGGCAAGCCCCTCATCTCCTCGCTGGTGACGTTCAGCATCGTGTGCGGCATGAGCGTGCGCAGCACGAGCGGCCGGGCCGTGGCCAACCTCGGTTGGGATAAAATCCGCCTCACGCATCCCGTCTTCGCGGGGGACACCCTCTACGCGGAGAGCCGCATCCTGGCGAAGCGGCTCTCCGAGAAGCGCCCGGGCGAGGGGATCATCACCTGCGAGACGGTGGGCCTCAAGTCGACGGGTGAGAAGTTCCTCTCGTTCGAGCGCAGCTTCCTCGTGCCAACCCGCGAGAAGGGTGTCGAGGAAAAGGCGGGGTACTGAGCACCATGCGAGCCATTGTCTACGAGGGCCCTGGCGGGCCCGAGGTGGTGAAGCTGCGCGAGGTCCCCAAGCCGGTGGCCACGGGCGACCTGCTGTTGGTGAAGGTGCACGCCAGTGCGCTCAACCGCGCGGACATCCTCCAGCGCCAGGGCATCTACAAGGTGCCCGAGGGCCAGTCGGCCATCCCCGGCGTGGAGATCGCCGGCACGGTGGAGGACTGGGGGGAGAACGTGAAGGGCTTCGTCCGGGGACAGCGCGTCTACGGCGTGGTGGAGGGCGGCGCGTTCGCCGACTACTGCCTGCTCGACCAGGGCATGGCCAACCCCGTCCCCGGGTCCTTCGGCTTCCGCGAGGCCGCGGCCACCTCGGAGTCCTTCCTGACGGCCAACGAGACGCTGTTCACCCTGGGTGGGCTCCAGCCCGGACACACGGTGCTCGTCCACGCGGGCGCCAGCAGCATCGGCACCACCATGGTGCAGATGATCAAACACATCGGGGCCACCGCGTACTGCACCGTGGGCTCCCAGAAGAAGGTGGAGGCCCTGCGCGCCATCGGGGCGGATGAGGCCATCCTCTACAAGGAGCAGGACTTCGCGCGCGAGGTGATGCGGCTGACCGGCGGCGAGGGCGTCGAGCTGGTGATGGACTTCATCGGGGGCGCGTACCTGGAGCGAAACCTGTCCCTGCTCAAGCACGAGGGCTGCCTCGTGGTGGTGGGGCTGCTGGACGGAATGTCGGCCGGGTTGGACCTGCTGCGGGTCGTGCAGCGCCGGTTGCAGATCAAGGGCTCGTCGCTGCGGCTGCGGCCGATGAACGAGAAGCGCCAGGTGAACGCGCACTTCCGCCGGCGTTGGCTGGAGGTGCTCGACCGGGGGCAGCTGCGTCCCGTGGTTCACGCGGAGTATCCGCTGGAGCGGTTCTCGGAGGCCCAGGCGGAGATGGAAGCCAACCGCAACATCGGGAAGATCGTTCTGAGCCATGGTTGATTTGAAAGACTTCCTGGCGCGCGAGGGCGTGGACGCGCAGCTCATCGAGCTCCAGGTTCCCATGAAGACGGCGGATGCCGCGGCGCAGCAGCTCGGCATTCCGGTGGGCGGCATCTTCAAGTCGCTGGTGCTCCGCGCGGACACGGGCGAGGTGCTGGTGGCCGTACTGCCGGGCGACAAGCGCGTGGACTTCAAGGCCGTGGCCCGCGTGGCGGGGTGCGCCAAGGTGGCGTTCGCCAGCGAGGAGCTCGCCCTCCAGGAAACGGGGTATCCTCCCGGCGGCACTCCGCCACTGGGTTACCCCAAGCCCCTCCGCGTCATCCTCGATGAGGCGGTGCTCCAGTACCCCGAGGGGTACGGCGGTGGCGGCCGTCCCGAGCTGTTGCTCCGGATCCGGCCCCAGGAGCTGTTGCGCGTGACGAAGGGCACCCTCGGGTGCGTGAGCCGGTAACTCCCCAAGCGAGGATTCGCACACCATGAACGAAGCGCTGACATCGAGCATCAAGAAGATCCTGGTCACCAACCTCTTCGTGGAGCTTCCCGAGGATCAGATCGGCCTGGATGATGGTCTGCAGTCCGTCATCGGCCTGGACTCGGTGGGTTTCCTCGAGCTGCGCGTCATCTGCGAGGACCAGTTCAAGATCCGCATCTCCGATGAGGACTTCAACGCGGACAGCTTCCGGACCGTCAACCAGCTCGCGTCGCTCATCTCGAACCTCCAGACGGCGCAGGGGGTCGCGAAATGAAGGTGCCCGCCGTGGGTGAGAAGCTGAGCCCGCAGGACGTGGAGCGGCTGCGCGCCGGCATGGCGCTGCAGATGGACCACTATGCCGGTGGGCGGCTGCCGTTCTCCTGTCTCCAGGCGCGCGGGCTCGTGCAGCACATGGTGCCGCTCGAGGGTCCGGACGCGGGTCTGGTGCTGGAGGTGATGGATGCGAGCGGCGGTTACGCCAGCGCCTGTCTGGGCGCCGGTCACCCCCGCATGCAGCAGGCGCTGCGCGAAGGCCTGGAGAGCACCGGCTACGTCACGGACGAGCTGGGCTCGCTGGCGCGCGTGCAGTTGCTGGAGGAGCTGTTCGGCCCGGGTGGACTCTGGGCGGACCGCTTCCCGGGCGACCAGTACCACGCGAGCGGCCGCAACTCCGGCTCCGAGGGCCTGGAGCTCGCGCTGCGGCTGGTGCTGGAGACCAGCTTCGACCGGCGCCGGCTGTCGCCGAAGGCGGGCCGTGAGGGCCGGCGGACCATCCTCGCCTTCGAGGGCGCCTGGCACGGGTGGACCGGTGGCCTGCTCAGCCTGCTCAACCGCCGTCACTACCGCATCGGCCTGCCCGCGCCGAGCACCGAGGCTCCCTACGGCCTGGACGTGTCCTTCCTGCCGTACGCCGAGCCGGAGATCCTCGAGCGCTTCTTCGCGGAGAACGGCAGCAAGCTGTCCGCCGTCTTTGTCGAGCCCGTCCAGGGTGATGGCGGCATCATCGTGCCTCCTCCCGGCTACCTGCGGCGGCTGGCCGCGCTCTGCCGTGAGCACGAGGTGCTCCTCGTGGCCGACGAGGTGCTCACCTTCGCCAAGACGGGCCAGTTCTTCGGCATGACGGACGAGCAGGGGCCCATCCCCACCGACATCACCGTCATCGGCAAGAGCCTCGGCATGGGGGTCGTCTCCACGTCCATGGTCATCGCCCGGCGCGAGCTGTCCGTCCGCTCCAGCGGCGCGGTGTCCACGTCGGACCTGCGGCCCCTCACCAGCGCGGTGCTGCGCTCTGGCCTCAAGTTCCTGGTGGAGGAGCGGCTCATCGAGCGCGCCGGTCCCCTGGGCGAGGAGCTGCGCGGCCGGCTGAAGCAGGACGTGGTGGATGTCTTCCCCGAGCTGTTCCGCGAGGTCCGCGGCCTGGGCTACATGAACGGCATCGAGCTGACCGATAAGTCCGCGGGCGGCCTCACGAAGCTGCGCACCCGGCTCATCGAGTCCGGCGTCTTCGTGGAGTTCATGGCCGGCGCGGGCAAGCGCTCGCACGGGCTGCGCTACACGTTCCCCGCCATGCGTATCGCTCCGCCCCTCATCGCGGGCGCGGATGACCTGCGCGAGCTGGTCGCGCGCATCCAGAAGGGCGTCCGGAAGTTCGCCGAGGGGGGCGCGTAATGGAGGTGCGTCACCGCGTCGAGCACGTCGACACCGATGCCGCCGGCGTCGTCCACTTCTCCCGCTACGCCTCGCTGATGGAGACGGCGGCGCTGGATGAGTTGGAGCACCGGGGCGCCGGGCTCGGCGTGTTCGAGGCACAAGGGCTCGAGCTGCGCGTGCGGGATTTGCGCATCACCTACCGCAACGCCGCGCGCTTCCGGGACGGGCTGCTGCTCGTCCCGGCCCTGGAGAACGTGGGGCCCGCGAGCCTCAAGGTCGTGGTGAAGGTCTACCGCGAGGGCACCGGGCCCGAGCCCCTGTTGCTCGCCTCCGGCAGTCTGGATCTGGCCGTCGTCAACCATGAGAGTGGAGCACCCGTATGCATCCCGGAAAACCTGAAGGCCGCGCTGCAGCAGGCCCCGTCCCCGTGAGCGCCGCGCCCGCGAACGAAGTCCGTCAGCCCAAGCCCCTGGGCTTCACCGCCTTGCGCCAGTGGCTGCGGCACCGCCACCCGATGATCCTCCTGGATCGCATCACGGACCATGAGCCCGGCAAGTTCCTCGAGGCGCTCATCTCCATCTCGGGCAACGTGGACTGCATCGCGGGCCACTTCCCCGAGCGCGCCATCTACCCGGGCAGCAACCTCATGCAGGCCAATGCCCAGGCGGGCATCATCCTCTACCAGATGAGCACGTCCATGCTGGCCGAGGACGAGCTGACGTTGATTGGCTCGGTGGACTCGCGCTTCTTCAAGGTCGTCGTGCCGGGAGACCAGATCGTGCTGCGCATCACGGCCAACCGCCTGGTGGGCAACATGTTCCAGTACTCCGGCAAGATGACGGTGGACGGCAACCGCGTGGCGGCGTTCCGCGCCAGTCTGGTCCGCACCAAGGTCTCGGATCTGGGTTCGCCTCTATGGTAGCGCCCGTCGCCGTGACCGGCGCCGCGTGGAGCACGGCGCTCGGCAATGGGCTCGACGAGGTGTGGCGCCGGCTGCTGGCCGGTGAGCACGGCTTCGTCGAGGTCCCATCTCCTCATCGTCTGCGCAACGGGCTGGCCGCGGTGGTCCGCCCCTCGGAGGACGCCCCCGCGATCCGCCTGCGCCGTCTGGCGGTGGAGACGCTGGGCCGTGCCCTGTCCGAGGCCGGTCTGGCGACGGGTGGTGACAAGACGCGTCTGGTGCTGGGAACCAGCCTGGGCGCGTATCTCGATGATGCGCAGGAGCGGGAGGGTCCGCTCCACGCCTGGGTGGAGGAGGTCGCGCGCACGGTGGGCTCGACCACTCCGCCCATTGCCATCTCCACCGCCTGCTCCTCGGGCGCGGATGCCATCCTCGTGGGCGCGGAGCTCATCCGCTCCGGTATCGCCGAGGTGTGTGTCTGCGGCGGTGTGGACGTGCTCGCCCACAGCAAGCGGCTGGCGCACTCGGCGCTCTCCACCATGTCTCCCACGCGGCTGCGCGCCTTCGACCAGGGCCATGACGGCATGCTGCTCGGCGAGGGGGCGGGATTCCTCGTGCTCGAGTCCATGGCGCATGCCCGGGCCCGCTCGGCTCCGGTGTTCGCCGTCTTCCGGGGCGCTGGCTCGGCCAACGACGCGGCGAGCATGACGTCTCCGGATCCGTCCGCCGCCGGCGCACGGTTCGCCATCTCCCGCTCCCTCACGGACGCGGGGCTGACTCCCGGGGACATCGGGCTCATCAACGCGCATGGCTCGGCGACCCCGCTCAACGACCGGGCGGAGGCGGAGGCGTTCCGGGCTGTTTTCAGCACGGGCGCGTGCCCGCTCGTGTTCGCCACCAAGGGGGCCTTCGGGCACAGCCTGGGTGCCACCGGCGCGCTGGAGGCCATCGCGCTCATCCTCGGGCTGCGTGAGGGCGTGGTTCCCCCCGTCGTCGGCCTGGAGCAGCCGGACCCCGACTTCCCCTGTCCTCTTCCGGTGGGCAAGCCGGTCCACCATCAGGCCCGGTTCGGCTTGAGCCTGACGCTCGGATTCGGAGGTTTCGATACCTCCCTCGTCTTCGAGGTGCCGCGATGAGCCAGCCCGTTCCTGGAGAGAGCGCGCTCGTGCTGTCTGGCAGCGCGGTGGTGCGTGGGGACGCGCCCAACCCGTACGCGGCGCGGGTGAAGACGACCGTGCGGTACGCGGACCCCATGGCCTGGGCCCTGGTGCTCGCCATCGGCGAGGCCACGGCGCCCCTGGGCGAGGGCTTCCAGTCCGCGACGGACCGGTGCTCGCTGATTCAGTTGGGTCCCGAGGGGCCGCGCGAGGCCATGGCCCAGGTCGCCAGCGAGGCGCAGCGCGGCTTCGCCTCTCCCATCCGTTTTCCCTCGTCCACCCCGAGCGCGCCCGCCGGCCTGGCCTGCATCGTCCACGGCCTCCGGGGGCCGACGCTCGCCCTGACCCTGCCCGTGCAGGACGGCGTGGGCGTTGCCCTGGCGCTCTCCGCCTCGTGGCTCTCGCGCGGCGTCGTCGACTACGCGCTCATCGGAACCGCGGCCTCCATCCCCGGGGGACCGCCGCACGCCGGCTGTGTCGTGCTCACCCGGGGAACAGGACCGGGCGTCGCCCCGGAGCTCGTCGTACGGACCCTCCTTCCTCGAGCCTCGTGACCATGAACGAATCGCCCGCTGCCCTGGCTGGTGTGTCCCTGTCTTCCGTTCAGGGGTTCCTGGACCGTATCCAGGACCTGACCGACTCCGGGCCCCTGGAGCACTCGGTGGAGCAGCTCGCCGCCTCGTGGCGGGCGCATGGCCTGCGACCGGGAGATGTCGTCCTCGTGGCCCTCCCGAATGGTGCCGGACTGCTGGCCCATGTGTTCGGCATCCTGCTCGCCCGGGGCGTGCCCGCGCTGGTGTCCCCGTCCGCACCGGCTTCCCGGCAGCAGTCGCTCGTGGAGGCGCTCCCGGCTCGCGCGCTGGTGGCCATGCGCCGCCCGGCTCCCCAGGCCCAGGACGTGGAGCGTTTCTCCCTGGGCAGGGCCGAGGTGGCCCTGTTCTCCGATGCGCTGCCTCCGGGTGCGCAGCCCGGGGAGATGGTGCTGCTGACGTCCGGCACCTCGGGCTTCGCCAGCGGTTGTGTGTTCGACCTCGAGATGCTCTTCCGCAATGCGCTCCGGCATGCCGATGCCGTCGGGTTGCGCGCGGGGGACCGGGTGCTGGTGGACCTGCCGCTGTATTACTCGTACTCGATGGTGGCGCAGGCCTTCGCCTCGCTGCTGCGGGGCGCGGACCTCATCATCCGGGGGCCTCCGTTCCAGCCCGCCTCGTACCTGCGGATCCTGGCCGAGCGCGGCATCACTGTTTCCGCCCTGACGCCGCTCCTGGTGCGCTCGCTCCTCCAGCACGGCGGGCCCTTCCCCGAGGAGATGCGCTGTCTGGGTGTCGGCGGGGACGTGCTCTCCCCGGAGCACGTGGCCCAGTTGGTCCGCCTGCGGCCCAGGGGCGAGCTGTACCTCACCTATGGCCTCTCGGAGGCCGGGCCCCGTGTCGCGACGCTCGCGGCCCATGCGGAGCCGCAGCACCGTTTCGCCTCGGTGGGTCTGCCGCTGCCGGGCGTCCAGGTGTCGCTGTCTCCCCGCTCTCCCGGTGGGCACAAGGAGCTCATCGTGTCCTCGGACACGGTGATGAAGCGCCGGATCGGCTTCGTGGAGGGTGAGAAGCTCCTGGCCCTGCGCGGCCCCGGAGTGCTGGCCACTGGAGATAGGTTCGAGATCGACGCCGATGGGTACCTGTACTTCCAGGGGCGGTTCTCGGATTTCCTCGTGAAGGGCGGCGAGAAGATCTGCATGGCCTCGGTCCGCCGCCTGGCCACGACGCTCCCGGGAGTGATTACCGCGCGTACGCAGATCATCTCCGGCTCGGAGGGGGATGATTACGAGATGGTGCTGACGGTGGCGGGCACGCCGAGCCCCACCGAGCAGTTGGCCGGAGAGCTCGCGCGCCTCCTGCGGATCGCGGAGCGCCCACGGCGCATCCAGGTCGTCTCCGCGGACGAGGCCACGACCTCGCTGCACAAGTAGGTCGTCACCGCTGCCGTTTCACAACGGCCATTTCACCGCGGCCATTTCACCGCGGCCATTTCACCGCGGCCATTTCACAGCGGCCATTTCCCCTCTCCCCTCGGGAGAGGGACGGGGTGAGGGTATCTCGTGGACTCGGGTTCGCATCCACACGGGTTCAACCCGTGGGCCCCGATACCCTCACCCTGACCCTCTCCCGGAGGGAGAGGGGACAGTTGGGGACAATTGAGGACAGTGGGAACTGTCACACCTCCCGCATGCCCGGGCCCACCGGCAGCTCCGGATTCGCCAGCACGGCGTCCAGCAAGCGGATCCACTCCGCACGCAGGCTCTCGCCAGTCGCCGGGGCGAACAGGTCGGTGTTGAACTCCAGCACGCCGGCGAACCCCTCTTCCGTCTCCTGCAGCGACAGCGCGAGCTCGTAGGTGACGTTGCCGCGGTCCACCGCGTACGGCTGCACCTTGAGCCCCTTCATCTCCAGCGGCGACTCCGGGGCGTTCTGCAGGACGAACATCACCTGGAAGAGGGGCGAGCGGTTCGCCGGAGGCTGCGGCATCAGCGCTCCCGCCACCAGGTCGATGGGCACCTCCTGGTGCGCGAAGGCTCCCAGCGTCTCCTCGCGCACCCGCCGCAGCAGCTCGCGGAAGCCCGGAGTGCCCCGCAGATCCACGCGCAGCGCCAGCCCGTTGACGAAGATGCCGATGAGCGACTCGAACTCCGACAGGAGCCGGTTCGCGATGGGCGAGCCGATCACCACTTCCTCCTGGCCCGAGCGCCGCGCCAGCACGGTGCCGAGCGCCGACAGCAGCGCCATGTACGGCGTCACCCGCTCCTGCTGGCAGAGCGCATGCAGCGCGGCACTGCGCTCCTTGCCGAGGATCACCTCGCGGTAGGTGCCCTGGAAGGTCCGGGTGGGAGGCCTCGGCTTGTCCGTGGGCAGCTCCAGCAACGTGGGCGCGCCCGCGAGCGCCTTCCTCCAGTACCCGAGCCGATGCTCCAGCTCCTCACCGGCCAGCCAGCTCCGCTGCCAGGACGCGTAGTCCGGGTACTGGAAGCGCAGCGGCGGGAGCTCGGGCTCGAGGCCCTCGGCCAGGGCCGAGTACAGCGCGCCCAGCTCGCGGGCCATGACGCCCATGGACCAGCCGTCCGATGCGATGTGGTGCACGCAGAAGAACAGCAGGTAATCCTCTTCCTCCAGCCGCAGCAGCGAGGCGTGCAGCAGCGGCCCGCGCGTCAGCTCGAACGGGCGTGCGGCTCCCTCCGCCATGTGCTTCCGGGCCTCGTTCTCGCCGTTCTCCCGCCCGCGCAGATCCACTTCCCGCAGCTGGAAGTCGACCGAGTCGGCGATCCGCTGCCTCGGGCGGCCCTCCTCCTCGAAGAAGGTGGCGCGCAGGGACTCGTGCCGGGCGATGAGGGCCTGGAAGGCGCCCCGGATGGCGCGGGGATCCACCCGGCCCCGCAGCCGGAACGCGCAGGGGATGTTGTAGGCGCTGGACTCGGGGGCGCGCTGGAAGAAGCGCCAGAAGCGCTCCTGGGTGAAGGACACCGGGAGCGTGCCGCCACGAGGGGCGTGGACCATCGGGGGAATCGGACGCTGGAGCTCCACGGTGGGAACCACCTGTCCCGGCCGCTCGCCGAGGTGCTGCGCCAGCTCGGCCACCGTGGGACCCGTGAACAACACCCGGAGTGGCAACTGCACCCCGAACTCGACCCGGATCCGGGAGAGGAGCTGGGTGGCGAGCAGCGAGTGGCCGCCGAGGTGGAAGAAGTTGTCGTGGATGCCGACGCGCGCCACCTCCAGCAGGGCCGCCCAGAGAGCGCACAGGGCCTCCTCGGTGGGAGTGCGCGGAGCGGCGTACGTGTGCTCGTCGCCCCGCGTGGGCTCGGCCGAGGGCAGGGCACGGCGGTCCACCTTGCCGTTGGGCGTGAGCGGCAGGGCGGCGAGCTCGGTGAAGGAGGCCGGGAGCATGTGCTCCGGCAGGCGCTCGCGCAGGAAGGCACGCAGCTCGGACGAGGCGGGAGCCTGCTCGCGAGGAACGAACCAGGCGGCGAGCTTGCGGTCTCCACCGACCTCCACGGCCTGCACGGTGCACTCCTTGACGCCCGGGTGCAGGCGCAGCTGCTCCTCGATTTCGCCCAGCTCCACGCGGAAGCCGCGAATCTTCACCTGGTGATCGATTCGGCCCAGGTACTCGATGCGGCCATTGGGCAGGAAGCGCGCGAGGTCGCCCGTCTTGTACATGCGGGCACCCGGGCGGGAGCTGAAGGGATCGGGCAGGTAGATGCGGGCGGTGAGCTCGGGGCGGTTGAAGTAGCCGCGGCCCAGACGCTCGCCGGAGACGTAGAGCTCACCGGGCACGCCGACGGGGACCTGCTGCAGGTGCTTGTCGAGGATGTAGAGCGGGCCGTTGGACAGGGGCCGGCCGATGGGCACGGGAGCGCCGGTGGGAGGCGGCGTGGCGACGTGGTGGAAGGAGGAGAAGACGGTGCACTCGGTGGGGCCGTAGCCGTTGACCAGCCGGCGCGGAGGCCCGTGCACGAAGATCTCCCGCAGCGCCAGGGGATCCGCGGCCTCGCCACCGAAGACGAGCGTGTGGACGTTCTGGAAGGTGGCGGGGAACTGGCGGGCCAGGAGGTTGAGCACCGCCGTGGTCACGAACATGACGGTGATGCCCTGGTCACGCACCTGGGCCGTGAAGTCCTCGGGAGCACGCGCGGGGTCGGCGGTGATGCCGACGAGGTGCGCGCCGTGCAGCAGGGCTCCCCAGATCTCGAAGGTGCTGGGGTCGAACGAGGCGTTGGAGGCCTGGGCGACGCGGTCCGCCGGAGAGAAGGGGTGGAAGTCCCTGTCGTAGGAGAGCGCGCAGATGCCGCGGTGGAAGATGGCGCTGCCCTTGGGCCTGCCGGTGGAGCCGGAGGTGTAGATGACGTAGGCGAGGTTGTCGGGGCAGGCGGCGGGAGGCAGCGGCTCGGAGGACTGGCGGCGGATGGCTTCCGGGTCCGCGCCGGAGTCGAGGCGGACGATGGGCCCGGAGAAGGCGGGCAGGCGCTGGAGCTTGTCCTGGTGGACGAGCAGCACGCTGACGCTCGCGTCCTGGAGCATGAAGGCCAGACGCTCGGAGGGGTAGGACGAATCCAGGGGCAGGTAGGCACCGCCCGCCTTGAGGATGCCGAGGATGCCCACGACGAGATCCACGGAGCGCTCGACGCACAGGCCGACGAGGACCTCGGGGCCGACGCCGAGCGTGCGCAGGTGGCGGGCGAGCTGATTGGAGCGCTCGTCGAGCTGGCGGTAGGTGAGCGAGTGCTGGCCGTAGGTGACGGCGGGGGCGTCCGGGGTACGGGCGGCCTGCTGGGAGAAGAGCTCGTGGACGCACCGGTCGCGCGGGAAGTCGCAGGTGCCGGAGTTCCACTCGCGCAGGGTGTTCCGCTCGGCCTCGGTGAGGAGCGGGAGCGACGAGATGGGCTGGGTGGGCTGGGCGACGATGGCCTCCAGCAGCAGCTGGAAGTGGCCGGCCATGCGCTGGATGCGCTCGGTGTCGAACAGGTCGGTGTCGTACTCGAAGGTGGCGCTCAGGCCCTCGGGGTACCTGGCCATGAACAGCGTCAGGTCGCTCTTGGACGAGCCGCTGCGCAGCTCCCACGGCTCCGCGGTGGCGGTCATCTGCAGCGTGGCGGACGGATCCGGCTCCAGCGTGGGCACCGTCTGCAGCACGAACGAGACCTGCACGATCGGCGAGTGGCTGAGGCTGCGCTCCGGCTGGATGTCCTCGACCAGCTTCTCGAAGGGCATCTCCTGGTTCGAGTAGGCGCCGAGGGTTGTCTCTCGCACGCGAGTCAGCAGCTCCACGAAGGTCGGGTCACCCGACAGGTCGCTGCGCAGGACGAGCGTGTTGATGAACATGCCAATGATGCGCTCGAGCCCGGGCTGGATGCGGCCAGCCATGGGGGCGCCGACGACGATGTCCTCCTGGCCCGAGTAGCGCTGGAGCAGGACATTGAAGCCGGCGAGGAGCGTCATGAACAGCGTGACGCCCCGCTCGCGGCAGAGCGCCTCGATGGCCCGGGTGAGCGGCTCGCCCAGGTGGATGGTCAGGATGTCGCCCTTGTAGCGGTGGACGGGAGGCCTCGGACGGTCCGTGGGCAGCGAGAGGATGGCCGGGGCTCCGGCGAGCTGCTTCTTCCAGTAGGCGAGCAGTTTCTCGAGGGTCTCGCCGTTGAGCCACTGCCGCTGCCAGGCGGCGAAGTCGGCGTACTGGAGGGGGAGCTCGGGGAGGGACGAGGGCCGGCCCGCGGCGAAATCCCCGTAGATGGTGCGCAGCTCGGGCATGAGCACGCGCAGGGACCAGCCATCGGAGACGATGTGGTGGACCGTGAGGAGGAACTGGTGCTCCTGCTCGCCGAGCCGCAGCAGGGTCCCGTGGATGAGCGGGCCGGTGGTGACGTCGAGCGTCCGATGGAGCTCCACGAAGGACTGGCGGGAGGCCTCGGCCTCGCGCTCCTCGGGGGGCAGGTGGCTCAGGTCGTTGACGACCAGGGCGAAGGGTCCAGGAGGAGCGATCCGCTGGACGGGTGCTCCGTTGCCGGTGGCGACGAGGAGGGTGCGGAGCGCCTCGTGCCGGCGGAGGATCTCATCCAGGCTGCGCTGGAGCACGGCGACGTCGAGCGGCGAGGTGATGCGGTAGGAGACGAGGATCCGGTAGGCGAGGTTGCCGGGGTGGAGCTGCTCCATGAGCCAGATCCGCTCCTGGGTGGAGGAGATCTGGAGGTCGCCGGCGCGGGCGATGGGCCGCAGCTCCGGGCGCAGCTCCGCCGAGCCGCTGCGCAGGGCGGACTCGATGACCTCCGCCTGGAGCGCGAGGGTCGGGGCCTCGAAGATGCGGCGCAGGGGGAGCTGGAGGCGGAACGTCTCGTTGACGCGGGTGAGGAGCTGGGTGGCGAGCAGCGAGTGGCCACCGAGGTGGAAGAAGTTGTCGTGGATGCTGACCTGCTCCAGCTCCAGCAGCGAGCTCCAGAGCTGGGACAGGGTCTTCTCGGTGGGGGTGCTCGGAGGCTGATGGTTGCTCTCGTCTCCGCGGGTGTCGGGAGCGGGCAGGGCGCGGCGGTCCACCTTGCCGTTGGGCGTGAGCGGCAGCGCGGAGAGGACGGTGAAGGAGGCCGGCAGCATGTGCTCCGGCAGACGCTCGCGCAGGAAGGAGCGCAGCTCGGACGGGGTGGGAGCCGCGTGCTCGTGGGGGATGAACCAGGCGGCGATCTTCCGGTCTCCGCCGGCCTCGACGGCCTGGACGGTGCAGTCCTTGACGCCGGAGTGCAGGCGCAGCTGCTCCTCGATTTCACCCAGCTCCACGCGGAAGCCGCGAATCTTCACCTGGTGGTCGATACGGCCCAGGTACTCGATGCGGCCGTCGGGCAGGAAGCGCGCGAGGTCACCCGTCTTGTACATGCGGGCACCCGGGCTGGAGCTGAAGGGGTCGGGCACGTAGATGCGGGCGGTGAGCTCGGGACGGTTGAAGTAGCCGCGGCCCAGACGCTCACCGGCGACGTAGATCTCCCCGGGCACGCCGACGGGGACCTGCTGCAGGTGCTTGTCGAGGATGTAGAGGGGACCGTTGGCCAGGGGCCGGCCGATGGGAACGGACTGGCCGGCGGGCGGCGACGTGTCGACGTCGTGGTAGGTGGAGAAGACGGTGCACTCGGTGGGGCCGTAGCCGTTGACCAGCCGGCGCGGAGGGCCGTGCTTGAAGAGTTCGCGCAGGGCGACGGGGTCCGCCGCCTCGCCACCGAAGAAGAGGGCGTGGACGTTCTGGAAGGTCGCCGGGTACTGGCGGGCCAGGAGGTTGAGCACCGCCGTGCTGCAGAACATGACGGTGATGTTCTGGTCACGCACCTGGGCCGTGAAGTCCTCGGGCGCACGAGCGGGGTCGGCGGTCATGCCGATGAGGTGGGCGCCGTGCAGCAGCGCGCCCCAGATCTCGAAGACGCTGGGGTCGAAGGAGATGTTGGAGGTCTGGGCGACGCGTTGCCCCGGAGCGAAGGGCTGGAGGCTCCTGTCGTAGGAGAGCGCGAAGATGGTGCGGTGGTAGATGGCGCTGCCCTTGGGCCTGCCGGTGGAGCCGGAGGTGTAGATGACGTAGGCGAGGTTGTCGGCGCAGGCGGTGGGGGGCGGAGGCTGGGTGGACTCGCGGCCGATGGCGTCCAGGTCCGAGTTGGAGTCGAGGCGGACGATGGGCCCGGAGAAGGGCGGCAGGCGCCGGAGCTTGTCCTGGTGGACGAGCAGCACGCTGACGCTGGCGTCCTCGAGCATGAAGGCCAGACGCTCGGCGGGGTAGGCGGAATCCAGGGGCAGGTAGGCACCGCCCGCCTTGAGGATGCCCAGGATGCCCAGGATGAGGTCCACGGAGCGATCGACGCACAGGCCGACGAGGACCTCGGGACCGACACCCTGGGAGCGCAGGTGGTGGGCGAGCTGGTTGGAGCGCTCGTCGAGCTCGCGATAGGTGAAGGATCTCGGGCCGTAGGTGACGGCGGGAGCGTCGGGCGTACGGGCGGCCTGCTCGGAGAAGACCTCGTGGACGCACCGGTCACGAGGGAAGTCGAAGGTGGCGGAGTTCCACTCGCGCAGGGTCTGCCACTCGGCCCCGGTGAGGAGCGGGAGCGAGGAGATGGGCTGGGAGGGCTGGGCGACAGCGGCCTCCAGCAGCAGTTGGAAGTGGCCGGCCATGCGCTGGATGCGCTCGGCGTCGAACAGGTCGGTGTCGTACTCGAAGGTGGCGCTCAGGCCGTCGGCCGTCCTGGCCATGAACAGCGTCAGGTCGTTCCTGGACGTCCTGGCGAACACCCGAGTCCCATCGCCGGCCGTGAGCTCGTCCCGCAGGTCGAACATCACCTGGAAGATGGGCGCGTGGCCGAGGTTGCGCTCGGGCTGGAGGTCATCGACCAGCGTTTTGAAGGGAAGCTCCTGATGGGCGAGGGCGCCGCGCGTGACCTCGCGCACGCGAGCGAGCAGCTCCACGAAACGAGGGTTGCCCGACAGGTTGTTGCGCAGGGCGAGCGTGTTGGCGACGAGGCCAACGACGTTCTCCAGCTCGGGCCGGGTGCGGCCGGCGACAGAGGTGCCGATGACGACGTCTTCCTGGCCGGAGTAGCGGTGGAGGAGGGTGCTGAATCCAGCCAGGAGCGTCATGAACAGCGTGGCGTCCTCACGCTGGGCGAGTGCCTCCAGGCCCCGGGTGAGGGACACGGGGAGCGTCACGGAATGGCTGGCGCGCCGCAGCGCCTGGACGGTGCCCCGAGGGCGATCCGTGGGCAGCTCGAGGATGGTGGGGATTCCGGCGAGCTGCTTCCTCCAATAGGTGAGGAGCCGCTCCACGGCCCCACCATGAAGGGCCTCCTGCTGCCAGCGGACGAAGTTCTCGTACCGGGTGGAGGGCTCGGGGAGGGGCGAGGGCTGGCCGGCGGAGAGCGCGGCGTGGATCGTCCGGAGCTCGCGCAGGAGCACACCCAGGGAGTGGACGTCGGAGATGATGTGGTGGAGCGTGAGGAGGAGCTGGTGCTCCTGCTCGCCGAGCCGCAGCAGGGTGCCCCGGATGAGGGGACCGGTGGAGAGCTCGAAGGGCCCGCCTGCCTCCTGGGCGGCCAGGCGTGAGGCCTCGGCCTCGCGGTCCGCGGGAGGCAGGTGGCGCAGGTCGATGATGGACAGGGAGAAGGGCCGCGGGGGAGCAATCCGTTGGATGAGCGTCCCATCGACGGAGGCGAAGGTGGTGCGGAGCGCCTCGTGACGGCGGAGGAGCTCATCCAGGCTGCGCTCGAGCACGGCGACGTCGAGGGCGCCCGGCAGCCTCAGCGAGGTGGACAGGTTGTAGAAGGAGGTGCCTGGCTCGAGCTGGTCCATGAGCCACAGGCGCCGCTGGGCGAGAGAGGCGGGAACGACTCGGGCCTCGTCGGAAGTCGAAGAAGGGCGGGCTGCCGTGGCCTCGGGGCGGGGAACTGGCGTCATCTCGGGTTCCGTCTCTCGTTGAAGGACGGGGCGGAGAATAGCGGAGCGGTGAGCGGAGAGGACATCCCCCCTTCACTCCGGGCCCTGCCTACATCGATGTCCCGGCGGAGGCCCCCCGCTCAGCCGTCGGCGAGCTCCAGGAGCTTCGTGACGGTGCTCCAGTTGCGGGCGGTCTGGATGACGCCCAGGCGCGTCCCGCTGAGCACGGTGGCCAGCTTCGAGTTCCCGATGCCATTCGGGAACCGGGCGTAGATCTCCCGTCCGGACAGGCGGAACTCGTCCGGCAGGTAGTCCGCCGGGTCGAACTGCGCGAAGCGCTTCGGCTCCGGCGCCTCGGACAGGAACGTCACCAGGAACCGGGAGGGGGCGTCCTCGGCGCCGGTCAGGGGGTTGGCCTTGATCACCGCTTCCAGCTCGTCCCTCGTCCGGAGGATGACGGAGACCTCGAAGCCGAACTCCTTGACGATGGCCGCCTCGAGCTGCGTGCCGACCCTGGCCGGGTTCTTCTCCTTGCAGGTGAACACGGCGTTGCCGCTCTGGAGCAGGGTGGCGACCCCGGTGTAGCCGAGCCCTTCCATCAGCTCGCGGAGCTGGGCCATGGGGACCTTCTTGTTCCCACCGACGTTGATTCCGCGCAGCAGTGCGACATACCTGGGCATGGCCGCGAGTCCTAGCACACGCGTGACCTGCGCTATCATCCCGGAGCCCATGAGAACGACGCGCCGACAGTTCCTCCGCGATTCGATGCTGGCCTCGGTGTCCCTGGCGGCGGGATGCGCGTACATCCCCACGTCCGACCGGACCGTGGTGCGGACCCTGGCGGGCATCCCGGCGACGGACGGCGCGGGCGTGCGGTTGACGCGTGTCATCGGCCAGCCCGCACTGCGGAACCTCGATCCGTTCCTGATGCTCGACCGCTTCCACTCGGACGACCCGAACGCCTACATCGCCGGCTTCCCGTCCCATCCCCACCGCGGCTTCGAGACGGTGACGGTGATGCTGGATGGCCACATGCGCCATCGGGACAGCCGGGGGAACTCGGGGCTCATCCGGGGCGGAGGCTCGCAGTGGATGACGGCGGGGCGCGGCATCATCCACTCCGAGATGCCCGAGCAGGTCCAGGGGCTGATGTCTGGCTTCCAGCTCTGGATCAACCTGCCAGCGAAGGAGAAGATGTGCCCGGCGGCCTGGCAGGACCTCGGGCCGGAGCAGCTCGCCGAGTCGGTGCTCTCATCCTCGGGGAGCCGGCTCCGGGTCATCTCCGGCGCGCCGAACGGGCTCGCGGGTCCCGTGCGCGAGCGCCCGACGCAGCCGACCCTCTTCACCCTGGCATTGGCGGATGACCAGCCTTTCGAGCTCGAGCTGCCGGAAGGGCATACGGCCTTCGCGTTCGTCCATACCGGAGAGGTTCGCTTCGGCCCGGAGTCGAAGACGAAGCCGGTGAGAGCAGGCGAGCTCGCCCTCCTCAGCCCGGGCAAGCGGCTTCGCATCCATGCACCGAGCCAGCGGAGCGCGGTGCTCGTCGCCGCGGCGAAGCCCCTCCGGGAGCCCATCGTCCAGCGCGGCCCGTTCGTGATGAATACCGAGGAGGAGATCCACCGGGCCATCGAGGACTACCGGAGGGGTGTGTTGGACAAAGGGTGAGAGCCATTCACCCCTGGTAGGCGTTAGGATGGGCGGGCAATGCGTACCCATCCCCTGCTCTCGCGTTTCTCCTCGTTGCTCGTCCTCCTCGCCGCGAGTGGTTGCAACACCGCCTACCGTGAAGCCATGGCCCAGGCCAAGGATGCGGCGGTGCGTGGTGACTTCCTGACCGCCGCCCGCGCCTACCGCTCGGCCTGTCAAGCCGCTCCCGATGACAAGGACGCGTGTGGCCGTTTCCCCATCTTCGCGAAGAAGGCGGTGGGCGTGGCCCTCGAGACCGCCCGTCCTCCGTGCGAGGCGGGAGAGCTCGATCGGTGCCTCCCTCCGTTGCTGGACGCCAAGGACCTCATTCCCGAGCATATCGAGGTCAACGGGCTGCTCGAGAAGGCCAGCGAACTCCACGTGCAGCGCTGCTCGCAATGGCAGCCGGAGGGGCCGGTGGGCACGGCGGTGGCCGGACTGGCCTGTCTCCAGTCGCGCGCCCAACAGCTCCCCGTCCCGAGCTTCCAGACGCTGCGCACCAATCGCGCGGCCGGGTTGTCCTCGCGCTTCGTGGAGCTCGCCACCACCGCGCGGGGCGAGAACGCGCATGGTGCTTCCACCGTGCTGATGTCCGCGGCGCAGTGCCTCGCGCCGTCCTCGGAGACGTCCTCCCGGATCGGCTCGGCCCGCTCGAGCTTCTACGCCCAGAGCGCCATCCCCGTCATGGCCCACCTCGACGGCTCGATGTCTCCCCGGATCGCCAACGGGCTCTCGGGCCTGTGCGAGCGCATGGCCTCGTCGCTGCCTGGCTGGGCGCGGTGCGCGTCCACCGGAACGGTGGCTGGCCAGCCGGATGTCTTCCAGGTCTGGGTGGATGCGCTCATCCAGCGCGCCGTGCAGACGAGCACCGAGGACGTGCGCACCCTGGATTATGTCAGTGGCAAGCGCGAGGTCCGCAATCCCGAGTACCGCAAGGCCCGGGAGCGCCTCGAACTCGCCGAGAGCGCTTTCGAGCAGGCCCGGAAGGTGAAGGCGGACAAGTCAGGCGCCTGCGAGCGCGCCGCGGACAAAGTCCACGAGGCGAGCTGCGTGGGCTGCCCCCCGCCTCCGGACAAGAAGACCGTCTGCGACGAAGCCGGGAGGGCCTCTGACGATTACAACAGCAGCTCCCGCGAGCTCGAGGCGGCGCGCGACCATCTGTCCAACACCCCCGAGACGGTGATGGAGGACGTGTACGAGACCTTCACCTACTCGGTGTGGACCTACTACTGGTCGTCGAACTACCGGTTCAAGCTCCAGGCGAGCACGCCGGGGTCCACCGAGCCCGTGCGGGCCGAGGGGGCGCTGCGGTTCCAGGACGAGGAGCACGTGGGTTTCCGGCCCGGTGGGCTCTCGCCGGATCCGCTGGTGCCTCCGACCGAGCAGTCCTACGCGGACGCCTTCGTCGCGCAGCTCACGCCCTACGTGGTGGATGCGGTGAAGCGGGATGCCGCGGCCCGTGGCGCCTGGCGCCGGGGCCAGTGCGAATCGCTCCCGGCGGACTGGAGCACCCCGTGGGTGCAGTGCTGGGCGGAGTCCGCGCTCTGGTCCAGTGGCCAGGAGCCCCAGGCGATCGAGTTCCTCGGCCTCCTCGCCTCCAACGCGGGTGCCACCTCGCGGCCAGTGTGCCGTTGAGCACGCTCGCGGCCGTGGGGTCTCCCCAGGGCCGCCGCGGGGATTAGATTGGAAGGGTGGACACCTCCTCCCTTCCCGCCATGGCGCTCGAGGCCGCCCAGTCGGCCGAGGCTGCTCGCCAACAGCTCTCCCGTTGCGAGGGAGCCTTCGCCGGGTTGGGTGAGCGGCTGCGCCAGCGTCCTCCGCGTTTCGTCGTCACCTGCGCGCGGGGCAGCTCCGACCACGCGGCGAGCTATGGCAAGTACCTGATCGAGACCACACTGGGGCGCGCGGTGGCCTCGGTGGGGCCGAGCGTGGCCTCGGTCTACAACACCCGGGGCTTCGATTTCCGGGAGTGCCTCTTCGTGGCCGTCTCGCAGTCTGGCCGCAGTCCGGACCTCCTGCGTCTGACGGAAGTGGCCCGAGCGGGAGGCGCGCTGGTCATCGGTTTCGTCAACAACGAGGACTCGCCGCTCTTCTCGCTCTGCGACATCGGGCTGCCGCTGTGCGCCGGTCCCGAGCGGAGCGTGGCCGCCACGAAGTCCTATATCCTCTCCGGCCTCGCCTTCCTGCAACTGGTGGCGCACTGGTCCGGGGAGGCGGTGTTGCGGGACGCTGTCTCTCGGTTGCCGGAGGCGCTGGAGGCGGCGCGCGCGCTGGACTGGTGGCCGGCGCTGGAGCGGCTCACGGGGGCGCACAATCTGTTCGTGCTCGGGCGGGGAGTGGGGCTTGGCGCGGCGCTCGAGATGGCGCTGAAGTTCAAGGAGACATGCCGGCTGCACGCCGAGGCCTTCAGCACCGCCGAGGTCATCCACGGTCCGCTCGCCCTGGTGGGCCGGGGTTTCCCCGTGCTGGCGCTGGGGCAGGAGGACAGCTCGGCGGAGGGGACGCGGAGCGTGGTGCGCCGCATGGTGGAGCTGGGGGCGGATATCCGCTCGGTGCTCGCGGTGCCGGGAGCCGAGCTCCTGCCCGTGGTCCCGGGTGTGCCGAGCGCCATCGCGCCCCTGTGCCAGGTGCAGAGCTTCTACATGTCGGTCCACCGGCTGGCGGTGGCGCGTGGGATGGACCCGGATGTTCCCGCGCATCTGCGCAAGGTGACGGAGACGGTGTGATGACACGCATCCTCACGGGAGCACGCCTCTTCACCGGTGAGCGAATGCTCGAGGACCACGGTGTGGTGCTCGAGGGCGAGCGCATCCGTGCGGTGGTGCCTTTGGACGCCGTGCCGGCCGGAGCCCGGGTGGAGCGGTTGCCCGAGGGCACGCTGCTGGTGCCGGGCTTCCTCGATGCCCAGGTCAACGGAGCGGGAGGCGTGCTGTTCAACGACACGCCCACCCCGGAGGCCGCGCTCGCCATCGCGGCGGCCGCCCGGCGCTCGGGCACCACGGGGCTGTTGCCCACCTTCATCACCGATGCGCCGGGCAGGATGCGCGAGGCCTGTGAGGCCGCCCTCGAGGCGATGCGCCGGCCCGCGAGCGGTGTGCTCGGCATCCACCTGGAGGGTCCCTTCATCAGCGGCGAGCGGCCCGGGGTGCACGAGTCGCGCTTCATCCGAGTGCCCGATGCAGGGGAGGTGGATTACCTGGGCGCGCTGCCGGAGCGCCTGGCCGTGCGGGGAGGCCGGCTGGTGGTGACGTTGGCGCCGGAGTGCGTGGACGATGCCGTCATCGGGCGGCTCGCGGCGGCGGGCGTGGTGCTCTCGGCGGGCCACACGGCGGCGACGTATGAGCGGACGCGCGAGGCCCTGGCCGCGGGTGTACGAGGATTCACCCACCTGTTCAACGCCATGCCGCCCGCGCAGAGCCGTCAGCCGGGGCCGGTGGTGGCCGCGCTCGAAGCGGACGAGGCGTGGTGCGGAGTCATCGCGGATGGCATCCACGTCCATCCGGCGATGCTGCGCCTGCTCGTGAAGAGCAAGCCGCCCGGCCGGGTCTTCCTGGTTACGGACGCCATGCCCCCGGTCGGCACCGAGGCGTCCTCGTTCACGCTGTATGGCCGCACCATCCTGCGCCGGGAGGGCCGCCTCGTGACCGGGAACGGAACGCTGGCCGGTGCCGACATCGACATGGTGACGGCGGTGCGCAATTGCGTCCGGCTGCTCGGGCTGCCGCTCGAGGAGTGCCTGCGCATGGCGTCGCTCCATCCCGCGAGCTACCTCGGGTTGGACGGACAGTTGGGCCGGCTCGCGCCGGGCTATCGTGCCGATCTCACGCTGCTAAGGGAGGATCTCACGGTGCTCGCCACGTGGGTGGCGGGCCAGGAGCAGTGGTCCTGACCTGCCACCTCACGCCGTCCGACGAGGCTACTTCTGCACCTGCACGACGCCGCAGGCGATGCGGTCCCCCGCGTTGCCGGCGGGATCGCTCTTGTAGTCATCCGCGCCAGCGTGGACGACGACGGCCGCGCCGTCCTGGTCCTGCATGTCCTTCAGCTTGAGGCCGTGGGCGAAGACGTCGAACTGCACCTTGCCGTCGGCGTCCACGTGGAGGTTGGGCAGGTCGCCCGCGTGCTTGCCCTCGGGCACGAGGACGCCGTGCTTCTTCTTGTGGGGGTTGAGGTGGCCACCGGCGGTCTGGAAGGGGGCCTCGCACTTGCCCGCCTCGTGGATGTGGATGGCGTGCTCGCCCGGGGGAATGTTGGAGAGCGAGCCCTTGATGAGGACGCCATGGGGCGTCTCGGTGAGGGTCACCTCGCCCACGGACTGGCCCTTCTGGTCCTTCAGCTCGGCCTTGGCGGTGGCACCAGCGGCAGCGGCGGCGGCCTTCTCGTCCTTCTTGGCTGCGGCCTTCTCCTTGGCGGCGGGGGCCTTGCCCTGGGCGAACGCGGGGCCGGCGAGGCACAGCACAGCGGCGGTGAGCAGCGCGCGAGTCTTCATGACCGATGTCTCCTTCACTGCGGGAATTCCCATTCCGGACTTCCGGAACGAGAGTGAAGGTGGACACTAATGCGCTGGGCGTGTTCCTCAAGGCTGGAGAGCGGCCAGGGGAACGGGCACCACGCGCGAGGCGCCGTATACGGGAGCCCAGCGGTGCTGCACGTCGGAGCCGTTGAGAAAGTGAACGATGCGCTGGTAGGCGGCGAGCGGGCCGCCGAGCCGTTCCGCCCAGGCCAGCCCTCGGGGCGAGAGGTTGGGCACGAGGGGCCCCAGGGCGCTCTCGGAGCGGGTGACGCGGGTGATGTCGAGTCCCTCGTCGCGCACGCGTTGGGGCACGAGCAGGGGAGCGAAGCGGGCGTGGCGGTGATCGTGCACACAGCCCTCTTCCTCCAGGAGCGCGGCGGAAAGAGGCAGTTCTCGCACGTTGAAGAGGAGCTTCACGGCGCCGCGATGGGGATCCCACGGACCGCGGAGGCGGTGATCGCCGCGAGGGATGAGGCGCCGGTCCAGATAGCAGAAGGCGCGGGACTCTGGGGGGAGGGTGCCGCGGTGGCGCGCACCGGCGTAGCGGAAGAAGGGGCGCACGCAGGAGGGCTCCACCGTGAAGGGAGGCCCCTCCTTCAAGGCGCGCAGCTTGGGCAGCAGTGCGGAAGGGATGGCATGGCGCAGGGAGAAGTCCTCGAGCGCCTCCAGGGGTGAGCGTGCGAAGTCCTCGAGACGGGTGAGGAGCCGTTGGGGATCGCCATCGACGAGCAGCTCATCGAAGCGGGTCTTCACGCCCGGGAGACTCACGGGAACGAGGGTATCGAGGGGCTCTCCTTCGGAGCGCCAGCGGGCATCCAGCTCGGCGGCGTCGGGAGGAGTGGGAGCGAGACGCCACTCGGGGGCCTCGGGAATGAAGGGCGTCAAACTCCCCTCGCCCTCCGGGAGAGGGACGGGGTGAGGGTGCCGGGTGTACGCGGGCCGCGAATCCAGGGCCCGTGAGTAGACAGGCCTCACGCGCGGATCCGGAGGAGAGGTCCACACGGTGATGCAGGTGCGCACCTGGGTACCAGCGAAGGCACCGGGACCGAGGTCCACGACCTCCCGCAGTGCCAGCATGCGCAGCAGCGTTTCGCGCAGGGGTGCGTAGAGGAAGGCGTCGAGCAGGCTGGTGGGGGTGATGAAGGCCAGCACGCCGGGGCGTGAAGAAAGCCGGTGGGCGGCGAGCAGGAGGAAGAAGGCGAAGTCATCGCGCAGGCTGGTCCCCTGGGGCAGCGCGAGGGGCAGCAGGGCGCGGAGGCGGGCGTAGGCGTCGCGGTCCTTCAGGAGCGAGGAGGTGCCGTTGTAGGGCGGGTTGCCGATCCACACTTCCTGGCGAGCGGGAGGGAGGCTCGCGAGCAGGGGCTCGAGCCCACCGCGCAGTGCATCCCCCACGCGGACATCGGCACCGGGGACGCGCTCCTGGCACAGGCGGGCCACGTCGGGAGAGAGCTCGAGGCCGGAGAGGTGGGCCTCGGGGCGGGCGCGGGCGGCGGCGGCGAGGAAGGCACCGGCACCACAGGCGGGGTCCACCACGGCGAGCGGCCCGTTCCCGGCATGGGCGAGCGCGAGCGCGAGGGTACGCTCCACGAGCGGCGCGGGAGTGTAGAAGGCACCGAGTGCGCGCCGGTCGAGACCGGGGAACTGATGGACGAGCGCCTCCTCATCGAGGACGGGAGGGGCATGGGGGGCACGCGGCATCCGCCTCCATCCTACCCCGGGCGGCTTTGCGTGCCGTGCCATACCGTAGCAACATCGCTTTCAGGAGCCTCATGCCGCCACCTCCGTCGAAACCAAAGGGTCCCATCCGGGGCGTGCCGCTGGGGCAGGACGACGACGAGCCGACGACGATCGAGCCGCGCAGGCTCGGGCTGCCGCGAGTGCCCGCGCGCTCGCGAGGGGATGGCTTCGAGACATCGGACATCCCCACCAACCCGGGGCGCCCGGTTTTCGACAAGTCGCGCGGCAACGCGGGCATGCCGTCGCTCAGCGGAGAGACGACGAGCCCGGGCGCTCCGGCCTTCACCGGGGTGGCGCCGGAAGTCCGGCAGAGCCGCTGGCATGATCGCTCGGCGGCCCCCCGGGGCGTACTCCCGGCCGGGGCCGTCCTGAAGGGCCTGGACGAGGCGCTCCAGAAGGCCGGGCAGGCCAGGGCTCCGGTGGCGTCGGTGCGCGAGCAGCTCAAGGCGGACTGGCTCCCGCTGCTGCGCCAGGTGGTGGAGCAGGCCGGAGGGGACGGAATGGACGCCTACGTCACGCAACTGTTGTCCGCTCCGGGCCGCAAGGCGGTGACGCCGCTGGTGGATGCACTGGCCGCGGGCATGGAGCGGTTGGAGGCCGCCACGGACGCGGAGGCCCTGCGCGCGAGGGCCCAGGAGTTGCGGACCCTGGTGGCGAGGACGCTGGAGGACCCGGCGCCGAGCCCCATTTCCCTCGAGCTGCAGGAGCGCGAGCTGGACGGCCGTGTGGACGTGGACACGATGCTGTCCATCCGCTTCGCATCGAACGCGGAACTGGCCACGCGGCGGGCGCGGGCGGAGAAGACGCTGGAGGATCTCCGGCAGCAGATGCGCGCGTTGCAGGGCGTGCAGCCGGACGGGTTGTTCTCCAACTTCGCCCGGGTCAAGGTAGAGAAGCGCGTGATGGATGCCGAGGCCCGCCGCCGGGGCGGGCGCTGAAGCGGCACCGGACACCCGACACACAGGAGGCGCAGCGCATGGAAGGGGTGCAGCGGCTGGTCGCACGTCGCGTGGAGAAGATGCTGGATGCGCTCGCCGCGCAGGTGGCGCGTGGGCGGGCGGGGGAGGACGTCCCCACCTTCACGCTCACCCTGCACCTGGCGCAGGGCGTGAGGCTGTCGGGGGTGCTGTTGGACTACCTCCCGCGCGAGGCCATCCTGCTGGCGTCCGCGAAGGAGGGGCTGCTGTCGCGCAGCGAGTCGGTGACGTACGTGGAGTTCACCTCGGTCATCGCCGTGACGGTCGATTCGCCGGCGGTGCTCAACCAGGTGCCCTTCCTGTTGCGGCCCGCGCTCAACCGGGAGGATCTGCTGCGGCACGCGGACCGGCTGGCGCACGGCATCACCGAGCAGTTCTGGCCCGGAGAGGCGAAGCTGGGCGGCAAGCCGCTGAGCTTCGAGGTGGACTGGGTGGAGCTGGACACGGAGCCGGGGCGGCGCGCGCTGGAGGACGCGATGAACGCGGTGGCGCACGCGTTGCGGCTCATCGGCAAGGAGCCCAACGGGCGGGACAACCTGCGGCGCATCGCCCGGGTGGCGTTCGCGAAGGGCCGCAACACGGTGGCGGCCCTCGAGGGCGACACGGGGAAGGTCTCGGTGGATCCCTCCGCTCCCGTGCCGCCCGCGCAGGCGTTGCGCAAGGGGCTCGCCGCGGGCCTGTGAGCCGGCGGCGTCTCCTCAGGGGATGTCCTTGGCCGTGCCCGTCGCCTTCGGATCTTCCTTCGGAGGCGCGGGCACGACGGTGGGCACGTCGGGCATCGCCTTGGCACCGGCCTGGAGCTGCAGCTCCACCATGCGCGTCCACAGCGAGGGCGCGCTGCCCACCAGCAGGTTCTCCTCCACCTTCAGCTTCCGCTCGTTCTGGGCGCGGCGGTAGAGGCGCTCGGGGATGGCGGGCTGCTTCGGGTCCGAGTCGCTCACCGACACCTGCTCCTGGACGGTGATGTCGCCGGAGTTGAAGACGAGGGTGGACGTCAGCTCGAACTTGCGGCGCAGGCCGTTGGGCATCTCGAAGGTCTGCACGCGGCTGAGGGGGAACCAGCCAGCGCCCAGGCAGGCGCGCTCGGAGTCGGACACGGCCTCCGAGAAGAAGCGCCCGCTGCGCAGCGGCAGGATGCGAGCGGCCCGCCGGCACACCTGGGGCTCTTCCTTCGTGCAGGAGTCACCCTCGGCCACCAGCACGTCCGTGGAGCCCACGTGCTCCATGCGCAGCCGCACGTTCTCCGTCATGCCGCGCAGCGAGCCCAGGCCGCGGACGATGAAGCCCAGCTTCGTGCGCTCCACCAGGGCCACGGGGCCCAGGCCCTCGCCATTGTCGAAACGGCGCGTGATGACCCACACCAGCCGCTCGTTGGCCTGGGTGGTCTCCAACACCAGGTCCGTCTCGTCCAGCCGCTCCTTGGGGGGAAGCGGCTTGGGCTGGGGGCCCGCCTCGCGGCACTCGTCCGCCGCGGGCTCCTCCCAGGCCACGGGAGCGCCGGAGCAGTCCACGGACGGGCGAGGGGCCGCGCCGTGCTGGGGGTCGAAGCCGTGCAGCAACAGGCCGAACCACGTGTCGGGCGTGGGGTAGGAGCGCTCGCGGGCGCCGACCGTGGCCTCGCACAGCTGGGGTCTTGGAACGGTGGCGCAGCCCAGCAGTGGGGTGAGTACGAGGGCTGTGGCCAGGAGTCGTTGTTTCATGGGCTTCCTCATGCCTCGGCGAACCGGATATCCCAACCCCCCTGGGGGTCGAGCGAGATGTTCAGCCGCTTGGGGACCGAGCCGCCGGCCATGCGCTCGAGCAGCTCGCGCGAGATGGCGGGCATCAGCGAGCCCTGCAGGATGTGCTCGGCGTTGCGGGCACCCGTCTCGGCCTCGGTGCAGCGGCGGGCCAGCTCGTCGAGCAGCTCGGGCGCGAGTGTCGTCTCCACGCCGTGGGCGGAGAACAGCCGCTTGGAGAGCTTGTCGAGCTTCATCGCGACGATCTCCCGCATGATGTCCGTGCCCACGGGGGCGTAGGGGACGATGGTCATGCGGGCCAGCAGGGCGGGCTTGAAGTGCTTGCTGAGGGCGGGGCGCACCTTGGCGATCATCTCCTCGGCGGTGGGCGTGGCGCCCGTCTCGTGCATCTTCATGAGGATGTCCGAGCCCAGGTTGCTGGTGAGGATGACGACGGTGTTGCGGAAGTCGACGGCGCGGCCCTCGCTGTCGTTGAGCACGCCCTTGTCGAACACCTGGTAGAAGAGGTTCATCACCTCCAGGTCGGCCTTCTCGCACTCGTCGAGCAGCACGACGGAGTAGGGCCGCTGGCGCACGGCCTCGGTGAGCAGGCCGCCCTCGCCGTAGCCCACGTAGCCGGGCGGCGAGCCGATGAGCCGGGAGACGGTGTGCTTCTCCTGGAACTCGCTCATGTTGAAGGTGGTCATGAAGCGCTCGCCGCCGTAGAGGACGTCGGCGAGTGCCAGGGCCGTCTCCGTCTTGCCCACGCCGCTGGGGCCCACGAAGAGCAGCACGCCAATGGGGGTGTCCGGGTTGTTGATGCGCGCCTGGGAGATGCGGATGATCTCCGCCACCTTGCGCAGGGCCGGCTCCTGGCCGCGCACGCGCTCGGTGAGCCGCGACTCGAGGCCCAGCACCGCCGTGAGCAGATCATTGCGCATCTTGCCCACGGGGATGCCCGTCCAGCTGGCCACCACGCGCGCCACGATGTCGGCGTCCACTTCCGCGTGCACCAGGGGCTCCTCGCCACGCGCCTGGGCCAGCTTCGCCGCGGCCTCGTCCACCGCGGCCTTCAGGGGCGTTTTGTCCGCCTCGGCCGGAGCGGAGAGCAGCGCCTTGCGTGCCTCCATCAGCGCGCTCACCGCGGTGCGCTCCGTCTCCCACCGGGCCTGCAGCGAGACGCGGCTGTCCTGCACGGAGGCCAGCTTGCGCTCCAGCGTCTCCACCACCTCGGCGTCTCCCGGGTGGCCCTCGGCCAGGTCCCGCTTGCGCGCGTCGCGCTCGCGCTCCAGGGCGGAGATCTCCTGCTCGAGCGCCACCAGCTCGTCGGGTTTGGTGGACAGCTCGATCTTCACGCGTGCGGCGGCCGTGTCGAGCAGGTCCACGGCCTTGTCGGGGAGCTGGCGGCCGGAGATGTAGCGGCTGGACAGGCGCACCGCGGCGGAGACGGCCTCGTCGCGGATGGTGACGCCGTGGGAGGCCTCGTAGGTGGGCCGCAGGCCGCGCAGCATCAACTCGGCGTCCTCGACGCCCGGCTCGTCCACCTTGACGGGCTGGAAGCGCCGCTCGAGCGCGGCGTCCTTCTCGAAGTACTTCTTGTACTCGCCCCAGGTGGTGGCGGCGATGGTGCGCAGCTCTCCACGCGCGAGCGCCGGCTTGAGCAGGTTGGCGCCGTCGCTCCCGCCCGCGGTGCCCCCGGCGCCGATGAGCGTGTGCGCCTCGTCGATGAAGAGGATGATGGGCGTGGGCGAGGCCTTCACCTCGTTGATGACGGACTTGAGGCGGTTCTCGAACTCGCCGCGCACGCCCGCGCCGGCCTGCAGCGCGCCGAGGTCCAGCCCCATCAGCTCCACGTTCTTCAGCGCGTCGGGCACCTCGCCCTTCACGATGGCCCAGGCCAGGCCCTCCACGAGCGCCGTCTTGCCCACGCCCGGCTCGCCCACGAGGATGGGGTTGTTCTTCCGGCGCCTCGAGAGGATGTCCACCATCTGGCGGATCTCCCGGTGGCGGCCGAAGATGGGATCGATCTTCCCCTCGCGTACGCGGCCGGTGAAGGACGTGGCGAAGCGGCCGAGCGCCTCGCCGCCCACGGCGCCACCCTGGGCGGACGCGGAGGGCGTGGCGCCTCCGGCAACGGACTCGGGGCCCACCTCCATCGTCTCCGGCGAGGGCCTCAGCACCGCGTCCAGGGCGGCCATCAGCTCGTCGCGGGAGATGGCGTCCAGCTCGGGGAAGAGCTCGGCGGTGTAGCGGTTGCGGCGGGTGACGAACTGGGCGAAGAGCGCCCCGGAGCGCAGACGGGTCGCGCCCTGCTCGACGGAGGCGATCAGCCAGGCGTCCTCGAACCACTGGAAGAGCGTCTCGGAGAAGACGGGACGGCCCGCGCTGCCGGAGCGCAGGCCCTGGAGGGCGCGCTCCATGCTGGCGGCCAGCCGGCGGCGGTCCACCTGGAAGTGCTGCAGCAGGCGGGCGACGTCCGAGTCCTCCGGCTCGAGCATCTGCGCGAGCATGTGCTCGGGAACGATTTCATAGAAGCGCCCACTGCTGGCACGCGCGACGGCGGCCTCCAGTGTGCGGGTGGCCGTCGGCGTGAGGCGGCGGACGAGGGCTTTCGGTTCGACTCGGATGGCGGCACCCTCCAACAGGGGACGGCGGAATGTCTGGCGGGAGCGTCAGCGCCGTCGGTTGCCGGCGCTCCCGGGGCCGTGTGTCACACGACCGGAATCGAGAGGCGGATCTGCCTGCCCTTGCCCAGCCACGTGTCCCGCCCCAACTGGGCCGACTGCGTGCTGGAGAGGTTGAACGTCTGGGTGACGCCTTCCGTCAGGCCCAGCTCGAACTCGTACTCCAGGGGATCCTTCAGGAAGAGCCGCACCACCTCGCGGGCCTGGGGCAGCAGGTCTCCGCCCGGCATCATCTTCCGGTACAGGTGGGTGGGCAGGGGCTCGATGTGGATCTTGATCTTCCCCATCCGATCGAAGGCCTTGCCGCCCAGGACGGTATTCCTGCCGAGGATGTGGTTGTTGCGGCCCAGTTGCAGCCGGGCGTCGATGTCCACCCAGCGGCCCACGAACTGCTCCACCCGCACCCGGGCCCCCTCCAGGCTGTCGCCGAGCACGTCCTCGAGGGCCGCCTCCATCTTCTCGGCGGTGCGCGCGCGGGAGGCCAGCAGCGGGACGATGCGCAGCAGCTTGCGCGTGGGCAGCTTGCTGGTGCGCTCGCTCTCGTACGTGTCGAAACCGGCGAGCGCCAGCAGCCGGCGCGACCACTGATCGGTGTTGGTGGAGTTGGACTCGCTGGTGACGCGGTACTTGGACTCGATGCGGTAGAGCAGCGACAGCAGCCGGTGGTGGAAGAGGTCCAGGAACTCCCGGCGCACGGCGTGGTCCGGGTCCTCCTGGGCGATCTCCTCGGCGATGTACATCGGCAGCGGGCTCACCGAGCCGGTGAGTCCCAGGAAGTGGGTGACGACCTCGAAGAGCTGGCGCCGGGCGTACGGCTCCTCCGCGCGCACGGGCACCTTGCGCAGCGTCACCTCGCTCACGTCCCCCGAGGAGAAGCCCAGCGAGGAATCATGCCGGAAGCGGATCATCTCCTCGATGACCGGCCCCACGCTGCCCACGCGGGCCGCCCCGGCGGTGAGCCGCTCGATGTACGCCACGAGCTGGAAGAAGCCGACTTCCTTGGCCATTCCCCCCAGCAACCGGGCCGCCTCTACAAGAGGGTCAGGAAGCCGTTCCTCGGAAGCCATGCGAACTCTGTCTGCGAGGGCTGGAGCCGGATGGCCAGCTCGTTGAAGGAGTTGAGGGTGACGTGGGAGGCCAGCAGCTCATCGAGAATGCACCCGAAGAGGAAGGCGTCTCCCACCCCCATGAAATTCGTCTCGTCGAGCTCCACCAGGGCCCGGTTGCCACGCACGGGCGAGCCCTCCAGGAAGCGGGTGAGGGCCTTGTTCTCCACGGTGCGGATGGCGTTGATGCGCAGGCGGCTGGCGCGGGCGGCGAGGTTGTCCGCCAGCGCCTGGAAGTTGTACAGGTCCAGCAGGCGGCGCAGCGCGGCGCCATCCGCGATGGAGTGCTGGTTGATGGCCAGGTGCGAGAGCAGCCGCCAGTGCAGCTCCGTGCCCAGGGGCGCGCGGGCCGGGCGGCTCACCGGGGTGATGTTCTTGAATTTGGCGTTGGTGGGCGAGGCCGGGGTGGACTGGGTGATGTCCCCCACCTGCAGCCGCGCGGGCAGCGAGCGGTTGGTGCAGGTGAGATCGATGGACAGCACCTCCTCGGTCCCGAGTGTGGGCGCCACGTCGCGGGGCGTCTCCAGGGTGAGGTAGGTGTCGATGCCGTCATCCACGGGGGAGTGGATGCGCCGCAGGCGGTAGAAGGAGGGTTCGGAGCCCTCGCCCTGGGTGTGCTCGAACTCGTGGAAGGGGCGGTAGGTGCGGCGCTCGCTGCGGCCCGCCGTCAGGCCCGTCACCGAGTCCACGGAGTACACCTCCGCGTGCTGGGGCTGCAGCTCCGCGGCCCGTACCAGGTGCTCGCGGCCCAGCGCGTGGTGGAAGAGCGGATTGGCTGGTGCCCGGAACAGGTTGATGACGGGGGCGCAGTGCAGCCGGAACATCTCCCGGGTGATGCGCGCGTCCAGGGGCGGCGGGCGCTCCAGGTGGAAGGAAATCTCGAAGCGCTCCTCCAGCGCGGACGCGGCCGCCTCCAGGCCATGCACCTCGAAGAAGAGGAACTTCTCCGGCAGGGTGAAGTACTCCTGGAGCAGGCGGTACCCGTCGAACGCCCGGGGCCAGGGCAGCAGGCGGAAGTGCCGATCGAAGCCCACCGGGCGGATGCTCCGCTTGGGGTCCAGCACCACCTCGTTCCCGCTGGTGGCGCCGCGCACGCGTATCTGGCGGCAGTAGCGCAGCAGCCACAGCATGATGAGCGCGCTGGCGGACATGTCGCCGTGGATGAAGAGGCGCAGCCCATGGGGCTTCTGCAGCTCCTCACGCCCCTGCTCCGTCGTCTGGAAGGACAGGCGCAGCACGGGCGAGGACACGGACGAGCGGTCCAGCAGGGCGTCCTGCACGCTGAGCGGCAGCAGGTCCACGTCGTGCGTGGTGCGGAAGACACAGCTGGTGCCATCCAGGGGCGTCGAGGCCACCTCGGCGCCCGCGGCGATGCGCGAGCGGCCGCGCAGGGCGCGCATCTGGGGCGTGAACTCCACGATGGAGCACGCGGGCACCGGGCGCAGGTAGTGGGGGAGCAGCAACTCCGTGAGCCCCTGCACCATCTCCGGAACGTCGTCCTCCACGCGCTCGCGGATGCGCGCGGTGAGGAAGGCGAAGCCCTCCAGCAGCCGCTCCACGTCCGGGTCCGCGCCGCGCTCCACCAGCAGGCCGGCGACGCTCGGGTTGGCGAGCCCGAAGGCCCGGCCCATCTCCCGGAGGTAGTTGAGCTCGCTCAGGTAGTACTTGCTGAACATCCTCGCCCTTTCACCAGAGTTCCATCCGGCCGCCGGGTTTCAGCTCGGTGTGGAAGCGGACCGTGCCGCGCGCGTCCTTGATGTTGAGCTGCGCGATGATGTCGAACCGCAAGGCGGTGGGGTCCTGCTCGTCGGGAACGTGCGTGACGACGACGTTCTTCAACCGCGGCTCGAACTCCTGGATGGCCGTGCGGATGGACTGCTGCATCCTCGGGATGGCCGCCGGGAGGATGTGGATGATGTCGTTGAAATCCATGATGCCGTAGGCAGGGGCCGCGACGGCCTCTCCCTTCCGGGTGTTGAGCAGGGCCCGCAGGTGCTCGGAGATGGCGGCCACCGCGTTGCCGCGGGGCGCCAGCGAGCCGTGGCTGCTGGAGGCCAGACGTGTCAGGAGTCCTCGTTCGGCCATGGTGTGCGGGCTCGGCCCTGGAGCGCCCGGGATTCACCCGGGCGCTCCACAGGCACGACGGACTAGCGCTGGGTGTCCCAGGTGTCAGTGTGCGTCACGCCGCCGTTGGTGATGGTCCAGTCGATCGTGTGGAACACGAACGTGACCGTCTCCATGGCGGGCAGGTTGGTGCTGGTCGGGATGAAGCTGTCCGGCACGTGCTGCTTGATGCTGTTGATGCGGCCCTTCTTGATGGCGATGGTGTAGAACTGCTCGGTGGTGCCGTCGCCGGTCGGGTTGGGGCGGAAGAACTTGAAGGTCGCCTCGATGACCTGGTTCTCGCACAGCGCCTTCATCAGCAGCGGCGAGGCCTTGTCGATGCGCTTGACGATCGTCATCGGCGGGTACTGACGGCGGCCCGTCGCCAGACCGGAGCCGGACTCGCGCGCGGTGATGACCTCGTGCTCGAAGGACACGCACTCGATGGAGCCCTCGCGGCCCAGGCTCGTCTGGGTGCTGTCACCCTTGATCTCCGTGCCGTTCGCCTTCAGGTACAGGTGTACAGTCTCAGCCATTCGCCACCTCGTTGTATGCGCCGCGTACGGCGCGGAAATCCGGGCCCCTGGTGGGGGGCCCGGCGTTGATGGAGCCCGGAATCAGCGGAACCACGTGTCACGGGTGCGACGGGCTCACTCCTTGTCCAGCTTGCCCACCAGGGAGAGGGTGAAGGACGCGCCCATGTACTTGAAGTGCGGGCGCACCTGCAGGCTGCAACGATACCAGCCGGGCTGACCCTCCACGTCCTCCACCGTCACGCGCGCGGCGCGCAGCGGACGGCGCGAGCGCACGGCGGGCGCCGGGTCATCCATGTCGGCGATGTACTGGCTCATCCACTGGTTGAGCTCGCGCTCCAGGTCCGAGCGCTCCTTCCAGCTGCCGATCTGCTCGCGCTGGAGCACCTTCACGTAGTGCGCCAGCCGCGTCATGATGAACATGTAGGGCAGCTGCGTGCCGAGCCGGTAGTTCGTCTCCGCCGCCTTGCCCTCCGGCGTGCTGCCGAAGAACTTGGCCTTCTGCGCCGAGTTGGCCGAGAAGAACGCCGCGTTGTCCGCGTCCTTGCGGAACACCAGGCCGATGAAGCCCTCCTCGCTCAGCTCGTACTCGCGCCGCTCGGTGAGCATCACCTCGGTGGGAATCTTGGTCTGGATCTCCCCCATGGCCTCGTACTGGTGCAGCGGCAGCATCTCCACCGCGCCACCGGACTGGGGGCCGATGATGTTCGGGCTCCAGCGGAACTTGGCGAACGAGTCCGCCACGCGGGTGGCGAACGCCGTGGAGGCGTGGCCCCACAGGTACTTGTCGTGCTGCCCGACGACGTCCTCGGTGAAGTTGAAGGCCTTCACGGGGATGGTCTTCTCACCGTACGGCAGGCGCAGCAGGAAGCGCGGCATGCACAGGCCCACGTAGCGCGCGTCCTCGCTCTCGCGGAACGAGTGCCACCGGGCGTACTGCGGACCCTCGAACAGGGACTTGAGGTCCTTGAGGTTGGGCAGGTTGAGGAAGTTCTGCTCGCCGAACATCTCCGGGCTGGTGTTGGCGATGAAGGGCGCGTGGGCCATGGCCGCCACGGACGCGCACTTGCGCAGCAGGTCGATGTCCTGCGGGCCCGGGCCGAAGTCGTAGTTGCCCAGCAGCAGGCCGTAGGGCTTGCCACCGAACACGCCGTACTCGTTGGAGTACACCAGCCGGTACAGGCCGCTGCGCACCACCTCGGGCGAGTCCTCGAAGTCCTTGAGCAGATCCTCCTTGGAGACGTTGAGCATCTCCACGCGGATGTTCTCGCGGAAGTCCACCCGGTCCACGAGGAACTTCAGCGAGCGCCACGAGGACTCCAGCTTCTGGACCTCCTCGTGGTGCATGATCTCGTTGACCTGGGACGACAGGCGCTTGTCGATCTCCGCGATCATCGCGTCGACGAGGGCCTTGTCGATGCGCTCCTCGGAGCGGTTGGGGGCCAGCATCTCCGCGATGAAGGCCTCCACGCCCCTGCGGGCGATGTCATAGCCCTCGTCCTTGGGCTTGATCTTCGCCTCGGAGAGGATTTCGTCGAGCAGGGAGGGCGAAACGGCGGCCGCGGCGCCCGCGGCATTCTGGGTCTGGGTCTGAGTGCTCATGATTCTCGCTCCCGCTCTGGACTACTTGGTCTCACCACCGTTGAGGCCGAGCTCGCTGATGAGGCGCTTGCGGCCCTCGTCGTCGGCGAGCATCGCCTGGAGCTTCTTGCGGAAGGCCGGCACGTTGCCCAGGGGCCCCTTGAGGGCGTTGAGCGCGCTGCGCAGCTCCAGCAGCTTCCGCAGCTCGGGCACCTGGTTGACGATGCTCTCGGGAGCGAAGTCCGCCAGGCTCTTGAACTGCAGGGACACCGGCAGGTTGGCGCCTTCCTCGTTGGACAGCTTGTCCGTGACGGAGATGTCCACCTTGAGGTTCTGCTGCGCCATCACCTCGGTGAAGTTCATCTTGTCCACGTTGATGGGGGCGCGATCCTCCAGCGGGCGGTCATCCTGCCGGCCGGTGAAGTCACCCATCATCAACATCTTCAGGGGCAGCTCGACCTGCTCCTGCATGTTGCCCGTAGCGGGCTTGTAGACGATGTTGACGCGTTCGGTAGGGGCGACGGAACTCTCTTTGCTCATCTGCTGCTTCTCCTCTCACGTGAGGTGGGTGATGCGTGGGTCGTCGCCAGGTGACGCTTGTCCGTGAGTGCTGCCCGGATGTCAGGGTTGAACGCGCAGGGCGGCAGCGGGGTCGAGCTGGACGAGACGACGATAACGGATCCAGTAATCTCCTACCAGGATGTCCTGTGATTCTTTCGTGGCCAGGGTACAGGTGAGGAATCCCTCGAGACAGGCGGCGGCGAGTGCCGGTTCCCAGGAATCAAGAGAGTGCGCGGTGCACTCCGCATCCAGCACCTCGTAGAGCGCGCGGGCGGTGGTGAGTTGTCCTGCCTGGGCATGCATGCGAGCCAATTGCAGCCGCGCGACGAAGAGCGCGCGGGCCGTGGTGGCGGAGGCGAGCAGTGCCTGGGCGTCGCCCTCGGGAGCCGCACCCGGGGCGGAAGTTTCGAGCCCGCGAGGAAGCGGCATGGAGATGGCGGCACGTGGCGCGGTACCGGGTTTCGCGAGCACCTCGCGCTTGAGCCACTCCTTCGTGGCCCCGTCCGCCATGGGCGTGCCATCCGACGCCACCAGCTCCACCACGGTGGGCAGGCGCTTGAGAAGACTGCTCAGCTCCAACAGCAATGCCTCGCGCGCGGCGGCATGGGTGTCACCCAGTGATGACAGGGCATGGACACTGAAACGTTGCAGGTCCAGCGCAAAGCGATACTGCGCCAGGGCGGACTCGCACTCGTCGAGCAGCTCCACCCAGCGGGAGTGGGTTGAGAGGGTTTCCAGCTTCGTGCGCAGATGGGCGGGCAGGGGCGGGAGGGATGTCCTGCCATTGGAGCCAGTGGGAGGTGACTGTGTGATGTGCAGCCACAGCCCGGTGCGCAGCAGGCGATAGGAGAGCGGGTCGGCCGGGTTGGCGCGGCGGATGACTCCGGAGGCGCTCGTCAGCGCCGAGCCGATGTTGCGCAGGAAGTCCGTGGCGGCATCCGCGCTGCTGAGGTCGCCGCTGGGCACGGCGGGGAGCTGGGAGGCATGGAGGGGCGCGGCCGGTGCGGGAGGCGGCGCGGCGGGAGGCGGCGCGGCGGGCGCGGGGCGTGGCGGCAACCGGCGCGGGCGGGGCCACGGGGGCGGGCGCGGCGGGAGGTGGCGCGGCGGTGTCCGGTGCGGGCGTCGGAGCGGGGGTGGCCGGAGCGGACGGCGTGGGCGCGGCCACCGCGGGAGGCGTGGCCTCGGTGGGCATGCTCGCGCGCAGCCGCTCGAGGGGGGTGAGGAGCGGTCCCATCGCCGGGCCCTGGGAGGCGAGGCGCGTGCGCGTCACCTCGGCGAGCTTCGACACGGCGGTGGACAGGGCCTCCACCACGGCGGGCGTGGTGCTGTCGGCCTGGATGGTGGGGAGCACGTGCTTCATGCGCTCCACGTACCAGGACAGCGCGAGGCCCCGGCTGCGCAGGCGCGAGGCCTCGGGAAAGAGGCCCTGCCAGTAGCGTTCGGTCAGCTCCGCCAGCAGCGTGGTCCCCGTGATGGCGCCGGGGAGGCCCTCCGTCATGTACAGCCCGTAGGCGAAGTAGGAGGCCAGCCACAGATCCTTGGTGGTCGTCCGCAGCAGCTCTCCGGCATTGCGGACGACCTCGTCCCAACGCACGGCCTCGCCCGTGGGGGACTCGAGCCGGGCCACCTCCGAGAAGACGCTCTCGTAGGAGGGGTGGTGCTTGGACGGGGCACCGGCGGGCGCCTCGGTGGAGATGGGCTCGAGCCACTGGCTGGCGCGCTCGCGAAGGCTGTCGGTGGAAGAGGGCGTCATGGTGGGCGCGCCTTCAGCGTGCGAGGGCACGCAGGAGTTGCTCGAGCGTGCTGTGGGAGGAATCGATGACCTGGCGCTGCGAAGCGGACAGGGCCTGCTTCGCCTGCTCCATGGCGGCGGGCTTGTCGGTGCGCAGGGGCCAGACGTTGGTGCCCGGACGCGTGGGTTGTGCGAGGTGCAGCAGGAGGGTAGGGGGCGCGGCGCCCAGACAGAGCAGGAGCCGGGGTTGTTGCCCGTCGGACCAGAAGAAGGACGGGGGTTGGGCGGCCCAGCGCAGCAGCCGCGTGGAGAGCTCCAGCCAGGTGACGGGCCCCATGTGCGAGGGGTAGGGACAGTCCAGCATGACGCCGGCCATGCCCTGCTCTCGGTGGCGCTCGCCCGTGCAGGCGGTGAGGAAGGTGTGTAGCGCGTAGTAGCGCCCCTCGGCGGGACGGTCTCCGATGACGTGCTGGAGCAGCTCCGTGCAGCGCTTCTCGGACAGCAGGGCCTCCCGGAGCCGCTCGGCCACGCGGAGGTCGCCGGGCCGCGCGGTGGGCAGCTTCGCCGTGCGCTCTTGCAATCGGGGAACGTCGAGGGATGCGGCCTCGCGCAGCAGGGCCTCGCTGGCCCGGAGGAACGGCTGGTGGGTCTCCGGCAGCAGCGCGTAGCGTCCGGCCACGTCGGCGGCGGACAGCTCCTGGAAGATGGCCAGCGGAAAGGCACGCCCCACACTGTCCGAGCTCGGCGCCAGCACGCCCACCAGCACCGAGCTCTCGCCGGGGGCGGTGAAGACGAAGCTGACGGGAGTGGTGGGCAACGCGCTCCGGGCCCCGTGCAGCCGGCCGGTGCTCTCCTCCATCCAGCGGAAGAGGTACCGCGCCAGGGGGCTGGCCGCGTTGTGCCGGACGAACTCCGCGTGGCGCGGAGCCTTGCCCAGCATCCCGATGTGAGGCGCCTGCGTCATCCTCAGGGGGCTCCGTTCGTGCTCACCATCTCGACGCAGCCCTTGCCGCCGCGGGCAATCCCCATCGGAGGAGACAGGCCCGGATCCCGGAAGATCTGCAGCAGCCGGGAGGTGTTGTTGCCCGACAGGCCGAAGAACGGGTTGGCGGTGCGCTCGGGCCGGAAGTCGATGGCGACGAGCGCTCCGTTCATGTCCTCGATCTCCCACACGGCGGTGAAGAAGCGGCCGTCCCCGCTGGGCTCGATGCGCTTCACGCGCTCGAGCAGGCGGAACAGGCCCCACTCCCCGGGCTCGTCGATGTCGGCGGTGGCCCCGGAGGCGTTCTCCACGTGGATGTGCGCGCCCAGCTTGCCGGCCTGGCCGGGCCAGCTCATCGGCTTCCAGACGTTGTCCGGGCCGTTGCGGTAGAGCTCATCCGTGCCGTCGATCGTCAGGGTGATGGCGGAGATCTCCGACGGCGCCGTGTCGGGCGACGTGCCCGCGCGCACGCGCACCTGGAAGCGGACGAGCGGATCCACCGTGTCCCCCGGGTAGAGGGTGGTGGTGAGGTTGTTCGCCTTCTCCAGGAAGGTGAGCAGGTCGTCGCGGTACATCTCTCGCGTGTTGAAGTTGGCGAACGTCCACTTGCGGCCGGAGGTGATGACCTCGTCGGCCAGGTGCTGTTGGAGGAACTTGCGCAGCGTGCCGCCCGAGGGCCGCAGGAACTCGGACAGCTCGGCCAGGGGGGCGTCCTGCATCGACTCGCGGACGAACGGGTAGCGGTTGGCCATGATCGCGCTGAAGGGCTTGGCCACGGCCTCGCAGAAGTCGTTGCTCTTGTTCTGCGCCACGCCGGCGAAGACGATGGAGCGCATGTCCTGGAAGGGCGGCAGCAGCAGCTTCTCGAGGATGGGGGTGCCGCTCTCGTACTTCTTGACGAGCATGGCCACGCTCTCGCGCGTGGTCTTGATCTTATCGAGCAGCGCTCCGGACTCCTGGGGCTTCTCCTTCACGCCCAGCAGGGAGTTGAGCACCAGCGCGAGCTGGTCCTGGTAGAAGTCCTGCGCCGTCAGCTGCTCCTCGCCGTCACCCGAGGGGGACTTCTCGTTGCTGAACCGGATGAGGGTGGTGAACTCCTTCTCCACGTCCCGGGGCCCGAGGGTGTACTCGCCCGTGGACGCGTTCGGATCCAGCAGCTTCTGCTCGTCCTGCTTGTCGGGCGGCATGACCCTTTCGAGCATCTTCCGCGCCGTGCTCTTCTCCTCGTCCTTTGGGGTGCGCACCAGCTGCACGTTGTAGGCGAGTGCCCGGAACAGCTTGCCGAAGGCGGCCGGCTTGCCGCGCGTGAGGCTCTCGAGCAAGGCCTGCATCTGGTCCACGTCATCCGGAGGCCGGACGGTGATGGACTGGAGGAAGTCCCGCCACTCCTGGATGTACTGCTGGTAGTAGCGCGTGCGCAGCTCGGCGCGGGATTGCTCCTCGTCCTCCCTGGCGTCCCGGTCCAGCACCCAGGCCTCCTTGTTCTTGAAGGCGGACTCCAGGCGCGAGCGCACCACCTGGTCCCAGGCGGTCTTGGTGAAGGCGCCGCGGACGCGCCTGGTGGCGCGCATGGCGGGCACGGCACCGACAATGTCGTCCAGCGTCTGATCCGGGTACTCGCGGCCCACGTCGGCGACGATGCGGTCCATCTCCAGCGTGGTCACGGGGACGCGGTTGAGGGCCCGGCGCGAGGCGCGCACGATCTTGTTGTCGCGGGCGAAGCCCAACTGCTCCGGATCCGCCGACAGCATCTGGATGTACGTGCGGGCGTGGCGGCTGATGGCCTGCTGCAGGTTGGCCTCGCCTCCCGCGCCCTTCACGTGCGTCCAGTGCCGCACCATCTGGTCCACCAGCCAATCCTGATGGGCTTCGTCGAGCGACGGCTCCCGCTGTGCGTGCGGCCAGGTGATGAGCAGGTACATCTTCAGCGCATCGAAGTGGTGCGCGTAGTCCTCGGCGCCGGGCTTCCACTCCGGCGAGTCCTGGTTGTCCGAGAAGATCTTCAGGTTCTGCTCGATGCGCTCGTACTGATTGCCGAGCAGCACCCGGCGCAGGGCGGTGTTGTAGAAGGACTGCGCCAGCGGGAAGAGCTTCTCGCCCTGGTACATGCCGAAGCGCAGCCAGAAGGGGGCCCCCTCCGTTCTGTGCTTCGTCAGCTCCTGGAGCTGTGACTGCAGTGGGGACAGGTCCTTGATGCGCGTGAGGTCGTCGCGGTCATCGAGCTGTACGGCGGTGATGGCGTTGCGCACGTTGCGCGCCAGGGCCCGGTTCTGGAAGTAGGAGACGATGGGCAGCACCAGCATCAGGGCCGCGGCCGTGAAGTAGGTGGCCGTGAGCACCAGCTGCCGCCGGCGGTAGCGCTGCTCCTCGATGGAGCTGCGGACGGCCATCTCCTGGTCCTGGAACATCACCTTGGTGAAGATGTCCCACAGGAAGTAGCTGCGGCCCTCCGCGCTCGTCTCTTGAGGGCGCGTGTCGCCGAAGAGCTCGCCCGAGGAGCTCGCCAGCCGCTCCATCGGCTTCACTTCCTGGGTGCCGCTGGTGAAGTACAACCCGCGCATCACCGGCGTGTCCTGGTACACGTTGTCCAGGAAGAGCGGCTGGACGAACTCGGCCAGGTTCTTGCGCAGCGAGTCGAACTTCTGGGGGAACTGGTAGATGTGCTCGCGCGCCTCCAGCCGGCGCTCCTGGCCCAGCCGCTTGAGCGTGCGCTGCTCCAGCACCGTCACCAGCTCGTCGAAGCGCTCCAGCAGCAGATCCGTGGAGGCCTCCGCCTGCGAGTTCATGGGCGAGGTGAAGCCCCAGATCTGCCCGCGCTCGGAGCGCGTCAGGTCCGCGTACATCTCCGTGAAGCCGGGGAGGAGATCACACTTGGTGATCATCAGGTACACGGGCACCAGCGTGCGCAGACGCGAGGTGATCTCGTCCAGGCGCTCGCGGATGCTCTGGCCCAGCTCGCCCGCGACCTGGGGATCCACGCCCATGAGCTCGCTGACGCTCACCGCCACGATGAGGCCGTTGATGGGCCGCTTCGGGCGGTACTTCGTCAGCGTGTCGAGGAAGGCGAACCACTCGGGCTTGTCGTCCTCGTTGCTCACGTAGCGGCCGGCGGTGTCGAGGATGACGGCCTCGTTGGTGAGCCACCAGTCGCAGTTGCGCGTGCCGCCCACGCCGCGTACGCCGCCGCCCTTGGCGGACAGGTAGGGGAACTTCAGCCCCGAGTTGCGCAGCGCGGTGCTCTTGCCCGCGCCCGGCGGTCCGACGATGAGGTACCAGGGCAGCACCGCGAGGGCGTCCTTGCGGCCCCGCGACAGCTTGGAGGTCTTGAGCGCCTCCACCGCCTTGGAGAACTCGGCCTGCATGGCCTTGATCTCCGGCTGCAGGTCCGGCCGGACGGTCTTGATCTGCTCCTCGGCCTGCTGCTCCAGGGCGCCCTCGAGCTTCTTGGCCGCCTTGCGCGCCTTCACCTTGCCGACGATCCACCTGCCGAGCGCGAACAGCAGCAACAGGCCCGTGGTGGCGAGTCCGGTGAGAAGCGGGGGCAGTCCCAGCAGGGTGATCGCACCCCATGCCAGGCCCGCCAGCATCGTGATGACGATGGCCCAGATCATTGCGTGCCCCCGCCGTTGGTGGCCATGTGGAGCTTGATCTCGTTCAGGAAGGTGTCGACGCCGCCGTCCAGGCCGAGCACCAGCCCGCCATAGACGAGCAGGGCGAGCATCATCGCCCCCAGCGAGATGACCATCGGCGAGAGCCTGCGCTTGCCGGTGAGCATGGACTCGGTGGGCCGCTCACCGTGGGGCGACAGGACGTCGTAGTCGAAGGGCTTGGCACGCTCCAGGTCCTTCTGGACCGAGTCGATGAGCGTCATCAACTCGAGCTCGCCGCCACGGATGCGGTAGCGGCCCTGGAAGCCGAAGAGCATGCACAGGTAGTAGACCTGCAGCACCTCGGCACGGTGTGGATCCTTCCGGATGCCCTGGAGGCGGTGGAAGAAGCCGTCACCGGCGACGTTCTCGTTGAAGTACTGGAGCTGCAGCAGGTTGGTCATCCAGAACGAGCGGTAGGGCTCGGGCCGGGTGAGGGCGGCCTCGTCGAGCAGGGCGACGATGGCGTAGGCCATGTCCTGGGCGTCCTGGTGGCTGAAGCCCAGCACGGCGGCGCGCCGCAGCATCTCGTCCACGACTCCGCGCAGACGGTGGTGCAGCACCTCTGGAGGGGGGACCGAGGCGGCATCCGAGTTGCGGATCCGGATCGCCGCGTCGAAGCAGTCCTTGGTGGCTTCGGTGACTCGTTGCATGGCGTGAGGTCAGCGGCTGGCGGTGGGGACGGCGAGCAGCTCCACCGTCGTCTGTGCGGCGTCGAAGGGGTGCGGCAGGTAGAGGGCGAGCGTGCGATCCCGCATCGCGCTCCTCCAGTAGCCGTCCGAGGTGAAGAGGGAGAAGTAGAGCGTCCCCGGCTGGATGGGCACCTCGGGCGGGGGCCGGTAGTTGACCTGGATGGGGACGCCGGGCGAGGCGGCCTGAACGATGCTCTGGATGTCCACCCAGCTGGCCAGCTTGGCGAGCTTGGGCAGCTGCTCGGCCACCACCTTCTCCGGCAGCTCGCTGCGCACGGAGAGGAAGAACTGGCCGCAGCGATCCAACCGCTCGTCCTCCAGCTTGCCGCGGTAGAGCCGGTCCTCGCCGGACTGCATCTGCACGGAGAGGCACTGCTCGAGGGCCACGGAGCGCAGCAGCGATTGCAGGCGGCGGAACAGCTCCTCGAAGGTGGCGCGCAGCTGGATGAACTGGAAGGGCGGCAGCGTGGTGGGATCCGCGTCCGCCACGAAGGTGCTCAGCTGCCCCGCGCACTGGCTGAGCGCCAGGTAGAGGGCGTGGGGCCGCATGTTGCCCGCGTCGATGGCGTGCTGCAGCAGCGGGATGATGCCGTTGAGGGCGCTGAGCTCCAGGAAGAGCGTCACGTCCGAGGCGGTGAACTCGAGCGCGGAAGCGTCCCGGTGCTTGCGCCGCGAGGCGAGCTGGCGCTGCTTGGCCACGATGAGCCGCAGCAGGTTGCGCAGCTCGCTCATGATGTAGGGCGAGGCATCGATGCGCAGCGCGGGCGGGATGTAGTTCTCGACGAGCGTCAGGCTGCCGGAGCGGTCGCGGGACAGCTCGGCGATCTTGACGGCGTCGTAGTCCTCGCGCGGCTCGGTGCCGAAGAGCAGCTTCACGTTGCGCTGCGCGAAGGCCACCGGGACGATGGAGGTGGACGAGGTCAGGTCGTTCACCGGCCGGTTGGTCGGGGAGAAGCGGGGATTGCCACTGGTGCGCTCGCTGCCGCCATAGCTCTCCACGCCGCTGCGCTCACGCGGGACGCCGAGGTAGACGTCCAGCACCTGCTGGGCCGGCGGGAAGACGCCCTCCGTGGGGCGGGACGGCGGGGCCTCGGGGTCCCCATTCTGGAGGGCGAGGGGCAGGCCATCGGGGAGCACGCCGTTGAAGTGGCGCAGCTGCACGCGGCCGGCGCGCAGCGCCTCCATGTCGAACTCCAGGGAGAACACGCCCCAGGGGTACGGCTCCAGCGCGCCCAGCCGGAGATCCAGCAGGTTCTCGTGGTAGAGGTCGAGCTGCTGCATGTGGTGGGGACTCATGAACATCCCCTCCGACCAGACGACGCGTTGCGCGTTCTTCATGCACTCCCCTTGGGGTGGGATGGCACCTCGGCCGCGGACGGGACGGCGGGAGCCGGCTGCGTCAGCGTGAACTGGGTGCGAAGGATGTCGATCTGATAGCCCTGGAGCCGGTAGCGCAGTTGCACGTCACCGGGCCTGGGCTCGCCCTGGTCTCCCGCGGGCCGCTCGACGCAGAAGAGCTCGGGCACGGGGTCCAGCGCGGACACGGTGCGCCACGAGTAGCCGAGAGGCTGGCGGAAGTGGCCCATGGTCAGGATGAAGCGGGCCTTGGGATCGCGCTGGATCCACCGCTGGAACTTCTGGCCGGGGGCGACGGTGAACTCGGCCACCGCCAGCAGGTCCTCACCGAGGAACTCCTTGGGGCGGCCCCAGAGGTCGCGGAAGCCCGCGCGCTCCAGCTTCGCGCTGTCCTTGAGCTGGATGACCTGGACCACGGTGGGCAGCGAGCGCCCACGCGGATCAGGATTCACCTGGTCGGAGACGTCCAGGACGACCTGCATGGGAGGAGGGGTCTCGCACGGCTTGGGCGCTATGCGCTTCGCGCACGAGGTGCTGGCGGTGGCCGCGAGCAGGAGTGAGAGCAGAACCCCCCTGCCGCGACGACTGGAGCGGACGCACGCCCCAGAGCATGCGTGTGGCTGCGCCTTCACGAGTCCTCTTCTCACGTGCGGTAAGCCCCCCACAACAGGTCGGATTGGCGGTGTGAAACCTGCCAGAGTGTCAGACAGGCCGCAAGCCCACGATCAATGTCCACTCGGAGCGTAAGGGATTCCCGCCTGGCGGGGACAGGCCTGTAGCGATATGGAGCAACAGTTTTACGGTTGTTTTTCAGGTCTTGCTTGTTTGGCTCGAAGGCGCTCGGAAGTCTTCAGGATCGCGGCAAGACACTGCTAGAGTGCTTCGGCCTTGCGTTTCTGCTCGATGCGGTGGCGCGCCTTTCCCTGGCGGCGACACATCCGAAGTGGGGGATTCATGGGACGAAGGATGCTTGGACCTGTCGCGCTGGTGCTGTTCCTGGTGTTGCCAGGGATGGTGGCCTTCGCGCAGCCCTCACTGGGTGACTTCGAGCTGGAGCGGCTGGATCTGAATCCTGGCGCGGAGGGCTCGTTGTTGGTGGGTATGGGGGAGATGCTGCAGGCGGGGCAGTTCCGCCTCTCGGCCGTGGGCCACTACTCCCATAACCCCCTGGTGCTCTATCGGGAGGGGGAGGGCTCCAAACCCATCGTGGGGGTGCGGACCACGATGCACCTGGCCGGTGCCTATGCCGTGACGAACTGGCTCCAGTTGGGAGTGCAGCTCCCGTTGGTGGCGCTTCAGCAGGGGGCGGGGCCGAGCCAGACGGGGTTCTTGAGTCCGCAGTCCTTCGGATTGGGAACGCCCGCGGTGGGGTTGCGGCTGGGGCTGCTCACCCAGGATGCGCGGGGTGGGGTCGACCTGGCAGTGGAGGGAGTGGTGGGGCTGCCCGTGGGCAGTGAGGCGGGGCTCGGGCGGGATGCGGGGATGCGTTACATGCCAAGGGTGATGGTGGGCCGGCGCTTCGGCTTCTTCAGGGCCGGGTTGGACGTGGGATTCATGGCGCGCCCGGTAGGTCGCATCAGCGACCTGGGCCCCAACACGGATGCCCAGGACGTGGGCAACGAGCTGCGCGTCGGCGCGGCGCTGGTCTCGACGGGGAGGCGGCTGCGGTACGAGTTCAACGTGCGGGGAATGATCCCGCTGTCCGGGCAGGCCGGGTCGGCGGAACTCCTGCCGGGCGCGAGGTACCTGGTGAACCCCTCGTTGGAGGTGTTCGCGCTGGCGGGAGTGGGGGTGGGGTCGGCGCCGGGGACTCCGTTGTTCCGGGTGCTTGCTGGTGGTTCCTTTGGGGACGTGACGCCGCGGCAGGGCCCCGGAGAGACTTCCGTGAAGTGTGAGCTGGGGACCGCCGTGGACATCGTGAACGAGTGCCCGGACATGGATTACGACCGGGACGGTGTACGCAACGGCCTGGACAAGTGCTGGGAGCATGCGGGCGATCCCGCGCGCGGTGGCTGTCCCCGGACCGACTCGGACTCGGATGGAATCGAGGACTCCCTGGACGCTTGTCCGACGGAGCCGGGTGATGCCGCGCGCCAGGGTTGCCCGGTACGCGATCAGGACAAGGACGGCGTTGAGGACGAGCTGGACAGCTGCCCGGCGGAGCCTGGTCTCGTGGAGAACCGCGGCTGCCCGCTCAAGGATCGGGACAAGGACGGCATCGAGAACGATCAGGACGAGTGCCCCGACGAACCCGGTCCGGTCGAGCGCAAGGGCTGCCCGGAGGAGGATACGGACAAGGACGGTGTGCCCAACCGGGTGGACACCTGTGCGCAGCAGCCGGGAGTCGAGGCCAACCTGGGTTGCCCCGAACACGAGGTGCCACGGCTGGCCATCACGCCCAGTGAACTCAAGCTGATCAACGGCGCCAAGGTGTTCTTCGAGGCCAACGGGGCTCGTATCCAGCAGCGCTCCTTCGAGCTGTTGGATTGGGTGGCCAAGGTGATGCGGGAGCATCCGGAGATTCCGCGCGTGGTGGTGGGCGGACACACGGACGACCGGGGCTTCCCAGACGAGCTTCGCCGCGTCTCGCAGCAGCGCGCGGAGGCCGTGCGTCGCTACCTGATCGACAAGGGCGTGGCACCCGAGCGCCTGGTGGCCCGCGGCTACGGTCAGGACAGGCCCGCCGACAGCAATGCGACGTCGATTGGCCGCGAGAACAACCGCCGCGTGGACTTCAAGATCATCCGCAATGGCGAGGAGGGCACTGATGCACTCCAGCGATAGGTGCGAAGGCGGCGGGGGCGTCATGCCCTCTCCGCTGTACGGATTGAGGACTCGTGCTGAACTGCTTTGGGCATCAGGCCAGAGGGATGATGCGATGGGGGTGAATTCGTGAAGACGCTCAGGACATGGCTGGCCCTGGTGGTGCTCGGAGGTGCCTCGCTGGCCTCCGCCGAGCCGGATACCTTCTTCCTGGGTACCGGTATCTCGGGCTTCGAGAGCTTCAGAACCAACCCTGCGCCGACCATCAACAAGTACCAGAAGGTTACGGGCTTCTCGGGCGCAACGGCAACCTCGGGTCCCACGTCAATCTCTGTCTCTACTGCCGGCAGCGCCGACTTCACGAACGGTCAGCTGGTCTTGGTGCTCCAGACCACCGAGAATTCGTCGGGGTTGATTATCGATTCCGCGCTCGATTCCATCGACCTGGACAGCGTTGGCGCCAAGGTGGGCCGCTGGGAGTTCGCTAGACTCAAGCCCGCGGGCACTCCCAACGGCGTGGAGTCAGGCAAGCTGAATCTGGAAAAACCACTTGTCACCAAGGATTTTGATGCCACACGGACCCAGGTCATTTCCGTGCCTGAGTACACCTCCCTTCATGTTGCGTCGGGTGTCACGCTCAAACCGCTCGCCTGGAATGGGTCCGTGGGTGGGGTGCTTGTGTTTCTGGTACGGGACACCTTCATCAACGAAGGATTCATTTCGGCGGATGGGACGGGCTTCCGGGGTGGTCAGGCGGAGACTGCCGGGCATTGTGGTCGCACGGATGATGGCAGTTCAGACCCGGAAGGCCAGGGAGAGGGATTATATGGGAACCCTCTTAGTTCGTCCTTTGGACGAGAGAGAGTGGCCAACGCGGGAGGCGGTGGCGCGTGCCTTCGTGCTGGAGGCGGCGGTGGTGGGGGTGCTGGCAAGGGCGGTAACGGAGGCCTCACGGAATCAGGCAAAGCTGGCTGGGGCAAGGGCGGGGTAGGGATATCTCAGGCGGATTTTCCGGGGCGCCTGATTCTGGGAGGAGGCGGTGGGCGCGGCAATGTCGGGACTGTGGGTGGAGCAGGTGGTGGTGCGATATTCATTCGTGCTGGTTCGCTGTTTGGAACCGGGACCATCACCGCGAATGGCGTGAGCGTGGCGAATACGACAGATGAAGACGGAGGTGGCGGTGGTGGCGGCGGCGGCACCATCCTCCTGCGTATCGCTGATGAGGTTGATTGTCCTGGGTTGTCGGCCAAAGGGGGGGATGGTGGAGGTGTTACTGGCTCTATCTATGGACCCGGCGGCGGCGGCGGCGGCGGACGCATTTTCATTCAAGCGACCAATGCTTGTGGTGAGCCCACCGGTGCTGTTGCTTTCGGCAACGCAGGTGCATCAGGGGACACCGTGACGCCCAACCATGGTGCAACCGCGGGCGCCAAAGGAGTTTTCAGATCCTTCCCAGGGGTGTTCGCCCCGCCGGATGCGGCGGTGAATTCCGTCACTCGCACGAGGGCTGGTTATGTCATCGACGCACTGCCCACCGTCAGCGGGAAGGCCACGGCCAGCAGCAAGGTCTTTCTTCGCTTCAGCAATGGTGACGAAGTCGGGCCTCTGACGGTCTCAGGTGGAGCTTTCAGCAGCTCGCCAATCAGCAATTTGACTGACGGTTTCAATTCAGTCGTGGCCTATGCGGAGTACAACGGACTCCGGGGCGCGGAGCGGGCATTTGCATTCACGGTAGATGCTACCACACCTGATACACACATCGCCTCAAGTCCAAAATCACTCGACAATTCGAAATTGGCTCGGTTCGTATTCAGAGCAACCGAGACTGCGACTTTTCAATGTAAGCTCGATACGGGCACCCTGGACTCGTGTGCTTCGGAGACTACCTATACAGACCTGGGGGAGGGGCCGCACGAACTGCAGGTCGTGGCCACTGATGTGGCTGGCAATGAAGATCCGTCTCCCGCGGTCTACTCCTGGCGGATTGACTCCATCGCGCCTGTCCAGCCTGTCGTCAATACGCCTGCGTCTATTTTCAAGAAAGACGTATCCGTCGTCTTGTCGGGGACCGCGGAAGCCGATTCCGACGTCATCGTCTACATCGACAACGCGGCGCCGAGTTCCCCTGTGAGGGCGGGTGATAGCGCGAGTGGCGGGGCCTGGAGCTTCTCTCCCTCGGTGGGCGATGGCAGACATTGGGTGCGGGTGGTGGCGAGAGATGCCGCCAAGAATGTCAGCATTTTCTCCAACACCGTGTTCTTCGATGTCGACACACTTGCTCCGACTGTTGGCTTCACCCATCCGGAAAACAGCAGCACCATCCGGGATAACCCACTGACCATCAGTGGCACGGCCGAGACGGGCAGCGATGTGGTGATCACGGTGCTGACGGATGGCGGTACTCCGGCAGAAGTCGCGGGCGCGGGCGGGACGGTGAAGGCCGTTGGGTCACCGGGGGCGTGGCGCCACGAGGTTCCAATGTCCCTCTCGGATGGGCCGTACCTGCTGCGCGCGGTGGCAACGGATGCCGCAGGCAATACCGGTACGGTCTCCGAGCTTCGCTTCACCCTGGATCGGACCCCTCCGGATACCACCATCACCTGCCCTGCCAGTGAGTTCACCAATGCCGACTCGGTGGACTTCTCGGTGGGCGCAGGTGGCGAGGCGGGGGTGACCTACGAGTGCGTGCTGCTCGATGGCACCGTGACCACGTCCCTGCCGTCGTGCTCCGGGCCGTTGCCCAGGGGAACGCGTGAGGGCAAGTTCACCCTCCTGGCCCGTGCGAGGGATGCCCTGGGCAACGTCGATCCGTACCCGGCGTCCTGCACCTGGACGTGGGACAAGACTCCGCCTGGCAAGGTGACCATCACGAATGGACCCGGGAGGGTGACCGATTCGCCACTTGTCGTGTTCGAGTTCGCCGCGAGCGATGTGCTCAGTGGACCCGTCAAATATCAGTGCAGCGTGGATGGTGCCGCATTCGCGGAGTGCTCCAACCCGTACTCCCCTCCCGTCGCGCTCGTCGGGAAGGGCACCCATACCCTGCGAGTCCTGGCGTGGGATCTCGCGGGCAACCTCACCCCGATCGAGCAGGTGGAAAGCCACACATGGGAAGTCGATACGGGACTGCCCGTGGCCCGCATCCTCCCAGGTTCAGGGGCGGAGAATCCCACCAACTCCTTGAGCGCGACGTTCAACTTCGAACTCAAGGTCCCTCTCGCCAGCGTGGTCGAGTATTATTACATTCTCAACGATACGACCACGAACGATCTCGGCCAGTTCACCAAGGCGTCCGGAGACAGGGTCACGCTCCTGCTGAACGACCCGGGAAGCTACAGTCTTCGCGTACTGGCCCGCGACACGGCCAAAGACATCGTCACACCCCGCGAGTTGCAGGACATCTATTACTGGACGGTGGATCAGGTTCCTCCCAAGGTGGAGATCGTGCGCACTCCCGCGCAATGGGAGCGCTTCACGACGGCGGACTTCGAGTTCTCGGCGCCGGGGGAGGTGAGCGTGGCCGGTTTCCGGTGTGCGATCAGTGATTGCGTGTCCAGTGTGGATGCTTCGCTGGATTGCTCGGGGGTGTTGTTGGGGCCTCGTGCCAGCTATCAGGTCCAGGAAGGACTCAAGGAAGGGCGTAACTGCCTCAGGGTCTGGTCCCAGGATCTGGCGGGAAACCTGAGCGTGGAGTCCGCGCTCTACGAGTGGAACGTCGATACCGAGAAGCCGGAGCCGCCCGTCATTGATTCAATTGGGGGCGAGTTGAAGGTGTCGACGCGCTTCCCCGTCGTGGACGGCAACTCCGAGCCCTTCGCGGAAGTGGCGCTGCTGCTCGACAACGCTTCCGAGCCCGTGGCCTTTGGTGTCGCCAATGGACAGGGACGGTGGCGGGCGCAAATCGTTTCCCAGGAGGTGTTCGATGGCTCGCACAACCTCAAGGCCCGGGCGAAGGACCGGGCGGGCAATGAGGGCCGCGTCTCGGATCCCATCACGCTCCTGGTTGATTCGCAGTCACCAGCGAAGGTGATTGGCGGAGGTCTGGGCTGTGCCAGTTCGGGCAGTGGCGGTGCGTTGCTGGCGCTGGTGGGACTGGCAGGGCTGTTTGGTCAGGGCAGGCGCCGACGCGGATAGAAAACGCGGGGACTGGCGGGCCTCTTGCCCTGGAGGCGCGCCGGCCCTTCTGGACAAGCCGCTCCGGCTGGGGTTGTCTCCCGGAGCGGTGGTCCAGAGGTCTCGTGCTGGCATCCGCCGGGCGTGGTTCGCGCCAGAGGTGGTTGGGTCCCGAGACCGTTGGCAGGACAAGATACATGGAGCCCGTAGGGAGGGATGATGAAGCGTAGGATGTCGCACAGGTGGTTGAGGGCCATGTTGGCCTTGTCTGTATTGGGTTGGGGTTCGATGGGAATCGCGGGTTCTCATGGAAGGACCACCCGGATTGTCGAGGTGGCGTCGGCCCATGGATTCGAATCAGGCTCCTGGGTGCTCATTCGGTCGGGGGCGGCCGGAGCCTCGCGGGCCTGGGAGTTGGCGCGGATTCAGGAGGCAGGCGAGCACCACCTGGAACTGAGCAGGCCCGGGGCGGGTATGCTGCGGGCCAGCGACGAGCCCAGCGAGCTTCTTCCGGTGAGCCAAGCGCCAGATGAGAGCGCCATGCCGTGGCTGGAGGTCCCTCGGCAGGGGGCTATCGTGCCGGGAGGTGTGCTGCCTGTCGAGGGCCGGGCTCAGGCCGGCTCCGAAGTGCTCGTTTTCGTGGATGGAGTGGAAGGGGCTCGTCTGGAGGTAGGTGCCTCGGGCCAATTCGTGGGCGCCGTCGACATGCCTCGTTCTCCGGGGAGTCACCAGATCCAGGTGGTCAGTGGGCTTGAGGGGACTTGGCGTCTTCAACCCGAGAGCACGGTCGTGAGTCTGGCGCCTCCGCCAACACCCGTCGTGGTCGAGCCTCAAAACAACGGTTACACCAATGACTCCACACCTCTTTTCCGCGGCACGGCCCAGGTGGGCGCCACGGTGATCGTCGCCATCGGCGGCGCGGATGTGGGGTCTGCCTCCGTGGATGCTTCGGGAAACTGGTCGTTGTCACTGGGCACCGCGCTGACGGAGGGCGCCTATGTCGCATCCGTCAGGGCACAGAATTCGAGTGGAGAAGCCAGTGCAGCGCAGACGGTGGGCTTCACGGTGGATGTGACTCCACCCACGGCCCGCTTCAGTGCGGCGCCGGGACCGCTGCTCAGCGCCTCGTCGTTTACCTTCCGATTCTTGACGAATGAGTTTGGAGTCAGCGAGTGCAGCCTCGACGGTGCAAGCTATGTGACCTGCACCAGTCCCTACCCCGTCAGCGGTCTGGCGGATGGGCCCCACGTCTTCATGGTCCTCGTGAAGGATCAGGCAAACAACGTGACGCCCTTGAGGTCCGAGTGGATCGTCGATACCACTCCGCCCGTGGTTGAAATTCTCAGCGGGCCGCCCACATGGACGAATGAGGAGATCACCACCTTCCGGCTGGCTGCCAGTGAAGAGGTGCAAAGGATCGAGTGCACGCTGGATGGGACGATCACGTTCGATTGTAGTCCCGAGCAGCGGGTGGGGGCGCGGGATGAGGGACGTCACGTTCTCGAGGCCCATGCCATCGATCTGGTGGGATTGGTGGGCCCGAAGGTCGTCTATGAATGGAATAGCGACTTCACCCCTCCGTCAACGCCTGTTCTCCTGCAGCCGGCGGCGGGGCAGTTCCTGACCGCCTCGAACCCTGTCATCTCTGGCACCGCGGAGCCCGCCTCGACGGTGAGGGTGCTCGTCAATGGCAATGAGAGTTGCACCGCGACGGTGGACGCCTCCGGAAATTGGGGTTGTGCGCCGGGCAGCACGCTGCCGACGGGGTCCTATGCACTGGTGCTCGAGAGTCGGGACAGGGCCGGCAACGTCAATGATCAGTTCGCCCCGTCCTCCTTCCGAGTGGACGTCGACCTGCCGGACACGTTCATCACCGAGTCACCCGGGGGCTTCACCAACAGCGCGAACCCGAAGTTCGGCTTCCAGTCCAATGAGGAAGGCGTGACCTTCGAGTGCAGCGTGGGGACGGAAGCCTTCGGATCGTGCGATACGCTCGTCAATAGCACCCGCTCGTTCGAGCCGGGCTCGTATACCCTGCGGGTTCGTGCGCGAGACGAGGCGGGCAATGTGGATGATACGCCCGCCACCGAGACGTGGGTCTTCAGCCTTTATGAGGGCGGTGGTGGTGGCCTCACGGGCTGCTCGGCTTCTGGTGCCGCTCCGCTGCTCCCCCTGATGCCGCTGCTGGCGTTCCTGAGGCGGCGCCGGTCGCGCCCCTCCCGGCGGGAGATGGCTGGCGGAAGTGCCCTGCTGGCGCTGCTGACAATGTTCCAGGCGGGCTCCGTGCGTGCTCAGGGCGTCGACCTCCAGCAGTACAAGCCTGCTCCGGGCTCCAGGGACGTGCTGGGGGTGTACAGCCCCCAGGTTGCGCCAGGCGTTGGCCTGCACGCGGGTCTCTCGGTCAGCTATGCCCGCAACCCGCTGGTTTTGAGAACCGCGAGCAATGGTGGATTCGCCCAGAGTATCGTCTCCGATCAGGTGACCGCGGACGTGTTGGCGTCCATCTCCTTGCTGAACCACTTCGAACTGGGTCTGGCGCTTCCCGTGACGGGTCAGTGGGGCCCGGCCCCTGGTGAGCTTGGGGCTTTCATTCCAGAGAACGCCACCGGTACGGGCCTGGGGGACCTGCGGCTGGTGCCCAAGGCGGTGTTCCCTCTGGGTGAGACACTGAGTCTGGGTGCTGCCGCGGTCGTGTCGCTCCCCACCGCCAACAGCCAGAGCTTCCTTGGCTCCGGTGGGGTGGGCGTGCAGCCCATGTTGTTGGCGCAGTGGTCCGACAACAAGCAACTGCGAGTGCTCGCCAACGTGGGTGGCCGGTTCCAGCCCGCCAATCAGGTTCCGTTGCTTGGGTTGAACGTGGGCAATGAGTTGACCTATGCGCTGGGCGCACAGTGGTCCGGAGCCGACTCCAAGCTCTTCATCCAGGGCAGCCTGGAGGGGGCCGTTGCGCTGAACAACCCACAGTCCGGTGCCAGCCCGCTGGAGCTGTTGGCCGCCGTGGGGTACTCGCTTCCAGGTGGCTTGGCTGTCCGGTTGGGTGGAGGCCCTGGACTCACCAGTGGCTACGGCACTCCCAACTTCCGGCTCTTCGCTGGCCTCTCCTGGGCGTCTGGGAGCGACGGCCCCGGCCCTGACCGTCTCTGCACGGGCATGCCCGACGCGGATGAGGACAAGGATGGCGTCCTCAACGCGGGAGATTTCTGCCCCTATGAGTCTGGAGACCGTGGGGATGGGTGTCCGAGGGATGCCAGTGCGGAGGGCGTCAAGGCTCTGGCTCAGCTCTTCAAGAACGATGGTGACACCGATGGCGTCGCCGATGACGCGGATGCCTGCCCCAAGGAGTTTGGTGTCAAGACTCGCCGTGGCTGTGCCGTTCCGGTCCAGCCGGGTAGCAAGGAGCCTGACCCCATCGTTGCATCCTTCTCCTTCCCTTCTGGTGGGTCCGACACGGATTCTCCCAAGAAGCTGGATACCGTCGTGGTGCGGGTGCAAGAGCTGCTCAAGAACAACCAGCTCGCGAAGGTGCATGCGAGCTTTCCCCCGGATCAGCCGGGAGCCACACTGATGCAGCAGCGAGCCGAGAGCGTGCGCGGCGCTCTCACCCAACGCATCCCGGAACTCAAGGGGTCTGACAAGCTGACGGTGGATTTTCAGGGTAAGCCGGGCAAGCCATCGAGAGGCAAGGATGTGCTTGAGATCAAGTTCACCTTCGTGCGTGCCGTCGCTCCGAAGGAGCTCCCTCCAGTGTCCGAGCTGAAGTGCGCGGACCAGGGAGTAGCGGCCCGGCTGATGTCGTCCCATGGCGAGGTGACGGCGGGGGCCGAGAACAAACTGGAGGCATTGGCCAGCGAGGGCAAGGTGTGTGACGGGGACCTGGTGAAGACCGGGGCCGCGGCGGGAGCCGTGCTGGTGTTGTCGGACGGCAACGTGCTGCGGTTGGCACCGGACAGCCAGGTGAAGCTGAATAGGACGGGAGTTCAGCTGCTGCACGGTACCCTGGATTCCCAGGGGGCCCAGGCCGCACTGGTGGCTCCGGAGATCTCCTCTCCCTGTGGCGGACCTGCTTCCCGTCCCACCACGATCTCCTGGCAGAAGGTGCCCGGTGCCAGGAAGTACTGGGTGCAAGTGGCGCGTGGCGCTGACTTCAACTCCGACGTGCGCTTCGTCTTGACCGAGCGCACAGGGACGTCACTCGAGCTTCCCTCTGGTGGCAAGTGGTTCTGGCGCGTGCTGCCCGTGGACGAAAAGGGCCTCGCCGGCCAGCCTTCGAAGATCCACTCCTTCGCGGACAATGCTTCCGTGAGCGCGGGTCCGCGGAGTTGAGCTGAATCCCACGCGTCCATGACTTCCGCGCCCTGTCCCGCTCGAAGAGGGGACAGGGCGTTTCATTTGATTCAGTTGGGCCGGGCCGGCGTCTCGGGGCCCGCGGCCACCGCGCCCGCGGGCGTGTGCGTGCCCGTCACCGGCGACTGTGCCGCCAGCTGCGTCATCAGCGACGTCATCCGCCGCGCGAAGCGGTTCGGGTCCTCCACGCTGCTGCCCTCGGTGAGCAGCGCCTGGTCGTAGAGCATCTCCACCCACTCCGTCACCTGCGGGGACGCCGGCTCCTTCTCCTGCAGCGCCTTCAGGTGCTCGACGATGGGGTGCGAGGGATTCACCTCCAGAATCCGCTTCACGCGCGGCATGCCCCGGCCTCGCTCACGCAGCAGCCGCTCGACGTAGGCGTGCGAGCCGCCCTCGGGCACCACCAGGCAGCACGGCGAATCCGTGAGCCGGTCCGACACCCGTACCTCGCGCACGTGCTCCTTCAGCACTTCCTTCATCCGGTCCGCCAGCGGCCCCAGCCCCTTCGCGCGCTCCTCCTTCTCGCGCTTCTCCTCGTCCGTCTCCTTGAGCTTCAGGTCCGAGTGCATGGCCGACACCAGCGGCTTGCCCTGGAAGTCCCTCAGCCCCTGCGTGGCCCACTCGTCCACCGGGTCCGTCATGTACAGCACCTCGTACCCACGCTTCTTCAGCGCCTCGAGGTGCGGGGAGTCCACCACCGCCTTCCGGGACTCGCCGAAGATGTAATAGATGGCCTCCTGGCCCTCCTTCATCCTCGATACGTAGTCCGCCAGCGAGGTGAGCCCCTCCTCCCGCGAGCTCTCGTAGCGCACCAGCGTGCCCAGCTTCTCGCGGTACTCGGTGTCGACCGCCAGGCCCTCCTTGAGCACCGTGCCGAAGCTCTTCCAGAACGTCTGGTAGTCCTCGGCCTTGTCCTTGGACAGCTTCTCCAGCATGTCCAGGCTCTTCTTCGTCACGTGCTTGCGGATGGCATGCACCACCGCCGAGTCCTGCAGCAGCTCGCGCGACACGTTGAGCGGCAGGTCATCCGAGTCCACCACGCCCCGTACGAAGCGCAGCCACTGCGGCAGCATCTCCTCGCACCGGTCCATGATGAGCACGCGCTTCACGAACAGCCGCACCCCTCGCTGCTGGGCCGCGTTCAAGTCGAACGGCGGATTCTTCGGCAGGAAGAGCAGTCCCGTGAAGACCTGGTTGCCCTCGGTCCGGAAGTGCGTCCACGCCAGCGGCGCCTCCCAGTCGTGCGTCAGGTGCTTGTAGAACTCCTGGTACTGCTCGTCGGTGATGTCGCTCTTGGAGCGCTGCCACAGGGCGCTGGCCTTGTTCACCACCTCGAGCTGCGTCTCGGTCTTCTTCTCCTCCCCCTCGCCGGTGGTCTTCCGCACCTGGAGCTTGATGGGGTGGCTCACGTAGTCCGAGTACTGCTTCACCAGCTCGCGCAGGCGCCACTCCTGGAGGAAGTCCTTCTGGTCCTCCTTCAGGTGCAGGGTGATGGAGGTGCCGCGCGTGGCGTGCTCGGCCGGCTCCACCGTGAAGGCGCCCTTGGCGTCCGAGGCCCACTTCCAGGCCTTCGGGTCCTTGCCCGCCGCCCGGCTCACCACCTCGACCTGGTCCGCCACCAGATAGGCGCTGTAGAAGCCCACGCCGAACTGGCCAATCAGGTTCGCGTCCTTCTGGCCCCGCTGCGCCGCCAGCTCCAGGAACTCGCGCGAGCCCGAGTGCGCAATGGTGCCCAGGTTCTTCACCAGCTCGTCATGCGTCATGCCGATGCCGGTGTCCTCGATGGTCAGCGTGCCCTTCTCCGCGTCCGGAATCAGGCGGATCTCCAGCTCGGAGGCGCCCTCGAGCAGCTCCGGCTCGGTGACGGAGCGGAAGCGCAGCTTGTCCAACGCGTCCGAGGCGTTCGAGACGAGCTCGCGCAGGAAGATCTCCTTATGGCTGTAGAGGGAGTTGATGACCAGGTTCAGGAGCTGGTTGATCTCCGCCTGGAACTTGTGGGTTTCCCGCTGGGGGTCGACGGACATGTTTCCTCCGGGCGCCCATCGCGGGGCGCGATCTCCCTCCCCTTAACCATGGAAAACGGCTTGTCCAGTCGCGAGGGACCGTTTCCAGAGGAGGAACGCCCGCGGGGCGGCGGAGGAGGAGGCCCTGGCGCGCCTGCCCGCCCGGCTCCTAGGCTGCGCCGTCTCTGACGCCGGGAGGACAGCGTGGACACGACAGTTCCGGACTTTGGCCCGCCCCAGGGGGAGCGGGAGCACACCGCGGCCGCGGACATCTGGGCCCAGGCCTTCGCCCTTGCCCCCGAGGACGCCCGGGGCTGGCACAAGAAGATCGAGGCGGGAGAGGCCCGGATGTGTGTCCTGCGCGAGGGGGGCTCGGTGGCCGCCACCATCGTCCTCATCCCCATGGGGCAGTGGTTCAACGGGCGCCGGGTGCCCATGGTGGGGATCGGCGGCGTGGGCGTGGCCCCCGAGCGCCGCGGCCAGGGCACCGCCACCCGGCTCATGCGCACGGCCCTCCGGGAGCTGCGGAGCCAGGGCGCGCCCCTCGCCAGCCTCTACCCGGCCACCCAGCCACTCTACCGGCGCGTGGGCTTCGAGCAGTCCGGCTCGCGCCAGGAGATCCGCGTCCGGCTCCATGGGCTCGACTTCCAGGAGCGCACCCTCGCGCTGCGGCCGGTGACGGAGGCCGACGTGCCGGCCCTCCGCGACGTCTACCGCCGTTATGCGCAGCGGCAGCAGGGGTGGATCGACCGCACCGCCTATACCTGGAACCGCGTCACCCATCCCCGGGGGGAGACCGCCTACGGTTACCTCGTGGAGGGCCGTGCCGGCATCGAGGGCTACGTCTACCTCACGCGCCGGCTGGTCTCGCAGGGCCTGGTGCAGGAGTTGAACCTCACCGACATCGTCGCGCTCACCCCGGCCGCGGGCCGGCGGTTGCTGAGCTTCCTCGGTGACCATCGCTCCATGGCCCAGGAGGTGGTGTGGAGGGGCGGGCCGGCGGATCCACTTCTCTTCCAGCTGCGCGAGCAGACGTACGAGGTGAAGCACCTCTTCCATTGGATGCTGCGCCTGTTGGATGTGCCCGCCGCGCTCCAGGCGCGTGGCTATCCGGCCGGGCTCTCGGGAGCCCTGCACCTGGAGGTGGAGGATGACCTCTTCCCGGAGAACCACGGCCGCTTCGTGCTCGAGGTGGAGAACGGCGAGGCCGAGGTGCGCCGGGGGGGCGATGGGGACGTGAAGCTGCACGTCCGGGCGCTCGCTCCGCTCTACAGCGGTTTCCTCTCGCCCGCGGCCCTCCAGGGCGCCGGGGCGCTCGAGGCCGACGAGTCCTCCCTGCGCACCGCCGCGGCGATCTTCTCCGGCCCGCCGCCCGCCATGCCCGACATGTACTGAGTCAGGGCACCCACGGGCCCAGCCCCGCCGGGGCTCCCCCACAGGCCTCGCGCAACCTCGCGAGCGCATCCTCATAGGTGAGGGACCCGGCGGCTTCCTTCACCGTGGGGGAGACCCAGTCCCTCCAGGAGCGCAGGACGGTGACGTGGCGGCCCTCCTCCGTCCCGGCCTCGGAGACGTGCACGAGCAGCCGCTCCTCCAGGGTCTCTCGCCCCTTCGTCCACTCGCTGTGCTTCTCCAGGCGTACCACCTTGTCCCGCTCCACCGCCGTCAGCAGGGCGCGGGCCTGGGGAGACAGCCCCTCCAGCGAGCGGCGGCGGCGAGAGGGCTCCATGGCCACGCGGTACACCACCGCCCACAACACGGGGTCCACGAAGGCCACCTTGCCCTCCACCAGCCGCACCGCGAGCACCTCGTCCGAGGCCCTCAGCATGCGGCCGAGCCGGTACATGAGCCGGCCCTTGGCGTGGTTGCGCCAACTGCCGTGCACCGCGCCTCCGGCCACGGCCTCGACGAGCGAGCTCATCCCCAGGGCCGGCACCTCGGTGATGATGCGCTTCGTGCGGATGAGCTCCAGTGCGTCGTGCTCGGTGCGGACCACGTTCGCGCGCGCCTCGCTCTCAGCCCTGGTGGCCCTCGTGACCGTGCGCGCAGCTACAGGTGGCCGCCTGGCCTTCCGTGCCCTGGGCCTCCGCGCTCTTGGCGGCGTGTCCACAGTGCGGGCAGCTACACCCGGCGGCATGGCCCTCCGCGGCCTGCGCGGAGCCTTCCTGGGCCTTGTGGTTGCAGCTGCACATCTTCGCTTCCGTCCCGCCGCTCGGGGCCTCCGTCCGCGTGGCCGGGGCCGGGGTGCTGGCACAGCCGAGCAGCGCCGTGGTGGAGAGGGCCAGGAACATCGTGCGTACGCTCATGACAGGACTCCTTTGGGGGAGCATGGGGGTGGAACGTGGAGCATGCTCCTGGCTCCCGTTCATCCCCTGGGGGGATGGGCGCGGGCGTCCTGTAGTGAACTGGAGGTACAGGGCAGGTGGCGGGCCTGCCCAAGGGCGCGCGGGTGGAGATCGACTGCATCGCGGTGGTTCAACCCTCTTGAGGGAAGACCCTCACCCCGACCCTCTCCCAGAGGGAGAGGGAGAGGGAGAGGGAGAGGCTCAGGTGCTCTGCACGGGCGTGGCCGTTGCGGACGTCTTGCTGGGGGCCGAAGGCGTGGGTTCATCGGCCTCGGCACCCACGTGCATGCGGTGCTCCACCTCGGCGTAGCGGCTGGCGGCCTCGGGCTCGGGGGAGACCAGCGACACCACCCAGCCCACCACGAAGGCCAGCGGCATGGTGAGGATTCCCGGGTTCTTCAGCGGGAAGAGCGCTTCCTTGTTGCCCAGCAGCTCCACCTGCACCGTGGGCGACAGGAAGATGAGAATCACCGCGCTGAGCGTGCCCGTGACCATGCTGGCCACCGCGCCTCGCGTGGTGAAGCCCTTCCACAACATGGACAGCAACAGCGCCGGGAAGTTGGCGCTCGCCGCGATGGCGAAGGCCAGGCCCACCATGAAGGCCACGTTCTGCCCCTTGAAGATGATGCCCAGCAGGATGGCGAGAATCCCCAGGCCCAGGCTCGCCAGACGCGCCACCCGGAGCTGCTCGTGCTCGGGAGACTTGCCCTTGCGCACCACGTGCGTCCACAGGTCATGCGACAGCGCCGCCGCGCCCGACAACGTCAGTCCGGCCACCACCGCGAGGATGGTGGCGAAGGCCACCGCGGAGATGAAGCCCAGGAAGGGCGTGCCACCCACCGCCTCGGCCAGCATGGGCGCCGCCATGTTGCCGCCCTTGTCCACGCCGGTGATCGCCCCGCGGCCCAGCAGCACCGACGCGCCGAAGCCGAGGATGAACGTCACCAGGTAGAAGTAGCCGATGAGGCCCGTGGCGTAGAACACCGAGCTGCGCGCCGCCTTCGCGTTGGGCACCGTGTAGAAGCGCATGAGGATGTGCGGCAGACCCGCCGTGCCAAACATCAGCGCCAGGCCCAGCGACACCGCCTCCAGTGGATTCGTCACCAGTTTGCCCGGCGCCAGCACCTCCGGACCGTACTGGTTGACCGCCTCCTGGAAGAGCGCCAGCGGGCTGTAGCTGAACTTCGCCAGCACCATCAGCGCGAGCGCGGAGGCTCCGCCCAGCAGCAGCACCGCCTTGACGATCTGCACCCACGTGGTGGCGATCATTCCGCCGAAGAGCACGTAGAGGATCATCACCACGCCCACGATGACGACGGCCATCTCGTAGGAGAGGCCGAACATCATGCGGATGAGGTTGCCGGCGCCCACCATCTGGGCGATGAGGTAGAAGGCCACCACCGTCAGGGTGCCGAGCGCGGCGGAGATGCGCACCGGCGTCTGCTTCAACCGGTAGGCCACCACGTCCGCGAAGGTGTACTTGCCCAGGTTGCGCAGGGGCTCGGCGATGAGGAACGTCACCACCGGCCAGCCCACCAGCCAGCCCACCGAGTAGATGAGGCCATCGAAGCCGGAGAGCGCCACCAGGCCGGCGATGCCCAGGAAGCTCGCGGCGCTCATGAAGTCACCGGCGAGCGCGAAGCCGTTCTGCAGACCGGTGACGCCTCCACCGGCGGCGAAGAACTCCGAGGTCGTCTTCGTCTTGCGCGCCGCCCAGTACGTGATGGCGAGGGTGAGGCCCACGAAGGCCAGGAAGAAGACGATGGCCGTGGTGTTGGGCTCGCCAATCGTGGTTTGTGCCTGTTGGGGATTCATTCGCGTGGCTCCTGATTCAGCGGCGGAACTGGTGGAGGGCCTTGTCGTAGCGGTTGTTCGCCCACAGCACGTAGATGCCGGTGAACACCCAGGCCGAGGCGATGACCAGCGCGCCCAGCAGGATGCCGAGCGACAGCCCCGGGACGATCTGCTTGCCCATCAGCGGCTTGTCGAACGCGACGAGCAGGATGAAGCCGAAATAGGAAATCAGCATGGCCGCGGTGAGCACGGCGGCCACGCGCCAGCGCGCCGCCGCCAGGGCCTCGAGCTCTTCCGCCTTGGTTTTCTGGGACATGGGTAGGGACTCTCCTCGGGAGATGGTCAGCGACGCTGGGACTGCAGTTGGGTCTGTTGTTGGAGCAGTTCGTCGAGCACGGAGGGCTCGGCGAGGGTAGAGGTGTCGCCCAGGTCCTGTGTCTCACCGCAGGCGATCTTCCGCAGCATGCGGCGGAGGATCTTCCCGGAGCGCGTCTTGGGCAGGCCGGACACGATGCGCACCTGGTCCGGTGTGGCGATGGGGCCGATGACGTGGCGCACCTGCTCCTTGAGCGCGCCCATCATCTGCTCCTTGCTGGCGTCCAGGTACTCGGGCTTGAGCGTGACGAAGGCGCATACGCCCGTGCCCTTGAGGTCATGCGGGACGCCCACCACGGCGGCCTCGGCGACGGACTCGTGGGCCACCAGCGCGCTCTCCACCTCGGCGGTGCCCAGGCGGTGGCCGGAGACGTTGAGCACGTCATCCACGCGGCCCGTGATCCAGTAGTAGCCGTCCTCGTCGCGGCGGCAGCCGTCCCCGGTGAAGTACAGGCGGGGGAAGCGCGAGTAGTACGTCTCGATGAAGCGCTGGTGGTTGCCCCAGATGGTTCGGGCCTGGCCCGGCCACGTGCGGGCGATGCACAGGTTGCCCGAGACGCCGTTGCCCTCCAGGACGCGGCCCTCGTCATCCACCAGTACGGGCTCGACGCCGAAGAAGGGCAGGGTGGCACTGCCGGGCTTGCAGGGCGTGGCGCCCGGCATGGGGGCGATGAGCACCCCGCCCGTCTCCGTCTGCCACCAGTTGTCCACCACGGGGCAGCGGCCCTCGCCCACCACGTCGTGGTACCAGCGCCACACCTCGGGGTTGATGGGCTCGCCCGCCGAGGCCAGCAGCCGCAGGCTCTTGCGCGAGTACTTCTTCACGTGCGCGTCCCCCTCGCGAATGAGGGCGCGCAGCGCCGTGGGCGCGGTGAAGAGCACCGTGGCCTTCACATCGTCCACCACCTGCCACAGCCGCCCCGCGTCCGGGTACGTGGGAATGGACTCGAAGAGCACCGTCGTCGTCCCGTTCGCCAGCGGCCCGTACAGCAGGTACGTGTGGCCGGTAATCCAGCCCATGTCCGCGGTGCAGAAGTGCACGTCCTCCGGCTGCAGGTCGAAGACGTAGCGGTGCGTGGTGACGGCGTAGACGAGGTAGCCGCCCGTGGTGTGCAGCACCCCCTTGGGCTTCCCGGTGCTGCCCGAGGTGTAGAGGATGAAGAGCGGATCCTCCGCGGCCATCCACTCCACCGGGCAGGTGCCGCGGTGCTTGCTCATCTCCTGGTCCAGCCACCAGTCCCGCCCGGCCTTCATGGGCACGTCCGTCTCGGTGCGGCGCACCACCAGCACGGACTGCACCTGCGAGAGTCCCTCCACCGCGTCGTCGCTGATGGCCTTGGTCTGAACCCGCTTGGGGCCGCGCGGGCCTTCGTTGGCGGTGACGAGCACCCGCGCCCCCGAGTCGAGGATGCGCTCGCGCAGCGAGTCCGCGGAGAAGCCGGCGAACACCACCGAGTGCACCGCGCCGATGCGCGCGCACGCCAGCATGGTGTAGGCCAGCTCCGGCACCATGGGCAGGTAGATGCAGACGCGATCCCCCTTCTTCACCCCGTGTGCCTTGAGCACGTTGGCCACGCGCCCCACGTTGTGCTTGAGATCCCTCCAGGTGATGAGCTCGTACTGCCCCGGCTCGTTCTTCGCCCAGATGATGGCGGGCCGGCGGGGGTTCGCCTTCACGTGCCGGTCCACCGCGTTGTAGCAGGCGTTGAGCCGGCCGCCGCCGAACCAGGAGAAGTCCACCAGGTCCGGGTCCGCGTCCAGGAGGGTGTCCGGCGGGTGGAACCACGTGAGCGCCTGCGCCATCTCCCCCCAGAACTCCTCGGGCCGCTCGATGCTCTTGCGATAGAGGAGCTGGTAGTCCTCCATGCTCTGGATGCGAGCGGTCCTGCCGAAGCCTTCCTTGGGTGGGTAGATCATCGCAGGCCTCCATGAGCAACGCTCATTCCAGCCCGCAGCATGAATGTTCTCGCGGGCTTGGCGCCTGCCACGCCGCGTCGAACGTTTCGAAAGGTAACGTCTCCGTCACCCCGGTAACGCGGGTAACACCCGCCCCCCGCCTCGCTGGAGCCCCGCCGAGCACTCGGTGAGGACCGTCACCGCGGGGCGCATTGCCCCACGACCATGAGGTGTCCATCCCTTCACACAACCAGGGAGCGGACACCCATGACGCAGGAGCGGTACCAGGGGGAGGGGCAGCCGGGCGGCGAGGCTCGACCCGAGCCCTTGCCCAGTTTGCGCGTCGTGGACGCCGTCGCGCTCGTGGTGGGCATCGTCGTGGGGGCGGGCATCTTCCGCACGCCCTCCCTGGTGGCGCAGAACGCCTCGGGCCCGAGCGCCGTGCTGCTGTTGTGGGGGCTCGGCGGACTGGTCTCCCTCATCGGCGCCATGTGCTACGCGGAGCTGGCCAGCACCTGGCCTCACGCTGGCGGCGACTACCACTACCTGCGCCGGGCCCTCGGCAGCTCGTTGGCCTTCCTGTTCGCCTGGGCGCGGTTGACGGTCATCCCCACCGGCTCCATCGCGCTGCTGGGCTTCATCTTCGGGGACTACGCCTCCCAGTTGCTGCCGCTGGGGGAGCACTCGTCGGCGATCTACGCCGCGCTCTCGGTGGTGGTGCTCACCGGGTTGAACGTGGCTGGCATCCAGCTGGGCAAGTGGACGCAGAACCTGCTCACCGTGGCGGTGGTGCTGGGGCTGGGCCTCGTCATCGCCGCCGGGTTCTTCCTCGCTCCCGCCGTGGCTCCCGCCCCCGTCGCCGCGGTGTCCTCTGGCGCGTCATCCGGCGAGGCGCCCCATGCCGCCTGGGGCCTGGCCATGGTGTTCGTGCTGCTGACGTACGGCGGGTGGAACGAGGCGGCCTATATCTCCAGCGAGCTGCGCGGAGGCCGCCGGAGCATCGTGTCCGCGCTGCTGTGGAGTCTGGTGGCCGTCACCGCGCTCTACCTGCTGGCGAACGCGGCCTACCTCCGGGGGTTGGGCATGGCGGGCGTGGGGCAGTCCGACACGGTGGCGGCGGAGCTCATGCACCGCGTGGCGGGGCCCTCGGGAGCCTGGCTCATCAGCCTGCTCATCTGCGCCGCGGTGCTCACCTCGTCCAACGCCACCATCCTCATGGGCTCGCGCACCCATTACGCCATGGGCCGGGACTTCCCGCTGTTCTCCCCCCTGGGCCGGTGGAACGCGCGGGCGGGCTCGCCGGTCAACGCCCTGCTGGTGCAGGGGGCCATCTCCCTGGCGCTGGTGGGCGTGGGCTTCATCACCCGGCGCGGCTTCGAGACGATGGTGGAGTACACCGCCCCCGTCTTCTGGTTCTTCTTCCTGCTCTCGGGCGTGTCGCTGCTGGTGCTGCGCCGGCGCGAGCCGCACGTGGCCCGCCCCTTCCGCGTGCCGCTCTACCCGCTGACGCCGCTGCTGTTCTGCGCCTCGTGCGCGTACCTCCTCTATTCCAGCCTGGCCTACACCGGAGTGGGCGCACTCGTCGGCGTCGCGGTGCTGGCCACCGGCCTGGTTCCGCTGGCGCTCATGCGTCGGCGCATGGGTCACCCACGCAGCAACCCCTCACCTGGAGGTCGTAAGTCATGGGGATTTGGAAGGCCGCGGTCGGTGTAGCGCTGTTGTTGGGGCTCGGGGGCGCCTCCGTGCCGCCCAACCTGGGCCGCTCGGAGCTGCCCGAGCGTGCGCCGGACGTGCCGTACGTGCCCACCCCGCAGCCGGTGGTGGACGCGATGCTGGAGGTGGCCGACGTGAAGCCGGGAGACGTGCTCTACGACCTGGGCTCGGGAGACGGGCGCATCGTCGTCACCGCAGCGCAGCGCTTCGGCGTGCGCGGGGTGGGCATCGACATCAACCCCGAGCGCGTCCAGGAAGCGGAGGCCAACGCCAGGGCCGCGGGCGTGGAGCGGCTCACCGAGTTCCGCCAGGAGGACATCTTCAAGGCGGACTTCGGCGAGGCGACGGTGGTGACCATGTACCTGTTGCCGAGCGTCAACAACCGGCTCAAGCCCAAGCTGCTGAATGAGCTGAAGCCGGGGACGCGCATCGTCTCGCATGCCTTCGACATCGAGGGTTGGGAGCCGGAGCGCATCATCGAGACCGACGGGCGCACCATCTACTTCTGGGTGGTGCCGGAGACGCCGGGACGCGGCGAGCGCTGAGGGCCTCAGGCGTGAGGCTGGGGCTCCCCTCCCTGGAAGGGGAGCTCGATGGTGAAGGTGGCCCCCTGGCCGGGGCCCGCGCTCGAGCACGTGAGCGAGCCTCCCATTTCCCCGGCGGCCAGCGCGCTGATGTGCAGGCCGAAGCCGTGCCCGTCCTTCCTCGTGGTGAAACCCTGCGTGCAGATGCGGGGCAGGTTCTCCGCCAGGATGCCCACGCCGTTGTCGGCCACCTGGATGCGCAGCCGTCCCTCGGGACTCCGTTCCACCCGGATGCGGATGTGTTTGTCGCTCTGGCCACTGTCGAGCAGCGCATACCGGGCGTTGCTCACCAGGTTGATGAGGATCTGGAGCAGCTTGTGCCGGTCCACCATCATCGGGGGGAGCTGCGAGGCATGGTCGGTTCGCACCTGGATGCCCACCTGCTCGAAGGACACGCTGTGCAGGCGCACCGCGTCGTCGATCAACTGCGGCACCGACACCTCCTCCACCACGCCCGTCACGCGCGCGTGGGATTGCTGCATGCACACCACGGCCTTGATGTGCTCCACGCTCTGCTCGAGCCTCCGCGTCTCGGCCAGCAGCGCCTCCTGCTCGGAGTCGAGGTGCTGGGCGAGCAACTCCAGATATTGGGTGAACTTCTGGCCGCGCGGGTCCCGGGTGAAGAAGGAGGCCAGGTCGTGCGACTGCTCGCGCAGAAGTATCGAGGCCCGGGCCACGCCGGACAGCTTCAGCTTCCGCAGCCGCTGGGCGAGCAGCCCCGCGGACACGTTCACGCTGTTGAGCGTGTTGCCCACGTTGTGGAGGATGCCGTTGGCCATCTCCGCCATGCCCGCCTGGCGTGACACGTCCAGCAGGTTGCGGTGCAGCTCGCCCAGCCGGGCCTCGGCCTCCTTGAGGGCGGTGATGTCCCGTCCGAAGATCGTCATCCCCACCGGACGCCGCCCGCTCCCGAGCAGGGGGCTGAGGTTGATGTCCATCACCCGGGGCTTGCCCTCCATCGTGAGCTTCAGCTGCACGCGGATGTGCTCCCCATCGAGCGTCCGTCTGGCCCGCTCCTGCCAGACCGCCCGTTGCTCCAGGGGGAGCGCATCGAAGAGGGAGCTGCCTGGAAGGGGGCTCGCTCCGAAGAGCTGACGGCACAGCTCCGTCCCCGCATGGTTGAGGGTGAGGATCCGGCCCCGGACGTCGAGCGAGCACACCGGATCATCCGTGCTCTCCACGAGGCTGAGGAGCTTCTCCTCGCTCTCGCGCAGCGTCCGCAGCGCCTGCTCGAGCGCCGCGTCCGCCTCGTCGCGCGAGGCGAGGAACATCCAGCTCACCAGCCAGCCGCACAGGAGGAAGAGCGCGGAGTAGAGGTTCAGCGCCCGGGTCTCGGGCGGTGGGAAGAGAGACGGGTGGACAAAGGCGATGTTCACGGCGGTGATCAGGGTGAAGAACAGGCCCCAGCGCACCCCCAGCAAGTACACGGTCAACATGGGCACCAGCATGGCCATGACGTTCACGGCCACGGCCTGTGAGCCGGTCCGAAGGGACTCGGCGCAGATGGCGGCCGTCACGAGGAAGCACAGGAGCAGGGCGGGCCCTCGAAGCGAGCTGACCCGGCGCAGCCTCCAGAACGTCGCGGAGAAGAACACCAGGCACGTGAGCTGGACGATGCTGGAGGGCAAGGGATCCGGCTTCACCTGGAGGAGGAAGACCAGGACGAGCAGATCGAAGAGCAGGAGCATCGCGAGGATGCCCACCAGCAACCGGCCTCGGCTGAGCTCCACGGGAGAACTCTGGCGCAGCGGTTCCGAGAGGCACGCGTCGAGCCGTTTCAGCACCCAGGCCCACAGGCCACGGCGCGACAGCACGGGCAGGGAGGGCTGTGAGGGCCTGGTCGGATGATGCAGCCGGGCCTCGATGGTCGACGTCGTGGGCATGGACAGGGTCCCCCGTGTATTCCCGGCGTCCGGAGACGTCGGGGAATCAGGAGAGCACGCCTGCCCACGGCGTGGCGCCCGGGACGGGTCTTTCAGCCGGACGGACGTTGATGGCCCACCAACACGGAGCGTTCTGGCTCCGGAACGTGTTGGGCGGAGCACACTTCCGGTGGGCGCCGGAGCTTCATCATGGCTGGAGCGCCTGCGGCTCGCGGCTTCTCAGCGACACCGGCAGGTAGCACTTGCCCTGGTACTCGGCCTGATTCTCGAAGCAGGGTGGCTTCTTGGCGATTTCGACCCAGCACCCGCCGTTGATCTCCTCCTCGCCCTCCTTGGGTTTGCAGGGGGCCCTGGCTTGGTTGCGGAAGGGCTTGGAGGGGAGGGGATAGGCGAGGACCTCGACGGCAGAGGCAGGCTTGTCGATCAGCGTGGGGGCATCGATATAAGGGAGTGCATCCTGCGCCACTCCGTGAGCGGCTGGATTCCCGGTGCCAGGTGCCTGGACTCTTCCCAAGAGGTTCATCCAGAGCCCCACGCCCAGCGCCATCACTGCGAGCCCCGCGACGGCGCGTCCCTCCCTGGAAGACAGCCAACGGCCCATGTGTCTGGCCCGTTGCATCAGGCGTCCCCACCGCCCGTCCAGCAGGTGGGCACGTGCCTGCGTGTTCTGCTCCACCCGCTCGAGAGCGGCGGCCATCACATCCAGCATCCGCGATAGGGTGACCAGGGACCCCGAGGCGGGGGCCTGCGTCACCTCCAGCACCACGTGAGGCGGCTCCGCCTGTGAGGAGGCGCGCACCTCCCAGTTCTCCTCCGGCTCCCAGGTGTGGCTGGGAAGCAGCACCATGGCGGGAGCACCCGTGTCCACGTGGTGCGCCTCGTAGAGGCGGCCGAGGTCCGCCTCCATGTTCCCGTCCTTGTAGCGCCTACCAAGCTGGAATGAGCCCAGCCTGCCGTTGTCCCGGATCTTCTCGTTCGCCATGTGCCGTCTCCTCCATGCGTCTCTACACCGTAGACGCAGACTGGCCGCACATTACTTCCGGAGACCGCCAGAACGGAATGACTCGTGGAGTCGTGTGACCGATGGTGCCCAAACACTCGAGGCGGGTGGTGTGTTGAGACGCGGTGGGAAATCCCGGAATGTGCATCCATGCCCGAGCAAGAAACACCCCGCGTCTCGCAGGTGGCCATTCTCGTGCTCGCCGTGGAATGGCTGTTGTTTGGCTCGGGTCACTTCACCGCTCGTGAGATGACGGAAGCGCAGATTCCCAGCTTCATCCCGTTCAAGACCTTCATTGCCATCACGACAGGCATGGCCGAGGTGGTCATTGGAATCTTGATCCTGCTCCCCAGCACCCGCAGGTGGGCGGCACTGGCTTCGCTCGTGCTCCTGGGTCTCTTCCTTCCCTCGATCTACAACATCCTGGCCAATGACTCGGCCATTCAGGGGAGCGTGGCCTGGCGGAATCTCTGGCGCGTCATGGTCGTGCCAAACCATGTCATGATGGTCTTGTTCGCCCTTCATCTGTGGCGGTCACCAGACGCCGTGGCAATGGGGCCGGCTCAAGTCCTGGAAGATGTCTTGAAGCGTCGGCGGGAGCCACGACGGCCGGGCCCTCCGCTCATGGTCGCGGGAGTGATGCTCGCGGCGAATGCCGTTGGGTTCCTGGTCATCTGGGCCTCGCGTTGGGCTCATACGACCGCTGTGATCTGGGGGCTGATGTGTCTTGCCTCCGGCGCACTCGTTGGATTCCTCTTTGGAGTACCGAGGGTGACCCTGGATACGGCCCGGCGGATCACGCACCGCCCCAATTCCAATATCGAGATCGTGTCGGACTGGCTGACAAAGACCCTCGTGGGGGTTGGTCTGATCGAGTTCCACGCCATTGCTGGCTTTGTGAGGAACATCTCCGCCGAACTCGGCAGCTCCCTCTCACTGCAAGCGGGTGATCAAGTCGAAGGTCTGGCGACGTCCTTCGCGCAGGCCATCATCGTCTACTTCTTCGTGGCTGGCATCATCCAGGGGTACCTCCTGACGAGGATGTACCTGAGTGCGCAGTTCGAGGTGTATGAGTCGCCGGCAGTGGAGGCGAAGGAGCCGTGACCCATCACGCCCGGGTGCGTGGAATGCCGAGGCGCTGACGCCGCTCCCACAACGCCTTGCGGCTGATGCCCAATCGCCGTGCCAGCTCCGTCTCGCCCAGCTTGTCCTGGTGCTCCAGCACGAAGCGGCGGAAGTACTCCTCCAGCGAGTCCGGTGAGGCGCTGCCCTCGAGTGCCAGCCCCGCCTCCGGTAACTCGGGCGTCTCGAAGGCGCCACCTCCGCCGGGCTCCAGCGACAGCAGTCCGGGCGTGATGACCGGGCCGTCCGCGAGGATGACGGCGCGCTCAATGGCGTTCTCCAGCTCGCGCACGTTGCCGGGCCAGGGATGCGAGGTGATGGCCATGAGCGCCTCGGGCGAGAACGTCGCGGGCGGCCGGTTCAACCGCTGACACGCCTTCTCCAGCAGGTGCTTCGCGAGCGCCGGCACGTCCTCACCACGCTCACGCAGGGGCGGCAGCTTGATCTCCACCACGCGCAGGCGGAAGTAGAGATCCTGCCGGAAGGTGCCCTCCTGCACGCGCTTGGGCAGGTCCCGGTGCGTGGCCGCGATGATGCGCGCGTCCACCTTGCGCGAGCGCGTGGCGCCCACCCGCCGCACCTCTCCGTCCTGCAGCATCCGCAACAGGCGTGCCTGCGCGGGCGGGGGGAGCTCGCCAATCTCGTCGAGGAAGAGCGTGCCTCCATCCGCGCTCTCCACCAGGCCCGCGTGGGCCGCCTGCGCTCCCGTGAAGGCTCCCTTCTCGTGGCCGAACAGCTCGGACTCCAGCAGGTTCTCGGGAATGGCGGCGCAGTTGACGGCCACCAGCGGCCCATCGTGCCGCGGGCTCTGCGCGTGGATGGCCCGCGCCACCAGCTCCTTGCCCGTGCCCGACTCGCCCAGCACCAGCACCGTGGCAGGAGAGGCCGCCACCTTGCGGATGCGATCGAAGACGTCCCGCATGGCCAAGCAGTGGCCCACGATTCCGCCCACCGCGTAGACGCGCTCCACCTCGCGCTTGAGCGCCGCGTTCTGCCGCGTCAGACGGCCCTCGCGCAGCACGCGCTCCACCTGTAAGAGCAGCTCGTCGTGGTCGAAAGGCTTGGCGATGTAGTCCACCGCTCCCAGCTTCATGGCGTCCACCGCCGAGCGCACCGTGGCGTAGCTGGTCATGATGAGCACCGGTACCCCCGGCGCCTTGGCGATGACGTCCGTGCCCGGCGCTCCCGGCAGGCGCAGGTCGCTCAGGATGAGCTCGAACGTGTCCAGCGCGTCATCCGTTTCGGCCTCGTGCACCGAGCCGGCCTCGGACACCTCGTGACCCGCGCGAGTGAGCAGCCGCCGCAACTCCGTGCGGATGATGGGCTCGTCCTCGATGACCAGGATGCGGCTCATGCGGTGCTCGAAACCCCCGGAAGACCTGCCCCTCAGGCTAGTCCCGTGACCCCATCTCCTGTCCACTTCGCAGGTGGGATGACGAGATGCGTCATGGAGGGTCTTCCCATCTGTCCTGGTACGTTGCCGCCCGAGGTTGCGTCGGCACCTGAGTGGCAGGGGACCTTTCGTGGGATTGCTCGAAGGCGTGTTCGTGGTGGCGGTGCACCTGGTGGTGCTGCTCTCGGCGCTCGTGGGCGGATGGCAGTTGGTGATGCTGGGGATGGC
>NZ_JPMI01000054.1 GCF_000733295.1 Archangium violaceum Cb vi76 | reverse complement strand
CCGGCAGGTGCGTGGGGCGCGGCTGGCCCTGGATGACTTCATGCGTCCCGTGCCGGGGGACTCGCCGCCACCGGATGCCCGGACCTACCTCGGTGCGACCCACGAGGCCTTCGCCGCGCTGGGCTGGCGCTTCGAGGGCTTCTTCCAGAAGGTGCCCCCGGGAGAGGCTCCCCAGGCCGACTTCTCCCTGTGGCTCTCTCCAGACGGCACGACACTCGGGGCGGTGGTGGCCTCCCGCGCGGCGAAGGACCCGGTCGAGCGCACGGTGTTGGTGAGTCTGGATGCCACCGGCAAAGTGGTGACGACGAACGATCTTCCTGGCACGGGGGACCAGCTCGGTGGGGCCTCGTCCATGGCGACCCTGCTGCACGCGGCCCCGGCGGAGCTCCAGGCCTTCCACCAGCAACGGCTCCAGGTCGAGGCCCGGTCTCCCCTGAGCACATGGCAATCCGGTCAGGTCCTCGAGGCGCTGCGCGAGCTGAGCGAGCGCTCGGTGGCGCGCTGGGTGCGGAGTGGCGATGCCTGGTGGAAGCCCGAGTCTCCCGGGGAGTACGGCTATACGCCCAAGGGCGCGTGGCGCTATGCGCGGCAGGCCGTGCGCTCGGTGCACGACGTGGGGGCGACCCAGCGCGAGCGCTTGAAGCTGCCGAGGTTGGGCTCACCCGGGGCCAGCGCGACGCGCTCCGGTCCTCCCCCCGGGATCCTTCCGAAGTCCTCCCGGGCACGGGGGATCTTCAACACGGTGGCGCTCGGCGTGTGCCTGTGGTTCGTGGTGCGCTACTGGTGCGAGCCGCCTCCGAATCCGCCGCGCGCGGTGCCCGCTATGCCGTTGCCCGCCGGTCCAGCGCCCTCGGAAGGGTCACGGTGAAGGTGGTGCCGGCTCCGGGCCGGCTGTCCACCTCCAGCGTGCCGCCGTGCTCCCGGACGATGCTGGACACCAGCGCGAGCCCCAGCCCCGTGCCCTCTCCCGGCTGCTTGGTGGTGAAGAAGGGCTCGAAGATGCGCTGCGCCAGCTCGGGGGGAATCCCGTGGCCCTGGTCCACCACGCGCAGCCGCACCTGCTCCCCGGCCTCCTCGGCGAACAGCTCCACCTGTCCGCCTCGCGGCGAGGCGTCGATGGCGTTGGTGATGAGGTTCACGAACACCTGCTCCAGCCGCTGCGTATTGCCCACCACCTCCAGGCCCTCGGGGCAATGGCTCACGCACCGCACGTCGGCGTCCTTGCGGCCCAGGCGCGAGAGCTGCGCGGCCTCGGTCAGCAGCGGCGCCAGCGGCACCCGGGTGACGGGCACGTTGCTGCCCCCCGTCACTCCCGCGTGGCTGAAGGTGACGAGCGCCCGCACGATGGCGTCGATGCGCCGCGCCTGCTGGAGGATGAGCTGTACCCGCTCGCGGATCTCCTCCGGGTCCTCCTCGTAGCGCAGGTTCTGCGCCACGCTGGTGATGGCCGTCAGCGGGTTTCCAATCTCATGCGCCACGCCCGCGGCCACCCGCCCCACCGAGGCCAGCCGGTCCTGGTGCGCCAACCGCGCGTCCATCGCCTTGCGCTCGGTCAGGTCCTCCACCAGCAGCACCGCGCCCTGCAACTGCTCGGGCTCCTCTCGCGGCGTCTCCGAGGGCGTGGCCAGCGAGCGGTGCAGCCGCAGGATGCGCTCCCGTCCGTCCAGCCGCACCTGCGTCTCGGCGCCCGCGTCCGGCCCCGACGCGAAGCCGGCGAGCAGCCCGCCCCACGGCTCCGGCAGGTGCGCCAGCGTCTGGCCCCGCACCTCCTCCGAGCGCAGGCCGGAGAGCCGCTCCAGCGCCTCGTTCCAGATGACCACGTCCTGGTCCGGTCCCAGCGCGCATGCGCCCACCGGCAGCTCCTCGAGGATGCGCTGCAGGTAGCGCCGCACCGCCTCCAGCTCGCGCACCGGGCCCGTCATTCCCCGCGCGTCGCGCAGCCGCTCCTCCACGAAGCGCAGCTGCTCGGCCAGCGCCGTGCGTGCCCGTGGGTCCACCTGCAGCGCCTCGCTCACGGCCAGCCGCGCCAGCACCGGACCGAGCAGGCCGGACAGGTTGCGCTCGATCTGGTCCCTCAACCGGCGCAGCTCGGTGGGGCGGCGCTCGCCCTCGGACAGTCCGAGCTCGCGCAGGGCCCGGTCCAGCTCGGCGGTGGCGGCCTGCGGCCCCAGCACGGGGGCGAGCTGGCGGCGGAACTCGTCCGGAGAGCCGGCCGTCACGCTGCCCGCGGCCAACGAGGGGGCCTCGCGCGCGCACAGCCTCGCCGCCTCGGCTTCCTCGGGTGAGGGGCGCGTGGCCAGCGACAGCCCCACGAAGGCCAGGGCGTTGAGGGTGAGGGAGGTGAAGGTGACGAAGCTCCACGGCTCGCCGGGGGCGAAGCCCAGGAGCGACTCCAGCGCCCGGGCCCAGGGCGGCAGGCCATGACCACTCCACAGTGGCACGACCAGCAACAAGGCCCAGACGGTGGTGCCGGCGGCCAGGCCCGAGAGGAAGCCCACCCGCGTGGCCCGGGACCAGAAGAGCAGGCCCAGCAGGCCGGGGATGAACTGCGCTACGCCGACGAAGGCGACGAGCCCCAGGTCCACCAGCCCCGCGGCCCGCTTGTCCAGGAGCAGGTAGAAGCCGTAGCCCGCGAGGATGATGGCGGCGATGAGGACGCGCCGGGCCCACAGGAGCCTGCGGTACAGGTTGCCGGGTGAGCGCGCATAGCCCAGCGGCAGCACCAGGTGCGTGAGGCACATGGGCGCCATGGCCAGGGTGGTGACGATGACCATGGCGCTGGAGGCGGAGATGCCACCGAGGAAGGCCAGCATCGCGAGCGCGGGGGCTCCCCGGGCCGCGGGCACGGCGAGCATGTGGAAGTCCGCGGGCCCCGGCAGGCCCAGCGCGAGGCCGGCCCAGAGCAGCAGCGGCACGGCCACGTTCATCAACAGGAGCAGCAGCGGGAAGGCCCAGGTGGCGGTGGAGAGGGTGTCGCGCTCGGGGCTCTCCGTGAAGGCCACGTGGTACTGGCGGGGGATGAGGAAGGCGGCGGCGCAGGAGATGACGAGCATCGGCGCCCAGGACTGCTCGCGCGCGGGCTGCTGCATGGCGCGCAGGGCCTCGGGGTGCGCGTCCAGCCAGGACTGGAGGCCCGCCGGGCCGCCGAAGACGGAGGCCACCGCCCAGGCCCCCACGAGCACCAGGGCCACCACCTTCACCAGGGACTCGAAGGCGATGGCCAGGGCGAGCCCCTCGTGGCGCTCGCGTGGGGTGACGTAGCGCGCGCCGAAGAGGACGGAGAAGACGGTGGTGATGGCGCAGAAGCCCAGGCCCAGCGTGGTGGCCGAGGCCGAGGGGCTGAGGACGCGCGCGGACTCGACGACGGCGCGCACCTGGAGGGCCAGGTAGGGCAGGGTGCCGGCCAGCAGCACCAGCGTCACCGCGGTGCCGGTGGCCTGTCCCGGGTAGCGGAAGGCGAAGAGGTCCGCCAGCGAGGTGAGCTGCAACCGCCGGGTGAGCTCGAGCAGCGGACGCCACAGCACCGGGACGAGCAGGCAGGAGAGGGTGGCGCCCAGGTAGATGGCGAGGTAGCGGAAGCCGTGCTGGGAGGCATAGCCCACGCTGCCGAAGTAGGACCAGGAGGTGGCGTAGACGCCGAGCGCCAGCGCGTAGGCGAGCGGGTGCTGGGTGATGCGCGAGGGGATGAGCCCGCGCTCGGCGGCGTAGGCGATGAGGAACAGCACCAGCAGGTACGCCAGCGAGGCGATGACGAGGGTGCCGAGCTCGAACGTCATGGCGCGCTCCGCCGCGCGGCCCAGGCGCCGAGCACGATGACGCCGAGCCACACGGCGAAGGGCTGGTACCAGGAGGCCCCCTCGCGCAGCCACAGGTGCCGCAGCGGCGAGCCGAAGAGCAGCGCCGCCACGGCGAAGACGAACAGCGAGAGCATGACGGGCTGTCCGCCCGGCCCGGACGAGGGCTTCATCCTCACTCCTGGATGCCGAGCTGCGCCATCAGCAGGGGCCGGGCCTCCGCGTAGGCCTGCTCCATCTGGTCCAGAATCGCCTCGGCGCCGTCCAGGCTGGGGCTCCGCGCGAGGTTCTCCAGCGCCTTGCAGTGCTGGCGCACGCGCATCATCCCGAACATGCCGCTGCTCGTCGCCAGTCCGTGGGACTCGCTCGCGAGCTGGTCGGCTTTCCTCGTGGCCAGCAGCTCCCTCATGCGCTGAAACCGCGGGGGCGTGCGCTCGAGGTAGCCACGGGCCATGTCCGCCACCAGGTTGGGCGAGTCCGCGTCCTGAAGCACGTTCAGCTTCTCCAGTTGCCGCACATCCATCGCGAGGATCTGCTGCTCCATAGGCCGCGCATTCTGCCCTACCTGTGTCAGGCGGAAAAAGCCCGTGTGTGCTCTCGCCCTTCTTTCACTGCTCGTCCTCGCCAGCCCACGCGGGCCCTCACTGCGCGCGCTGCTTCAGGAGGGCCAGGCTCAGCCCGGCACTCGGAGTGTCCGGGGGGCTCACTTCGCCCGGGCAGCCTCGATGAGCTCGGCGAGGATGGTGCGGTGGCACGCCTTGTCGATGATGCAGTCCTTGGAGCACATCAGCGTGAGGGTCTCTCCCCGGTCCACTCGGGCCGCGAGCTCCGCGATGGCTTCCCGCTGGGACTCCATCTCGCGCACGTAGCGCTCGCGGTACTCGTCGAGCGAGATGGGCGTCTGGCCCTTGCCCTGGAAGGCGGCGAGCAGTGGCGGGCTGGGACCCAGATCTTTCATCCACACGTCCCACGTCTCCTTCGCCTTGGGGAGCCCGCGCGGACGGAAGCGGCAGATCAGGATGCGCAGTCCGTCATCGGGCTCCCCGGGCACGCACCAGCGGCGGGTCTTGATCGGCATTTCCCGGCAACAGCGGGACGGCTCCCCGTCATCCCAGCCACGGGCGCCCGCTCGCTCCTCCGCATACCGGGCTTTCGCTCTAATATCCATCCTTCGCAGGCGTTGCTCATAGGGGGCCGAGATGCGGCTGAAGAGACTGAAGGTGGGCGACCGGGAGCTGGCGAAGGCGCTGTTTGCCCTGATGGCGGAGGTCTTCGAGGAACCTGGCGAGGAGCTGGGTGATGGCTATATCGACAGGCTCCTCGGCCGGGAGGATTTCTGGGCGATTGCCGCGTTCGTCGACAACGACATCGTGGGGGGACTCACCGCGCATACCCTGCCCATGACCCGGGCGGAGTATTCCGAGATCTTCATCTACGACATCGCCGTGCGAAGTGATCGCCAGCGACAAGGGATTGGCCGTCGGCTGATGGAGGAGCTTCGGGCCCAGGCGGCTGGTATGGGGATCCGGGAGCTGTTCGTCCCCGCCGATAACGAGGATGTCCACGCGCTCGATTTCTACCGCGCCCTTGGTGGAGAGCCCGCCCCGGTGACGATCTTCACCTTCGCGGACGATTCCGAGTAGCCACGGCCCGGTGCGCCGAACGGGAAGAACGATGGCGGAGCATGAAATCCCGGAGCGATTGCGGTGGGCGGTGGAGCAGCTCGCCATCGAGCCCGACGCCCGCGTGTTGGAGATAGGCTGTGGAACAGGCGTGGCCCTGGGGCTCGTCTGCGAGTACCTGAGCACCGGCCACATCCTGGGCATTGACCGCTCGGCGGTCGCCATCGACCGGGCGAGGACGCGCAACGCCGCGCACATCGCGGAGGGGATGGCTGGGTTGTGGCTGGGTGACCTGAAGGACTTCGCGTCGGACGCTGGCGCCTTCGACAGGGTCTTCGCCGTCAACGTGAACGTCTTCTGGACGGGCCCGGCACGGGCCGAGCTCCAGCGGTTGTTCGAGCTGACGAAGCCGGGCGGTGTCGTGCTCCTGGTCTACGAGGCACCTGACGCCCGGAAGGCCGAGCGGATCGCGAACGACCTCCACGAGAAGCTCACCGCGCAAGGCTTCCTGACCACGAGCTCGAAAGGCCCCTCACCGAAGCTGGTCGGGATTACCGCCCTCCACCCGCCCGCCGGGCCTCCGCGGCCCACTGGCTCTCGAGGGCGCCCTCCTTCCCGGGCGATGTGATTCACAGTGCACCCGACTCGCTCGCCGAGTCGGGGCGGCGCTCGGGGCCGCTTCCGCGCGCCATCCAAAGCCCGTGCGACTGCGGTAGAATCGCCTCGATGCGCCTGAAAGAATCCGTAAAGGATGGGCTGCCTTGACGCCTCTGTCCTGCTTCACCCTTCGCGGCGAGCCCGCGACCCGGGAGGGGCCCCAGGGGTCGCTTCTCCATGAGGGGCGGGAGACGGGCCTGCGCATCCATGCGGCCAGCCTCGAAGCGCAATTCCAGCTCCAGCCGGGCTTCTACCTGCTGTTCTTCACGGACAACTCGCCCTACGAAGAAGCCCTTCAAATCGTGCTGCTCGACGCGCGTCTCCAATTTCTGGATGGGCTCGAGCTGGGACAGCCGTACACGCCGGGCATCCTGTCCGGCATCCACGCCGAGAGCGAGCAGCGGATCCTCTTTGATTTCTTCGAGGGCACACGGCTGCTCTTGAGCATTCATCCCGAGGGAAGGTTCCACTTGATCCGAGGCCTGCCGCCATTCGCCAGGCCCCTCGAGGGACGCTTCTTCTCCCGGCACTATCTGACCCTCCAGGAAGTTCGAGGAATCGCGAAGGAGAAGTGAGATGCCCAAGCAAGATCCGCTCGTCGAACAGAGCATTCAGCAACTTCAGGTCCAGGCGCTCAACTTCGGCTATCGCTTCATCCACGATAGCAAGGTCAGGGCGTGGTACATGCAGACCACGCAGGAGTTCTCCGAGCAGCTGCGTCAGGCCCATGCGAATGGCTCGATGACGTCCCGGCAGGCGGCGGAAGCCGCCCATCAGATGCGCAACGAGATCATGGAGATGGCTCGGGTGCGCTCCACCGAGCTGGGCCGTGCGAAGGCCAAGGCGCTCAAGGGCAAGGGAATCGCCTTCGAGAAGCTGCTGGAGAAATACTCACAACAGAAGTTCAAGCAGGCCTTCAACAGCCTGGGCAAGCATCAGCAGGAGGCCATTCTTCTCGAGATCGTGGACAGCGCCGGGCGCGCCAATCCCAAGGTCAGCGCCAGTGCGCGCCGCCTGGGTGCGGCGGGCAGGGCCCTGTGGGTCCTGTCCATCGCGGTCTCCGTCTACAATGTCGCCACGTCGAACCACAAGCTCGACACGGCGGCCCGGGAAACCGTGGGCTTCGGAGGGGGCTTCGCGGGCGGCGCGGCGGCTGGGGCCCTGGCGGGAATCTGGTTCGGGCCCGTCGGGGTCGCGGTGGGTGTCGCGATTGGAGGCGTCGTGGGCTCTCTCGTCGCGGATGAGCTGTATGTCGAGCTGGTGCCCATGGCTACACAGCGCGTGGCGTCGATGGTCGACAAATATACGAGGCCATTCTCCACGGATGACGAAGGGCTGGCCAAGGCGCTCTACGAGCGCGGAGGCGTGGATACCAACTTCGTGAAGTCCGTCTTCGCGGTGCTCGCCGAGCGCTACTCGAGTGACTCCGACGACGTGGCCCTCGCCTATGTCCAGCTCGTCAGGTCCCGTGGTGGCTCACAGCAACTCGCGTTGAAGCTGGACAAGGAGTTCAAGGAGTTCCTCATCCAACTCATGGATCAAGGCTGGACCTCCGGCGAAGAGTCCTCGGCCATCAAATACCTGCGCGCACTGTAGGAACGAGAAGCTCATCCCGGGATGCGCCACCCGGCTGGATTGCTCCATCTGCTCTTCCGCGTCACGGCAGAAGCGGGAGCGAGCCGTACTCCCACGACCACGGCGCGCCGGTTTCGCCCAGGATGGCCCTGACGAGACGGGGATAGGCGGGTTCGGCGCGGACATCGTTGGAGAGGAGCACCACGCACCGGTGCCGCCGCTCGACGCAGACCCAGATGTTGCCGGTCGAGTCGTTGTGGCCGCCCTTGAGGAATCCGCGCCCTTGCGGTCCGTCGAACACGATGACGCCGAGCCCGGCGGCGAGATCGCGGCGGCGGGACTCGGGAGGAAGTTCCGGCTGCGGCGTTGGAAACTGCGAGGCCGTGCCGATGGGGAGTTGCGGCCGGATCAGCTCCGCGCGGGTGGCGTCCGTCAGACCCTCGCCCCGCACGTAGGCCGCCGCGAAGCGGGCGAAGTCGGTGAGCGTGGTGTCCATGGAGCCGGCCGCGCGGACCTTGCTGCGCTCATCATGTGCCTCGACCTTGCCCTCCAATGTCCAGCCGTCGGCGAGGTTGTCCGCGAAGTCTGGCCGCCAGACCATGCTGGTCTCGGTCATGCCGAAGCGATCGAACACGCGGCGCTGCATCTCGTGTCCGACGTCGAGTCCCAGGCCCTGTTCCAGCACGAACTGCAACAGGATGATTCCATCCCCCGAGTAGGCGTAGCGGCTTCCAGGGTCGAAGTGGAACCGGAGCTTCCCGTCCGGCTCGAGGAAGCCGAAGTTGGCGAAGCCCGCGCTGTGGGTCAGCAGGATGCGGGGTGTCAGCTCGCGCCAGCGCTCATCGCCAGCGAGGCCGCTATAGCGGGCGTACCGATCCTCAAGCTGGGGATCCGTGTAGTCGGGCAGGGGCTTGGGCAGCAATCGGTCGATGGGCGTGTCCAAACCGAGTACGCCTTCGTCCACGAGCTGCGCGACCATATAGGCGAACACCGCCTTGGTGAGCGAGGCGCCGTACATGACGGTGTCCGGCTGGAGCAGCTCGCCCGCGGCGTTCCGCACGCCGTGGCTTTGGACATACACCGGCTGGCCGTCTTCGATGACGGCGAGCGCGAGCCCCTTCGCGCCGGTGTCTTGCATTGCGCGGGCGACCTCGGCGTCGAGGCCCGCGGGGGTCCACGCACGACCGCCCGTCGTGGGAACGGTCGCGCAGCCAAGGGTGCTCGCGAGAGCGAAGGTCATCGTGAGTGCCGTGCCGCGCTTCATGGGAGTCGTCCGATTCATGCCGTCCGCAGTCTACGCGGAGGGCCTGAGGTATGGTGGGCCTCCCACTGCTCCGTTCCTGAACATCCATGACCTCCACCGTGGCCTCTTCCACCCCTGCTGCGTCGAGCGCGCTCCGCGTCCCGGGATTCCGGATCTTCCTCATCACGTTCCTGTTGGCCATGATGGCCGACAACATCGAGCACGTGATCAGCTACTGGGTGGCGTTCCAGAAGTTCCACTCACCGGCGCTGGGTGGGTTCGCGGTGGTGTCCCACTGGCTGCCCTTCTTGATGTTCTCGGTGCCGGTGGGCGCGCTCAATGACCGGTTCGACTCCAGGCGCCTCATCCAGGCCGGCATGGTGCTCTTCATCACCGCCTCGGCGGGGTGGGGATACTTCTTCGTCACGGACTCCTTGCAGGTGTGGCACGCGATGGTCCTCCTCACGATCCACGGCTGCGCGGGTGTCCTCTGGGGCACCTCCAGCCAGATGTTGCTCTACGACATCGTGGGCCCGGCCCACCTGCCCAGCGCGGTTCGCCTGAACGCGACGGCCCGTTACCTCGGGTTCCTGGTGGGCCCCGGCGTGGGCAGTCTCGTCATGCGGATGTTCGGGCCCACCTGGGGCATCTTCGTCAACACGCTGTTCTACCTGCCCCTTCTGTTCTGGCTGGTGCGCGCACCCTATGGCCGGCACTTCCGCGGGGCGGCATTGGGCGCCAGGCGGGCCGTCCGGGGCTTCTCCGACATCGTCCAGACCATTCGCGACGTGCGCGGGATTCCCGTGGTCGCGGCCATGGTGGTGCTGGCGGGGGCGGCGTCCTTCTTCATCGGCAACAGCTACCATGCGCAGATGCCGGGCTTCGCCCATGACCTGGGCCATGGAGACCCCGGCCTGACCTATACGCTCCTGCTGGGAGCGGATGCGGCCGGTGCGCTGCTCGCGGGCATCCTGCTCGAGACGCGCGGAAACTGGCTGCCCACGGCGCCCGCTTCCGCGTTGAAGCTCGCGTTCCTGTGGGGGTGCTCGCTCCTCACGTTCTCGTTGATGAGCTCGTACGCCGCGGCCATCTGCGTGCTGTTCCTGGCCGGGTTCCTCGAGCTCTCCTTCAGCAGCATGACCCAGGCGATCGTGCAGCTGAACGCGCCGGACACCATCCGAGGCCGTGTCCTGGGGCTCTTCAGCATGTCGGCCTCCGGCTTGCGAGCTTTCAGCGGCGTGACCGTGGGACTTCTGGGGAGCCTGACCAACCCCCACGTGTCGCTCGCGCTGTCCGCCCTGGCCTTCGTGACGGTGGCCGGCCTGCTGCTGCTCCGCCGGTCCCAGCAGGGTGGTCTGGCGTAAAGATGTAAAGGCAAAGTTGTAAAAAAGATTATACATCAAAAACTGTTTAACTTGTCCGGCGGGAAGTCAGTAAGTGGTGCGTCTGAGAGGGAATGGCCACCCCATGCCATTCATTCGCCGCGCCGTCGTTCCATTCGCCGTGATGCTGTTGTCCGCCTGCGGGCCGAGCTCGTCATTGGAGGAGACCACCGGGTAGACCCGGGAAGCGCTCGCGACGGGCGCCGGCTCGACGGTGTTCCGGGCCGCCCTGGCCAAGCGCTGGTCTCCCATCCACTACCAGGACTTGGACGTGACGGGCTCGCACAGCCTGAACGGCCGGGCCGACTACATCTCCCGCGTGGACTTCGATGGGGACTGGAGCGGGACGAACAACTGGGACAACGCCGCGTCCCGGCCGCTCACCGCCCATGCCTATCAGTCGGTGGTGGAGACCAGCTCGCACTGGTACATCGTCTACACCTTCTTTCACCCGCGCGACTGGTCCGACACCATCTTCGACACCGAGCACGAGAACGATGGCGAGGGCGTGTTGCTCATCGTGGAGCGCGATGGGACGCAGTACGGCAAGCTCATCGGCGCCGTGACGGTGGCGCACAAAGACTTCTTCTCGTTCCTGCCGGATGGCAGCCCCATCACCTCGGGTGCTGAGTCGTCGGATGGCAAGCTGGCGTTCGCCACCTTGGAGGGCGTCCCGCCCCCCATCACGGCGCAGGAGGCCAAGGGGCATGGGCTCAAGGCCTGGCCGGCCAATGACATCGTCGGCGACGGAGTGAAGTACTACCCCTCGTTGACCACCGCCGAGGAGCCCTCGTCCGCCTCCGACTCCGACGTGCGCTACAAGCTCATAGACATGTACGGCTCCGGGGGCTTCTGGACGCGCCGTGGCCTGTCCGAGCTGTTCTCCTCCGATGGAACGTTCCGCGGTGACACCAGCGGGGGCTGTGGTCTCATCGCGGGCCTGTGCTCTTCGAACTCGGCCAATGCTCCCTGTGGTTGGGATGACGGGGATGATGGTCCCGCCCTGCGCGGAGAGATCGCCACCGATCCGGCGAAGCTCGCGGCGCACTACTTCAGCCTGTCTTCGCGCTTCTCCACGACGTACACCTTCAATCCCTTCAAGGGGCCTGGGGGACCCCAACGCGCCCTGAGCGCGGCGCGCGCCCGCAGCAGCCTGGGTAGGATGCGCGGCACCGTGCGGTACGGGGACTGGGTGGAGGAGGTAGCTGCTGAGGCGCGCTCACGGGATAAACCAGTCCTGGGGGCGCGTGCCGTGCGGGACTGGCACTCACATTCCACGACGGCCAGCGAGTCAGAAGTCGTCCGAGGGCTCAGGCGCCGGTTCGGTGGCTCCCTCCGATCCCATGTTCGCCAAGGCTGTGCGCAATGGCTGTTCCGCACTCTCCTCAGCGGAGTCAGGCCACTTTTGGGCCAGGGTCGCTTCCACCTCGACGCAGAATTCAAGTACCAACCGCTTGAGTCGGTCGACATGAGCCCGTGTCAGGTAAATCTGCTGGCCTTCCTTCGACCGCCCGTTTCGATGGACTAGATCATGGCGGACGACAACCTTCTCAAGGAGGGGATCAATGCTTGGTAGATCAATGCCTAGTCCGACCTGCATCAGAGGCTTCACCTCCTTGAGGGTGTGCCAAACCATGTTTCTCAGATAGTCGTTGACCTCTTCAGCTAACTTCTCGTGTCGTTCAAAGATCTCGCCCAGTTTGAGTGGTCGGTCTTTGAACTTCGTCGATTTGGTGACGATGTTTCGAAGCACTTCCTGGTTTGTGGTGACCCAATACTTCGTGGTCTCCCATAAATAGGTCTCAAAAGCCGCAATCAATGAGATGAAGGCATGACGAAGCAGAATGGCTTGCGCGTTATGCTGCTGCTCTGCCAGTTCTATGAGCCTGTCTGTGTCGTCCACGGACGACAGCAAGTGTGAGACAGGTTCATTTCGTTCATGAGGTTCGACATCGAATTCGTCGTCATACCGCTGGACGGGGGCCCACTCATGGCCGACGCCGGCATGCAATTCGTCGACGAGTTCTTGAACGACTTCGTCGCCCACGACCAGCGAAAAGCGCGCTGGTAACTCGTCGGCAGGATCGAACGGTCCGCCGTGCACGTACAAGAAGCCGCCTTCGCGGCCGTTGTACGGCGTCGACATGGATGGATCTTCATAATGGCAGAACCACCACGCACGCATTGCGTCCAACTGTTCTTCGCGCGTGGCTGTACTGAGCCAGTTATCGTTGATCTCCTGCTGCTCGTCGTGAAGAAATGCTTCTGGTGGGAGATTCGAAGCCCCCTGCTCCTCAAAGTCGGAACTCATTGCACCTCACCGAGTCTTTACGCGCACTGCCAAATATGGCCCCCGACACGGTAGCCTGCCATCCATTTTCCGGTAAGGTCAACAGCCGGAAAGGTGCCCAAGCGGGCTCCCTCTGGGGGCAGGATTGATTCAAAGTCCAACGGGAGAGGTTATCCCACCCGGCCCTACGGCTGAAGTACAGTTCAGCCGCAGGGCGCCCCCGTGGGAGAGCAGCCGTTGGCTGATCGCCGGGGTGCCCGCTCAGAGCTGGTGACGGGCCGAGCAGGTCCGGGGAGAAGAAGAGTGAGAGGGGAGAAAAACCGGGGCGGGAGAGCTGGCGGGCCCTCCACACCCCATGGGGAGCGCGGGAAGGGAAGGAATGAGCAGGACACCCCCTCTCGCGTGCAGGAGATGATGACGAGCCTGGGGCTGACATTCAAGGAAGTAAAGGACCCGAGAGCACGCCGGGGACAGAGGCACCCGCTGGCGGCGATGTTGATGCTGCTGGTGCAGGCGCTGGCGGTGGGAAGGCGGGTGTTGAGACATGCCGAGGCGCTGGGGGAGGACATGCTGCGCGAAGGCACAGCCCCCGAGGGACTGAAGCGGCCGGTGTCCGACACGACGTTGGACAGGCTGCTGGGAAGCTTGGAGCCAGAGGGCTTGGAGCAGGAGGTGGAGCAGCTGGTGCGGGGTGGGCTCGACAAGGGGTTGATACGCCACGACCTCTTCAGCCGTGGGGTGGTGTCCATTGATGGGAAGGCGGGGGAGAGTACGCCGGGGCAGGCACCGTGCGAGCCGAGCCACACGACGAAGGATGAGCAGGGCCGGGAGTACTGGTACCCGTACGCGCTGCGCGCCAGTCTCACCAGCAGCGCGGCCCACCCGGTGCTCGACCAGAAGCTACTGGAAGGCAAGCAGGGAGAGGCGACGGCGTTCCCCGAGCTATTCAAACGGGTGGTGGAGAAGTTTGGAGGGCACTTCGAGTACGTGACGGTGGACGCGGGAATGACGAGCGCGGCCAACGCACGGGTGGTGAGGGAGGCGGGCAAGCACTACCTGATGGCGCGCAAGGAGAACTTCCACCGGTTGCATGACAAGGCGTGGGTGGCGTTGGCGGTGGCGCCGGTGAAGGTGCGAGTACGCGAGCGGGTGAAGGGGGAGTGGGTGGAGAGGGAACTGCGAGTGGTGGACATGCCGGCGGAGGAGGAGTTTCCCGGGGCCCGGCAACTGGTATGGGTGCGCCAGCAGCGCACGAGGGACGGAGGGTTGCCGAAGGTGGAGACGCGCCTGTTCCTCACCTCCGTTGCGAGCGGGCAGCTGTCGCCGGAGCGGATGCTGACGCTGGTGCGCCGGCATTGGGGGATTGAGAACGGGCCGAACTGGACAGCGGACATGGTGTTGGAGGAGGACACCGCCTCGCCCAGCCTACGAGGCAAGGCACCGCTGGTGCTCAGCTGGCTGCGCTTGCTGGCCTACAACCTCCTGGCCCTGGTGCGTACGCACCTGCCGGCTCGCGATGGGCGGCCCGCCAGCTTCGCACGCACCATGGAAGTGCTCTACCAGGGCCTGTTGGGCCTGGCCGTGCTGCCCGGGAGTCTGGCCACACTTGCCTGAGCGCCCGCCAGTTGTTTCCGCTCCGGTCCCCCTCGCCTCTTCTCCCCTGGCTGTTCGGCCTGTGCTCCTCACTGCTGTCCTTCCACGGCGCCCCTCTTTCAAGCGCCGTCCGGAGGGATGCTCTTTCTTTGTCTGCGAATGTCTGGACTTGCTCTCCGCCTCTTCAAATCCTCTCCCACGGACTTTGGATCAATCCTGCCCTCTGGGGGGGGCGGCCTGACCGTGGGTATCTCCCCGGACCGGCTTCACTCGCGGCAGCGCTCAAGGAAATGGCGTGCATCCTCTCGCCGCGGTGAGTTCTCGGGGTTGCCCCTCCCAGGGCATGACCAGGACCGCCTTCGGGGTATGCGATAGTCGCCCCATGAAAACACTTCGGCTCGTCGTGGGATGTCTTGTCTTGGGGATGATGGGGTGCGGGGGGGATGACTCCGTGGCCCCGGTGAATGTCCGGGTGGTGGAGGGCGTGATGGAGGGAGAGAGCGTCTCGGGCTCGCGGACCCTCCGGGCCACCGCCGAGGACAACTCGGGCACGGTGGCCCGGGTGGAGTTCTCCGTCTCCGGCTCGCCGGCGTGCGTGGATGGCACCTCGCGGCCCTCGGGTTCGACCTTCTCGTGCACCTGGGACGCGTCCAACACGTCCCCGGGGAGCCACCAGCTCACCGTGAAGGCCCAGGATGCCGCGGGCAACAGCACCGTCTCCGCCCCCATCTCCTTCACCGTGCTGCCGCCCAATCGCGCCCCCACGCTCAGCGCGGTGACCGCGACGCAAACGACCGTCAATGAGGGCTCCAGCACGAGCCTCTCGGTGACGGCCACGGATGCCGATGGCGACACGCTCACCTATTCCTGGACCCAGAGCCCGTTCTCGCCCCTGGGGACGTTCGCCGAGGGGAGTGGCTCCACCGCCTCGTGGACCGCGCCGTTCCTCTCCCGCGACACGGCCTTCACCCTGAAGGTGACGGTCTCGGACGGGAAGGGGGGCTCGGCCGAGCGCACGGTGTCTGTCTCCGTGGTGAACGTCCCCGCCCTCAATCAAGCGCCCGTCGTGGACGCGGACATCATCGTGGACCCCGAGGGGCTCGTCGCGGGCAAGTCCCTCCCGCTCTACATCTCCGCGAGGGATCCGGATGGGGACACGCTCACCTATTCCTGGACGACGGAGCCGTCCGGAGCGGGGGTGTTCTCCCGCCCGAACCAGGCCTCCGCCGAGTGGCGCTCGGGAGAGCTCGACCGGCCGGCGGCCTATACCCTGAAGGTCACGGTGTCCGATGGCTCCCGCTCGGAGACGCGCTCGGTGAACGTGGCGGTGGGTGTTCCCCAGTATGCCCGGGACATCGAGCCCATCTGGAGCGCGAAGTGCTCGGAGTGCCACAACGAGTACAGCGCCGAGGGACTGAACCTGCAGACGGGCAGCTCCCACGCCTCGCTGATGGCGCCGGGGGTGGGGGAGTGCGCCTCGGGCCCCCGGGTCTCGCCCGGCCACCCTGACGAGTCCCTGCTGGTGTTGCGCATCAGCTCCGATGGGTGTGGCCGCCGGATGCCCATGGGCGATCCCACCTATTTCGACTCCAACCCGGGAGAGCTCACGAAGATCCGCTCGTGGATCCTCGCGGGCGCGCTCGACAACTAGCCGAGGAGCCGCTTCTGACAGGCGTTGTTCAGCCGGTCGTATTTCTAAGCCACCCGAACTAATTCCGTTCAGGGGTAGCGGCTCGGATGGGGAGTCTGCCGCGCCTTCGGACGCGGCGCAGCAGGCGAACGGCCTCATCATAGAAGGAGTCACGGTCCGCCGTCAGCATGCGGCTGAAGTAGGCGGACTTCAGCTCCTCCCAGAAGCGCTCAATCCAGTTGAGGGTTTCGGAGGTGTAGCGCGGCAGCCAGAAGATGCGCACGTAGGGGGCGGCGGCCTCAATCGCGGCTCTCGAAGTGCGGCTGGTGAAGCAGCCGCCGTTGTCGAGCACCAGCACGATGCGGCGACCTGTCCGCTTCGCGCGCTTCACCAGCGTCTCCAGCACGGGTAGGAAGAGTGCGGTGGAGACGCTCCTGGGCTGATGCGCGAAGCGGAAGTCCCCCGTCGGATAGCGCACCGCGCCCACCACTCCCACGCGTACGTTCTTGCCCGGGGTGGGCAGCGCCAGCCGCTGGCCCCGGCGGCGCCAAGCGGAGCGCACCGAGGGTAACAGGTCGAACCTCACCCCGTCCGCGTACCACAGTTCGAAGAGTGCGCCCGGCTTGGAGGCCTGCTTTTTCAAGGAGTTGAGGCGCCTTTGGGCGCGCGCTTTTTTCCTCCTCGTCCGCCAGTCCCTTCAGCGTCAGTTTCGTGCGTCGCCAGGCGAAGCCATGACGCCGCAGCACCTCGCCCACCCAGGCGGGGCTGACACGCACGCCAACGTGTTGCTCGAGGTGTGCGGCAAGACGCGCGCACGTCCAGCGTGCAAAGGCGTATCCATGTTCTCGCGGGTCGCTCTCCACGTCCTTGAGAAGGAGCTCCACTGCCGCAGGTGTCAGGCGCGAGGGCCAGCCCGGGTGCGCACGGGCCTCCAGCGCCTGGACGCCCTCTTCGCGCCACCTCCGGCGCCATGCGTGCACCGCCCGAGGGGTAACACCCAGCGCTTTACCCACCTGGGCCGCGCTCTGGCCTTCAGCCGACAACAGGAGGGCTGCGGCGCGCAGTGCCACCCCCTGCCTCCCGCTGCGGCGGACCAGTCCTGCCAGGAATCGCCGCTCCCCGGCAGTTAGCCGCACCACCTGCTCGGGCCTCTTCCGGCGTACGCTGCTCACCATCGCTACAGCGTACCCCTGAACGGAATTACTTCGCTTGGCTTAGAGGATGGTGGGGCGACGGGAAGTGACTCGCTCATGGCGGACCCTAGACCTCCCAGCGCGTCTCCGTCGTCCCCCCACCTCGTCGGGGGAGCCTGGGGTCATGGCTTCGGGGCGCACCCAGGCCGTTCTCAGGGAAGTGGAACTGAGCTGTCTTTGAATCCCAGTTCCTGGAAGTCTTTGCCTGGGTAGAGCATCTGTCTACCGCGCAGCTCCGCGAAGGGCGTGAGTATCAGTATACTGAATAAGCGGAGATGCCGTAGGTGCTATAACCCAGGTATGCATTGCCAAGTGGCCACGCTATTTCCGCGTCAATCATGAGCATCCCAATCCTGTAGTCACCAGGGTTTGTTGAGAAATTCGAATCGGGGAATTTCTGGTTGACGTCATTGATCATCTGCTGCAACTGAGCGTAACTCACTGAGAATCCGTACCAACGCCACCCTGTCCAAGGCACCGTTGTTGAAGAGTATGAGGAGGAGGCCTTGGTCACATATTGCGTTCCGTTGCCGAGGTAGCTTCCGACCTGCGCGGTGCCGGTTCCAAGATCCCACGAGATACTCTCAACCGTAACACCCGGGTGGTTGGGATCGCCCGTATTGTCTAGAACGTTCAGGTTGATCCAGAAATACCGTCCCGGCTGACTCATGTCATCCACGGTGAATACGGGGCCGATGTATGCGCGTGCACCAGGAGTCACATAGACGGACGGGACCTGGAGTTGAAAAGAGAAGTGAAACACGCTCGTGTTGCCGTGTGCCCACGGACGCTTGTCTTCAGAAGGGGGCCACCGATACTTCACCTGGGCCGCGGCAAGGTCATATGGATCGATATGCCTTTGATAGTTCCACGTATTCATCATTGCCCCGAATACTGGATACGTGGTTGTTCCATCCGTTTCGGTATGGATCTCAACGGCACTTCCTCCATAAGAGGCGGGGTCGTATCCGACCTGGTAGTTCAACAGGGGCCCAGGCACGGTTGCGCCCGTGAAGTCACCCAGGTTCCAGCCTACGATTGACTGGCTGACCGCCGCGTCGGTTTGTCCCCATACAGACCAGTATGCAGTATTCGCGGGGCCTGTCGGCATGGGCGGAAGGCCTAGGTTTTCATTTGCAAAGGCATGCCCAGAGATCCCGTAGATCGGGTCCAGGTTGGACACGTAATAGTATTCTATTCCAGCGAGAGCTCTGCCTGGAAGCCATGCCCCTAGCAGTCCCACCAGGATGAACGCGCGAGAATGACTCTTCATCTGAGGCTCCATGTTTTCCATCTGAGTGGATGAGTTCTTCCGATTACAATACCACGATATGCGGAACGCCGGAGTTTGATATCAGAGCCATTCTGATAAGCAAAGTCAATACCTACAATTGGGGCCATGTGCTCGGTGCGGAACTCCTTGCGTAAGACGTGCTCGTCACGCAGGAGGAAACGCGGTCACATCCAGTCAGGGCCTCAGGAGGGGGGCAAGCGATTATTTTGGAGCACTTGGGGTCGTCCACGCTACTTGCGAGGCTGACCTCTCAGCTCATACAGGAGCTGTCCCTGGTCGCGTGGTGTTGAGCCTGGGGCCGCCATGGCCAGGAGGTAGGCTCTTCTCCTCTTGTCCTCCCGGATAGAGCACCTGTCTGCCGTGCAGCTCCGCGAAGGGCGTGAGCTTGTGCGGCTCGGCGCGGGTGCGGCTCGTGATGTGCCTCACCTCCACGCCTCGGGCGTATAGCGCGTCCGCTACCAGTGTGCGGTGGCACCTCCAGCGCACCGCCTCGGCGCACATGAGTGCCAGTGGCCCGTCCGCCGTGAGCTCCCGCAGCTCCTCGAGCCCCCGCGTGAACTCGTCCGTCTGCATGTAGTCCGCGTAGCCTCGGAAGCTGGCGTTGCGCCACGCCGTGTTCGGCGAGTCCTTGCTCGTGCGCCTCAGCCCTCCGAGTCTCGGCAGGTGCATGTACCGGATGTCCGCCTTCGCGAGCGTCCGGGGCAGGGTGTCCTGGTTGAACTGTGGGTTCGTCCGCGAGCGCGGCACCGTGCGGATGTCCACCAGCGTCTGGATTCCGTGCGCCTGCAGCAGCTCCAGCAGTTCCTCCGCTGTGCGTGTGGAGTGGCCCACCGTGTAGATGCGCGCTTTCGCCCAGCCTGGGGCCTTTCGTCTCGGTCGCTCCGTGCTCATCGCGGGTTGTTCCCCTTGGGGGAAGCTGGGCACGGGGGTGAACGGGTGGGAAGCAGATACCCTCACCCCGACCCTCTCCCGAGGGGAGAGGGGGCTTGCCGCCGTGGGGCCTC
>NZ_JPMI01000053.1 GCF_000733295.1 Archangium violaceum Cb vi76 | reverse complement strand
AGGAGCGTATCCGGGCCGCTGGTGCCCATGTTCTCTTCCTTCCGCCCTACTCGCCGGACCTCAATCCCATTGAATTGCTCTGGAAAAAGCTCAAGGAACTACTCAAGAGCATGGAGGCGCGCACCCGACAGGCGCTCGACGACGCCATTGCCAGGGCCATGGACCTCATCACACATGACGACATCGTCGGCTGGTTTCGGCATTGTGGATATAAGATATAGGAACATTCAACTGACTTCCGTTATCAGGGGGCGGTCCACCGTGGCCTTCAAGGAGCTTGATTCAATACGGCTCGATGCGCACTCGCGCTCCCCGGGCTGCTCCCAGCTCCTTCGCCGCGCTGCCGTCCCTCACCGACACCTCCAACAGTCCCGCACTCCCCACCAGGGAGAGGGGTTTCCCGGCTGGGACCGACTGGTAGTGCGCATGCGGTGCGTCCTCGAGCACCGTGCTCCCCACGTGCACCCGGAATCGCGCGGGCAGCACCGCCCCCGGCAGGTTCGTGATGAGGTTGCCGTAGGTGTCCACGTGCAGCACCTCGCCCACCGGGCATCCGTCCTCCTCCCCGGGCCTCGGGAATGAGAACGGTCTCTCCAGGTCCTCCAGCTTCCGGCCGAGCTTCTCCAGTGGGACTCCCGCCGCCAGGTGCCCCACCACCGGCGCGAACACGTCCCGCCCGTGAAACGTCCTCGACTGCCTCGGCCCCCAGTATGTGGACCCGGTCAGCTCCACCGCCCCGGCCAGTCCCCCCAGTTGCTCGAGCGCCGGCACCAGCAGTCCGTTGTCCGGCCCCACCAGCACGTCTCCCCGCCGCGCCCTCGCCGCCACGGCGCGCCGAGTCGAGCCCACTCCCGGATCCACCACCGCCAGGTGCAGCGAGCCCTCGGGAAAGGCCTCCACCGCACTCCACAGCAGGAATGCGCCGCCCCTCACGTCCTGTGCGGGTACCTCGTGTGTCAGGTCCACGAGGCTCGCCCCTGGACAGACCCTGAGCAGCGCCGCCTTCATCTGGCCCACGTAGGTGTCCTTCACGCCGAAGTCCGTCAACAGGCTGATGAGTGCGGGCATCACTCCGGGAGGATATCCGCACCGCCCGGGTTCCGGGATTCAGTGGGGGGGGCATTCACTTCACCGGCCTCGTCCGCATAGAACAGGGAACTACACCCTGTCTCCCATGCGCGTCGTCATCTTTGGCTGTGGAGTCTCTGGCCTGTCCTGCGGTGTCCGGCTGCTCGAAGCCGGTCACGCGGTGGAGATCTGGGCGCGCGAGCTGCCTCCCCACACCACGTCCGATGTCGCGGCGGCCGTCTGGTACCCGTACCTCGCCTTCCCCCAGGAGCGTGTCACCGCCTGGGGCGCGCGCACCCTCGCGGAGCTGTGCGCCCTCGCCGCGAGGCCCGAGACCGGCGTGCGGCGCGTGCTCGGCACGGAGCTCCTGCTCTGGCCCGCTCCCGACCCGTGGTGGGCTTCCAGCGTGCCCGGTTTCCGCCGCGCCACCGCGTCCGAGCTGCTCCCGGGCTTCGTCGATGGCTTCGTCTTCGAGGCCCCCGTCATCGACATGCGGCGCTACCTCCCGTACCTGATGGAGCGCTTCCGCCGGCTCGGCGGCTCCATCCTCCAGCGCGAGGTGCGCTCGCTCGACGAGGCCTGGGCGGTGGCTCCGCTCGTCGTCAACTGCACGGGCCTCGGTTCGCGCACCCTCCTGGGTGACGAGACGCTCTACCCCATCCGCGGCGAGGTGCTCCGCGTGGCGCCGCTCCCCCTCGAGCGCTTCCTCCTCGACGAGCAGGACGAGGCGCGGGGCATGACGTACCTCATTCCCCGCATCGACGACTGCATCCTCGGCGGCACCGCCGTGAAGGGGAGCGCTTCCCTGGAGCCGGACCCCGCACAGGCCGAGGCCATTCTCGCGCGCGCGGCACGGCTGCTGCCCGCGGGCACCCGCATCCACGTGTCGCAGCACCTCGTGGGGCTGCGGCCCGGCAGGCCCGCCGTGCGCCTCGAGCTGGAGCAGGTGGACGGACGTCACGTCCTCCACAACTACGGGCACGGCGGGGCGGGCGTGACACTCTCCTGGGGATGTGCCGAGGAGGTGGCCGCGCTCGCGGGCCAGTTGACCGATGGCGCGCCCCATGTCGGACCGGCCCACCATCCTTCGAGCATTGGGAGGACCCATGGAAAGTGAGCAGAGCCAGGATCGGATGCAGGCCGTGCTGCGGTTGCCCGCGGCCCGCCGCTATGCGTACTTCCTCCAGCGCGTGGCGGAGTCCGGCGAGGTCTGGGGGCTCGATGGCGAGGGCTGGGCGCTCGCGCTCGACGACACGGGGCGGGACGTGCTGCCGCTCTGGCCCGCCCCCGAGTTCGCCGCCATGTGCGCCACGCGCCTGTGGTCCGGCTTCCAGCCTCGCGCCATCAAGCTCCATGAGTTGCTGGAGAACGTGCTGCCGCAGCTCGAGGAGGAGGGGATGCCCGTGGGCATCTTCTTCACGCCGGAAGGGCAGGGCCACCCGGTGTCGGCGCGCGAGCTCATCGACGCGCTGAGCACCCCCACCGGCTCGCTGGCCTGAAACCTCGTCCGCCATCGGTGCAACGTTGCACCCTCGGATACCTGCGCGTACCTGCAACGCCTTGAGGCGCACCCGGGCGGGGCCTCTAGCTTGCGCGCCATGTCTGGAGACTCCGAGAAGACGGTGTTCGCGAAGGGAATGGCTCCCCAGAAGGGCGGGGGTGGTTCGAAGCCCTGGCTGCCGTGGCTGGTGACGGCGGTGGTGGTGCTGCTGTCCGGCGTGGCGGGCTACCTCGGTTACGGCGCGTATTCGATGCAGAAGGAGCGTGCGGAATCGGCTGAGAAGTCGGCCGCCGAGGCCCGTGCGCAGACGGTGAGCACCGAGCAGGCGCGCAAGGCGTTGGAGGCGCAGCTGTCGCAACAGCTCGAGGCGAAGGACCAGAAGCTCACGGCGCTCGAGGACGAGCGCACGCGGCTGAACACCGAGCGGGAGCAGCTCCAACAGGCGGTGCAGGAGAAGGACGCCGAGCTCGCCCGCCTCAAGGCCACCTACGAGGACATCGAGCAGAAGCTGAAGGCGGAGATCTCCGACGGGGAGATCCGCCTGTCGCAGGCCGAGGGCCGCATCCAGGTGGACCTGGTGGATAAAATCCTCTTCGACTCGGGCGAGGCGAACCTGTCGCCGCGCGGCAGCGAGGTGCTGGCGCGGCTGGGCACGGTGCTCGCCAAGGTGGAGAACCGCTCCATCCTCGTGTCGGGCCACACGGATGACGCGCCGCCCTCGCAGCGGCTGGCGGCCACCTACCCGACGAACTGGGAGCTGTCGGTGGCGCGCGCGGTGAACGTGGTGCGCTTCCTCGGCGAGAAGGCCAGTGTTCCCCCGGCCAGGCTGGTGGCCGCGGGTCATTCCGACACGAAGCCCGTGGCCAGCAACGCCAACGCCAAGGGCCGCGCCCGCAACCGCCGCATCGAGATCCTCCTCATCCCGGATCTCCCCGCGGGCAAGAAGGGCCAGACCCAGACGGCCTCGGACGCGCGCTGAGCCGCGTCTAGGGAGTGCTCGGGCGGTGGGGCGGCTGCTTGTGCCTGGACAGGCGGAAGGAGACCCACGCGAAGGCCGCCGCCGCCACCACGAGCATCGCCACCCAGTACCAGAGCGCCGAGCTCTGGAGGACGTACTGGTTCACCTTCTGGCTATCCCCCGCGGGCGCCGTCTGCGCGAGCGCCATCAGCGGGGTGAGCAGGCACACGACCCAGGCCGGAATCATCTGTGAGGTCTTCATCGCTCCGGAAAGCTGAGCATCTGTCCGGAGGCGAACAAGCCGTGCGCCCGGTGCCGCCCGCCCGGTGCTCGAGAGTGCCAGCGAAGGCTTCGGGCCCCGCTGATTGCCGGGCCTCGCGGGAAATCCTCCTCTGAGTCCGAATCGGTGGCGGGCCCCCCCGTCCGTCCACCCCGAGCGCTGGTGTACAAAGGCGCCCCCCCCCCGCCTGCCCCGGGTGTCCGGGAGCGGTGCGTCCGAACTCCGAGGTAACCCATGCGTTCTGAAATCCCCCCGAGGAACGGGAGCGGCCTCTGCTTCCAGATGCTGATGGTTCTGGGCGTGGGATGGCTCGTGGCGTGTGGTGGTGAGATGCCGGCGGCCGTGAGCACGCGTCCCCAGGGGCTGGGCAGCACCCACAAGGTGCTCATCCTGGCGGCTTCGGTGACGGGGGGCTCCAACAGCGTGGAGGCGGTGGCCGCGCGGAGTCTGGGCTACACGGTGGAGGTCGTTTCCAACGCCGCCTGGGCCGCGAAGAGCTCGGCGGACTTCGCGGGCTATCGCGCCATCATCCTGGGGGATGCCACGTGCGCCGGCAGCCTGTCGTCGATCTCCGCGGCGTCCAAGAGCCGCGGCGTCTGGGGCCCCGTGGTGGACGGCAACGTCATCATCATGGGCACGGATCCCGTGTACCACTACAAGGATCAGGTCACGAAGAACGCCGTCCAGTTCGCCGCCGCGCAGGAGGGCAGGACGGGCGCCTATATCAACCTGAGCTGCTACTACCACGATGCGGACCCGATGACGCCGGTGCCGGTGCTGGAGCCCTTTGGCTCCTTCACCGTGACGGGCGTGGGTTGCTACGACGATGCCCACAAGGTGGCCTCGCACCCGGCCCTGTCGGGCCTGACGGACACGCTGCTGTCCCGTTGGGGCTGCTCGGTGCACGAGGCCTTCGATTCCTTCCCGGCCGCCAACTTCACCCCGCTCGTCATCGCGAGGGACCCCGTGTTCGGCGCGCGTCTGCCGGGCTCGCTGGACTTCGCGGACGGCTCGCACGGGGTGCCGTACATCCTGGCCCGCGGTGCCGTTCCCGTGAGCTGTGGTGATGGCGTGGTGCAGTACCCCGAGGAGTGTGACACCGGTCTCGGCAACGGCGTGCAGGGGACGGCCTGCTCCTCCGTGTGCCGTCTGCACTGGTGCGGAGATGGCACGGTGGATCCGAGCGAGCAGTGCGACACCGGCGCGGCCAACGGCACCGGCACGTGCAGCGCGTCCTGCCGGTCCGTCGCCGTCAACCGTGCCCCGGTGGCGAAGTGCAAGGATGTGACGCTCCCGGCTGGCCCCACCTGCAGTGCCACCGTGCCCTCGGTGAATGACGGCTCGTACGATCCCGATGGAGACGTGCTGCAGTGCACCCAGGGGCTCGTCGGCTCCCTGGGGGTGGGTTCGTACCTCGTGGGGTTGACCTGCCTCGATCCCGCGGGTCTGCTGTCGAGCTGTGCGGGGACGGTGTCTGTCGTCGACACCACGCCGCCGGCCGTGTCGCTCGTGGGGTACGCCTCGGAGACGCTCGAGTGCCGCAGGCCCTACGTCGAGACGGGCGCGGTGGCCACCGATCAGTGCTCCGGGGACGTGTCCTCCGCGGTGACCGTGTCCGGCTCCGTCAACAGCCGCATGCCGGGCACGTACATCCTCACGTACTCGGCGAAGGATGCGTCCGGCAACGTGGGCAGCGCGACGCGAACCGTCACGGTCGTTCCGGACGCCTCCGGCACGTGCGAGGACCGGGGCGGCGGCTGGATTCCGACCGGCGGCATGGCCCTGCCACGGCTGCTGCACACCGCCACGTTGCTGGACGATGGACGGGTGCTGGTGGCCGGTGGCTTCAACACCACGGCGGAAGTCTACAACCCGGAGGCCCGGACCTGGTCCGCCACGGGCAGCACGCTGGGCTCGCACCGGGGTCACACGGCCACGAAGCTGCGGGATGGCCGCGTGCTCATCGCCGGCGGCGGCGTGTGCCCCATCACCAGCGCCACGGCCGAGCTGTACGTCCCGGCCCTGGGCAGGTGGAAGCCCGCGGGCCTCCTCAACACCCAGCGCTATCACCACACCGCCGTCCTGCTGCCCAACGGCAAGGTGCTCGTGGCTGGAGGCCGTGCGGGTGAATACGACAGCGCCACGCTGGCCTCCGCCGAGCTGTATGACCCGGCCACCAACACCTGGTCCCATACCGGCGGCCTGAACACGGCTCGCGCCTTCCACACCATGACCCTGTTGCCCGGCGGCAAGGTGTTGGTGACGGGCGGCAGTGATGCCTCCGATGGCCTCATCGCCTCCTCTGAGCTGTACGACCCGGACACCGGGACGTGGACGGTCGTGGGGGCGATGGCCACGGGCCATGCCTCGCACACCGCCACCCTGTTGCCTGGCGGCAAGGTGCTGGTCGCGGGCGGCTCGGGCACCGACGGGGTGCCGAGCGCCTCGGCCGAGCTGTATGACCCGGCAACGGGTACCTGGTCGGCCACGGGCGACATGGGCTCGCCGCGCCGGCTCCACACCGCCAACGTGCTTCCGGATGGCCGTGTGCTCATCGCGGGTGGCTACCACCCGGCCACGGGCATCCTGACCTCGGCCGAGCTGTATGACCCGGCCACGGGGGCGTGGAGCGTGACGGCGGCCATGAACGTGGACCGCTATCAGCACACCGCTACCTTGCTTGGTAACGGCACGGTGCTCGCGGTGGGCGGTGTGAGCAACCACGACCAGTCGTCGGCGGAGTACTACGACCTCACGGAGCTCTAAGCCCGACCCCTCCCGAGTCCCGCACGGAAGGTGCGTGAGGCGCAGGAGCCAGGGGTGAAGGGACCCGGGTTGTGGCCGGGTGCTTCCGCTGTTGTACTGGGCACCCGCCATGAAGAAGCCCATTCCTTCCCCCGGAAACTCCCAGGGGCTGAGCCGCCGGACGTTCCTCGGTGGTGCCGCCGCCGCCAGCACGCTGGCCGCCCTGGATGTCCATGCCCAGCCCTCTCCCGGCAACGCCGCGCCCGCTTCCGCGCCGCGCGCCGGCTCCTTCGAGCTCGAGGAGGCCACCGTCTCCGAGCTCCAGGCCGCCATGCAGTCGGGACGCTTCACCGCACAGGGGCTCGCCGAGCGCTACCTCGCCCGCATCCAGACGCTGGACCGCGAGGGCGCGCTCCCGCTCAAGTCCGTCATCGAGCTCAACCCGGAGGCGCTCGCCATCGCCACCGCGCTCGATGAGGAGCGCAAGGCGAAGGGTCCTCGCGGTCCGCTCCACGGCATCCCCGTCCTCATCAAGGACAACATCGGCACCGCGGACAAGATGCAGACCACCGCCGGCTCCCTCGCGCTCGTGGGCGCCGTGCCTTCCCGTGATGCCTTCGTGGTGGAGCGGCTGCGTGCCGCGGGCGCCGTCATCCTCGGCAAGACCAACCTCAGCGAGTGGGCCAACTTCCGCTCCACGCACTCCTCCAGCGGGTGGAGCGGGCGCGGCGGCCAGTGCCGCAATCCCTATGCCCTCGACCGGACTCCCTCGGGCTCCAGCTCGGGCTCCGGCGCCGCCACCGCCGCCAACTTCTGCGCCGTGTCCGTTGGCACCGAGACCGATGGCTCCATCGTCTCTCCGTCGGCGGCGAACTCGCTCGTCGGGCTCAAGCCCACCCTCGGGCTCGTGAGCCGCTCGGGCATCATTCCGCTCTCGCACAGCCAGGACACCGCCGGCCCCATGACGCGCTCCGTGGCCGATGCCGCCGCGCTCCTGGGGGTGCTCGCGGGCATTGATTCCACTGACGCCGTGACCGCTTCCAGCAAGGGCCACGCTCACGCGGACTACACGCGCTTCCTCGACCCGAATGGATTGAAGGGCTCTCGCATCGGTGTCCCTCGCGAGCGCTTCTTCGGCTACCACCCCGCCACCGATGCGCTCGTCGCGCGGGCGCTCGAGCTCATGCAGGCCCAGGGCGCCGTCATCATCGACGAGGCCCACATCCCCACCGCCTCGAAGATGGATGAGCCGGAGATGGAGGTATTGCTCCACGAGTTCAAGGCCGACATCGAGGCCTACCTCGCCGGGCTCGGGGACAAGACCCGGCTCAAGACGCTCGCGGACCTCATCCGCTTCAACGAGGAGCACCGTGACACCGAGCTGCCCTGGTTCGGCCAGGAGCTCTTCCTCCAGGCCCAGGAGAAGGGGCCCCTCACCGACAAGAAGTACCTCAAGGCCCTCGCCGCCTGCCGGAAGCTGTCGCGTGCGCAGGGCATCGACGCCGTCATGGCGAAGCACAAGCTCGATGCGCTCGTCGCGCCCACCCAGGCTCCTCCCGGACTCATCGACCTGGTGAATGGCGACCACTGGCTCGGCAGCAGCTCCTCGCCCGCCGCCGTCGCGGGTTATCCGAGCATCACCGTCCCCGCTGGTGATGTGGCCGGACTGCCCGTGGGCCTTTCGTTCATCGGGCGGGCGTGGAGCGAGCCCGTGCTCCTGCGTCTCGCCTTCGCCTACGAGCAGGCCTCCAAGCATCGTCGCGCGCCCACGTTCGCTCCGACGGCGGATCTGCGCTCGGTGGCCAAGGTGTAGTGACCCGTGGATGTCCCCTCTCCCTTTGGGAGAGGGTCAGGGTGAGGGTCTGCATCCGGCACGGTGACTACGTGGGTGATGACCCCNCNCNCNCGCGCGCGCGCGCGCGCGCGCGCGCGCGCGCGC
>NZ_JPMI01000052.1 GCF_000733295.1 Archangium violaceum Cb vi76 | reverse complement strand
AGTGCGTTCGGGTGGGGGGGTCTTCGGCTCGTATCGCTTCAGCACCGCGTCCAGCTGCGCCAGCTCGTTCGCGCGCAGGATGGGCGTCCGTGCGTAGGTCGCCCGCGCCGCCGTGGCCAGCTTCTGCACCCGCTCCGGCTGCTGCCCCGTGTTCCACAGCGCCCGCGCCAGCGCGGATTGCACCAGCGCCAGGTACTCGGGGCGCCCCTTGTGTTTCTCGACGATCCGCAGCGCCCGCTCCAACTGTGGAAGGGCCTCGACCGCCCTGCCCAGCTTGCGCAGCGCCTCGCCCTTTCCCGCCAGCAGCAGCGCCCACACCGGTGACTCCAGGTCCGTCGTCTTCTCGAACAGCACCCGCACCTGCTCGAACAGCGCGAGCGCCCGCGCCGGCTGCCCCATCTCCAACAGGCTGTTGGCGACCTCCATCCGGATGAGCGACGTGTTGAAGTGATCGGCTCCCAGGAACCGCTCGCGCAGCTCCAACACCTGCTGGTGCAGCTTCAGGGCCTTGTCATGCTGGCCCCGCACCGTGCTCAGCGCCGCCAGCCCGTTCAGCGCCTGCGTGTAGATGTGCTCCTGCTGCTGTGGGTCCTTCTTCGTCAGCTCCAGCACCTGCTGGAACGTCTGCTGCGCCTGTCCCAACTGCTCCAGCGCCATCTGCGCCTCGGCCACCCGCACCAGGGATTGCAGTGCGTCCGTGCTCTCCGGACCCGTGAGCGTCCCGTACAGGCTCGCCGCTTCCTGGTAGTGCTCGAGCGCCTCGGCGTCCCGGCCCTGCTCGCTGTCGAGCTCGCCCGCCGACAGGTGGTAGTGCGCCCACTCCTCCGAGTTGGGCCGGAACGCCCGCTTCACGATCTCCCGCACCCGGTCGAGGATGCGGCGCGCGTCCGCCAGCCGCCCCTGCATCACGTACGTGCTCGACAGGTTCATCATCGGCTGCACGAGGAACGGGTGCAGGGGACCCAGGTTCCGCTCCCCCACGGACACGAGCGTCTCCAGGGCCCGCAGCGACTCGTCCATGCGGTCCAGGTTGCCCAGCGCCGCCAGCGAGTTGGTGGCGTAGCGCAGCGTCGTCGAGTGCGCCGGGCCCAGCGTCTGCTCCGCCAGCGCGAAGGCCTTGTCGAAGGACTCGTACGCCTCGGCGAAGTTGCCCTTCTGGTAGAAGGCCATGCCCCGGTTGTTGTGGTAGATGGCCCGCAGCTCCCCGTTCTCCCCCAACCTGTCCAGCGAGGCCAGCGCGAAGGCCTGCCAGCGGCTGTTCTCCTCCTCCGGGCCCCGCTGGGCGTAGTAGCCCATCAGCCGCACCGCCGCGGCGGCGGCGATGACGTCGTGCCGGGAGGCGTGCGCCAGCCACAGCGACTCGGTGAGCAGCGGGGGCACGCCCTGGTTCTCCCCGGAGATGATCTGCACCCACGCCTGCGTGAAGAGCGCCTCGGCGTGCACGGGCGAGTAGCCCAGCGTGGGCGCCTTCTTCGCCACCTCCGTGGCCAGCTCCAGCGACTCCTGGAACTTGCCGGCGGTGGTGAGCGCCTTGACGCGGGCCAGTTGCGCGCGGACCGTCTCCACCGCGGCGCGGGTGTGGGTGTCCTCCGGCGGCTTCACCTCGGACATGAGCGCCTCCACGTCCGCGCAGCCCCACAGGCGCCGCAGCGAGCTGGTGGCGAAGATGGCCTTCTCCACCACCGTCTCGTCCGCGGCGGTGAAGACCTCGGTGAGCGCGGCCAGCTCCTGCCGGCGGCCCTCCAGGCAGGCCATGCGCAGGGACATGACGGCCTCGGATTGCTCGCCCCGGATGCGGGTGGCCACGCACGTGTCCTGGTGCATCTCCTGCCACTCGCGGGTGTACAGGTCGAGCGCCTCGCGCACGCGCACCCACGTGTCGCGCGCGTAGTCCCGGCCCGTGGCGAAGAAGGCCTTCTCGATGGCCGCCTTGCGCGGCGCGTCCCAGATGCCCACCAGCTTCGCCGCGCCTCCGGTGCACAGCTGCGCCTGGCGCTGGTGCCACGTGGTCCACGCCAGCGCCGCCGAGCCCGTCACCAGCAGGCCCAGGGCCGCGATGGCCAGCGCGCGGCGGCGCACCCGGGCCGGGTCCCTCTCCAGGACGGCCAGCAGCGCGTCCAGCGACGGGTAACGCGCCTCCGGGGCCGTGTTGAGCGCGCGCAGCAGGGCGCGGTTCACCCAGGGCGGCACCTTGGAGTAGGCCGGCGGCGGGTTGATGCGTCCGGCCAGCACGTTCTCCCGGCGCTCGCTCGGGGACGTGCCCTCGAAGGGGCGCACGCCGTAGAGCGCTTCCCACAGCGACACGGCGAAGGAGAACTGGTCGCTCCGCGCATCCGCGGTGGCGCCCCGGAACTGCTCCGGCGCCATGTAGGCCGGCGTGCCCAGCACCGCGCCCCGCTGCGTCAGGTTCAGCTCCAGCAGGCTGTGCCCCTTCACGGGGCTGGTGTCCGGAGGGGCCTCGGACGCCTGCTCCGCGGGGGCGTTGTGCGGACGCGCCAGGCCGAAGTCCGTCACCCGGACGCGGCCGTCCTTGCCCACCAGCACGTTGGTGGGCTTGAAGTCGCGGTGCACCAGCCCGGCGGCGTGCGCGGCGGCCAGTCCCCGGCCCGCGGCGAGGTAGGCCGTGAGCAGCTCCCGCCACGTCCTCGGCTTCTCCCGCTCCCACTGCAACAGCGTCTGGCCCTCCACCAGCTCCATGGCCATGAAGACCTGGGAGTCGTGCTGGTGCACGTCGTAGATGGCCACCACGTTGGGATGCGACAGCCGGGCCATGGCCTGCGCCTCGCGCAGCAGCCGCGCCCGTCCCGAGGACATCTCGGGGCCTCCGTCGAGCTCTCCCGGCGGCAGCAGCTTCAGCGCCACCTTCCGGTCCAGCACCGAGTCGTACGCGGCGTACACCATCCCCATGCCGCCCTCGCCCAGGGGATCCAACACCACGTACCGGTCCAGGGGCGTCCCCCGGCCGAGCGTGGGGGCCTCGGCGGGCGCCCCATTGGCTCGAGCGCCAGCCGCGCGCCCTGGTGCGTCCCCCGTGCCGATGTTCACCGTGCGCCGATCGTCCGTCACGACCGTGCGCCGGGGCTCCTCGGGCACGAGCGTGCGGCGCTCGTCGTTCACGACGTCGTTCACGAGCGTGCGGCGCTCTTTGTCATCGAAGGACGTCATGAGGCCTCGCTACCACGCACCTACCACGCAGAATGGCATGCCCGTGTGGACGCGAGAATGGATCGTCTCACCGATTCTCCAATCAACGCACGGCGACGCTCCGCGGCGGGCCGGATGGAGGGCAGCCGGGCTCAAGTCGCTCGGGCGAGCCGCTCCAGCGCCTCGCCCGTGACGCGGAAGACGGTCCAGTCGCTCATCGGTACCGCGCCGAAGGATTTGTAGAACTCGATGGAGGGGGTGTTCCAGTCCAGCACGGACCACTCGAAGCGGCCGCAGCCCCGCTCCACGGCGAGCTTCGCCAGGTGCGACAACAGGCGCTTGCCGTGCCCCCGGCCGCGCTGCTCGGGCAGGACGAAGAGGTCCTCCAGGTAGATGCCCGGCTTGGAGAGGAAGGTGGAGTAGTTGTGGAAGAAGAGGGCGAAGCCCACCACCTGTCCGCCGTCCTCGGCCAGGACGACCTCGGCATGGCGCCGCTCGCCGAAGAGGTGCTGGCGCAGGTCCTCCTCGCGCAGGACGACCTCGTGGGAGAGCTTCTCGTACTCGGCCAGGGCCCGGATCAGCCGGGCGATGGAGGGGATGTCCTCGGGGGTCGCTGAACGAATCATGTGGGGGGGATGGTAGCGCCCCGGGCACACGGCCGGGGCCGCTTCGTAGTAGCGTCCGGCCCGCATCCGCACACCGGGTACGGGAGGGGCAGCACCATGCGCAGGTTCGAGTTCGTGGAAGGCACCAGCGCCAAGTTCTGGATGGCCGAGGTCCAGGGCAGCACCTTCATCGTGGTGTTCGGCCGGTTGGGCACCGACGGACAGCGCAAGGAGAAGGAGTTCGACGATGAGGCGGGCGCCCGGCGCGAGTACGAGCGCAAGGTGGCCGAGAAGCTGCGCGAGGGCTACCAGGAGGTGTCCGCGGAAGCCGCTCCGGCACCCAAGGGCGCCAAGGGCGCGGCCGCCGCCACTCCGAAGCTCGTGCTGCCGCCCCGGGTGCGCGGGGGCAAGCCGACCGCGGAGCAGGTGACGGCGGCCGCCGAGGCCCTCACCGCGCTCGATGCACGGGTGGGGGGACGCAGCTGGAAGGTGTCGCTCCAGGCCCGCGGGGCGCGGCGCGCGCTCCGGGCGCTGGGAGGCGTGGACCCGGCCAGCCACTCCGCCCTCGGCGCGGTGTTCACGTCACTGATGGGGAAGGTGGTGGCGCCCCGGGGCGAGCCGCGGCTGCCGCTGTGGGTGGCCCTGGAGCTGCTGGCCGAGCTGGACGCCGCGGCCTTCGTCCGGACGCTGGAGCAGTGGAAGCGGGCCCCCGCGGGGACGCCGGCCCAGGCCGCCATCGGGCTGCTGTCCCGCCAGGCCGAGGTGCTCGGCGAGCCCGAGCTGGCGCTGCGCCTGGGCTCGCTGCTGGGCGCGCGGCCCCGTGTCTCCGGCGACGGCTGGGAGAAGCGCTGGAGCGCGCTGCGCCCGCACGTGGAGGGACACCTGGTCTCGGGAGGCAGCTCCCTGCCGGCCCTGCTGCGCTCGCTGGAGGCGGGGGGCGATGCACGGCTCGCCGAGCGCCTGTCCCGGCTGAGCGGGTAGGGAGTGGTACCCTGGCGGGACCATGAACATGTCCCGCTGGTGTTGGTTGCCCGTGCTCGCGCTGTGCGCGGCCGGGTGTGCTTCGAGCAGGAGTGGTGCCCGTGCGTCCTCGGGCTCGGCCACGGAGCGGCGCGCGAACGAGCTGGAGGCGCGCAACACGGAGCTCCGGGCCGAGCTGGAGCGCAAGAGGGCCGAGCTCCAGCAGTCCTACCAGGTGGTGGCGCAGGCGGAGGGTGCCGCCGGCCTCAACAACCTGGGCTGCGCCGGCGTGGCTCCGGCCAACGCGCAGGTGCCGGGGCTGCCCCAGTCGGGTGCCGTGCACGCCCGCTTCCAGTTGCGCGGCCAGCCCTACAGCATGACGGCCACCTTCTCCGCGCCTCGCAAGGCGGGGGCGTGGCGCGTGTCCCAGGGCACCTGCCGGGTGGTGGGGCCATGAGGGCGCTGTCCCTGGGCCTCCTGGTGGCGTGGGCCGTCGCGAGCACGGGCTGTGGCACGAGTGCCGCCACGCGGCTGCGCTCGGCGGAGCAGGACAACCGGCGCCTCACCGAGGAGCAGCAGCAGCTCGACCGCGCCCTCCAGTCCGTCTCGCGCTACACGGAGGGGCTGCGCTCGTCCGGCAAGGCGGGGCGCTCCTTCTCCATGTACTACACGCCCGCGGCCCTGGAGCAGATGGCCGCGCAGCTGCTGCCGATGCGGATGCCCGCCCGCACCTTCGATCAGAATCTGCTGGGCGAGGTCGTCATCGAGCGCGTCTCCGACGTGCGCTTCGGCCCGCTCAACACGCTCACCTGCCGGGCGGAGATGCGCGGCGACAACATCCGCTACAACGGCAGCGTCCCCAAGGCCTACCAGGCCGAGGTCCGCAAGTTCCAGTCGGGCGTGGCGGCCGGCGTGGTGGCGGACCTCGTGGTGGAGCTGTCCATGGGCGGCGACAACGCCCTGATGGCCCGGGCCCATGCCTCGCGCACGAAGCTCAAGGCGAACTCCAGCAGCCAGTCGGAGGGCATGCTGCGCAACGCCCTGAACGAGCGCGTGCTGCGCCTGCCCTTCACCTTCGACCTCACCCTCCCGGGCGGCGGCGCGCCGCGCGGGATGGTGCTCACCGCCAACCACCTGGTGGTGACGTACGCGCCGTAGCGCGGGGGCTCAGTTGCCGCCCGCGGCCGTGCCCTGGGCGGGCGCCGGTTCGGGAGCGGGAGCCGCCGCGGGAGCGGGGGCCGCCGCGTCCGCGACGCTCGTCGGCTCCTTGTCCATCTCCTCCACCGGGTAGCCCTGGGCCGCCTCGAGGTAGCGCGGCGGCTTCACCTTGCGGCGATCCTTCGCGCTGAGTCCCTCGGGCGAGAACAGCGCCGGCTCGCTTCCCTTGGCGGACTGGACGACGTGGCCATCACAGAAGAGCCACTCGGTGGTGCCGTCGATGAACTTGCGCGCGTAGTACAGGTCGGTGCTGCCCACCTCGGGGTTCTTGGCACACCACGTCTGGCGCGCCGCCTGCTCCCGCTGGGGTGCCTCCGCCTTCCACTTGCGCTGGGCCTCCTCCAGGGCGAGCACCTGGGCCCCCTCGGCCATCCGCGCCCGCGACTGCTCCACCAGCTCCGTGCCGCGCCTCGCGATGTCCGGGAAGGCCCCGCTCTTCGCGAAGCCGCACTTCTGCACCGCCTGGAGGTTGTTCTGGTGCACCTTCAGCACCTTCTCCAGCGAGCCCGACGCCTCCTTCAGCAGCTCCATGGAGCGGGCGTAGTCCACCGACTTCGGGTTCTTCACCTGCTCGGTCTCGGACAGGAAGCGCGTCATCAGACCGTTCACCGCGCTCAGCTCGTCCGTCAGCCAGCGGGTCTCCGCGTCACAGATGTTCGCCTTGGCTCCCGTGTAGTCGCGGTAGTCCGCGCGGGCCACTCCCAGGCTGTACCGCTGCACCGGCGCCACATTCTTCGCTCCACACGCGCCCAGCGCCAGGCTCATTCCTCCGACGATCCACAGCTTCCGGCTCACGAAATTCATGGCTCGCGACTCTAACGGACAGCGCCCATCCGGTCGAGGTGGTTGGCTCTCAAAGCAAAAGGGCGAATGGCGGTCAAATGACGGTAATCCAGGTTTTATCGTGGCGGGGGCGTCACACGGCGGGAAGGAGTGAGTGGCTGCCTGCCTGGTGTCCAGTCAGGAGGGCATGTCCGGCTTCTCCGTTAGCATCCGCGCCCCTCCGCCGGCCTTCCGCCGGCCTCCTTTCCAAGGGAGATGACTGAATGAATCACCTCATCGTGCGACTCGCCGCCCTGAGCCTGCTGTCGGCCTGTGCCCATACGGCGGCCCCCAGCGAGAAGCCCGCGCCCGCTGCTGCTTCCGCGCCCGCGGCGGCACCGGCGCCCACGCCCGAGGCCCGCGCGCTGGCGATGCAGGCGGATGCGCTGCTCACGAGCGGCAAGAGCACCGAGTCGCTTCCGCTCTACCGGCGGGCCTGGGAGCAGGGCATGCGCACCGAGGGCATGAGCTACAACGCCGCCTGTGCCGCGGCGCTCGCGGGTGAGAAGGCCGAGGCCCTCACGTGGCTCGAGCGCGCCGTGGACGCTGGCTTCGCCGCTCTCGGACACATGAAGCAGGACGAGGACCTGGCCTCCCTGCGCGAGGAGCCCGCCTTCGCCCGCATCGCCGAGAAGGCCGCCGCCAACGAGGCGAAGCTCATGGAGGCCCGGAATCCGCAGTTGCGCGACGAGCTGCTGCGCATGATGGAGGAGGACCAGGCCGCCCGGCACGCCGCGGGCGCGGCTCGGTTCAAGGACACGGCGGCCAACGAGCGGATGAAGGCCATCGACGTGAAGAACACCGCGCGGATGAAGGAGCTCGTCGCGCAGGTGGGCTGGCCCACGAAGACGCTGGTGGGCGAGCGGGGCGCGAAGGCGGCATGGCTGCTCGTGCAGCACGCGGACCTGGACGTGGCCTTCCAGCGCCAGTGCCTGCCGCTGCTGGAGAAGTCGGTGGCGGCGGGCGAGGGCTCGCCGAAGGACCTGGCCTACCTGACGGACCGCGTGCTGGTGGCCGAGGGCAAGCCGCAGCGCTACGGCACCCAGTTCCACACGGTGGAGGGCAAGCTGGTGCCCCGTCCCATCGAGGACGAGGCGAACGTGGACGCGCGCCGCGCGGCCGTGGGGCTGGGCACCCTGGCCGAGTACAACGCGCAGATGCAGCGCATGGCCTCGGGCGGCAAGTAATCTAGGCCAGACGCCGCCAGCGCATGGAGAGCAGGGTGAGCGTGAGGAGACCGCCCGCGCTCGCGATGGCGAGCAGGGGCCGGCGCAGTTCCGCTCCGAGCGCCTCCAGCACGCCGCGCGTGAGCTCCCGGCTCATGCGCCGCGGGGTTCCGCTGCTCGCCAGGGCCTCCCGCCAGGTGCGCACCTGCTCCGTCAGGGCTCCGCCCACGCCCCGGACGGTCGCGGCGGCGGTCAGCTCGGCGAGCGTCTCGAGGGAGGCCCCCTGCACCTCGCCCGACACCGCCGGGTTGGAAGCCAGCTCCTCGCGGAGGCCGGCGGCCAACCCACGCACCAGCTTCCGGCCCGCGTTCTCGAGCAGGTCTCCGAAGGGGTCCGGGTTCTCCCGGAGCTTCGCTTCGATGCCCTCGACGAATCCCCGCCCCGCCTTCGCGGCGAGCTCTCCTCCCACGGGAGCCACCGCCCGCAGATCCTCCGCGAGCGCGGGCAGTTCCTCGCGGAGCTGTTGCACCACCGTCTTCACCATGGTCTCGGTGATGGCCTGGGCCCGTTCCCTCGGGGTGCGAATCTCATCGGAGCGGAAGTGGGCGAAGTCCGTCACCCCGTCCAGGAGACGGTTGAGCCGCTCGATGAAGGAATGGAGGGGCAGGCCGCCGTCCTGCCACTCCCGCTCCAGCACCTCCAGCATTCCCTGGGTCGCGGAGGCCGCGATGGCGTGAGCGGCCACCCCTGGCTCCACCTGCTTGTGCTCGGCCGCCTCATGCGCCAGCCGCCCGAGGACCGTCAGCGTGTCCTGGAGGAGCGCGCGCAACTGCCCCTCGAGCTCTGGCATCTCCTGGCGCAGCCCGTCCGCCGTGCCACGCACGACACTGCTCGCGGCCTCGTGGGCCGCCAGACGCTCGAGTGACAAGGCCAGGTTGCGAAGCATCTCCACGGGGCCCGGGCGCCGCTCATTCGACATGCATCCACCTGTCCTTCCCGGCGCCGCTCTTCGCTCGCCTGGAGCACATCCCCACGAGGAGGATGCGAACGGATGCCCTCGCTGGCACGACCGGCCGTCCGCTCACCTGGTGGGCGTGCGTCTTGCCGGAGCGCCCGACTCCTCCGCTGGCCAGGGGCGGACACGCCGTCCCCGCTCAGTGCTGCTCTGCGGGTCGCCGCGGCGGCGGAGGCGGTGGTGCCGAGCCCCCCGTTCCCCAATCCGGGGGCGGCACCTCCGGCAGGGGCCAGCCGAGGAAGAGGGGCCACCCCCGGTACATGTTCGGGTCCAACCGAGGCGCCGTGGAAGGCGGATGCGTCTCCGGCGGATGCGGCTCCGGTGTGCTCGTGGCCTGGTGTCCTCGCGGGGTGGCATGCGAGGGGCTCACCTGGGGGGGCGTCCGCAGCAGGACATAGGCCAGGAGCGCGCACAGGAGACCCAGTGCCACGATGCTCCACGCGCGAGTCCTCTTGTTCATGGTGGCCCTCCGCCCCGTCAGAACTGCCCTCTCTGCAACACGTCGCTCTTGGAGACCGTGCCCAGCAGACGCCGTTCATGGTCCACGACGGGCAGGCACTCGAGCGCCGTCTTGCCGAAGCTCCTGGCCACCTCGGCCAGGGAGAGCTCCGGGGTGATGATGGGCACGCCCGTGTCCATGACGTCCGCGGCCACCGTGGCCTGCAGCAGCGCGTGGTTCGGAAGGTGTCCCTTGAGGTTGTCGAGGATGATGGTGCCGAGCAGCCGCCCGTGCTCGTCCGTGACGTAGAGGTCCGTTCCGGGGGGCTGCTCCAGCAACAGCACCACCACCTCCTGGAAGGGGGCGGAGGGGGGGATGCGTCGTTGCACGGGTTTGAGCAGGGCGCGGGTTCCCTCCTCCCTCAGCCATGGGGGGACGCTGGCGGGCATGCGCACGTTGCGGCGGTTGAGCACGGACGTGTAGAGCGACTCCGGCTCCAGTCTGCGGCTCACCGCCGCGGAGATCACCGCACACAGCATCAAGGGCAGCATCAAGTCATAGTCCGCCGTCATCTCGAAGATGAGGAGGACGGCGGACACGGACGCATGCGTCGTGCCCGCGAGCACGGCCACCATGCCCAGCAGCGCGTAGGCTCCACTGGGTGCCCCGCCAGGCCACACCATGCCCGCCACGTGCCCGAAGGCGCCTCCCAGCAGGGCTCCATAGAAGAGCGAGGGGGTGAAGAGGCCCCCGGGGACCCCCGCGCCCGCGCACATCGACGTGGCCAGCAGCTTGGCCAGCGGGAGGATGGCGAGCAGCAGCAGCGACATCTTCCCGAGCAGCGCCGCGTTCACCGCGTCATAGCCATTGCCGAGCAACTCGGGCAGCCAGATGGCGGCCAGCCCCACGAGGCTCATCGCCACCAGGGGTTGGAGCGCTTGGAACCGGCGGGGCACCTTGTCCAGCGTGTCCGACAGCAGGTTGATGGTGCGCACGTAGAGGGCGGAGGCGGCCCCCACCAGCACGCCCAGCAGTAGTGCGAGGAGCAGCTCCCGGGGGTGCGTCAGCACGTAGTGCGGGATGAGGTAGCTGGGGCGGTCCGCGACGAGCGTGCGCGACACGAGCGTCGCCACCACGCAGGAGACGACGATGGGGCCGAACAGCTCGAGCGCGAAGCTGCCCAGCAGCACCTCCAGGCCGAAGAGCGCGCCGCCGATGGGGACGTTGTAGGCGGAGGCGATGCCCGCCGCGGCCCCACACGCCACCAGCAGGCGGGCCTGTCCCGAGGGCAGCCGCAGCCAGCGGGCCAGGGCGGAACCGCTGGCCGCCCCCGTCTGCAGGAGCGCGCCCTCGCGGCCCAGGGGGGCTCCCAGGGCCACCGCGATGATGGAGATGAAGCCCCGGAAGAGTGCCCGCGGCAGGGACAGCTCGCCGGCCTTCACCCAGATGGATTCGATGATGCCCGCCGTCCCATGTCCCCGGAGGGGCTGCCCGACGAGCAGGGTCATCAGGGAGACGAGCCCTCCACCGAGCACGGGCACCAGGAAGCGGCGCCAGGGCGGCGAGGCGACGACGCCCGCGAGGAAGCCCTCCACCTCACTGCGCCAGAAGAGATGCTGGGTGACGCGCAGCACGCGGAGGAGGACTACCGCCCCCACGCCCGAGATGAGGCCCACGACGACGACGAGCACCCAGAAGCGTTTCTCCACACCCGCCAGGCCGCGGAGGAATCCGCCGAGGGGGGGGGCTGTGCGTTGCGAGGTCTCCATCCGTGTCGGCTCAGATCAGTCCTTCCCACCCCTGATCATGCTGGCGGAACGTACCGCGAATCCGTTCCACCAGGGCCTCGGGCAGCGGGCCCTTCTCCAAGGCATGCACGTTGCGCTGGAGGTTCTCCATCCGCGTGGTCCCCACGATGCAACTGGCCACACCGGGCACGAAGGCGGCGAAGCGCAGGGTCAGCTCGCTCCAGTCCATCCCGCTGGTATCCAGGCCCATGGCGCGCATGCGGTCCCAGTACGTCGCGACATCCGGAGCGGAGGGACGCTCGGCGTGACGCCAGGGCGCGTTCCCCAGGGGGCGCTTGGCGATGACGCCGATGCCCTTCTCCCGGGCCAGGGGCAGCGCCTGGTCCATCACCTTCTGGTCGAACACATTCACGGACGTCTGCACGGAGCCGAAGGCCCCCGAGTGCAGCGCCCAGCTCAGCGGCGCACTCTCTCCCGAGTACGCGGCCACGCGCACCTTGCCCTGCTGCACGGCGTGCCGGAGCGCGTCCACGACACCGGGGCGCTCCAGCACCTCCACGGGGCACGAGTGGAAGTGCACGATGTCGAGGAAATCCGTGCGCAGCCGGCGCAGGGCCAGCTCAATCCCCTGGGTGATGCAGGGCCCCGTCCAGTCCTCCACGCCGGGCACGCCGTAGCCGCACTTGGTGGAGAGCACGACGTCCTGCCGCCGCCCCCGCAGCGCGCGGCCGATGCGCTCCTCGGACTGCCCGTAGCTGGGGGCGCTGTCGAGGAGGTTGATGCCCGCGTCCAGCACGCCCTTCAGGAGGGCCTCGGCCTCGGACTCGGACAGCTCCGGGCTGCCCACCGGCCCCGCTCCAAAACCCAGCACGGAGACCTGTAGACCGGTGTTGCCCAGAGGACGGCGAATCATCATGTGCTCCCGCTTCCACGCGCGGCCAGGTCGATGAAGCCGCGAATCCAGATGAGGTTGATGGCGTGGCAGGCTTCTAGCGGAGTCCGGGTGGTCGTCTCCAGTGCCGTGGTGTAGGGCACGCCCAGGCGCATGAAATAATCGGTGACGCTGCCGTCGTGGTACTCGATGAGACCGTCCGGGTCGGTGCGGTTGTGCTCGTCCACCTTCTCGTCGCGCATCACCTGGGCGTGGGCCGAGGCGGCCTTCATGAAGGGCCGGTAGGCGTCCTTGTCCCCGAAGGTATAGGCGTAGGTGGCGGCGCCGGGCAGGTAGTTGTCCTGGTGGATGTCCAGCGCGGCGGCGGGAGCGGGGTAGCGCGCGATGTCCGAGCGCACCGCGCGCGTCTCCCTGGGTCCACCCTCGTAGAGGGCCCAGCGCAGGAAGGGCTCATCGCGGGTGAGCTCGCCCTTCCACTCGCCGGGGGCGACCTCGTAGCGCATGAAGTCGTTGTTGGGCTTCTCCCCGCTGCGGTTGTAGCGGGTGCCGTCCACGAAGCCCGAGGGATTGATGCACGGGTACACGCGCAGGCCCACGCCACGTTCGCGGGCGTAGGCGACGATGTCCGGGAAGTAGTGGCACAGCGTGAGCGGGCCGGCGGGCTCCTCGCCGTGGAAGCCCGAGGTGATGACCAGCCAACGGTCGCCGGGTGTCGTGAGCCGGAAGAGTGGGTACTCGACACCACCCTCGACGACACGGGCGTACTCGTTCACCTCGGCGAACTGGGCGTAGCCGCGGATGCGGCGGGCGTACTCGTCGTAGTTCTGGGGCACGCCCCCAGGTTATTCACAGGAGGGCCTGCCCCGAAGTGTCTTCGGGCCCGATTGTGCCCGGATGTGTGCATGGATGGATACCGGGCACCGGGCGAGCACTAGCGAGCGTTCATGTGCTCACGAACGTGCTCCGTCACCTGCTGGCGCTGCTCCGGGGTGAGGATGCGGTGGGCCTGGAGGGCGGCGTCCGCCACCTTGTGGGCGAAGGCGCGGAAGGCATCCACGCGCGCGTCCACCAGGGCGTGCACCGCCTTCGAGTCCGGGTTGGCCGACTCCCACTGCTCCACCATCTGCGTCCGGGCGCCCTTGTTCTCCTCGAAGAGGCGCTTGCCGTCCTCGAAGAGCGAGTCCTTCAGCCCGTGGATGGCCTGCTTCTGCTGCTCCGAGGCCTTCAGCTCCTCGAGCCGGTCATCCAGCCGCCAGGTGAGCATCTGCTTCACGCGCTCGGGGTCGCGCGGGCCGCCGAAGTGTCCGCCGAAGTGTCCGCCGCGGAAGCCCGTGAGGAGGACGAAGGCGAGGACGGCGGAACCGGCGATCATCAGCTTGTTCTTCGTGTTCATGGCGTGTAACTCCCAGGGGCCTCGGGGGCCCGCTTTCCGTTCGTGGGCGCCGTCAATCGGCGACGATGTACAGAATGCGAGAGGCCCGTTGCGGGCGCTTTTCGCTGGGGTAAAGAAGTGTGAAGGCCCGCTCGGCGGCCCTGCGAGGGGGCCTCCGAGGGACACCCCAGGTGCCAGGCCACCCGACCCATGCCCGACCTGATGGCTCCTTCACGGCCCGTGTGAGGCATGCCACAAGGTTCCGGGGCCGATTTTCCGGCTCCAGACGCGACGTCCGGCCGGAAACTGGCGAGCGTCCCCGCCCTGAACAAATGTGGTGCTGTAGCCCCTCTTCCTGACTACTTTCCAGCCATGTCCTTTACCCACCTGCACCTGCACTCCCTGTACTCGCTCCTCGATGGGGCGATCCGGATGAAGGACCTCATCAAGACGGTGAAGGAGAAGGGGATGACGAGCGTGGCCGTGACGGATCACGGCAACATGTTCGCCACCATCGACTTCTACAAGAAGGCCAAGGACGCCGGCATCAAGCCCATCATCGGGATGGAGACGTACGTGGCCGGGCCCAAGGGCCGCAAGGACCGTACGGAGAAGGTGGGCCACCACCTCATCCTCCTGGCCAAGAACAAGGACGGGTACGACAACCTCAAGTACCTCTCCTCCATGGCCTACCGCGAGGGCTTCTACTACCACCCGCGCATCGACAAGCAGCTGCTGAAGGACCACAGCAAGGGTCTCTTCGCGCTCACCGCGTGCCTGGGTGGCGAGGTCACCGGCGCGGCCTTCCGCGGGGACATGGACCACGCCCGCAAGGCGGCGCTCGAGTACAAGGAGATCTTCGAGCCCGAGCACTTCTTCCTCGAGGTGCAGTCCAACGGGATGCCCGAGCAGGAGAAGGCCAACGAGAACCTGAAGCAGCTCGGCAGGGATCTGGGCATCGGGCTGTGTGCCACCGCGGACGCGCACTACATCAAGCAGGCGGATGCGCGCGCCCACGAGCTCCTCATGTGCATCGCCAGCGGCAAGACGCTCGCGGATGGCAAGCGCATGAAGCACTCCACGGACAAGCTCTACGTCACCAGTCCGCAGGAGATGCTGGAGTACTTCAAGGACACTCCCGAGGCCGTCCACAACACCCAGCGCATTGTCGAGCAGATCAACCTGGAGCTGAAGCTGGGCAAGCCCATGCTGCCCACCTTCAAGGTGCCCGACAGCCACACGCCGGACAGCTACATGGCGGAGCTGGCGCGTGCCAACCTGGAGGAGCGCTTCAAGGAGATCGACATCGCGACCTTCCGCGCCGGCAAGCCGCCCGTGGATCGCGAGCCCTACAGGGCCCGGCTGGAGCTGGAGATCGGCGTCATCCAGAAGATGGGGTTCAGCGGCTACTTCCTCATCGTTCAGGACTTCATCAACTGGGCCAAGCAGCACGGGATTCCGGTGGGTCCGGGCCGTGGCTCGGGCGCCGGTTCCCTGGTGGCCTACTGCCTGCGCATCACCGACCTGGATCCGCTCCCGTACAACCTGCTCTTCGAGCGCTTCCTCAACCCCGAGCGCGTGTCGATGCCGGACTTCGATATCGACTTCTGTCAGGACCGGCGCGACGAGGTCATCAAGTACGTGGGCCGCAAGTACGGCGAGAACAACGTGGGGCAGATCATCACGTTCGGCTCGCTCAAGGCCAAGAGCGTGCTGCGCGACGTGTGCCGCGTGTTCGCGCTGCCCTTCAGCGAGGGTGACCGCATCGCCAAGCTGGTGCCCGAGGTGCTCGGCATCACGCTCAAGGACGCCATCGAGATGGAGCCGCGTCTCAAGGAGATGATGGAGAAGCCCACCGCCATCGGGCAGGTGGAGGGCAAGGACGTCACCACCAAGGACGTGCTGGAGATCGCCCTCGCGCTGGAGGGACTGCACCGCCAGCCCGGCATGCACGCGGCCGGCGTTGTCATAGCCGACAAGCCGCTGTGGGAGTTCGTCCCCACCTATCAGCCTCCGGGGGAAGACACCCTCATCACCCAGTTCGCCAAGGACGAGGTGGAGGCCGCGGGCCTGGTGAAGTTCGACTTCCTCGGCCTCAAGACGCTCACCGTCATCCAGAACGCGCTCAACCTCATCAACCGCAACCCGCCCAACGGCAAGCCCATCCTTCGCGATGACATCCCGCTGGAGGGTGACGCGGAGGTGTGGAAGCTGATGGCCGAGGGCGACACGGCCGGCGTCTTCCAGATGGAGTCCAGCGGCTTCACCGAAATGGTGATGAAGCTCAAGCCGTCCTGCTTCGAAGACGTGGTCGCCGCCGGCGCGCTCTACCGGCCGGGTCCGCTCGACTCGGGCATGGTGGACGTCTTCATCAACCGCAAGCACGGCCGCGAGCCGGTGACGTACCCGCACCCGGCGCTGGAGCCCGTCCTCAAGGACACCTACGGCGTTATCGTCTATCAGGAACAGGTGATGCAGATCTCCCAGGTGCTGGGAGGCTACACCCTGGGCCGCGCGGACCTGCTGCGCCGCGCGATGGGCAAGAAGAAGGCCGAGGTCATGCAGGCCGAGCGGGCCGGCTTCCTCGAGGGCTGCGCGAAGAACAACGTCGACCTGAAGGTGGCCGGCGAAATCTTCGACCTCATGGAGAAGTTCGCCGAGTACGGCTTCAACAAGAGCCACTCAGCGGCCTACGGCCTCGTCACCATCCACACGGCGTGGCTCAAGGCGCACTACCGCGTGGAGTTCATGGCGGCCCTTCTCACCAGTGAGAAGGACAACACCGACAAGGTGGTGCTGCACATCGGCGAGGCCCGGCAGTCGGGCGTGCAGGTGCTGCCGCCGGACGTGAACCAGTCGGACATGGCCTTCGGCGCGGTGGAGGGGAAGATCCGCTTCGGCCTGGGCGCCATCAAGGGCGTGGGCGAGGGCGCCATCGAGGCCATCATCGAGGCGCGCAAGGAGGGCCCCTTCAAGAGCCTGTTCGACTTCTGCGAGCGTGTGGACTCGCGCAAGGTGAACCGCAAGGTGCTGGAAGCGCTGGTGAAGGCCGGGTCCTTCGACTTCGAGAAGCGCCCGCGGCGGCAGATCTTCGAGAGCATCGAGCGCGCGATGAGCCGCGGCTCCAGCAGCCAGAAGGACAAGGCCGCGGGGCAGAGCTCGCTCTTCGGCATGCTGGGCGGGGGCTCCTCGGGCGGCGGCGGCGGGATGAAGGACGACTACGTCCAGGTGGAGGAGTGGGCGGAGAAGGAGCGCCTGTCGCTGGAGAAGGAGGCCATCGGCTTCTACGTGTCGGGCCACCCGCTGCACCAGTACGACAAGGAGCTCAAGCGCTACGCCCGGCCCATCACCGCGGTGGCGCGTGCGCGCAAGGACGAGAAGCTCACCATCGCCGGGATTGTCGCGGCGCTGCGCGAGCGGCCCACCAAGACGGGCAAGCGCATGGCGTGGGTGACGCTGGAGGACCTGTCCGGCTCCATCGAGCTGGTGTGCTTCCCCGGCAAGGACGGCACGCGCAACGTCATGGGCAAGGACGGCAAGTGGACGAAGCAGGGGCCCAAGCCCGGCTTCGAGCACTGGGAGCCGTTGCTCAAGAGCGATGACCCCATCCTCGTGACGGGCACGGTCCAAATCAATCAGCGCGACGAGGACACGCCGGTGGCGGAGCTCATCGTCGACGACATCCAGAGCCTCAAGGCCGTGCGCGAGAAGCGCACCAAGCGGCTGGAGTTCCGGCTGCCGGTGGACCTCGCCACGGACGAGCGGATGGAGAAGCTGGCGAAGCTCGTCAAGCAGTATGAGGGCGCCACCCCGGTGGCCGTGAGCCTGCTCTTCACCAACGAGGCCGAGGCGCTCATCGGCAACACCTCGCTCAAGGTGCAGGTGAGTGACGAGCTCATCCAGTCCGTGGAGCGGCTCTTCGGCATGAAGGTGGTCGAGTTCGGCTGAGCGCGGGCGTGGACGCTGCCCGCCCGTTCTGCTCAAGTGGGCCCTTCCTCGCGAGGGAGGGCCTGAATGACGGCGGCATACCAGTCTCTTCGCATCGAGCAGGCGGACGGCATCGCCGAGCTGGTGCTCATCGGTCCGGGCAAGGGCAATTCGCTCGGGCCCGACTTCTGGCGCGAGATGCCCGAGGCGCTCCGGGCCCTCGACGCGGATGATTCGGTTCGCGTCATCCTCCTGCGAGGCGACGGCGCGAACTTCACCTACGGCCTGGACCTGATGGCGATGACGGAGTCGCTCGGGCCGCTCATCCTCGGCGAGGGCAACCTCGCGCTCGAGCGCTCGAAGCTGCTCCAGCTCATCGAGAAGATGCAGGCCGCCTCCGAGGGGCTCGCCCGCTGCCGCAAGCCCGTGCTCGCCGCGGTGCATGGTTGGTGCATCGGCGGTGGCATCGATCTCATCGCCGCGTGCGACTTCCGCTACTGCTCGCGCGAGGCGAAGTTCTCCCTGCGCGAGGTGCGCGTGGGCATCACCGCGGACCTCGGCGCCCTGCAACGGCTGCCGCGCATCATCGGCGAGGGCAATGCCCGTGAGCTCGCCTATACCGGCGGGGACGTGGACGCGGACCGGGCCCTCCAGATGGGGCTGGTGAACCAGGTCTTCGCCACCCCCGAGGAGCTGCTGGCCGCGGCGCGCGCCACCGCGCGGAAGATCGCCGACAACCCGCCGCTCGTGGTCCAGGGCGCCAAGCAGGTGATGGAGTATTGCGCGGACAAGTCCGTGGCGGACGGACTGCGCTACGTGGCGGTGTGGAACTCCGCCTTCCTTCAGTCGCATGACCTCGCCGAGGCCTTCGCCGCGTTCGCCGAGCGCAGGACTCCGCGTTTCCAAGGGAGATGAATCACATGTCGGACGTGTTCAAGCCGGGGCTGCTCCAGGGCAAGGTGGCGTTCATCACCGGTGGCAGCAGCGGCATCAACCTCGGCATCGCCGAGGCGTTCGTGAAGGCCGGGGCCAAGGTCGTCATCAACGGCCGCAACGTGGAGAAGCTGGAGGCCGCCGTGAAGGGGCTCCAGCAGCACGGCACCGCCATGGGCCTGGCCGCGGACGTGCGCAACTACGAGTCCGTGGAGAAGGCCTTCCAGTCGGCGCGCGATGCGTACGGGGAGCTGGACATCCTCGTGTGCGGCGCCGCCGGCAACTTCCCCGCGCCCGCCATCGGGATGTCTTCCAATGGCTTCAAGTCGGTGCTGGAGATCGACGTGCTGGGCACCTTCAACGCCTGCCGCGCCGCCTTCGAGCACCTGCGCAAGCCGGGCGCCTGCGTGCTCAACATCTCCGCGCCCCAGGCCTACCTGCCCATGGCCATGCAGGCCCACGTCTGCGCCGCCAAGGCCGGCGTGGACATGATCACCCGCACCCTCGCCATCGAGTGGGGTGGGGCGGGCGTGCGCATCAACTCCATCACCCCGGGTCCCATCGAAGACACCGAGGGTATGCGCCGGCTCGCTCCCGGTGACGAGACTCGCGAGAAGCTCACCCGCGCCCTTCCATTGCAGCGTTTCGGGACAAAGCAAGACATCGCGCAACTCGCGCTTTTCCTGGCATCCGATGCGGCGTCATACATCACGGGCTCCATCATGGTCTGTGATGGAGGCCAGTCGCTGCTCGGTTCCGGTCTCATGCTCCAGGCCATGGGAATGTGAGAAGAGCCCGGCCTGGCGGAGGAGACAGCCTGCTGTTTCCCTTGTCGCTGAGTTTTTACAGGTAGAGGGTATCTGGTAGGATACAGAACCGTGCCTGCTGTGATCGGCGGGCGCTGTTCCCCCTTTATCTGGAGTTGTCCATGATGCATGGCCCCCCCACCTTCGCGCGGCTGGTCGCGTGGAGTGTGTTGTTGTTTGGTCTATCCGTGGGTTGCGGTGGGGGTTGTGGAGATCCCGTCACCAATCCACCGGCGCGGGAGATGCCGGACGCGGACAGCTCGACGGTCACGGTGAGCAGGTCCGTGGGGGTCCGGGCCAACGGTGAGGACGCCGTCGACATCCAGGTGACGGTGCGCAAGGAGGACGGCACGCCGTTGTCGGGCCGGACGGTGCAGGTGGTGGTCTCCGGTGAGGGCAACACGGTGACGCAGCCCGGCTCCACCGACGCGCAGGGCCAGGCGAGCGCGAAGCTGGTGTCCACGGCGGTGGGCGTGAAGATGGTGACGGTGTCGGTGGAGGCCGAGGGCGGCGCGGTGACGCTGTCGTCGCGGCCTACCGTCGAGTTCGTCCGCCTGCCCGCTTCCAGGCTGGCCTTCACCGCGGCGCCTTCCTCCGGGACGGCGGGCGCGGCGCTGGGCGCCTTCGAGGTCGCCATCCAGAATGCCGACGGCGAGACGCTGAGCGACGCCACGGGCCCGGTGACGGTGGCCCTGAGCGCTGGTCCGGCGACGGCCACCCTGAAGGGGACGTTGACGGTGGCGGCGGTGAATGGCGTGGCGCGCTTCACGGACCTGGTGATCGAGAAGGCCGCGCGGGACTACACGCTGGTGGCGAGCTCCGAGAGCCTCACGGGCGCGACGAGCGGCGCCTTCGACGTGGCGTCCGCCTCGCCCGCTTCGCTGAGGGTGAGCCACTCGGGCATGCCCGTGACGGCGGGGGTCGCGCAGAGCGTCGATGTCTCCGTCCAGGATGCCTTTGGCAACGACGCGGCCAGCTACACCGGCACGGTGCGCTTCACCTCGGAAGAGGGCACGGACACGCTGCCGCCGGAGTACACGTTCACCTCGACGGACGCGGGCCGTCACACCTTCACGGGCATCATCGCGAGGCGCGCGGGCGCCCGGCGGCTGACGGTGACGGATACGGCGACGGCGGCCTTCACCTCCTCGGTGGAGCTGTCCGTGGTGCCGGCGGCCCTGTCGACGCTCGCCTTCACCGAGACGCTGCCCAACCGCTCGGTGCGCGCGATCTTCAGCGTGCAGGTGGCGCTGACGGACGCGTTCGGCAACCGGGTGCAGACCAGTGCTCCCACGGTGACGCTCACCGCCAACAAGGAGGGGCGGGTGACGGACCTCGGCAGCGCCATGCCGGTGGATGGCCTGGCTTCCTTCCCGGGCCTCTCCATCGCCGAGGAGGACACGGGTTACGTGCTGACGGCCTCGGCCCCGGGCCTGGGCTCCGTGCCCAGCAACGCCTTCGACATCATCGACAATGTGCCGCCCGCGAAGCCGGAGCTGGCCCAGACGGCCAACACGCCCACGTCCATCACCGTCTCCTGGGCGGCGGTGGGCGATGACGGGATGCTCGGCACGCCGGCCAGCTACGAGCTGCGCTACGCCTCGTCCAACATCGTCACGGAGGCGGATTTCAATGGGGCCACCCCCGTGGCGGTGGCGCCGCCCTCGTCGTCCGACACCACGCGCTCCGCGCTCATCTCCGGCCTCACCTCCAACACGACCTACTACGTGGCCCTGAAGGTGACGGACAACAGTGGCAACGCGGTGCGCTCGGACACGCTCATGGCCTCCACGAAGAACCTGACCGCCACCCAGCTCGCCTTCATCGAGCAGCCGGGGAGCGGGAAGGCCGGCGTGGCGCTGGCCCCCATCAAGGTGGAGGTTCGTGACGCCGCCGGGGTGCGCGTGGACAACGCCGCCGTGGCGGTGACGCTGACGGTGGTGGGCACCACGGGCTTCGGTCCCTTCACCGCGACGTCGGACAATGGCGTGGCGACCTTCTCGGATGTCCGGATCGACAAGGCGGGTAGGGGCTACAGGCTGACGGCCTCCTCGCCCGATCTCACTCCCGACAACAGCACTCCCTTCGACATCTCCAACGCCGGGGCCGTGCAGCTGGAGCTGGCGGGGCTGGGCTCGACGACGATCGCTGGCGCCGACAACACGGTGACGGTGACGGTGCGCGACGCCTTCGGCAACGCCGCCGAGGACTACACCGGTACGGTGTCCTTCTCCTCCAGCGACGCCGCCGCCGACAAGCCGGCGCCCTATGCCTTCGTCGCCGCCGACAAGGGCCAGCACGCCTTCGAGCACGTGAAGCTGCGTACTCCGGGCGAGCAGAGCCTCACGGTGTCCGCCCCGGGCCTGGACGCCACGTTGCACACGGTGGTGGGCCATGGGGAGCCCACCACGCTGCTGTTGACGGGGCTGCCGGCCGCGGTGGACGCGGGGGTGACGTCCGATCTCACGGTCGAGGTGCGGGACGGCTTCGGCAACCGCGTCACCGGTTACACCGGCACGGTGGTGTTGAGCTCCACCGACAGCAGGGCCACCCTGGCGTCGGAGTACACCTTCACCACCACGGACAGTGGCATCAAGACGTTCCCGGTGAAGCTGCTGTCCGCGGGCGCGCAGTCCGTCACGGTGCAGGACAAGGCCGTCGCGGCGCTCCAGGCCAAGGCCGACACCTCGGTGAGGTGGCTCTCGGCGGCGCGCTTCGTGCTGGAGGCTCCGGCCTCCGTGGAGGCGGGCAGCCCGCTGTCCCTGAAGGTCACCGTCCTGGATTCCTATGACAACGCGGTGAAGGACTACACCCGCGAGGTGACCTTCTCCGTGGATGCGGAGGGCTCCTCTGGCCCCGCGTCCTACACGTTCGCCCTCGCGGACGAGGGCAGCCGCCGCTTCGACTTCACGCTGGAGAAGGCCGTCTCCACGACGATCACCGTGACGGACACGGCGGGCCTGACCGCCTCGCACACCGTGTCGGTCTCCCACGCCCCGGCTTCCTCGCTCGTGATGGTGGCGCCCTCCACGCCGCTGGAGGCGGGTGTCGCCTTCACCGTCGACGTGACCCTGAAGGACGCCTACGGCAACGTTGCCACCGGCTACACGGGCACCCTCGGCTTCACCTCGAGCGACCCGAAGCTGGTGCCTCCCGCCAGCGGCGAGCTCACCAGCGCGGATGCTGGCCACAAGGTCTTCTCCGTGACGCTGAAGACCGCGGGCGAGCAGTCGCTGTCCGTGAAGGACCTCGCCCGGGCCTTCCTGGCGGATACGGCTTCCTCTCTCATGGTCAATGCCGGCCCCGCCCGGAAGCTCGTGTTCCGCGACCAGCCCGCGAATGGCAAGGTGCGCACGGCGCTGGCGGCGGTGACCGTGGCCGTCACGGACGCGTTCGACAACGTGCTCGACGTGGACGCGCCGGACATCACGCTGGGCCTGAGCGGCGGCAACCCCGCGGCCGTGCTCGGCGGCGGCTCGCTGACCATGAAGCCCGTGAATGGCATCGCGACCTTCTCCGGCCTCACCGTGGACCAGCAGGGCACGGGCTTCCGGCTCGAGGCCGTGGGTGGGGTGCTGGACGGTGCTACCAGCAACACGTTCACCATCGTGGATGACACCGCTCCGGCGGCCGTGACGCTCAGCATGACGGGCAAGACGAGCATCCAGGTGGAGCTGAAGTGGACGGCCGTGGGTGATGACGGCCTGGAGGGCACCGCCTCCAGCCATGAACTGCTCTACGCGACCGTCCCCGTCGAGACCGCGCCCGCTGGCGCCATCTCGTCGGTGTCCCTGGACGAGCCGCTGGCCCCGGGGTCCGAGGAGTCGGTGCTCGTCGCCGGGCTGACCCCCAGCACGACCTACTACTTCCAGCTGAAGGTCATCGACGACGCGGGCAACACGGCCGTCTCCAGCCTGAGCACGGCGACGAACGCGAACCCGTGCGAGGGCCACGCCTGCGCGCCGCCGAGCTCCACCTGCGCTCCGGATGGTGTGTCGCGAATCGAGACCTCGGAGACGTGCGTCGACGTGGACAACACCGCCACCTGCAAGGAGTCGCAGACGACCACGGCCTGCCCGGGCACCAACGCCGTCTGCTTCAAGGAGGCGTGCGACACGGCGGCCGCTCCCGGTGCCAACCAGCTGAGCATCTCCGAGGTGATGCACTCGCCCTCGTCGGCCAGCATCACCGAGTACATCGAGCTGACGAACAACACCGGCAACCTGCTCAACATCAATGGGCTCTCGGTGCTCTACCGGAACAGCGCGAGCATCACGTCTTCCATCACCGTGAGCTCCGGTGGCACGCCGCTGATCATCGACCGCAAGGGCACTTTCGTGCTGGCGCAGAACAAGGACCGCGCCACCAACGGTGGGGTCTCCGCCGACTACCAGTATGGCACCGACCTGAACCTGGAGGGCTCGGGCCGGCTCGTGCTCAACCAGGGCGCGGCCACGGTGGAGGACTTCCAGTACACGCCGTCCTTCCCGCAGACGCTGGGCAGGTCCATGAACCTCTCGGCGGTGGTGGTGGGGACCAAGTCCTCGGCGTATCCCTGGTACTGGTGCGACTCGGAGGCGCCGCTCGTGGAGGGGGGTGACCTGGGCACGCCCAACGCCCGCAACTCCACCTGCGGCATGCCGGACGTCCCGGCGCTGGATTGGTGCAACATCCAGTACCCGAAGACGTTCCCGGAGGGCACCGACTACCCGGCCACCGTGGACACGGGCACCTCGTGGCCCATCTACAGCCAGTTCTACGGCGCGAGCGTCACCGACCGGAACACGACGGGGAACGATTACTACCCGCACGTGGCCGCCGAGCTGGGCTACGGCACGGATTCCGCCGACCCGGCGGGCTGGACGTGGACGGCGGCGCTGCCCAACGGGGGCTACTCCAGCTCGTCCAGCAACAACGACGAGGTGCTGGGCACGCTGAACATCCCCACGGCGGGCACGTACCACTACGGCTTCCGCTACCGGCTCTGGAACACGGCCACGGGCAGCTACGGCTCCTACGTGTATTGCGACCAGGGTGGCCCGGTCTCGCCCCCGGCCGGCACCTACGGGAGCGTGACGGTCATCAAGCCGGCGTCTCCGGTCCTGACCGATCACGTGGTCATCAGCGAGTTCGCCGTGGCGGGGACCGTCCACAATGACGAGTTCTACGAGCTCTACAACCCGACCGACGCCGAAGTGGACCTGTCCGACTGGAAGCTCCAATACAAGTCGGCCGCCGGCAGCACGTACAACTCGACGGCCTACATCTTCCCGGCGGGCACGAAGATCGCCGCCCGCAGCTACCTGCTGGTGACGGCTAGCACCTACGTCGGTACCGTGAGCGGCGATGTGAGCTCCGGTAGCACGCTGGCCCTGGGTGGATCCGTGGGCCACCTCCGTCTCGGCAGGCCGGGCATCAGCACGGCCAAGTCGGATCCGCTGGCGGTGGACACGGTGGGTTATGGCTCCACCGCGGACTCCCCCGAGGGTGCTCCCATCACGGGAACGGTGCCCGCGGGTGGCAGCTACGAGCGCAAGGCGTACACCACCTCCACCGCCGCGACCATGGCGGTGGGTGGTGCCGACGCCGACCGTGGCAACGGCACCGACTCGGACAACAATGCGAATGACTTCGTGATTCGCACGGTGCGTCAGCCGCAGAACTCCGCGAGCCCCGCTGAGCTCCCGTAGCGCTCGGCTCGTTCATCGGATGTGAAAAGAGGCCGCTCCGGGGTTTCCGGGGCGGCCTCTCGTTTTCAGCCTCGAGCCGAAGCCCTCCGGCCGCTCAGGGGATGGGCGTCTGCTTCACCCGCCAGATCTCCTCGGCGTACTGCTTGATGGTGCGGTCCGAGGAGAAGATGCCGGCCTGGGCCACGTTGTGGATGGCCATGCGCGTCCACTTCTCCTGGTCCTTGTAGACCCGCGCCACGTCCTGCTGCCGGGCCGCGTACGCGGCGAAGTCCGCCAGCAGCAGGTAGCGGTCCTCGTTGAGCAGGCCGTCCACCAGCGGCTTGTAGAGGTGCTTGTCCTCCGGCGAGAAGAAGCCCGAGGCGATGAGATCCAACGCCTCGCGCAGCTCCACGTTGCGCTCGTACTCCTCGCGCGGCTTGTAGCCGGCGCGCTTGCGGGCGAGCACCTCGTCCACCGTGAGGCCGAAGAGGAAGAAGTTCTCGTCCCCCACCGCCTGGCGGATCTCCACGTTGGCGCCGTCCAGCGTGCCCAGCGTGAGCGCGCCGTTCATCATGAACTTCATGTTGCCCGTGCCGGAGGCCTCCATTCCCGCGGTGGAGATCTGCTCGGACACGTCCGTGGCCGGGATGATGCGCTCGGCGAGGCTCACCCGGTAGTTGGGCACGAACAGCACCTGCAGGCCCGTGGTGCCCGCGTCGCTGTTGACCACCTCGGCGATGCCGTTGATGAGGCGGATGATGAGCTTGGCCTCGTGGTAGCCCGGCGCCGCCTTGGCTCCGAACAGGAACACCCGCGGGGCGACGATGGTGCTCGGATCCCTCCGCGCCTTCATCCACAGCGACACGATGTGCAGCGCGTTGAGCAGCTGGCGCTTGTACTCGTGCAGGCGCTTGATCTGCACGTCGAAGATGGCGTTGGGGTTCAGGTCCACCTGGCAGGTGTCGCGCAGGTAGCGGGCCAGGTCCTGCTTGTTCTGCTTCTTCACCTCGGCGAAGGCCTTGCGGAACTCCGCGTCCTCGGCCAGCGGCGCCAGCTTCTGGAGCTGATCCAGGTCCGTGGCCCACTCCCCGCCGATGCGGCTCGTAATCAGCTTCGCCAGGCGCGGGTTGCTCCACGAGAGCCAGCGGCGGGGCGTCACGCCGTTGGTCTTGTTGTTGAAGCGCTCGGGGAACATCTCCGCGAAGTCCGGGAGCACGTCGCGCTTGAGCAGGTTGCTGTGCAGCTCGGCCACGCCGTTGACGCTGTGGCTGCCCACCACCGCCAGGTGCGCCATGCGGATCTTCTTGTCCGGGCCCTCCTCCACCAGGCTCATCCGCCGCATCCGGTCGTTGTCGAACGGGTAGCGGATCTGCACCTGCCGCAGGAAGCGGTGGTTGATCTCGTAGATGATTTCGAGGTGGCGGGGCAGCAGCCGCTCGAAGAGCGTGGCGGGCCACTTCTCCATGGCCTCGGCCAGGAGCGTGTGGTTGGTGTAGCCGAAGGTGGCCTGGGTGATGGCGAAGGCCTCGTCCCACGGCAGACGCTTCTCGTCCACGAAGACGCGCATCAGCTCGGCCACGGCGATGGCCGGGTGGGTGTCATTGAGCTGGATGGCCGCCTTGTTGGGGAAGTCCCGGAAGTCCGTGTGGCTCTTCAGGTAGCGCCGGACGATGTCCGCGATGGAGCAGGCGACGAAGAAGTACTGCTGCTTGAGGCGCAGCTCCTTGCCGGCCTGGAAGGCGTCGTTGGGGTAGAGGACCTTGGAGATGACCTCCGAGTCGTTCTTCTCCACCACCGAGCGCTCGTAGTCACCGGCGTTGAAGAGGAGCAGATCGAACTCCTCGCTGGCGCGCGCCTGCCACAGCCGCAGGGTGTTGACGGTGTTGTTGCCGTAGCCGGCGATGGGCGTGTCGAAGGGCACGCCGATGACCGTCTTGCCGCCCACCCAGCGAGCCACGGGCCGGCCGTCCGCGCCCTGGTGGTGCTCCACGCGCCCGAAGAAGCGCACCGGCACCGCCTTCTCCGGCCGGACGATCTCCCAGGGGTTGCCGAACTTCAGCCACTCGTCGGCGCGCTCCACCTGGTAGCCGTCGACGATGTCCTGGGTGAAGATGCCGAACTCGTAGCGGATGCCGTAGCCCATGCCGGGGTAGCCCAGCGTGGCCAGCGAGTCGAGGAAGCAGGCGGCCAGACGGCCCAGGCCACCGTTGCCGAGGCCCGCGTCCGGCTCCATCTCGACGAGGGTGGACAGATCCACGCCCATCTCGCGCATGGCCTGCTCGGCGGCCTCGTACATGCCGATGTTGATGAGGTTGTTGCCCAGCGCGCGCCCCAGCAGGTACTCGGCGCTGAGGTAATAGGCGCGCTTCACGTCCTGCTCGTAGTAGGTGCGGGCGGTGCGGACCCAGCGGTCCGCGAGCCGATCGCGCACGGCGAGGGCCAGGGCCATGAAGCGGTCGTGGGCGGTGGCCGTCTCCGGGTTCTTGCCGCGCGAGAATCGGACGTGCTCGAGCACGCCTCGGCGCACGTTGCGCGGGTCCAGCCCGGTGCGGCTGGGCTCACGCCCCGAGTCCTGCGAGTCGGACGCGGAGGTGGGCGGCGGATCGACGGGTGCGAGGGTGGACATATGCGTGGAGCTCTTCGTTCGGTGAATCAGGTGTCGTCATGCGCCCGCCGTCAGGCGGTGCGCGGGGCTTGCCAGGGTATCTGTCACCGCTCCATCCCGCACCGAAAGAAAAAATGCGTGCTCCCAGAGCGGGCGGGCACTTCCGGAACGAACGTGAGTCGGAATTCCCCGTCCCGCCTCGCGGGGTTTTCAGGGAACGGTGCGGGTCTCTCGCCAGCCCTGGCGGCCCGGAGACGGGGGCCCCTCATGCAGGGCGGGCGGCAGTGGGCTCGCCGAGAGGGGCGGGTGCCCCATCGCGGCTGGCGCGAGTGGAGAGACCTCGCCGATCAGGCGAGGACTCTGGTAGAGAAGGGCGCGCATCCAGGTCCTGCCCCCGGCCTGGAACCCGGAAGGTTCTTTCATGCCTAGTGACAAGAACGACCTCGCTCAGCGGATCGCGATCTGCAGGCCCGAGGACACCGTACGTGGCTTCATCTTCAAGTCGGTGTACGGGCTGGTGGACGAGCGGGCGGGGAGTGCGGGCACGGAGCGGCTGTTGCAGCAGCTCCGGGTGACGAAGATGCCGGTGGATTTCTTCTCCTATCCGGTGGCGGACTTCCTGCGGCTCATCTACGCGGCTGCGGACATCCTGGAGCCGCACTACCCGTCGGTGGAGGATGCCATCCGGGCGTGCGGGGCCTCCACGGCGACGGGCTTCTTCAAGTCCTACGTGGGCAACACGCTGGTGAAGCTCATTGGCATGAACGATCCCAAGCGGCTCTTCACCTCGGTGGACACCGTGTATTCCACGCTGGTGAGCTACGGAAAGCGCACCTTCGAGGACCTGGGGCCCAACCGCTTCCGGCTGGACTACAAGGGCGACATGCAGCCCATCTACTTCCACGAGGGCACGCTCACCGAGGCCGTGCGCGTGATGAGGGGCAACGGCAAGGTGACGGGGACGGCCCTGGCGCTCAACCACTCGCAGTACCTCTTCGAGTACGACTGAGGGCCGGCGCGTCCCCGCGGGCTCAGCGCTGCTTCTGCCCGGCCCAGAAGATGTTGGTGTTGGACTCCGCGTCGGTGATGTTCTCCACCGTCTTGATGTTGCGCGCGGGCGGGCCCTCGCAGACCACCTGGAACTGGGCCTGGGTGCGGTGGATGACGTGCCAGTCGCAGACGTACTCCATGAAGGAGCGCCAGGGGTTCTCCTGGTGCAGGTTCGTCAGCAGCAGCAGGCCACCGGGGGCGAGCAGCGAGCCCATGGTGTCCAGGAAGCGGGCGATGACGTTGTCCTTGAGGTAGTCGAGGATGCCCGCGGCGACGATGATGTCCATGGGCCCGTCCTTGTGGCGCAGCGTGGCCGGGGCGTCGCGGTGGCGCAGCAGCTGGTAGGTGGACAGCTGGGTGAAGGTCACCGTCGGGCGGGGGCACGCCGTTGCGCGGCAGGCGCGCGAGCTTCTCGAACTGGCGGCGGTTGAAGTCCAGCGGGGCCGGATCGAAGTCGCACAGGGTGAAGGAGCCCGTGCCGCCCAGGGCGGTGTACTCGCGCAGCGTGTGCTCGGGGCCGCAGGCGAAGGACAGCACGCGCAGGGGCCGCCCCAGCGTCTGGGTATGGCGGTGCAGGTGGCCGAGCAGCCAGGGGACGCGTGCCCGGTGTGCCTTCCCCGGCCCACAGTTGATGGAGTAGTGCGTCAGGATCCGGGCCAGGGTGGACACGCCCCGGTCCTCGCTGTCGAAGATCATCTCCACCGTGACGTAGTCACCCGGGTAGCCCAGGGGCTTGTCCACGGCGCGCCGCACGAAGGGGCTCTGCAGGAAGTAGGGCTGCACGGCCGAGCGGTGGTGCTCCAGCGCCCGCTCGCGCTCCTCGTCCGTGAGGTGGATGTCCAGCTCGGTGAGCCTGGCGAAGTGGCTGTCCAGCCAGGCGCTGACTTCCGGGATGCGCTTCTTCAGCAGCGCGGCCTGCTCCTCCTGCATGGCCTGGCGCTGCTGTGGGTCCCTCGGAAAGCGCGCCAGGCGCTCGGGTAGACCTTGCTGCAATTCTTCACTGATCCGGACGAGCCCACGATGGAGCTCCTCGGCCGTCTGGATGAACTCGGCGATGGCGGACATTCTGTCTTGGGGGGGTTTGAGGGGGAGATGACGCGAGGCAACACCCCATCCTATCAGACAGGTCGGCCCAGAAATACAGGGCCTGCACGTTTCCCCGGTTTTTCGGTGAGACGGGGAAGTAAGGTGCAACCCTACATTTCAGGTCAGGCTGGAAAAATCTACGGCTGGCTGCTCGCCGAGGCGACGGACACGGCGTCGAGCTGCTGGGCCAGCGGAGCCACCTTGGCGCGGAAGTCCGGGAGCAGGTTCTTGGGCAGCGGCTCCGTGCGCGGGAAATTCTGGTTGAGCGGGTTGACGAAGCCGCCGTTGCGCTTGAGGGCGTAGTGCAGGTGGGGGCCGGTGCTGCGGCCGGTGTTGCCCGAGTAGGCGATGACCTGCTTCTGGCTGACGCGGGCGCCCGCGCGCACACCGGCGCCGTACTTGGACAGGTGCAGGTAGCAGGTCTCGAAGCCGTTGGTGTGGCGCAGGCACACGGTGTTGCCGCCCGCGCCGGTGTTGTGCGCCACGGTGACGGTGCCGTCGGCCACGGCCCACACCGGCGTGCCAATAGACGCCGCGTAGTCCACGCCGTTGTGCGCCTTCACGTACTTGAGCACCGGGTGCACCCGGCTGCCGAACCGGCTGGTGACGTGCGCGTACTTCAGCGGGCTCTTGAGGAAGGCCTTGCGCGCGCTCGCCCCGTCCTCCTGGAAGAAGCTGGCCTTGCCGTCCGGCAGCTCGTAGCGGAACACCCGCTTGGTGCCCACCGACTCGCCCTCGTACGTGGCCGCCAGCACCTCGCCGTAACGGAGAATCCGCCCCTTGGAGACGAACTTCTCCACCAGCGCCCGCGCCCGGTCCCCCCGGCGCACGTCCCGGTAGAAGTCGATGTCCCAGGCGAACACGTCCGCCAGCACCATGCCGATGATCGGATCCTCGCCCGCCTCCAGCGCCGCCTCGTAGAGCGAGTTGTTGATCTCCAGGGAAACGAGCCCCACCTGCTTCTCCACCTCGATGGAGCGCTTGCTGCCGACGTACTTGTCTCCGTCCCGGCGCACCTGCCACTCGTCCACCGTGCTCTGCCGGTAGTCGAAGAAGTCCAGCTCGCCCTCGCGGATGACCAGGCGGAACTGATCTCCCACCCGCGACTTGCGGAAGTCGAACACGCCCTCGAGCGCGGAGATCACCGCCCCCACCTGCTCCGGCGGCAGTCCCGCCTCCTGCAGCGCCACCGCCATCGGCTGGTTGGGCTCGATGCGGCGGTTCTTCACGGTGTAACGGACGGTCGACGCTTCGGCGAAGGGCGCGGCCAGCAGCAGGCCCAGGCACACGACGGCAGTGGCGAGTCTCATGGGGCCCGCGCAGTGTAGTGGAGCTACAGGCCTGTGCCTAACTTCTGGCCGCTGTTACTGCGGGCTCGGTTACCTGGCTGCCCCGGATGATTCAGGGGAACGGTGGTTTTCCGGCACGGGGGGAACCCGGGAGCCAGGCACCCTCACCCCGTCCCTCTCCCGGGGGGAGAGGGGTGGTGGGCGAGGGTTTCAACGACGGGGCTACAGGTCGATCTTCTTCTCGGTGTGGTTCTGCCCGTCGAACCGCAACAGCACGCCCTTGTTGTCGTAGCGCGTGATGATGCACGTGGGCCGCCGCCACAACGACTGGAGGTTGCGCAACGTCTCTCGCGCGTAGTCCCCCTTCAAGTCCTGCCCGTCGTGCTTGTGCGCCAGCAGCAGCTCGCCCCGGTTCTCGTAGTTGCCGTCCACCACCTCGATGATCGGCTGCCCGAAGTTCGTCAGCCCCTGCAACAGCTTGTTCTTCACCTTCCGGAACTCACGGTCCAAAATCTCCCACGAGTTCCTCTTCTCGTTGAAGCCGTACACGAACAGCTTCTGCTCGATCGCGAACTCCGGCGTCAGGAACGTGTCGATGAAGGTGATGTCGTTGTAGTGCTTGCGCACCTCGAAGATCTTCTCCCGGCCCACTCCCAGCTTCTTGTCCCAGGAGCGGCGCGCCCGGAGGTCATCGCACTCGTCCCACTCCTTGCCGAAGCGGCCCTTGTTCCAGCGCTCCTCGATGTCCCGCCACAGCTCGATGCCCAGCTTGTACGGGTTGAGCGCTCCGGGCCTCGTCCCCATCGTGCCCGAGTGCCGGTCCGCGTAGTCGATGACCTCGTCATCCTTCAGCGCGCGCCGGGTCATGATCGTCGAGTGCCAGTAGCTGGCCCACCCCTCGTTCATGATCTTCGTCTGGCCCTGCGGCGCGAAGTAGTAGGCCTCGTCGCGGATGATGGACAGCACGTCCGACTCCCACGGCTCCAGCGGCGCGTGCTCCAGCAGGAACATCAGCACGTCGCGCTGTGGACGCTCGGGGAACTTCTTGGCCTTGAGCTTTTCGTCCTCGACCTTCTTGCGCTGGCTGTCGAGGAACTCGGCGGGGTTGATGAAGCCGCGCATGTACTCGCGGTCCACCTTGAAGCCCTCCACCCGCTCGTTGGACTTCATCTCGTCCTCGGCCCGCTTGGGGTCCGGGTTGCGGCGGATGTGCGGCGCGTGCTGGTCGATCAGGTTCTCCAGCGACAGCGTCCGATCGATGAAGTCCTCCACCTTCTCCACGCCAATCTTGTCCACCCACCGGCGCACGCGCGTGGCGTGGTTCGCCATGTCGTCGATCATCCGGCGGTTGGTGTGGCGGAAGCTGAAGTTGTTCTTGAAGAAGTCGCAGTGGCCGTACACGTGCGCCATCACGAGCTTCTGATCCACGTCCGAGTTGCTCTCCAGCAGGTACGCGTAGCAGGGGTCGTTGTTGATGACGAGCTCGTAGATTTTCGAGAGCCCGTACTCGTACCCCTTCGACAGCTGCTCGTACTCCATGCCCCAGCGCCAGTGAGGGTAGCGCGTGGGGAAGCCTCCGTAGGAGGCCACCATGTTGAGCTCGTCGTAGGTGAGCACCTCGAAGATGGTCTCGAAGAAGTCGAGGCCGAACTGGCGGGCGTAGCCCTCGATTTCCTCTTTCAGCTTACTGAGTCCGGGGGTGAGGCTCTTGGGCATCGCGAGCTCCAGGGACCGCCGTCAGCGGCCCTTGCCGAGGAAATCCTTGATGGAAGTGTAGATGGCGTCCTTGTCCGCGATCTCGCTCAAGGCCACGTTGGTGGAGTCTCCGATGGCCTCGCGCAAGTCCTTGATGAACTGGCCGCTGCCATAGGGACTCTCCACCTGGCCGTAGGCGAACTGGTTGACGCTGGGGAGGATGTCCTCGCGAAGCATCTCGATGCACTGGCGCGTGTCGTCCGCGCTCCAGTTGTCGCCGTCCGAGAAGTGGAACGGGTAGATGTTCCACGCGCTCTTCGGGTAGTCCGCCTTGATGATGTCCCGGCACAGCTTGTAGGCGCTGGAGATCATCGTGCCGCCGGACTCGCGGGTGTGGAAGAAGGTGTCCCGGTCCACCTCGCGCGCCACGGCGTCGTGGATGATGTAGCGCGCCTCCAGGCCCTTGTACTGGTGGCGCAGCCACGTATCGAGCCAGAAGCTCTCGATGCGGACGATCTCCTTCTGCTCGTCACCCATCGAGCCGGACACGTCCATCATGTAGATGATGACCGCGTTCGTCTCCGGCAGCTCCTGCAGCTTGTAGCTGCGGTAGCGCCGGTCCTCGCGCGTGGGGATGATGATGGGCCGCGCCGGGTCATACGTGCCCATGGCGATCTGCCGCCTCAGGGCCTGCTTGTAGGTGCGTTTGAAGTGGCGCAGCGACTCGGGGCCCGTGGTGTTGACCCCGGTGTACTTGATCTTCTGGGTGACGATCTTCTCGTTGTGCCGGCGCTCGATGTTGGGGAGCTGCAGCTCCTCCCCCAGAATCTGCGCCAGCTCGTCGAGCGTGACGTCGACCTCCAGGGAGTGGTCCCCCTCTCCCTGGCCGGCCTGGTGCCCATCCCCGGGCTGGACGGAGCCCGGGGACAGCTGCTGACCCACCTCACCCTCTCCCTGTCCGACGCCACCCTGCTCCTTGTGGCCGTACTTGAAGTGGGGGATGTCGATGAAGGGGATGGGGATGGCGATGGTGTCCTTCCCCTTCTTGCCGATCATCTCCCCCTTCTGCACGTACTTGCGCAGGTTGGATTTGATCTTCCCGCGGACGATTTGTTTGAAGCGTGAGTGGTCCTGGTGGATCCGCAGTGACACGACAACCCCCTTGGGTGGCTACTCCTTGGCGTCACCGCGAGCGAAGATGCTCGCCACGAAGTTCAGCACGTCGGTGGAGCAGATCTCGCAGTACCCGTAGTTCTTCATCAGCCGGTCCTTGACCAGGTCGATCTTCTCCTGGGTCTCCTTGTCCACCACGCTGGAGACGAGATTCTTGAGCTTGATGCTGTCCTTCTGATCCTCGAACAGCTTGAGCTCCAGCGACTTGTGGAGCCGCTCGTTGGTCCGGTAGTTGAAGGTCTTGCCCTCCACGGCGAGCGCGCCGATGTAGTTCATGATCTCCCGGCGGAAGTCATCCTTGCGGCTGTCCGGGATGTCGATCTTCTCTTCGATCGACCGCATCAGGCGCTCATCCGGCTCCTCGTAGAGGCCGGTGTACTTGTTGCGGACCTTCTCCTTCTGGGTGTAGGCCTTGATGTTGTCGATGTAGTTGCCGCACAGCTTGCTGATGGCGTCCTCATCGGCGCTGATGGCGCGCTGGACCTCGTTCTTGACGATGTCCTCGTACTCCTGCTTCACGGAGGTGAGCATCTCCTTGAAGCGCTTGCGCGCGTCCTCGCTGTTGATGAGCGAGTGGCCCTTGAGACCGGCCTCCAGCTCGTTGAGCACCATGAAGGGGTTGATGCAGCCCTCTCCCTTGTCGCTCACCAGGGCGTTGGAGATCTTGTCCTGGATGTAGCGGGCGCTGATGCCCTCGAGGCCCTCGCGCATGGCCTCCTTGCGCAGCTCCTTGATGTTGTCCTCGGTGAAGTTGGGGAGCGTCTTGCCGTTGTAGAGCTTGAGCTTCTGCAACAGCGAGAGGTTGTGCTTCTTGGGCTCCTCCAGGCGCGTGAGGACGGCCCACATCGCCGCCATCTCCAGCGTGTGCGGCGCGATGTGCTTGCCCTTGATGGCGCGGGAGTTGAAGTCCTTCTCGTAGATCTTCACCTCCTCGGCCAGCTTGGTGATGTACGGGATGTCGATCTTCACCGTACGGTCACGCAAGGCTTCCATGAACTCGTTGTTCTCGAGCTTCTTGTACTCGGGCTCGTTGGTGTGCCCGATGATGACCTCGTCGATGTCCGTCTGGGGGAACTTCTTGGGCTTGATCTTGTGCTCCTGCGAAGCCCCGAGGAGATCGTAGAGGAAGGCCACGTCGAGCTTGAGCACCTCGACGAACTCGATGAGGCCGCGGTTGGCGATGTTGAACTCGCCGTCGAAGTTGAAGGCGCGCGGGTCGGAGTCGGAGCCGTACTCGGCGATCTTCCGGTAGTTGATGTCACCGGTGAGCTCGGTGGAGTCCTGGTTCTTCTCGTCCTTGGGCTGGAAGGTGCCGATGCCGACGCGGTCCTTCTCGCTGAAGACGAGGCGGTTGACGCGAACGTGCTCCATGACCTTGGCGAAGTCGCCCTTGTACTGCGTCATCAGGTCCTTGAAGACGAAGCGGCAGGCGGGGCACAGCTCGCTGCCATCCGGGATGGTGTAGCCGGACTCCGGAGGGCACAGCTCGGTGAGGACCTTGGAGCGCCACTCCCGGGGGATGAGGTTGAGCGGCTCCTCGTTCATCGGGCACTTCATCTTCTCGCGGACGGTGGTGCCGTCCAGGCCCTTCTTGTCGGTGAGCCAGGAGAAGGTGTAGGCGGCGCCCTCGGGCGTCTTGGAGTACTCCTCCAGGCCCTTCTTGAGGAGGCGGGCGATGGTGGACTTGGACGAGCCGACGGGGCCGTGCAGGAGGATGACGCGCTTCTCGGTGCCGTAGCCCTGGGCGGCGGACTTGAAGACGTTGACCAGCTTCATCAGCGGGACGTCCAGACCGAAGATGGCGTCGCGGCCGCCGAACTTCTCGTCACTGAAGAAGTGGTAGCGGATGAGCTTCTTCTTGTTGTCGATGTACTCCGTCTTCCCGTGGGAGAGGATCATGTCGTAGATCCTCTGGAAGGCGGTGCGGGTGACCTTGGGGTTCTTGCGGACGATCTCGAGGTAGTCCTCGAAGGAGCCCTCCCAGTGGAGCTCCGCGTAGGTCTTCGCGTCTTGCAACGCGGCGATCTTCGCGATCCACGAACCCTTGCTCTCTACGTCCTTCATGACGCTCCCTTGGGCCACCCGAGAGCGCGGAATTCCGCGCCTTTGGAGGGCCAAAAAGTGAACCTGGGGGGGTAATGGGCCATTCCAATTCCCACCCACGACGGGTCCCAGACGACACGAACGTCCGACCTGCCCTTTCGGGACCCCGCCGCGGGGTGGGACCGCGTGGCCAGCTCGTGTCGGAAGGGCTCGCCGCCGATGCAGCGGGCCCCGCCTCCACGGGGTGAAAAGGCACACTCCATTATAAGGGGGGATGGTTTTTCGGGGAGGTGGGGAGGCGATTTCTCCGCCCACGGCGAACGACAGTACGAGAGGAAGGGTGGAAATTGGACGTTCAACTGTGGGGCAGCGTCCCCGCCTGCTCTACATGTCGGCGCGCGGCGGACAGCGCGCCCGCCGCCAAGGGCCAGAGGATGAGGCAGAAGAGGGACAGGGTGGCCCAGGTGGGCAGCAGCTCGCGAGGGCCGGCGCCGCGCAGGGCGGACTCGCGCAGGCCGTGCAGGGCATGGGTGGCGGGGAGCAGGCGGCCCATCGTGCGCAGCAGGGGGGGCAGCACGTCTGTCGGGTAGAGGACCCCGGCGAAGAGGTAGCTGAGCGCGTCCAGGGCGTAGGTGAAGGGATCTCCCCGCTTGAAGACGAGCACGAAGGCGGCCGACAACAGGCCGAGCGCGCAGAAGGTGAGGGCGCTCAGCAACAAGGTGAGGACGAAGGAGACGGGGTGGAGGTGGAGCCGGGCGCCGAAGAGGAGCGCGCCCAGGGCGAGCAGTCCCACCGCGCGCAGCAGGGCGTTGGCCACGGGCCAGGCGCCCATGAGTGTCACCACGTGCACGGTGGACAGGGGAGCGCCCAGCAGGGGCTCCAGGGAGCCGTCGTTCTGCGCCGAGCGGACCGCGCCGCCAAAGCCCGTCTGCAGCGCGCGCAGCAGGGCGGCGGTGGCCAGCCCCACCAGCGCGAAGGAGAAATAGTCCGTGCCGTAGCGGCCGCGCACCACCGGGGACTCGCCCACCGTGCGGGCGAGGAAATAGAAGAGGGTGAGGGTGAAGAGGCCCCCGGAGACGAGCAGCAGCGCGTTGAGCCGGTAGGCCGTCAGAATCTGGAGGTCGCGCCGCAGGAAGGCGAGCAACAGGCGCATCACTCCTCCTCCCGGGGCACGGCGGCGAAGACGGCCTCGGCGGTGGGCCGCACCTCGGAGAAGGGGCCCTCGGCGGCGATGCGGCCTCCGTCCAGCAGCAGCACCCGGTGCGCCACGGCCTCCACCTCGGCCAGGTCGTGGCTGGCGAAGAGCACGGCCGCTCCCCGTGCGGCCACGTCCGTCAACAGCCGCGTGCGCAGCCGGCGCGCGGCCCCCGGGTCCAACGAGCGCGTCACCTCGTCCAGCAGCAGCACCCGCGGCCGGTGGAGCAGGGCGCGCGTCAGCACCACCCGCGCCTTCTCGCCCGTGGAGAGCGTGCGCACCTCCCGCTCCAGCAGGCGCCGGGCCTCGAGCAGTCCGGCCAGCTCCTCGATGCGCGCCTCCACCTCGCGCGGGGGCACGCCGTAGAGCGCGGCGTAGAAGCGCAGGTTCTGGCGCGCGGTGAGGCGCGGCGACAGGCCCCGGTCATCCGCGAGCGCGGCGCCCACCTCGCGGCGGCACCCGGGGCGCTCGCGCACCACGTCGCGCCCGGCCACCCGCGCCGTGCCCGCCCCAGGCAGCAGCAGGCCCGAGAGGATGCGTAACAGCGTGCTCTTCCCCGCGCCGTTGGGGCCGATGAGGGCCACCACCTCGCCTGCCCGCACCTCGAAGGAGACCCCTCGCAGGGCCGTCCGGGGAGCCTCCCGCCAGCGCGCCCGGGGCCACCAGGGCCGTGGGTATGTCTTCTCCAGCGCGAGGGCTTCTATCTCCGGGGACATCCCCCCATCTCAACCCGAAAACGCCGCCCGGGTGAATGCGCGAGCTCGCTTGGACGGGGTGGAGGGCGCGCGTCACCCGGACTCCTGGCTCCCCTGCGAGAGCACCACCAGGCTGGAGAGGACGGACAGCAGCTCCGCGGGCTCCACGGGCTTGGCCACGTGCATGTTGAAGCCCGCCGTCAGGGCACGCGTGCGATCCTCCACCCGGGCGTAGGCCGTGAGAGCCACCGCCAGCACTCCGCCGCCCTCCTCGGACGGGAGCGCGCGCACCTGGGAGATGAGCCGGTAGCCGTCCTCGCCCGGCATGCCGATGTCCGAGACGAGCAGATCCGGCCTTTCCTCGCGCAGGGCGCGGAGGGCCTCGGACGCGGAGGCGGCGGTGACGACGTGCGCCCCGTACTCCTCCAGCATCACCTTCAACACCTCGCGGTTGTCCTCCTCGTCGTCCACCACGAGGATGCGCCGCCGCGCGAGCACTGCGTGGGTGGGAAGGTCGGCGGGCGGAGCGGGGCGCTCGGGTTGCTCCTGCCGGGGCAGGGCGGGGGGCAGGTGGACCGTGAAGGTGGCGCCCCGGCCCGGCCCCTCGCTCGCGGCGTGCACCGTTCCCCCGTGTGATTCCACGAGGTGACGGACGATGGCGAGTCCCAGGCCCAGGCCTCCATGCCGCCGCGTGGTGCCGCCCTCGAGTTGGCGGAAGCGCTCGAAGATGTGGGGCAGGAAGTCCGCCGGAATCCCCGGGCCCTCGTCCGCCACCGTCACCTCCACCGAGGACTCCAAACGCCGCAGCCGCACCTGGACGCGGCTGTCCCCCGGGGAGAACTTCACCGCGTTGGAGAGCAGGTTCCACACCACCTGCTGCAGCCGGCTCGAGTCCCCCATCACCAGGTCCTCGTCCGGCTCGAGCTCCGCCTGGAGCCGGATGCCCCGGGCGTCCGCCGCGGGACGCACCGACTCCATCGCCGCCTGGATGACGTCCACCAGGTGCACCGGCTGCGTCTCCATCCGCAGCTTGCCGGAGATGATGCGGCTCACGTCCAGCAGATCCTCGATGAGCTGGGCCTGCGCCTGGGTGTTGCGGTCCACCGTCTCCAGGGCCTTGGCGTGCTTGTCGGGCGGCAGCCGGCCGGTGCGCAACATCTTCACCCAGCCGATCATCGCCGTGAGGGGCGTGCGCAGCTCGTGGCTGACGGTGGCCAGGAAGTCGTCCTTGAGGCGGTTGGCCTCCTCGGCGCGCTGGCGCTCCTCCTGGGCCAGGGCGAAGAGCCGTGCGTTGTCGAGCGCCATCGCCACCCGGCGCGCCACCTCCTCCATCCGCAGCGCGTCTTCCTGCCCGTAGCGGCGGCCGGAGGACTCCGTCGTCGCGAACATCAGCACGCCGAGCGTTCGTCCCCGCGCCATGAGCGGCACGGACGTCAGGGAGCGGCACTTCATCTCCCGGATGGCCCGCAGGTGCTCGGCGTTCTGGGCCGATTGCTCCTCGAGCGCGCCCGTCACCTCCGCCACGTGGATGGTCTGCTCCAGGCGCATGGCCCGGGAGGAGGGGTGCTCGGGGTTCTGGACGGGCGGGAAGCGGCGCAACCGGTCCGCCAGCTCCGCCAGGGTGGGGTCCGCGTGGGCCACCTCGACGCGCTCGACGCGGCCGTCCTCTCCCATCAGGTCCACCATGCACCAGTCCGCCAGCACCGGCACGGCCAGGCGGGCCACCTGCTTGAGCGTGGCCGCCTGGTCCAACGAGGCCGCCAGGGCCGCGCTCGCCTCCGAGAGGAAACGCAGCGTCTCCGCGCCGCGCTTCTGGTCATCGATGTCCGTGCAGGTGCCGAACCAGTGCGTGATGCGGCCCGCTCCATCCCTCAGGGGCAGGCCCCGTGCGATGAACCAGCGGTACGCGCCGTCCGAGGCCCGCCGCAGACGGTACTCGACGGAGTAGGGCTCGCCCGTGGCGACCGCGCGCCGCCAGACCGTCCGCGTGTTCCCCAGGTCCTCCGGGTGGACGGCCTGGAACCAGCCGTCTCCCTGCGCCAGCTCCTGCGTCTGCCCCGTGTACTCGAACCAGCTCGGGTTGAAGTATTCGGTGTACCCGTTCGCCCGCGTTCCCCAGATGAGCTGGGGGAGCGCCTCGGTGAGCAGCCGGAAGCGCGCCTCGGACTCGCGTTGCTGCTGCTCGGCGTGCTTGCGCGAGGTGATGTCCATCACCACGCCGGCCAGCTTCGTGGGCCGTCCCCGCTCGTCGAACAGGACCCGGCCGCGGCTCTCCTGCCAGCGCACGCCGCCGTCCACGCGCAGGATGCGGTACTCCAGCCGGTGCTCGCTCTCGCTCCGGTCGTGCGCCGTCTGTCCCAGCGTGCGCGACACGCGCTCGCGATCCTCCGGGTGGATGAGCGCCAGGGCGGCTTCGGCGGTCCCCATGAAGGTGCCGGGCGCCATGCCGAACATGGCCCCGACGTTGGGGGTCCACATCATGCGCTGGTTGTCCAGGTCGAACTCCCAGGCTCCCACCTCGGCGGCCTTCAGCGTCCGGCGCAGGTGGGCCTCGCTCTCGCGCAGCGCGGCCTCCGCCCGCTGGCGGTACGACAGGGACTCCTCCGCCGCCTGCCGGGCCCGCACCTGCTCCGTCACCTCCACCGCGAAGAGCAGCACGGCCTCCACCTGGCCTCTCGCGTCCAGCAGGGGCTGGTAGGTGAAGTTGAAGTAGCCCTCCACCCCCTTGCCATTGTTGTCGCGGTCCAGCATCAACCGGCGCCCGGTGGCCGAGTGGGGATGTCCGGTGCGGAAGACCTCGTCGAAGGCCTCCAAGAGGCCGGCGCTCGCGCACTCGGGGTGGGCCTCCCTCGCCGTCCGGCCCAGCAGGGCCCGGCCCCCGTGGAGCCGCTGGAGGACCGGGTTGGCCAGCTCGCACAGTTGATCCGGCGCCCGGTAGACGCCCACCGCCGCGGGGACCTGGGAGAAGATGGCCTGGAAGCGGGCCCGCTGCCGCTCGGCCTCGGCCCGCGCCTGCTCGGCCTGCTCGCGCTCCAGCACCGCCTCGCGCTCGGCCTCCTCGCGCTCCCGCGAGCGCACGTCGCGCACCAGGGAGGCGGCGGTGAGCCCGATGAAGGCCAGCAGGAAGCCACTGCCCGAGAGCACGAGGACGTCCGCGCTCCGCGAGACCTCCGCGAGCCGGGCGTTCTCCCGCTGCAGACGCCCCTCGGCCTCCTCGCGCAGCTCCCGCCCGAGCACGCGCAGCGCATCCATGAGCCGCTTGCCCTCGCCGGGTTGAACGGGCTGGAGCGCGGCGGACTGGGCCTCCTGTTCGAGCCGCACCGTCTGTTCGATCAGCGCGAGCTTGTGTTGGATGAGCGCCTCCATCGCCTCCAGCCGCCGCTGCTGAGGGGGCTCGTCCGCGGTGAGGGCGCGCAGGCGCTCCAGCGAGGGCTGGATGTGGCTCCGGGCTTCCTCGTAGGGGGCGAGGAAGTGCCGCTCGCGGGTGAGGAGGTAGCCCCGCTCGCCCGTCTCCGCGTCCTTCATCAACGACAGCAGCAGCTCCGCCTCGTTGATGACGTCCAGTGTGTGCGTCACGCGGCCCGAGCTCCCGGCGAGCTGCCGGGTGGAGCGCAGGAACAGGGCGGCGATGAGGAACACCGCGAGCGCGGCCGCGAGCAGCCCGGCGATCACCGGCAGGGGAAGCCGGTGTGCGCGCCTGGGGGAGGGTGTGCTCGGGGGGGAGGGATCCATTTCAGGCGGCCTTCGGAGACGCTTACCCCAAGGGCGGCCTGTACCTCGGATCATGTACGAAGGAGCATGCGTTCGCGTCGGGTCGGTAACACATGAACCCGGTCCAAACGACAACCGGGCCGCCTCCAGGACATCGTGCCCTGGGGACGGCCCGGTGGGTGCGTCGGCGCCGCGGCGGATTACTGCGCCAGGGCCTGCTGATTGGCCAGGCGCCTGGCGCACTCGGCCTTCATGTCCACGTAGTAGTCCTTGGCCGACAGGGAGATGGCCTTGGTGTACAGGTCCAGCGCCTCCTGGTACTTGCCCGAGGCGTCGAGCAGCACCGCGAGGTTGTAGAGCGCCGCCGGGTTCTGCGGGTTGGTCTGCACGTAGGACTCCATCTCGGTGATGGCCTGGGGCACATTGCCCTTCTCCGCCACCTCGATGATGGGCTTCTGCGCCTTGTCGTCGCCGTCCATGCGGATGTACTTGGTCACGTACGTGGGCGTGATGTCATAGAGGATGCGGCCCACCAGCGCGCGGGCCGCGGCGCCGATGGCGGTGTCCTTGTCCTCGCCACGGCCGACCATCTCGTACTCCTCCTCGGCCAGCAGCGCCTTGCCCGCGGCGTTGAAGGCGGTGACGCTCACCACCGTCTTCGCCTCGTAGAACTTCACCTCGCGCTCGGTGGTGTTGCCCTTGCTGTCCGTGTCCTTGACGGTCTCGGTCTTCTTCTCGGCGTCCCAGTCGTTGACGTCGATGCGGATGCCAATCTCATCCTGGCTCTGCGCCGGGCCACTGCCGGTGCTGAGGATCTGCACGGAACGGCCGGCCACCTTCACGACGATGCCCTCGTCGGAGCGGTCCGTCACCTGGAAGTGGCCGCCGGTGCGGGCCTGGCGGGTGAGCTCGTCGACGACGAAGTCCCGGGCGCCCTTGCGGCCCTCGGTCTGCACCACCGTCAGCCGCTTGGAGGCACCCAGGTTGACCCGGGCCGGCTGGAGAACATTGACCTTCAGACTCGGCGCGCAGCCCACCGCCAGGCTGGCCGCCAACGCCATCACGACGTGACGCAAAGAACGAGAAGACAACATGTCGGGTGATTCCCCCTTTGGGACGCCCGCCGGGATGCGGGCCGGCGCAGGCTACACGTCCGCCTGTCCACCAGACAACCCAGGGGGCGGGTGTGAAAAGACCCGGGGCGAGGGGATGGTCGCTTGGCTTTGGGCCGGGCCTGCGTATTCTGCGCGCCCTCATGCCGTCCGCTTCGTCCGTTCCCGCCGCCCCCCCACGCCCCTCGGGCGCCACCCCCCTCCTCTCCGCGGTGCCCGACGTGGCCCCGGAGCCGAGTACCCGGCTGCTGCTGCTGTTGCTGCTGGCCGCGGCGCTGCTGCCGCGTCTGGTGTTGATGCCCTTCAACGAGAACTACTACGGCGACGCGGTGGCGCGCACGGAGCTGGCCGAGCGCTGGGCGAATGAGCCGCACCTCATCACCTCGTATGGGGATGGGGCGTACCAGTTCGGGCCGCTGCACCTGTACGTGGTGGGGGCCGCGCTGAAGGTGGTGGAGGACAAGGCGCTCGCGGGCCGGCTGGTGAGCCTGCTCTTCGGGGTGCTGTCGGTGGTGCCGCTCTTCTCGCTCACCCGGCGCCTCTTCGACTGGCGTGCCGCGGTGGGGGCCTGCCTGGCCTTCTCCGTCTGGGGCATGCACCTGCAGATGTCCACGACGGCGGCCAGCGAGGCCATGTCGCTCTTCTTCATGCTGTGGGTGTTCGCGCTCATCGCCGAGGGGCTGGACGACAACCGCCTGGGGCCCTTCTTCGGGGCGGCCCTGGTGCTCAACCTGGCATGCGCCACGCGCTACGACGCGTGGATGTTCATGCCGCTCCTGTCCCTGGCGCTGCTCTTCTGGGGCGAGGACCGGGTGGCCGCCATCACGCGCGCGGTGGGCTTCGGCCTGCTGTGCCTGCCCTTCCCGCTGCTGTGGATGCAGGGCAACGAGATGGCGCATGGAGATCCCTTCTTCCCCATCCACGCGGTGGAGCAGTTCCACGCGGACTGGACGCGCGAGGGCGTGGCCCGGGTGGGGGCGTGGCGCTACCGGCTGGAGAACCTGGGCTTCTGGCCGGGCGTGGCGCTGCTGACGCTGTCGCCGGGCGTGGCGCTGCTGGGCATGGCGGGCATGTGGCGCTCGTGGCGGGAGCGCCCGGACACGCGCTGGCTGGTGCTCGCCGCGCTGGTGCCCACCGCGTACTTCACCTTCCGCGCCGTGGTGCTGCTCGACTTCCAGCCCCTGGGCCGCTTCACGGTGACGGAGCTGGCGGTGCTGCTGCCCTTCGTCGTGCCGGGCCTCGAGCTGGTGCGCGGCGCCGGAGCCCGCAGGGCCGTGGCCGCCGTGTGCGCGGTGCTGGCGGTGGCCGTGCCCCTGGCCATGGGCCTCTACACCTTCCGCGCCGATGGCCGCTGGCAGGACAGCCTCCGCCCGGTGAGCCCCACCTCCACCAACCCCGTGCCCCTCATGCAGGTGGCCCGCTTCCTCGAGGAGGAGGTGGCCCCCAAGGGCGGCGCGGCCGTGGTGGATCAGGACCCGAGCTACATGGACCTCCAGCTCGCCTTCTTCTCCGGACTGCCGGATGAGCGGCTGGCCCGCGTGCGCTGGGAGACCTTCCGCAAGCACCTGCGCCTGGCCAACCCGGAGTACCTCGTGCGCTTCGACAATGGCGCGCTGGCGCGAGATCCGGGCGTGAAGCTCGAGGGCCGCACGCTGACGCTCGACGGCGTGGCCTACGAGGAGCAGGACGGCTTCTCCGCGCCCCTGCACGTCTACCGCCGCCGCTGAGCCCGCGAGCCCTTTTCCCCAGGGTTCTCCAGATGACAGAGCCGAGGAAGCCCTGGCCGGGGCCCTCGGCTCCATGAGACAACCCTGGACGCCGGGTCCACAAGACACCCCCAGCTCGTGACACACCCTCGACAGGCTCCCAGGCCATGAAGTCCGCCGCACCGCTCTCCGGGGCTCCCCCCGCCACGGATCAAGCGAGCATCCTCATCGTCGACGACAGCCCCAACCAGCTCGTGGCGCTCGAGGCGCTGCTGGTGCCGTTGGGGCAGCGCCTCGTCAAGGCGTCCTCGGGCCAGGAGGCCCTGCGGCTGTTGCTGGGGCTGGACTGCGCCCTCGTGCTGCTGGACGTGCACCTGCCGGACATCGACGGCTTCGAGGTGGCGCGCCTCATGCGCCAGCGCGAGCGCTCGCACCGCACGCCCATCATCTTCCTCTCGGGGCTGACGGAGGACGTGGCCTTCACCTCGCGCGGCTACGCCCTGGGGGCGGTGGACTTCCTCTTCAAGCCGTTCGATCCGCAGGTGCTGCGGGCCAAGGTGGAGGTGTTCGTCGAGCTGTACCTGCACCGCGAGCGGCTCAAGCTGCAGGCGGAGCGGGAGAAGGCGGAGACGGAGCGTATGCGCCTGCTGAGCCTGCTGATGCAGACGCCCGCGGCCATCGCCCTCACCCGGGGGCCGGACTTCATCTTCGAGTTCGCCAACCCGCTCTACGAGAAGGTGGCGGGCCGTTCCATCCCCGTGGGCCGGCCGCTGCGCGAGGTGCTGCCCGAGCTCCTCTCGCAGCCGGTGATGGAGGCGCTGCGGCGCGCCATGCGCACCGGCGAGTCCTTCGTGGGCCGGGAGTTCCCGGTGATGATCGACCGGCGGGGGAGGGGCCGCGTGGAGGAGGCCTTCTTCGACCTCGTCTACCAGCCGCTCCGGGACGAGCACGGCGAGGTGGAGTGGTTGCTCACCCACGCGGTGGAGGTGACGGAGCAGGTGCGAGCGCGCCGCAAGCTCGAGCTCACCGAGGTGGAGCTGCGCCAGCGCGAGGCCGAGTTCCGCGGGCTGGCCGGGAACATCCCCGACATGGTGGCCCGCTTCGACCGCCAGCACCGGCTGCTCTACGTCAACCCCGTCGTCGAGCGCACCCTGGGGCTGCCACCGGAGCGCTTCCCGGGCAGCACCATGGCCGAGCTCGGCATGCCGGCGGAGAAGATGTCCGACTGGGAAGGGGCCTTCGCCGAGGCGTTCGCGGGGCGGAGCACCTCGCTCGAGTTCGTCTTCCCCACGCCGTCCGGGCCCCGCTCCTTCGAGGCGCACGTGGTGCCCGAGCGGGACGCGCACGGTGAGGTGCGCTCCGTGCTCGCCGTGGCCCGCGACGTGACGGAGGCGCGCACCCGCGAGCAGGCGCTGCGCGAGAGCGAGGGCCGCTTCCGGCTGCTCGCCGAGGCCAGTGAGGTGCTCTCCTCGCTGGAGGATCGCACCGTCCTGCGCAAGTTGACGGAGCTGGTCGTGCCGCGTCTGGCGGACTGGGCGGCGGTGGATCTCCTCTCCGAGGCGGGCACCGTGGAGCGGGTGGCCGCGGACCATTGCGAGCCGGAGAAGGCGGCGCTCGCCTTCGAGATCGCCCGCCGCTGGCCCCTCGACACCTCCCATGGCGGAATCGGCCAGGTGCTGCGCACGGGCGAGCCCCTCCTGCTGAAGCACATGCCGGACGAGCTGCTGCCCTCGCTGTCGCGAAGCGAGGAGCACCTGAGCCTGGGGCGCACGCTGGGCTTCAAGTCCTCGCTGTGCGTGCCCCTGCTGTCGCGCGGACGGGTGCTGGGGGCGCTCACCCTCGTCCAGGCCGAGAGCGGCCGGCGGTTCAGCGAGAAGGAGCTGCCGCTCGTCCAGGAGCTGGCGCGGCGGGCGGGGCTCGCGGTGGACAACGCACTGCTGTACGGCGAGGCGCGCGGGGCCCAGGGGCGTGCCTCCCGGCTCCAGGCGGTGGCGGCGGCGCTCTCCCGGGCGGCGACTCCAGAGCAGGTGGCACGCGCCATCCTCGTCGCGGGCCTCGAGTCCGCGGGCACGCACGCGGGCATCATCTACGTGCGCGAGCCCGAGGGCGGCCTGCGCGCCCTCCACCTCCAGGGCTACTCCGAGGAGGTCGTCCGCACCCAGAGCTACCTGCCCGCGGGGACGCCAGCGCCCCCACTGGACGTGGCGCTCGCGGGGGAGGCGCGCTGGTACTCCTCCACCGAGGCGTTGTTGGCGCACTACCCCCAGCTCGCCAACCTGGCGGGGGCCTACGAGGCGCGCGTCGGGCTGCCGCTGCTCGCCGGGGAGCACTCCCTGGGGTGCCTGTGGCTGTCCTTCGCGGACCGGCGGCACTTCTCCGCGGAGGAGCGGGACTTCCTCATCGCCCTGGCGCAGCTGTGCTCCCAGGCGCTCGAGCGCGCGCGGCTGTTCTCGCGGGCCCTGCCGCCGGAGTCCTCAGGCCGGGGGCCGTGAGCGGGGCAGGCGCACCGTGAAGGTGGTGCCGTCCTCCGGGCTGGAGCGCACGTCCACGCTGCCTCCGTGCCCGAGGACGATCTGCCGGGTGATGTAGAGGCCCAGGCCCAGGCTGCCCCGGCCCGGGCCCGCCTCCGCCCCCCGCCGGTAGGGCTCGAAGAGCATGGGCAGCAGCTCGGCGGTGATGGCGGGGCCCTCGTTGTGCACCTCCATCAGGAGGCTCGAGTCCACGCCCCGGGTGGACACCCTCACGGGCGTGCCCGGAGGGCTGTGCTGCAGGGCGTTGCCCACCAGGTTGGTGACGACCTGGGCCAGCCGGCCTTCATCCGCCTCGCCCTGGCCCTCTCCGCTGGCCTGGAAGTCGATGCGGCGCCCGGGCCACGCCAGCCGCACCTCCTCCACCACGCGCCGCACGTGCTCGTGGAAGTCCAGGGGCCGCGGGTGGATGGGAATGCCTCCCCCCACGCGCGCCTGGGTGAAGTCGAGCAGGTCGCGGATCATCCCGCTGGCCCGCTCCGCCGCCTCGGTGATGCGGCGGGCCGTCCGCGTGGTGCGCTCGTTGACGGCCTCGCGCTCGAGCAGGGTGGCCGACAGGGAGATGGCGTTGAGGGGGTTGCGCAGATCGTGGCTGACGATGGCCACCACGTCCTCGCGCACGCGGACGGCCTCCTGCGCCTGTTGGTAGAGTTGCGCGTTGTCGATGGCCACGGCCGCGCGGTCCGCCAGGCCCCTGGCCACCTCCAGGTCCTCGGCGAAACCGCCCACGGTGTGGGACCGGGTCCAGGCGAGGTTGATGATGCCGAGCCTGCGCCCGCGGGCCACCAGGGGAACGAGGGCCACGGACTTCGGGCCGAGCGCCTCCAGGATGGCCCGGTGCTCCGTGTTCCGGGCCGAGGCATCCAGCCACGCGGGGGTGAGCTCCGGCACCGCCAGGGCCTCGCCATTCTCCAGGGCCCGGCTCACGGGGCTGCCGCTTCCCATCAGGGGAGGGTAGGGCCGCGCCCGTTCGATGAGGGCCTGCGCCGCGGGGTCGCGTGCCGCGAGCTCCAGCCGGTGCAGCTGTCCGTCCTCTCCCAGCAGATCCACCATGCAGTAGTCGCACAGGTGCCGCACGGCCAGGGAGGTGATCTTCCTCAGGGTGTTGGCCACGTCGAGCGACTGCGACAGCAGGGTGCCGGCCTCGAGGAAGAAGGACTGAGCCTGCTCGGCGCGCTTGCGCCGGGCGATGTCGCGGGTGAACTGGGAGAAGCCGCGCAGCACGCCGGCCTCGTCGCGCAGCGCGGTGACGACGAACTCCGCCCAGAAGCGGCTGCCGTCCTTGCGCACGCGCTGCCCCTCCATCCGGCAGTGGCCCCGGGTGACCGCCGTCCGGAGGCACTGGTCGGGCTGCCCGGTGTTCAGCTCCTCGGGGGGATGGAAGAGGGCGATGTGCCGGCCGAGCACCTCCCGCTGCGTGTAGCCCATGATGCGCTCGGCGCCCGTGTTCCAGCTGAGGATTCGCCCCTCGGTGTCCAGCAGGTAGACGGCGTAGTCCTCCACGCCCTCCACCAGCAGGCGGAAGCGCTCCTCGCTCTCGCGCAGGGCCTGCTCGGCCTGCTTGCGCGCGGTGATGTCCACGGAGATGCCTCCGAGCGCCGTGGGAAGCCCCTCGCCCCCGGGCAGGGGGAACTTCGTGGACAGGTACGTGCGCGGGCCCGTGTCGAACTCGATCACCTCCTCGAAGGTGCGGGTGTGGCCCTCGAGCACCTGGGCGTCGTGGAGCCGCAGGGCCTCCGCCAGCGGCCGGGGGAAGAGCGCGGCGTCGTCCCGGCCCAATATCTCCCCGAGCGGGCGGCCCACGAGCCGCTGCTGGTAGCGGTTGCCATAGAGGTAACGGCCCTCGGCGTCCTTGGCGAAGATGGCGGCGGGCGCCTGGTCCAGCATCGCCCGGAGCCGCTCCTCGCTCAGGCGCTGGACGGCGTCGCGCTGACGCAGGTACTCGTCCACACCCTCGGCGATGCCGGTGGTGATGAAGGCGCTCAGCGCCCGCACCTCCCCCAGGGTGACGCGCACGCCCGTTTCCTCCACCAGGTCCAGGATGCTCTCGCGCAGCACGTGGTACTCGCGCACCAGCGACTGCACGTCGAAGCCGATGCGCAGCCGCTGGCTCCCGTGCTCGCGCGCCACGGGCAGCCACTCCGGGAGCGGCTCGGCCCCGGCGGCCGTCTGCCGGCGCAGCACCCGGGCCATCTCCCACAGGTACTCGCCGATGTGATCCTCCAGCTCGGCCTGTGTCCGCTGCGTGGGGGCGAGCCCCTCGCGCAGGCGCCCCGTCCACCGTTGGATGATGTCCTCGTGCCGGCTCTCCAGCAGATCCGCCAGGGTGGGCGGCGGGGACTCCGAGGTGTGCGGATCGAAGTTCACGACGGCGCCCCCTGTCCGTCCCTGGGTGAATCCTCGACGGTGCGGGTGGAAGGTGGGCTCATGGGAGGAATTCGAGTGTCCGGCTCATGCGTGCCACCGGCCGGGTTCCCAGACAAGCGCGGGGAGGCGAAGTGCCGTCCTTCAAGGGACATATCCAGGGGGCTTCCGGCGCGCACCAGGGGCTGGCCTCCCCTCGGAAGGAGCAGGCTGTCCCACGGTTTCCCGGTGGCCCGGGCCCATCCCTTCCATCCGCAACGGACTGAAGGTTTTACCGGTTTGGGCCTGTAAGGACTTCAGCCTGACGTTCGACCCCTGGAATAAGTGTTGAAGATGACAGACAGGGGGATTGGCGCGATTCCTGCTCCAAGCGGGCCCGGAATGCGTAGACCCGAAAGTCTCTCTCGATACACCGTGGAAGTGAGTCCCAACGCCTGGAGGCAGATGGCCCATCTGCCCCTGGAGACGTACCAGCGCCTCCGCGAGGAGCTGGAATCGGTGGCGGCCCGGATGAGGCCGGAGACGCCCGTCCCGCTGCCCCAGAAGTACGTCCGGCCCGTCGAGACGCGCTCCATCCTGCTGGAGAACCACATCGCGCTCTATGAGGTGGACCCGTCGCGCAAGCGCCTCACGCTGAGGGAGATCGCGCTCCGCTCGACACAGGGCGTGTAGGCGGCCCGGCAGGCGTGGGAGCGGGTGCTCGAGGAGCCCGCTGACGAACATGGCGGGGTGGGCCGACGCATTCTTGGGAGGTATGGCCGAGCACGAAGCCTCCACCGCACTGGCGCGGGTCCGCCTCTGTGACTTCATCCGGGAGAACACCTCCCGCATCCTGGAGCTGTGGGAGCGCGAGGTCCGCCTGCTCCCGGTGCTCCAGGACTTCTCCCGCCCCCGGTTGATCGATCATCTGCCCGAGTTCCTGGAGCGGGTGGCCGAGGTGGTGGAGACGGTCCACACCGGGGAGGAGAAGACGCTCGGCGGATTCCCCGAGGAGCACGCGCTGGAGCGGTTGAACGCGGGCCTGGACGTGGAGCAGGTGGCCCAGGAGTACGCGCTGCTGCGGGCCTGCGTCCTCGAGCTCTACGCCGGGCACGTCGGGGCGATGGGGGCCTGGGCGCCGGACGTGATGCTGCACGAGGTGGTGTACTTCAACCGCACGTTCGACGAGGCCGTGACCACCTCCATCTCGCGGTATGCCCGGGCGCGCACGCGGACGCTGGTGGCGTTGGACCGGCTGTCCGAGGCGGCGCTGGGGACGGAGGCGCTGGACACCTTCCTGCCGAGGCTGCTGCGCGTCATCCTGGAGACCACGGAGTCGGTGGACACCGTCACGCTGCTGCTGCGGGAGGGGGACATGCTCCGGGTGCGCGCCTCGGTGGGGCTGGAGGAGCTGGTGTCTTCCGGTTTCACCCTGCGGGTGGGCGAGGGCTTCTCCGGGACGATCGCCGCTGAGCGGCGCCCGCGGGAGGTGCGCTCCGCGTCGACGGATCCGCTGGTGAAGGGCCAGGTGCCGCGGGACCATGGGATTCGCGCCCTCTACGGTGTGCCGCTGTTGCGGAACGGCGAGGTGTTGGGGGTGGCGCACATGGGCAGCCGCACGGCCTTCGAGTTCTCCCACGAGGACAAGCTGCTCTTCCGGACCATGGTGACGCGGGCCACGGGCCTCCTCGTCCAGGCCCGGCTCGTCGCCAGCGAGCGCGCGGCGCGCGAGGAGGCGGAGTCCCGCAGGCAACTGTTGCGCATGGTCATCGAGCAGAGTGGGGACGCCATCATCATGGCGGACGAGCGGGGGCAGGTGCGGCTCTTCAACGCCGAGGCCGAGCGGCTGCATGGAGTACGCCGCGAGGAGGTGACGGCCCTCGAGGGGTCCCTGGCGTCCACCCTGCTCACCGTGGAGGGCCGTCCCCTGTCGTGGGAGGAGACGCCCCTGACCCGCGCCCTGAGGGGAGCGCCGGTGATGGGAGCCCACTGGGTGGTGCGCCGGCCGGATGGCTCGGTGCGCACGCTCAGCGGCAGTGCCCTGCCCATCCGCCGGCCGGACGGCTCGCTCGCCGGGGCGGTGCTCTCCGCTCGCGACGAGACGGAGCGGCTGATGCGCGAGGTGGAGACCGCCGAGGCGCTGGCCCTGCTCGACACGGTGCTGGCCACCGCACCCGTGGGCCTGTCCTTCGTGGACGAGGAGCTGCGTTATGTCCGCATCAACCACGCGCTCGCCGCCATCAATGGCCTCCCGGTGGGGAGCACGCTGGGGCGCACGATGCGCGAGGTGGTTCCGGAACTGGCGCCCATCGTGGAGCCGCTCTGCCGACACGTGCTCGACACGGGGGAGCCGCTGTTGGACCTCGAGGTGTCGGGCACCACGCCCGGCCTCGCGGGGAACCTGGGGCACTGGCTGGTGAGCTACTACCCGGTGTGGAACCGGCGGGGTCAGGTGTCCATGGTGGGCTCGGTGGTGGTGGACATCACCGAGCGCAAGGGGGCCGAGGAGCGGATGGCGCAGCTGGACGCGCTGGTGGCCGCCGCGCCCGTGGGTCTGGCCCTGCTCGACACGGAGCTGCGCTATGTGCACATCAACGAGGCCCTGGCCCGGGCCAATGGCCTGTCCGTGGAGGCCCACGTGGGACGGGCGGTGTCCGAGGTGCTGCCGGAGTATGCCCCCTGGTCGGAGCCGCTGCTGCGGCGGGTGCTGGAGACGGGGGAGCCGCTGAGGGGGCTCGAGAGCCGGGGCGCGGCCGCCCATGATCCGGGGGTCATCCACCACTGGGTGTCGGACTACTTCCCGGTGCGTGCGCCGGAGGGGAGGGTGATGGGCCTGGGCGTGGTGGTGATGGACGTCACCGAGGCCCGGCGCAAGGAGGAGGAGCTGCACCGGGCGGCGGAGTTCCGCGAGCGCTTCCTGGGCATCGTCTCGCATGACCTGCGCAATCCACTCAACGCCATCCTCCTGGCCGCCAATGCGCTGATGCGCTCGGATTGCGTGATGAAGCAGCACCTGAAGGCCGTGCGCCGCATCACCACCAGCACCGAGCGCATGGTGCGGATGATTGGCGAGCTGCTCGACTTCACGCGGGGGCGGCTGGGTGGGGGCATCCCCATCACGCCCCGGCCGGCCAACCTCCGCCTCCTCTGCCGGCACGTGCTGGAGGAACTGGAGGCCGTCCACCTGGATCGCGAGCTGCGGCTGCGCGCGCAGGGAGACTTCCAGGGAGCGTGGGACCCGGACCGCCTGGCGCAGTTGCTGGGCAACCTGGGCAAGAACGCACTGGACTACAGCCCGGCGGACACGCCCGTGGACTTCTCGCTCCACGACGAGGGCGACACCCTGCGCCTGGAGGTACACAACGAGGGGCCGCCCATTCCGCGGGAGCTGCTGGCGGGCATCTTCGAGCCCTTCCGGCGGGCGGTGAGGGGAGACGCCCACCCGACCTCGGGGTTGGGGCTGGGCCTCTTCATCGTGCGGGAGATCGCCCGGGCCCATGGAGGCTCCGTGGAGGTGCGCTCCAGCGAGGGCCGGGGCACCACCTTCACCGTGCGGCTGCCCCGGTACAGCCCGGGCACGCCGGCTCCGGACCGGGCGCTGCACTGAGCCCCCGGTGTGCGGGCGGGGGAGCGGGGGCCCGGAAGCGGCCCGTCAAATCCGTGACGTGACGGGGGTTGCTGTTCTTCGCATGAGCAAGAACGAAGCCCTTGGGGCGCTACAGGAACGGTGGGAGCTCGGAAGCTTCATTCGGGAGAACCGTGCCAACCTCCTCCAGGAGTGGGAGCGCACCGTGCGCCGGCTTCCCTATGCCCGGGAACTCTCGCGGCCCCGGTTGTTGGATCACCTGCCAGACCTGCTGGATCGAATCGCCCAGGTGGTGGAGACGGTGCGCACGGGCGGAGACGAGTCGCTCGAGGGCCTGCCGGAGGTGCACGCCCTGGAGCGGTTGGACTCGGGCTTCGACCTGGACGAGGTGGCCGGGGAGTACGCGCTGCTGCGGGGCTGCATCCTCCAGCTCTACGCCCAACACGTGGAGGCGGGGGGCGCGGGGTCGCTGGCGGTGGCGATGCAGGAAGTGGTGCGCTTCAACCGGACCTTCGACGAGGCCGTGGCCGCGGCCGTTTCGCGCTACGCGCGGGCCCGGGAGCGCACGCTGGTGGCGCTCGACCGCATCTCCGAGGCGGCGCTGGGGACGGAGGACGCGGACACCTTCCTGCCGAAGCTGCTGCGCGTCATCCTGGAGACCACGGAGGCGGTGGACTCCGTCATCCTGCTGTTGCGCGAGGGAGACGTGCTCCGGGTGCGCGCCTCGGTGGGGTTGGAGGAGGAGGTGGCCTCCGGCTTCACCCTGCGGGTGGGCGAGGGCTTCTCCGGGACAATCGCCGCCGAGCGGTGTCCTCGCGAGGTGCGCTCCGCGGCGACGGATCCGCTGGTGAGGAGCGAGGCCATCCACTCCCGGGGGACGCGCGCTCTCTATGGCGTGCCCCTGTTGTACGCGGGAGAGGTCATCGGCGTGGCGCACATGGGCAGCCGCACCACCTTCGAGTTCTCCAACGAGGACAAGCTGCTCTTCCGGGCCATGGTGAGCCGGGTCACCACCCTCATCGTCCAGGCGCAGCTGGCCGCGCGGCAGCGGGAAGTGGAGCGGAAGCAGGCCGAGACACTCGCGCTGCTGGATTCGCTGCTGGCCTCCGTGCCGGCGGGCCTGGCCTTGATGGACACGGAGCTGCGCTACCTGCGCGTCAACGAGGCGTTGGCCGCCGCCAATGGCGTGCCCGTGGAAGCCCATGTGGGACGGACGCTGGCCGAGGTGATTCCCGACAGGGGGTCGCTCGTGGAGCCCCTGCTGCGGCGGGTGTTGGAGACGGGCGAGCCACTGCGGGGCCAGGAGTTCAGCACTCCCCCAGCCACGGAGCCGGGCGTGCCGCACCACTGGCTGGGGGACTACTTCCCGGTGCGTACGCGGGACGGGCAGGTGCTCGGGGTGGGTGGATTCCTGGTGGACATCACCGAGCGCAAGAAGCAGGAGGAGCGGCTGCGCCGGACGGCGGAGTTCCGCGAGCGCTTCCTGGGCGTGGTCTCGCATGACCTGCGCAACCCGCTCAACGCCATCCTGCTGTCGGCCAACGCGCTGCTGCGCACCGAGGGCATTCCGGCCAGCCACACGAAGATGGTGCGCCGCATCGTCACCAGTGGTGAGCGCATGGGGCGGATGATTGGCGAGCTGCTCGACTTCACGCGGGGGCGGTTGGGGGGCGGCATTCCCATCCAACTCCAGCGCGTCAACCTCCGGCACCTCTCCCGCCATGTGCTGGAGGAGCTGGAGATCGGCTTCCCCGGCCGCGAGCTGCGGTTGCACGCGGAGGGGGATCTCCTGGGCGCGTGGGACCCGGATCGGCTGGCGCAGTTGCTGGGAAACCTGGGCAAGAACGCATTGGACTACAGCCCGGCGGACACGCCGGTGGACTTCTCGCTCCACGACGAGGGCGACATGTTGCGCCTGGAGGTTCACAACGAGGGAGCGCCCATTCCGCGGGAGCTGCTGGCGGGCATCTTCGAGCCCTTCCGGCGGGCGGTGGAGGGGGATGCCCATCCGACCTCGGGGCTGGGGTTGGGCCTCTTCATCGTGCGGGAGATCGCCCGGGCCCATGGGGGCTCCGTGGAGGTGCGCTCCAGCGAGGGTGAGGGCACCACCTTCATCGTGCGGTTGCCGCGCCACGGCCAGCGAGCGCGGGAGTCCGCCGGGACCGTGCTGAGCATGCTCCCTCTCCCTCTGGGAGAGGGCGGGGGGTGAGGGTCGTCCCCTGCGCGTCTCCGCGCTGCGGCCACGTCGTACAGAGGGAAG
>NZ_JPMI01000051.1 GCF_000733295.1 Archangium violaceum Cb vi76 | reverse complement strand
TCTCCGCGCTGCGGCCACGTCGTACAGAGGGAAGACCCTCACCCTGGCCCTCTCCCAGAGGGAGAGGGGATTTCCACGGGCTTTCGGATCAGGTCCAAGGACTTCGTGAACCTCCATTAGCGACGCAGGAGTGGGTCGTCGTCGGGGGTGAGGTTCAGCGAGCGCCTGTTGTCCGCGTCATCGGGAGAGCTGATCTCCACCTCCTCGCGGCGTACCGACTCCGCCACGCGGCGCTCCTCCTCGATGGCGTCCTTGTGGATGACCACTTCCTCATCCACCACCGCGCGCTTCTGGACGTCCACCTCCTCGGCGCGCAGAGGCACCACCACCGTCTCCTCCTGGAAGGAGGCGTTCATGGCGGGCCGGCCCGGATCGACGTTGCGGCGCTCTACCCGGGCGCGCTCGCGGCGGACCGGGACCTCCACCGTCTTCACCTCCTCCACGACGTCCTTGTGGACGCGCACCTCACCGGCCGATACGTCGCGCCGGGTGACGTCCAACTCCTCCTTGTGTAACGGGATGGTCACCCCCTCCGTGCTTCCGGCTTCCCTCGTGCGATCCTTGATGCCCGCGTCCGCTCTCAGGCCCGCGCTCGTGCCGAGGCCCGTGGTGGTCGTGCCGTAGCCGGTGGTCGTACCGTACCGGTCCTCGTCCGACAGATTCCGGAGGCTCTCCCGGCCGTGCAGGAGGATGATCTCCCCATCGCGGATGTCACTGATGTCCGCGTAGCGGACGAGGTAGTCCTTCGGGAAGAAGAGGCCCTTCTCGATGTGGAACGCGTCGTCTCCGATGGAGAAGACCTTGCCAAGCTTCTCGCCGTCGATGCTGCGAACCGTCATGCCTTCCCTCAACTGCGTGCGCTGGAACATGGCTGTTCTCCTGTGTTGAGTGGCTCCAGCACTCACGATGGGGGTGGTGGGACCGGGGGGCATATCGGCTCATGACGGACGCCCGGCCGCATTCCTGTCCAGGATGCGTCCCGGAACGCGAGCCTCTCCCTGTGTTCTGATTGCGAACGGGCCCGGCACCTGGGCGAGGCACCGGGCCCGTGGAGGGCGTTGCTTCGAGCGCGCTGCCCTACGGATACACCTCGCGGCGCGGAGGCGGCAGCCCACCCTCGGGAGGAGTCGTCACCACCACGCCCTCGGCGGAGATGCGCTGGCGCTTGTTCACGCCCATGGTGCCTCCGAGGATGGCGGAGATGAGCCCCAGGAAGAGGGCGCCGAAGACACCCCAGAAGGCCTTGCCCGTGGCGTCCGCCGCCTGGAGCGCGCCTGTCTGTACCTGCTGCGCCACCTGTCCCGCCTTGCCCTGGGCCGCGTTGAACTGGGCCTCGATGCGGTTCGCCACCTCCTCGGCATCCGCGCGCGAGAGCGCTGTGTTCTCTGCGATGGAGCCCACCAGCACCTGCCGGTCGAGCCGGCCCTGCTGTACCGCCGTCTGCACCACGTCCTTCGTCGCCGCCTCGAGCTGCGCCGCCGTCACCTCCGGCATGCCCTCGGCGCGCAGGCGCTCGTTGACGGGGCGCAGGGCGTCATTGGCGTCCAACCCGAAGTTCCGCGCCACCTGGCCCAGGCTCCCCGACTGGGAGGCTCCCGCGGAGACCGCCGCGCCCGTGGCCTGCGCGGCCGTCTTTCCAACGGAGAACAGCCCGCCGGCCAGGGCGGAGACCAGGTTGCCGAGCAGCCACAGGCCCACCAGCGTGGTGAGCCCCCACACCACCAGCCCGTGGATGCCACCGCTCGCCTTCGTCTGCACGCCCGCGCACCGCCCCGCCACGATGCCGCCCACGAAGAGGGCGATCAGCGGGGAGAGGAGGCCCCAGATGCCCGTGAAGATGCCGGAGGACCTCGCGCTGCCCACGTCCTGCGGGTTCATGCTGGACAACCCCAGCGCCAGTCCGAAGGCGTAGAGCAATATCCACAGCCCCAGCGCGGTCACCACGCCCGCGAAGATGGAGCCCCAGCTCACCTTCACCGGAGGCCCCGCCAGGAATCCAACGCCTGCTTTCTGCTGCGTCGCCGTTGCCATGCTCCACCTCTCTGGGAAGGAAGGGAGGAGTCCCTTCACCTCGGAAAGGTGGACACCCTGGCTCGACGGGGGAGCGGGCCTCCGCGTGGCGTGTGTTCGAACGCAGAGGCGGCGGAGGCCCCCGCGCCTTCCTGGTCGCATGGTGGTGGGCCCATGGCCGCTACGGCGTGCCCTTCATCCGCTGCTGGCGGCGCTTCTCGCGGAAGAACTCCACCTGCCACTTGCGCACCGCCGCCTCGTGGCACTCCAGCGTGGGACAGAAGAGGTGCGTGCCGTCGTTGCGCGACACGAAGAAGAGGTCATCGCAGTCCAGCGGGTGGAGGGCGGCCTGGAGGGCCGCGGCGCCCGGGCTGGCGATGGGCCCCGGTGGCAGCCCCGGGGTGGTGTACGTGTTGTACGGGTGCGGCGTCCGGAGGTCCCTCCGGGTGATGTTCCGCGAGTACACCCCGTGTTGCAGCTTCATGGCGTAGAGGACCGTGGGGTCCGTCTCGAGCTTGATGCCCTGGCGCAGCCGGTTGTGGAAGACGCACGAGATGCGGGGCCGCTCCTGGGGCTGGCCCGTCTCCTTCTCCACGATGGACGCCAGGGTGAACGTCTCCAGCAGCGAGAGCTTCACCCCGTCCTTCCGCCGCGCGTCCGCCTTCCGGTACTCCTCCAGCGCGCGTTGCACCATCTTCGCCAGCACCTTCTCCGCGGTGGCGCCGCGGGTGAAGGCGTACGTGTCCGGGTAGAGGAAACCCTCGAGCGAAGCAGCCGGCACGCCGGCCTCGCGGAGGAAGTTCCGGTCCGAGGCGAGCCGTTCCAGCTCCCCCAGCTCCAGCTTCAGCTCCGAGCCGGCGAGGATGGGGAGGATCTCCTCGATGCGCAGTCCCTCGGGGACGGTGAAGCGGTAGAGCTTCACCTTGCCGGAGGCGAGCTGCTCCACCACCTGCGCGGGGGTGAGGGTGCCCTCGAAGAGGTACTCGCCGGCCTTGAGCCGGGGGCCCACCCGCTCCCGGCGGATGTAGAGGTAGAGCAGTTCCGGGTCGGTGACGATGCCCGCGTCCGCCAGCATCCTCGCGATCGTCCTCGGGCCGGTGCCGCCAGGCACGGCCAGGGTGACACCCTCGGAGGGCAGGGGGACGGGGGCCGCGGCGAACTCGGAGATCCGCCGCTCGAGGCGCAGGTACCAGGCGCCCGCGACGGCCGCCGCGAGCACCCCGAGGACGAGCAGGGCGAGCAGGACCTTCTTCACCTACGGCTCCGGCTCGTAGTCGTCATCATCGTAGGCGTCCCCCCTGGAGGGCGGACTGCGGGCATCGAGCCAGCCCTGGAGGATGAACTGGGCGGCCATCTGATCGATGACCTCGCGGCGTTTGGCGCGCGACAGGTCCGCCTCGAGCAGGGTGCGCTGGGCGGCCACGGTGGACAGGCGCTCGTCCCACAGCTCCACGGGCAGGCCGAGCGCCTGGGTGAGGGCGTCCACGAACTTGCGGGTGGCCTCGGCGCGAGGGCCCTCGGAGCCGTCCATGTTGAGGGGGAGCCCGACGACGAAGCGCTCGACTTCGTACTCCTGTACCAGCTCCTTCAGGGTGGCGAGGTCCGCCTTGAGGCTGGTGCGCCGGATGGTGGTGACGGTCTGGGCGGTGAGGCCCAGGGCGTCCGAGGCGGCCACGCCGATCGTCTTGGTCCCATAGTCGAGGCCGAGGGTTCGCATGCGCGGTGGAATGTAACCGCAATCCCCGGCCGTGGACCGCCCCGTCCGCGAGGCAGGACCGTGCCCGCCCGGTGAGCGGGCTAAACCGCTGAATTCGTTGAGCCGGGTGAGGCCCCGGGCCCGGCATCGCCGCTGCAATCCGTCAGGCGCGGAACACGGTGCGGCATCCGGAGGCATGGAGCCCCGGCGCCGCATGGGAGGCACCATGAGTGACTTCTTGAGGGGTCTGGGCAGTGCGCTGGGTGGAGTGACGAGCCTGCTGTCGGGAGGTGCGCTGATCGACGCGGCGGGCAACGCGCTGGGGTTGCCGCCGGCGATTACGAACGCGGCGAAGGTGGCCGTGGGCGCGATGACGGGCAACGTGATGCTGGCGGCCGATGGCGCGATGGGGCTCGCGCAGGAGCTGACGAAGAATCCGCCGGCCACCACCGAGTACAAGCCGCCCGCCGACAGCGCGCGGGCCTGCGAGGGCTACGCGAATCCTCCGCCGCCGGGCACCCCGACGTCGGGGTCGAGCGGCCCGGCACAGGCGTGTGGCGACAGCCGGGGCAGCCATCTGGATCCGAAGATGAACGACTACTTCCACGCGCTGCAGACGCTCCAGCAGAACTTCCGCTACCTCGACGCGACGGACGGGAAGCTGGACGGCAACCTGTCGCGGGGGGACCTCCAGCGCATCTCCCAGGACGCGCGCGTGTCGCCCGAGCTGCGCCAGGCGGCCCGCTTCCTCGTGGACAACCCGGGCTACTTCGAGCGGCTCGACACCTCGGCCGGCGTCCACTCGCGGGGGAATGTCTTCCGCGACATGAACAATGACGACCGCATCAGCCTGAGCAACATCCAGAACGAGATCTTCAAGGTGAAGGCGGACTTCGCCCAGTACGGGCGGCCCGCGAGCACGGGCAGCTCGGCGCCATCGGGCGGCGCTTCGCCCGGGTCCACGAGCGGCACGGCCAGCTCGAGCATGAAGGGCATCATCAACGACCCGAGCATGAGCCTGGAGGAGAAGATCGAGGCCATCCTCATGGGGCTCACGGAGAAGATGGACGGGGAGATCCTCCAGGTGATGGATGAGCTGGCGGCGGCGCAGGACAAGCAGGCCGGCATCAAGAACGGCAAGGGGGACGAGAAGGCGCTCTCCGACTCCCAGCGTGACATCGACCGCCTCAACATGCGGCTCCAGAAGCTGGTGGAGAAGCGGAAGATGATGTTCGAGATGATGAGCACGCTGTCCATGAAGTTCAACGAGATGGCGAAGACGGCCCTCTCCAACATGCGGAGCGCGTGAGCGGAGATGGGACGCGTCATCAAATACGAGGGAGGAACCATGGACACGGCGACGGCGGAGAAGCTGAAGGCATTCGTGCGCGGGGAGGTGACGTGGGCGGAGGTGGAGGGGATGACGTTCGCGGAGGCGAGGGCGATCGCGCAGGTGGGGTGTGACCTGGCGGCGGCGGGGCGCTACGAGGAGGCGCGCATCCTCTTCGAGGGGCTGGTGGAGGGGAACCCGAAGGACTCGGCGAGCCGCGCGGCGCTGGGCACGGTGTACCAGAAGCTGGGGCGGCTGGAGGACGCCGTCACCGAGTACAGCGCGGCGCTGGAGAGGGATCCGGCCAACCCGGTGGCGCTGGTGAACCGGGGCGAGCTGTACCTGCGGCGGGGGAACCGGCAGGGCTTCACGGATCTGGCCAACGCGGTGGAGGCGGATCCGAGGGGGGAGACGTCGGCGGGCCGGAGGGCGAGGGCGCTGGTGAGGGCGATCGCGCTGGCGGCCGCGGAGAAGTTGCAGCCGGAGCCGCGGGCGAAGGCGTAGTCCGCGGAGCCGGGAGGGACCGCCGGGCCGCGGAGGGGAGGAGGGGATGGGCGGCCCGGGGGGAGGGCGTCAGTGGGTGGGCTCCGTGAGGGGCTCGCCCGCTGGCGCCCTTTTTTCTGGGGCGGGAGGAATGGCGGCGAGCCGCTCGCTGATGGGCGGGTGGCTGTGGCCCTTGAGGACGACCCAGCGGGGCGGGTCGGGGTTCATCTTGTTCACCCGGGCGGCCTTCACCAGCATGCGGCGGAAGGCGGCGGGATCCTGCGTGAGCTGGAGGGCGTAGCGGTCGGCCTCGCGCTCTCGCTCGCGGGAGAAGGCCGAGGAGATGGGGGTGCTCAGGAAGAAGACGAAGAAGGAGAGCAGCCACAGCAGGGGAAAGGTGCGGATGTCCGCGAAGCGCGTGGTGCCGAACCACCCCCGGGCGGCGGCGTGCCGCAGCATCCGGTCGATGACGTAGAGGAGCGCCACCAGGGCCACCGAGGCGGCGATGCGGCCCGGCCATTTCGGCTCGTGCACGTGACCGGCCTCGTGGGCCACGGCGGCGAGGATCTCCTCCGGCTGGAGCTCGCGGAGCATGACGTCGTTGAGCACGATGGTGCGCGTGGGGCCCTGGCCCGCGAAGTACGCCTGGAGGCGCTTGCTGGCCACGGACGTCTTCTCCACCCGCACGTCCTGGAAGGGGACCTCCGCCCGGGTCATGAGCGCGGTGATGCGCTCGCGCAGGGGGCCCTGCTCCAGGGGCTTCTGCTCGAAGAAGACCTGACTGCGGTACGGGTCGAGCGCGGAAGCCCCCAGCATCAGCAGCGCCGTGGGGATGCCCAGCACCAGCCACCAGCGCTTCATCCGCCGGGCCAGCCCGTACATGCCCAGCGCCAGCGCCGACACGGCGACGCCTTCCAGGGCGATGCCCTTGAGCTCGTCCACCAGGAAGCGCAGCGGCGTGTACGTGGACATGCCGTAGCGGTGCTCCAGCACGTAGCCGAAGTAGATGTTCGCCGGGACGTAGACGAGCTCGATGAAGAGCTCCACGAGCAACGCGAAGAGGAGCGCCACGCCCCAACCCGGCTCGCCCCAGAGCCGGTCCAGCGCCTGGACGAGCACCCGGAGGACGGGCGCCGTCCGAAGGAACGCGAGCCGCTGGGACAACCAGGCCGCGCCGGACTCGGACCACCGGTAGAAGGGCCGCACCAGGACGCCCAGGATGAGCGCCAGGACGCCCAGGTAGACGAGCGGGCTCACCGCGCTCCGGATGTAGAGCGGCAGGTAGTAGGCCTCGATCTCGGCGAGCTGCTCGGGGGTGAAGATGGGCTCCATGGGCGGGGCCAGAGCCTAGACCCTTCCCCGGAGTTTCTCCCAGGGGGGCGTTGAAAGGACAACGCCCTCCCATCGCCGTGCTGGCGTGAGCCGTGGGTCCTCCGCACCTTCAGTGGGGCGAGGAAGGCCCACGGCATGACGACGGTCGCGGAGTTCATCGAGAGGAACCGGGAGAAGCTCATCGAGCGCTACACGCGGGAGTTGGGCCAGTGGGAGTCCTCCCGGGGCCTCGGTCCGAGCGAGCTGACGGATTCCTTTCCCGAGTTCCTCTCGATGTTGGTGGCCATCTCCCGGCAGGGCCACCGGGACGATCCCTCGAAGACGAGGTCTCGGCTGGAGGCGACGCACATCAGCCAGCGCGTGCGGTTGGGTTTCAACCAGGAGGAGGTGACGGACGAGTACGTCCTCATGGGCCGTCTCATCTCGGGCCTCTGGGAGGGGCTTCCCCTGGAGCAGCAGCCCTCGCAGGAGGACACGCGGCTCCTGTTCGAGGAGCTCCAGAGCGCGATGGCCCAGGTGATTGTCTCCTTCAGTGGCTACTCCCAGGAGGACCGGCAGCGGGAGAAGCGTTTCCTGAACCGCCTCAACGCGCTGGCGAGCGAGGTGATGGGAGACGGCGAGCGCTTCATCCCCCTGCAAGAGCGGCTGGGCGCCCTGGTGGAGGTGGTGCGGGAGGCCATGCGGGCGCAGGGGGCCGCGCTCCTGCTCGTGGCGGCGGACGGCCGGACGCTCCTTCCCACCATGTACACGGGCCAGTGGAACGTGCGGACCGAGACCGGGCCCGTTGCGCTGGACGGGTCCTCTTTCGTGGCCAGACTGGCCGCCTCCGAGGAGCCGCTGGAGTTGCCGGACGCGGCGGGAGCCGGACACGAGGTGTCCGAGGGCGTGCGCCTCAGTGGCCTGCATTCGCTGCTGGGGGTCCGGCTGTGGCCGCACGGCAAGCTGCTCGGGGTGCTCTACCTGGGGGTCGCGGAGATCCGGCCCTTCGAGCCCCAGGCCCGGCGCTACCTCGAGACGCTGGTGGAGTACCTCTCCGGCATCATCCAGAAGGCGCTCCTGCTCCAGCAGCTCCGGCAGGCCAACGAGCGGCTGGCCAGTTCCGAGACGTTCCACCGGCTGGCGACCGCGGCCATCAGCGACGCCATCTGGGAGTGGAATCTCCAGACGGACTCCGTCACCTGGAGCGGGGGGGTGGAGAAGCTCTTCGGGCATACGCGGGAGCAGCTCGGCGGGCACGTCTCCGGCTGGTACGACCACATCCACCCGGAGGATCGCGAGCGGGTCGTCCACGGCATCCACGAGACCATCGCCAGGGGTGGGCAGCGGTGGAGGGACGAGTATCGCTTCCTCCACCGGGATGGTGGCTATGTCCACGTCACCGACCACGGCCTCGTCGAGCGGGACGCGAGCGGCCGGGCGGTGCGGATGGTGGGGGCGATGCAGGACATCACCGCGAGCAAGGCGGCGAGCGAGGCGCTCCGGGTGAGCGAGGAGCGGCTGCGGTTGGCGGTGCGCGCGGCGGAGCTGGGGACGTGGGACTTCCATCCGGTGACGGGCATCCTGCGCTGGGACGAGCGGTGCAAGGCGCTCTTCAATCTGCCCCTGTCGCCCGAGGTGACGTACGAGGGCTTCATGGAGGCGCTCCAACCGGAGGACCGGGAGCGCGCGCAGGTGGCCGTCCAGTGGGCGCTGCAACCGGACAGTGGCGGGGAGTACGACATCGAGTTCCGCCCGCTGAGGCAGAAGGGCCGGCCAGAGCGCTGGGTCCGCGCCATCGGCCGGGCCTTCTTCGAGGGAGGACGGGCCGTGCGCTTCATCGGCACCGTCCAGGACATCTCCGAGCGCAAGCACCAGCAGCAGGAGTCCCAGAAGCGCGCGGAGTTCGCCGAGCAGCTCATCGGCATCGTCTCGCACGATCTGCGCAACCCCCTCAATGCCATCACCCTGTCGGTGGCGGCGCTGTTGCGGCAGGAGGAGCTGGGCGAGCGTCAGGCGAAGGGGCTCGCGCGCATCTCGGCGGCGACGGAGCGGGCGACGCGGCTCATCCGGGATCTGCTCGACTTCACCCGGGCGCGGCTCGGAGGAGGCATCCCCATCGAGCGCAAGCCGTTGGACGTGCATTCCCACTGCCGGCAGGTGGTGGAGGAGGTGAGGCTCGCCCATCCGGACCGGGAGGTGGAGGTGGTGTGGAGCGGGGAGGGCAGGGGCGAGTGGGATGGAGACCGGCTGGCCCAGGTCATCACCAACCTGGTGAACAACGCGCTGGCCTACAGCCCACCGGGAACGCCCGTGCGCGTGGAGACGCGAGGGATGAACGGCGCCGTGTTGCTCGGCGTGCACAACGCGGGCAGCCCCATTCCTCCCGAGTTGCTCCCTCACCTGTTCGAGCCGATGACGCGGGGGAGGCCGGGAGGAGACGCGGCCAGCCGCAGCATCGGCCTGGGTCTGTTCATCGTGGCCAACATCGTCCATGCGCACGGAGGCACCATCGAGGTGCACTCCGAGGTGGGCACGGGCACGACGTTCACGGTGCGGCTGCCGAGGCGCGCGCCTTCCTGATATCCCCTCTCCCTCCGGGAGAGGGTCAGGGTGAGGGTATCCGGGCCCGTTCTTCAACCCGTGGCTTCCAGTGTGGACAGGGGGGTTCAACCCGGGATGCGTGGAA
>NZ_JPMI01000050.1 GCF_000733295.1 Archangium violaceum Cb vi76 | reverse complement strand
GGACAGGGGGGTTCAACCCGGGATGCGTGGAACCCTCACCCCGTCCCTCTCCCGGAGGGAGAGGGGAAATGGCCTCAGGAGTGCGGCTTGGACGGGGCGGGCTCGTCCTCGGGGACGGGCGCCGACTCCGTGTCCGCCAGCAGCAGCGCCTTCATCTTCTCCAGGCTCTGGCGCGTCTTGTCCACGAACGTGTTCTGCGAGCCGATGCGCTCGGCCGCCTCCAGCGTGCGCTCGTAGATGTTGATGGACTTGGTGAGGAGGATCCGCACCTTCTTGCGCACCTCCTCGCGGTAGATGGCCGCCTCCTCCGCGTCCAGCTCCGTCGGCGCCGGCGAGTTCACCAGGTGCTCGTAGAGGTTCTCGTACATCGAGCCGATCTGCGAGCCAGCCGCCGTCGCCCAGTGCCCGTTGCCCACCCGGATGGCGCGCAGGTAGTTGCCCTGCGCCGACAGCAGCAGCTCGGCCTTGTAGTTCAGGTCGTTGGCCAGCGCGTCGCTGCCCTTGGCCGGGTCCAGCTTCACTTGGTCGTAATGGTGCCGGTAGATCTCCCCGATGAAGAAGTGCGCCTGCGCCGGGAAGTAGTCCTCGACCTCGTCCTTGTCCGCCAGGGCCTCGTACGTGGAGAGCGCCTGGCGCAGCGTCTTCTCCGCCTTCTCGCTCTGCCCCGTCTCCAGCTCGCACACGCCCTGCTGCACCTGGGCCTCCAGGCGCTTGCCCACCGGGAGATCCGCGCGCCCGGCGATGGTGCCCAGCACCCTGGCGGCCTCCGCGAAGCGCTCCAGGTGGTACTGCGTCTCGGCCAGGCGGAAGGCCGCGTCCAGTGTGTCGCCCGTGCCCTTCTCCGCGTCCGCCAGCTCGGAGAAGCGCAGGTTCGCCTCCTCCCACTGCTCCAGCCGCTCGTGGGCCAGGCCCGCGTTGTAGAGCGCCTCGTCGCGGTGCTTGCTCTGGGGGTGGAAGTCCACCAGCCGCCCGAAGTAGCGCGCCGCCTTGGCGAAGTCGTTGGCCGCGAAGGCCGACGTGCCTCCGGCGAACAGCTCCTCGTCGTTGAGCGAGGCCAGCTCCAGGTCCGCCGTCACCGTCACGGGGTCGAACTGCACCTGCTGCCGGGGCGTCTCCGGCGTCTCGCGCACCGCCGTCCCCGTCGTCCGGCACCCCACCAGGCCCAGAACTCCCACCAACACCCACTTGCGCCAGGTGGCCAACATGTATGTCCTCCGCTGCATAGGTCGTCAGGGGCCCACGGAGGGGCCGTCCAGGTTTCCTGCCTCCAGGACAGCAAGGACCGTCCCGGAGTTCCCAGGCGGGGCGCAGCTTAACCTTCGCCCGGGTTTCCCGCCCGTATGGCGCGATGCCCGGCGGCCGGGCGGGCGCGGCCGTGGACACTTGGAGGAGCGACGATGCTGGCCTGTATGGACGTGGACTACCGGGACGAGGTCACCGTGGCCGCCTGTGTGCTCTTCCGCGACTGGGCCGATGCCGCCGAGGCCTCGCACCTCGTGGAGCGCGGCCCTCCCGCCGAGCCCTATGAGCCCGGCCAGTTCTTCCGCCGCGAGCTGCCCCACCTGCTCAAGGTGCTCGGCGCGGTTCAGGAGCCGCTGGAGACGGTGGTGATCGACGGGTACGTGTGGCTGGGCGAGGAGCGGCCCGGGCTGGGCGCGCACCTGTACGAGGCGCTCGGGCGGCGCGTGCCGGTGATTGGCGTGGCCAAGACGGCGTTCCATTCGAGCCAGCTCGCGGTGCCGGTGCTGCGCGGGCAGAGTCAGCGTCCGCTGTTCGTCACCGCGGTGGGCGTGGAGGCTGGTGCCGCCGCGGAGTACGTGCGGCGGATGCATGGGGCCTCGCGGATTCCCACGCTGCTCAACCGGGTGGATCGGTTGTGCCGGGACTCGTGAGAGGGGGCCCGGGGCTCAACCCGGGGGACTGGTACCCTCACCCCGTCCCTCGTCCCGGGGGGGAGAGGGGGAGTGGGGCCGGGAATCACTTCTTCGCCGATCAGGTAGCGCCCCGTGCGCCACAGCGCGCTGATCTCATGCACGTCCAGCTCGAAGCGCGGCACCTGGATGAGCGGCGTGTTCCCCACCGCCGCCTGCAACTCGGCGATGCCCCGGGCGTCCTGCTCCGCCAGCATCGTCAGCTCCCGCAGCGTCTGCTCCACCTTCGCGCGCCGCGCCGGGATGAGCCCCTGCATCTCCTCCCACAGCCCGGCTCCCGGCATCGGATGCACGCGGTTGACCACCACCGCCACCACGTCCATGGCGTTCTGCTTCAGCAGCCGGTGGAAGTGCATCACCTCGTCCAGCCGCTCGCGGCCCGGGCTCGTCACCAGCACGAAGCCCGTCTGCTCCGCCGCCAGCAGCTCGCGCACCCCGCGCGCCCGCTCCCGGAAGCTCTCGTTCATCGGCGCGATGGCCATCATGAAGGCGGCCAGCTCCTGCAACGTCTCCGTGCCGGTGAACTTGGAGATCGTCTTCGCCGCGTAGCTGCTGCCCAGGCTGAACAGGGAGAGGCCAATCCGGCCCGCCGCCAGCGCGGGCGTGAGCAGCCACTTGGCCGCCTCGTTGTCGAGGAAGTCCAGCACCCGGTTGGGCGCCTCGAGGAAGTCCAGCGCGTGCGCCGTGGGCGGCGTGTCGAGCACGATGAGCTCGTAGTCGCGCTTCGTGCGCAGCTCCCACAGCTTCTCCATCGCGATGTATTCCTGGCTGCCCGCGAGCGCGCTGGAGAGCGACTGGTAGAAGCGGTTGGAGAGGATCTTCTCGCGCTTGTCCGGTGGGGCGTACTTGAGGATGAGGTCGTCCCACGTCTGCTTCATGTCCAGCATCATCGCGTGGAGACGGCCCCGGGGCTTCACCCCCAGGGGCTCCAGCGCGGAGGCGGGGACCTCGGCCTCCACGTTGCCCAGGGCGTGGAGCCCCAGCGAGTTGGCCAGCCGCTTGGCCGGATCGATGGTGCACACCAGGCTGCTGCGCCCATCCACCGCCGAGCGCAACGCCAGCGTCGCGGAGATGGTCGTCTTGCCCACGCCTCCCGAGCCGACGCACACCAGCACGCGCTTCTTCTTCAAGGCCTCGGAGAGCGCGTTCATGCCCCGGCCTTCCCCGTCACCATCGGCTCCAGGTGTTCCATCACCTGCTCGATGGCCGAGCGGTCGAAGTCCGGCGTGAAGATGCGGGGCACCTGGTACACCGGCACGTGCAGGTTGCGCTCCAGCTTCATCTCCGAGAGCACCGTCTGCGCCGCCCGGTCATGGTGCGAGCGCGCCACCCGCAGCAGCTCCGGCTGGTCCACCAGTGCCTCCAGGTCGTCCTCGGTGAAGCGCTCGAGGAAGGCCGCGTTCAGCACCGCCGCGTGCGTGCGCACCTTCACCTGATCGCGCAGCGCCGCGTGCAGCTCCAGCGTCTCGTTCACCGGCAGCTCCTCCGGCAGCGACACCAGCACCGCCGCCGTCACCGCCGGGTCCTCGAGGATATCGCGCATCTTCAGGGCCTCGCGGGTCATGGGCCCGGGCGGCAGCGTCTGCAGCAGCACCTGCGGCACGCGCAGGAAGGTGATGGCGTGGCCCGTGGCGGGTGCGTCCATCACGAGGGTGTCCCACGAGGGCTTGCCATCCGGCCGCTTCTCCTGGGCGTGGTAGAGGATCTTCCCCAGCAGCACCAGCTCCTGCAGCGAGGGGATGAAGCGCAGGAAGTAGCGCACCACCTTGTTCTCGAAGACCGTCTTGTAGAGGGTCTCGAAGCGCAGGACCATGAGCGCGTATTCGCGCATGGCCTCCTGGGGGCGCACGTCCACCGCCCAGAGGTTGTCCTCCAATTTCGTCACCTCGGGGCCCACGGGCTTGTGCCCGAGCAGGCGGCTGACGCGCTCCTGGGTGTTGATTTCACACACCAGGGTACGCCTGCCGGCGCGCGCCGAGCGCAACGCCAGCGCCGCGGCGATGGTGCTCTTGCCCACGCCACCCTTGCCAGAGACGATCCACACCCTCTTGTCGAGCAGGCCGGCCATCGGGAGCGGCGAACCGTAGGGATGCCCCTCCCCCCTGTCAACGCGCTCTGTCATCTGGAACCCATCGCTTGACACGTCGCGTCGTGTCCTTCCAGAGTTCGCGCGTTTTCCCAGAACCTTCCGCGTCCCCCGTGTCGAATCACGCGGATTGATGGACACCCCCATGCTCAAAGACAACCCCGTGGTGAAGAAGCTCGTCGAGACCGGCGAGGAGCGCGCTGGCAAGCTGGCGCAGCAACTGATGTCCAACGAGAAGTTCGTGGCGGCGGTGCAGACGGTGGTGTCGCGCACGCTGGCGGCCAAGGGCACGTTGGATGGAGCGCTGCGCTCGGCGCTGTCGGCGATGAACCTGCCCTCCAGCGCGGACGTGGAGCAGCTGCGCAACAAGGTGGACGACCTGGAGCGGTTGCTGTCCTCGGTGGAGTCCAAGCTGGACACGCTGACGGCGGCCAAGAAGAAGTAGAGGGCCCTCCATGCGGCGCATCGCCTTCATCAACGAGAAGGGTGGCACCTGCAAGACGACGCTGGCGGTCAACACCGCGGCGTGGCTCGCGCGGGACCGCGGACTGAAGGTCCTGCTGGTGGACCTGGATACACAGGGGCACGCGGGCAAGTCGCTCGGCCTGGACGTGCGCACCCTGCCGCGCAACGTCTTCCACCTGCTCACCGACCCGGCCGTGCGCCTGGAGGACGTGGTCCAGCCCTCGGCCGTCGAGGGCCTGTCCGTCCTGCCCGCCTACAAGGAGATGGCGGACTTCCCCCTGGTGGTGGCCCCGGACGAGAGGCGTGCGCACCGGCTCGCCGGACGGCTCGAGGCCGCGGAGGCCGCCGGCTTCGACGTCATCGTCTTCGACGCGCCGCCGTCCATGGGCATCACCACGCGCAACATCCTCGTGGCCGCCACCGAGGTGGTGGTGCCCGTGGCCCTCACGTACTTCGCGCTCGATGGCTGCGCCGAGGTGGCCGACACCGTCCGTCAGGTCGCCGAGACCGAGGGCCGCCCCGGCCTGCGCATCACCAAGGTGGTGCCCACCCTGTACCGGCGGACCGCGCTCGCCACCGCCATCCTCGAGCGCCTCAAGGCCTACTTCCCCGAGACCCTCGCCGCCACGCCGCTCGGCTACAACGTCAAGGTGGACGAGGCGCAGAGCCACGGGAAGACCATCTGGGAGTACGCCCCGAGCAGCACCGGCGCCCGGATGCTCTCCGCCATCGCCACGGAGATCTTCGACGGGGCGCCCGCGAAGGCCTCGAAGCGCGGGAAGAAGGCCGCCAGCGGGGCGTAGCGGCAACACGCCGGGGTTACACGAGGGGCAACCCGCGAGCCTCGATACCCTCACCCCGTCCCTCTCCCGGGGGGAGAGGGGTGGTTGGCGGTGAGGGGAGGCAGGGCAGGGCGGGGGGCTCTACTGCTGCTTGTTCTTCTCGAGCTCGTCCAGCTTCTTCTCGAGCTCTTCCAGCCGCTGCGTCAGCACCGCCATGTCGCGGCCCAGCGCCGGCAGGTTGCCCGCCAGGTTCTCCACGGCGTGCTTCACCCGCTCGTCGATCTTCCGCTGCCAGTCCTCCAGCGCCCGCTGGCTCGCCTTGAGCAGCTCCGCCGGTCCTCCCGGGGCGTTGTCGTCGTCCTGCTTGCTCGGCTCCTCGGCGGGCGGGGGAGCGCCCTCCGGCGTGCCGTCCTCCTTCTCGCGCCTCAGCAGCTTGTCCAGCCGCGACTCGGCCTCCTCGCGGATGGAGACCACACGGGGAGTGACTTCCTTCTGGATGAAGCCCGTCAGCGACTCACCCGGGTGCCGGATGATCTCCCGCAGCACCGTCAGCGGCATCCGGTTCCGCTTCTTCTCTTCCTCGAAGATGATCTGCGCCAGGGTGACCGAGGTGAGATCCTCTTTCGTCCGATTGTCGACGATCTGGACCTCCACACCCTCCTTGATCATCGCGGCGATCTCATCCAGGGTCACATAGCGGCTCTCGACGGTGTCGTAGAGCTTGCGGTTGGTGTACCGCTTGATGACCTTGGGCTCCTTGCCCGGCACGCCTGCCTGCTCTGGCTCGCTCATAATCTCGTTCCCCGCCCACTGCGGATGCTTGAGCACACGGTGTGGGACAGAAGCCTGTAGCAGAGGGGTGGGGGGCGGGCAAGCCGGGTGGAGGCATGCTCGCGATGACGCCTCTCTGCGCCTATACTCCCGGACCGGCCGAGCCCTGAATGATCGTCAAGTGTGAGCGGTGTCAGACGCGGTTCAAGATCCCCGACGAGAAGGTGACGGACAAGGGGGTCAAGGTCCGCTGCACGAAGTGTCAGCACACCTTCCGGGTCGCGCGTGAGGACTCCCCGTCCGCCGCGCCGGCCCCCGGTGTGCCTTCCCTGGACCCGGCCGCGAAGCCGCCGGCCACTCCTCGTGCGGGTACGCCCCTCGAGGTGCCCCGGGCCGCCCCGCCCGCTGGCAAGGCCCCGGCCCGCCCCGGGGGTCTGGACAACCTCTTCGATGGGCCCGTGAGCGCCAATGCGTCGGTTCCGGGTATCGCCTCGTCTCGCGGAGCGCCTCCCGCCATGTTGCCGCGCGTCGGCTCCATGGAGCCGCCGAAGACGCCGGCCACCATCGACCTGGACCCCTTGATGGAGTTCATGGGGGAGAACACCCCCACGCCCGCCGAGGCGCTCAAGCTCGCCGCCAAGGCTCCCATTCCGAACAAGCCCGCCGGAGCGCTCGCGACCGGCCCGGCCCAGGCGCCCAAGCCCGCGGCTCCCGCGCCCAGGCCCGCCTCGCCCGTGCCCGTGCAGGTGCCGGCGAAGAGCCCTCCCTTGCAGGTGCCGGCGAAGAGCCCCGCGCTCGCGCCCGTGAGCAGCGCCCCCTTCTCCTTCGACGAGAACGATCCGTTCGGCTCGACCGATACGGAGGCGACGCTCCCGGCGCCGGTGCCCACGTTGCCGCCCAGGCCGGTCCCCACTCCCG
>NZ_JPMI01000049.1 GCF_000733295.1 Archangium violaceum Cb vi76 | reverse complement strand
CCCGTGGCCATCGAGGAGCATGATCCGTTCTCCCTGCCTCCCGAGGACGCGCCGACGATGCGGGCCTCGCCCACGGTGCCCGCCGCGCCCGCGGCTCCGGTCTACGAGGAGATGGAGGGCCTCGAGGGCAACAACCCGTTCGTCTCGTTCGAGCCCCCGCCGCCGGCCCCGGCGCCCAAGCCGGCCCGGGCCGCGCCCGTTCCGGTTCCCGCCGCGGCTGCCGGTGAGGACAATCCGTTCGCCGCGTTCGACCCGGTGGCGGCGCTGCCTCCGGCCGCGGCCCAGGCTCCCGCGCCGGCTGCCGGTGAGGACAATCCGTTCGCCGCGTTCGACCCGGTGGCGGCGCTGCCTCCGGCCGCGAAGGCCCCGGCGCCCGCTCCGAGCCCCGCGCCCGCCGCGCCCTCGGGCATTCCGGACTGGGGTGCGCCGCAGCAGGGATCGCCTTCGGGCATTCCGGACTGGGGTGCTCCGCAGCAGGGTGCTCCGTCGGGCATCCCGGATTGGGGGGCTCCGCAGACGGTTGCGGCCACGCCCATCGCCAAGGCGAACGCTCCCACGGAGCGCAACCCGTTCCCGGACTTCCCGGGGCCCGGAGAGGGCTCGCCGGGCCGCGAAGTACTAGAGGATTTCCCGCCCGCGCCTCCGCCGCCGGTGATCGCCGCGCCTCCTCCTCCGAAGGTGGAACAGGCCCCTGGCGAGCGCGCGGGTCCAGGCATCGCGCGGCGTCTGGCCTCGTTGGCCGCCCAGTTCATGGTGGCGGCGGTGCTGGTGGTGGGCCTGCTCGCCGTGGCCATGGCCTGGCTCAACGATGGGCGGGTGGAGCTGTCGCCCGAGCGCATGCGCGAGCTGGTGTCGCCCACGCGGCCCCTGGTGGCGAAGGATCTGTCCAACGGCCTCTACGAGACGGGGGCGGGGCACAGCCTCTTCTTCGTCCGCGGCGAGGTGGAGAACCGTGGCACCTCCGCCATCCGGGTGAAGGCGGGTGTCGCGCTGTACGAAGGCGACCAGCGGGTGAAGTCCGCGGAAGGCATCGCGGGCGCCGTGCCCACGCCCGAGGAGCTCTACCAGCTCACCAGCCCGGCGGACGCTGAGACGCTGCGGGCCCGTCTGGACGCCGCCGCCAAGGAAGTGGCTCCCGGCGCCCGGGCTCCCTTCGTCGTCTTCTTCTACGAGTACCCCTCGGATCTGGCGGACTTCCGGCTCGAGGTGACGCTCGAGCAGCAGACGGCGGTCGCCAGCGGAGGAGCGAAGGAGGGAAGCGCCGGCGATGCCAAGCCGTGAGGAGGCCAGGTCCGTCATCCAGAAGCTCCACGCCCTGAGCGGGAGCGCGGAGATCGTCCGCAAGGCCGCCGCGCGCGAGCTCGCGCGGAGGGATCCGCTCGACGCGAACGAGCTGCTCCACGAGGTCATCTTCCTGGCCCGGGGAGGCTGGGAGCCGGCCACGTGTGTGCTCTCGGCCTTCGTGTCGGCGCTGGGCCGGGAGGCGGAAAGCATCCCCTACGCGGACTCCATGCGCCGCATGGCCGAGGTGCAATCGCTGGAGTCGGTGGCGGACCTCTTCGAGACGGCGCCGGCCAGGAAGGAGTTCGACGAGGGCGCGGCGGCCAAGGCGGACGCGAAGCTGCTCACCCAGTCACTGGGGCACCTCAAGCAGCAGGCGCGGCTCACGAGGGATCCGGACGTGCTCTCGCGGCTGGTGACGGCGAGCAACCCGGCGGTGGTGCGCAACGCACTCCTCAATCCCCGCCTCACCGAGCCGCTGGTGGTGCGCATGGCGGCGCGCCGTCCGGCCCGGCCGGAGCCGCTGGTGGAGATCTGGAAGTCGCCGCGCTGGTCCACGCGTCACGGGGTGCGCCGGGCGCTCGTCTTCAACCCGTACCTGCCACCGGAGGTGGGGGTGAAGATCGTCCCGCTGCTCAACGTGAATGACCTGGAGGAGCTGGTCCGGGACGCGTCCGTGCACCCCTCCCTGCGTGAGCAGGCCGAGCGCCTGCTGGCCGGGGGGATGACGCCCGGCTCGAACTAGCCGCGCTTGGGGCCGGAGTCGGTGTAGTCGGCGTCGGACACGTCCTGGCCGCGCCTGGCGCGGGGCAGCGTCTTCACGTCCACGAGGTCCTCACCCTTCGAGGCCTTCTTGAACGAGTAGACGAACTTGCCCACGGCATTGCCGAGCTGACCCATCCGGGCGGCGGAGAACACCACCACCAGGATGAACGCGATGAACAGAATCTCCCCGGTACGCAGCCCCAGCATGCCGCGCACAGTGCAGCAAAGCCGGGGGTGAGGCAAGCCGCCTGTCGTCTCCGGACGGCGGGAGGGCTTCAGGACGCTCGCCCTGGGGGCCGGGCTGTTGCAGATTGCGAGGCATGCTCCTGCTCGCCCACCGAGGTGCCAGCGCCGATGCCCCGGAGAACACCCTCGACGCCTTCCAGGAGGCCGTGGCCCAGGGGGCCGATGGCGTGGAACTGGACGCCATGGTGTGCGGCTCCGGCGAGGTGGTGGTGTGCCACGACGAGCGCCTGGAGCGGCTGGCCGGCCTGCCCTGGGAGGTGCGCACCACGTCCTATTGGAAGCTGAAGGGCGCGGACGTGGGCAGCCGGCTCGGCTTCGAGCCCGCTCGCATTCCCCTGCTGGAGGAGGTGCTGGACGCGCTGCCCTCGCACTTCCTCATCAACATCGAGCTCAAGTGCGACCAGGCGGATGACGGGGGCCTGTCCCAGAAGGTGGCGGAGCTCGTCATGCGGCGTGGGCTGGCCGAGCGGGTGGTGATTTCCAGCTTCAACCCGCTGTGCCTCTTCCGGACGGCGGCGGCGGCGCCCTCGCTGCGCCGCGGTTTCCTCATCGATCCGGACAAGCGCTGGGGGCCGCAGGCGTACGTGGTGACGCCGCTGGTTTCGTCGCACTCGGTGCACCCGTGCCACGAGCAGTGCACGCCGGAGCGGGTGGAGGAGTGGCGTCGCCGGGGCCTGCGCGTGGCGGTGTGGACGGTGGATGACCCCACGCGCGCCCGGCAGATGGAGGAGATGGGCGTGTCCTATCTCATCACCAACAAGCCCCGCGCCATTCGCGAGGCCCTGCGCGGCCGGGCGGCCTGAGCTCTTCGCCTGAGCTCTTTCAGACAAGTGGGCGAAGACCTCCCCTCTCCCCTCGGGAGAGGGTCAGGGTGAGGGTGTCCGGTCCCGTTCTTCAACCCTTGGCCCCCAGTGTGGACAGGGGGTTCAACCCGGGTTCATCCGATACCNC
>NZ_JPMI01000048.1 GCF_000733295.1 Archangium violaceum Cb vi76 | reverse complement strand
TGTCCGGTCCCGTTCTTCAACCCTTGGCCCCCAGTGTGGACAGGGGGTTCAACCCGGGTTCATCCGATACCCTCACCCCGTCCCTCTCCCGGGGGGAGAGGGGAAGTGGCCGCGGATGTTCCGAGGGGCACTCCGAACGGGATCAGAAGTCCAGGCCGAGCGTGGTGCTGAAGGACAGCACCGCGGGCAGGGCGCGGTTGCGCGTCGCGCCCGTCTGGGTGTTGGCCACCTCGATGGCGCCCTGGTTGCTCAGGGACACCTCGGCGCCGAGCTGCAGCGCGCCACCGATGAAGCGTACGCCCCCGTAGATGCGGCTGTTGATGTTCTCCATCAGCTTCACCTCCTGGTACACGCCGGTGTTGTCCAGACCAGGGTAGGTGGGGGGCGTGACGATCGGGTCGCGCGCCCGGTTCTGATTGAAGTCGAGCGTTTCCGTGCTGGCCGCCACACCCGTCAGGTCGAGGCCACCGTAGGGGGTGAGTGTCACCATGCCCCCGAGTGGGAACTGCTTGCCCACGCCGAAGTCGAGGCCAGCCGCCGTCAGATCGAAGTCCTTGTTGCCCATCAGCCGCGTCACGTGCGCGCGCACGGCGATGTCCGGCAGCCAGGTGAAGCCCTCGTTGACGGCCCACTTCAGCTCGCCGGTGGCGGCGAACATGCTGCTGCGGTCGATCCACCCCACGCGGGCGCCCAGCTCGAAGGAGAAAGGCAGGCCCTTGCGCACGTGCACCGAGGGCAGCAGCAACGGATTGGTCGGCGCCCCCTCCGTGGGGATCGTCACCTGACCGTCCTCGCGGCCCGGAGTGGGCAGGCCGATGACGCTCAGTTCCGCGTTGATCGAGAATCCCGCGTGCCCCAGCGTCTCCGGCGGCATCAGGTTCGCCGACGTCATCACCGCGGCGAAGGTGCGCGCGAAGGCCCGGAAGTCTCCGTTGGCCTCCGCGTTGTAGTTGGCCGACGGCTGCCTGTCTCTTGGTTCGGCGCTCGGGTTCGCGAATTGGCTCGGGTTGCCGAGATCCGTAATCCTGATGTCGTTGCGGTCCGCGTACGCGGCGGAGCCGCACACCAGAACCGCGAGGGCCATCCCACGGCTGAACGTCCGCATCCTCAGTACCGCCTCCCAGGCGCGCGTCCGGCGGCGGCGCCAATCGGAGCGACGCTAGCGTGCGTCCGAGGAAAGCGTCAATAAAACGGGCGGCTTCCGAGGGGACCCCGGGGTCCCGACGAAAGCCGCCCGGAATGCGGACGATCAGCCCGTCTACCTGCTACGGCGTGGCCGACTTGGCCGGCTTGCTGGCCGTGGCCGGCGTCACCTTCTGGGCCACCTCGGCCGGACGGCGGCGGATGACCAGGGTACGGCGGCTGGCGAAGTCGGTGCTCTCACGGGCCACCACCAGCACGCTGTTGTTGCCCTCCTTCAGGGAGAACTCGGTGCTGAACTTCAGCTTCTGCGGCTCGCCGCCCTTGGCCTTCGGGTCCACGCCCTGGAAGTAGACCTTCTGGTCGTTCACCAGCACGTACATGTCCAGCAGGCCCTGGGCGTCGTCCACCTCACCGGAGAGGGTGTACTTCTCGCCGTTGGCCACCAGGCCACCCTGGGCCAGGTCCACGTCGAGCTTGATCTCCGGCGGCGAGCGGCGTGCCACGTACGACAGCCCCTGGGGCGCCGTGGCCTTGCCGCGCGTGTCGCGGGCGTCCTCGGTGCTCACGAAGGCGAAGCGGTCCTTGTCCAGCTCCACCCGGTAGTAGCCCTTGGTGGCCGCTTCCGTGTTGAGCACCGCCGGGCGCGACAGCCGCGCCAGCACCTGGGCGCCCTGCTCCGGAGACGCCAGCAGCGCCGCCTTCTCCGACACCTTCACCAGGCCCTTCTTCGGCTCGAACTTCGCCACCGGCGCGTCCGACACGGGCAGCTCCAGCTTCTCCATGGCGAACTCCTCCAGCGGCTCGTCCACGATGGCCAGACGCAGCGGGAAGGTCTTCCCGTCGTAGCCCTTCTTCACCGCCAGCTGGAAGCGCGCCGTCTTCGTCTCGCCCGGGGCCAGCTCGCCAAGCTTGAAGCGGCCCTTCTCGATGAAGATGTCCGGGTCCCCCAGGTTCTTGATCTGCGCGAACGAGTCGAGCGCCTTGCCCTTGCCCGTGTTCGTCACGTCCATCACCAGGGTGATGTCCTCGCCGCGCTGGGCGGTGCCGTCGCGGTTGCAGGACTCGCAGGCGTCGATGACCTGCCAGTTGAAGGCGAAGGCGGGACGCGGCAGCTCGGCGAAGTTGAGCTCGCTCACCAGCGTGGTGGGCAGGGCCCCGTGGTCGTCGTGGAGCTTCACCGTCACCTCGTCCCGGCGGGACGTCAGGTCCTTGGGCAGCTTCACCTTCACCTTCCACGTCTTCTTCTCACCCGGGGCGAGGCTGCCGATGAGGAACTCGCGGCGATCCAGGTAGTAGTTGTCGCTCTCCGTCCAGGCGTGCACGCGCTTGAGTGGCTCGCTGCCCTTGTTCTCGGCGGTGAGCACCAGGTCGAACGTCTCGCCCGCGGCGATGCGCTGGTCGGCGGAGGGGCTGAAGGTGGCCGCGAGCTTCACGTCCTTGGGCGTGGGGCCCGCGCTCCAGTCCACGTTGAGCGCATGGATGGCGGAGTTGATGCGCTGCTCCTCCTCCTCGCGCTTCTTCTCCACGAAGCCCTTGCCCTTCTGCAGCATCTGGCGCCGGTCGGCGTAGGGCATCTGCAGGACGTAGTCGCGGGCGAACTGCACCTCGAAGTCCTCCTTCACCTCGTCCTGGCTCTCGGCGTCCATCTGGTCGTCCAGCTCCTCGCCGGTGCCCGCCGAGTCGATGTCCAGCAGCGGGCTGGGCGCCGTGCCCTGCCTGGCGGCCGTCTCGGGATTCTTGGCGGCCTCCTCCTGCTTCTTGGCGAGCGCCTGCTGCTGCTTCTCGTCCAGCTTGAGGTACTTCACCGACTCCAGCGGCTTCTCGCGGCCCAGCACGTCCTCGCGCTTCTTGGCCACCGAGTCCGAGTTCGGGTTGCCGAAGTGCTGATCCAGATCCGCCTCGCCAATCGTCTTGCGCGGGGCGAACACCAGCACGCGCTCCTCCGTGACGGCCGAGGGCACCAGCTCGATGTCCGGGACGATGCCCACTTCCTGGATGGAGACGTCACCGGGCGTGAGGTACTTGGCGATGGTCAGCTTCAGCGCGCTGTCGTCCGGGAAGTCATAGAGCACCTGCACGCTGCCCTTGCCGAACGTCTGGCGGCCGATGATGACGGCGCGGTTGAGGTTCTTGAGCGCGCCCGCGACGATCTCCGACGCCGAGGCGCTGCCCGCGTTCACCAGCACGGCGACGGGGTAGGTGTCCTCACCCTCGTCCGGACGGGCGCGCTTCTCCTCGCGCAGCTTGTCGGACAGGCCCACCGTCGAGACGATGGTGCCGCTGGACAGGAAGGTATCGGACACCTGGATGGCCTGCTCCAGCAGACCGCCCGGGTTGCCGCGCATGTCCAGCACCACACCCTTGAGGCCGCCCTTGGCCTCGCTCTGCCGGCGCATCTCGCTGAGCGCCGCCTGCAAGTCCCTCGTGGTGTTGCCCTGGAAGTTCTTCAGGCGCACGTAGCCCACGTTGCCGGCCAGCAGCTTGTGCTGGACGCTCTCGATGGAGATCATCGCGCGGCTGAGCGTCATGGGGCGCGGCTTGTCCCAGCCCTTGCGCTCCACGGTGATGGACACGCGGCTGTCCACCGGGCCGCGCAGCTTGGACACGGCCTCGTTGAGGTCCATGTTGACCGTGGACTCCTCGCCAATCTTCTTGATCTGATCATCCTTCACGATGCCCGCGCGCGCCGCCGGCGTCTTGGGCAGCACCTTCACCACGGTGAGGTTGCCCTCGCGCATCTGGATGACGAAGCCCAGGCCGCCGAACTCGCCCTTGGTGGAGAGCTTCATCTCCCGGTACACCTCGGGGCGCAGCAGCACCGAGTGCGGATCCAGGGTGGAGAGCATCCCGTTGACGGCCGCGTACTCGATGTCGCGGGTGTCGTCGATGGGACGCATGTTCTTGTTCACGAAGTCGAAGACGTCCTTGAGCGTGAAGGACATCTTCCAGAGCGAGTCCACGTGGCTGATGTCGAACTCACGCGTCTTGCCGTTGACGTTGACGTTGAGCTTGCCGGACTCGGCGTTGCCGTCCACGAGCACGTCCGGGACGCTCTTCTCCACGTACTCCAGCGCGGAGATCATCATCTCCTTGGGCTTCACGCGCTTGGGGTCGACGTAGTTGTCCTTCACATAGAGGATGACCTTGGTGAAGACGCGGAGGGAGGAGAGGTCATGCGTGGGGCCTCCCTTCTCCCCGGCGATGCGGGTGGAGTCCGAGCTTCCCTGACCGGCCTCCGCCACGCCGAGTGTCAGCGGCAGGGGCGCCCGGTCGTTGCCCACGAGGGCCCAGGCGCCAAGGAGAACGGCGACGGCGGTGATCCGGCGAAAGAGTCGCGGCATGGTTCATCCAGGGTGGGGCCCGTGAGCCCCGGGGGTGATGCGTGAAAAGCCCAGCAAATCCGAGCGGTTGGCGTGAAGAACGAGTGCCGGGAGCAACCGGGCAAGCCTAATCATGGCTTCTTGGTGCTTCAAGCCGACGCCTTCCCGCAGCGTTCGATAACGCCACCAGGGCCCGGAGCGTTCCCGCCGCGGAGCCACCGGACGAGACAACCGGCCCCCCGGATTATTTCCCGGCGGGCCCGGCCGAGGGGGGAGGAGGCACGTTGCCCACGGCGAGCAGCCCCCGGTACAGGAGGGTGCCGCCCACGACGGCCACCGGGAGGAAGAGGCTGTTGAGGAGGGGCACCCAGAGCAGGACGTAGACGCCCGCCCCGAAGCCCAGGCAGAGGAGCCAGCGCTGGCGCATCACCCGGCGGACCTCGGCGAAGGGGTACTGGTGGCGCGTCATGGGCGCGGCCAGGTGTTCGCCCGCCAGCCAGAGCGTCGTCCACAGGGTGCCCAGCACCGTCCAGGCCACGCTGCCCACCACCGGTATCAGGTTGAGCGGGAAGATCACCGCCAGGCCCAGTATCAGCAGGGAGAGGCGCGCCAGGGTGTGCCCCAGGCTGGTGGCCAGTCCCTGGAGGAAGGAGCCGAGCCCGAAGGGGGGCGAGGTGTAGCCGCCACACTGGGCCTCGGTGAGCTCGGACAGGGGGTCCTGCAAGGGGGCCAGCACCACGGGGACCACCACGTTGGCCCCCACCACCAGCAGGACGAGGAACATCAACACCAGGACGAGGTACCAGAAGACCTGGCCGTACCAGGGCCCGGGGCGGGTCCACAGCCACCCCAGCAGGTCCGGGGTGTACTTCCAGAGCAGGGCGAAGAGCGCGCCCAGGGCCACCAGGGTCACGGCGGCGCACAGGGCGGACAGCCGCTTCAGCGCGGGGGTGCGGAAGATGAGGCTTCCGGCCCGGAACAGGAGGCCGAGTCCCTGGAGCACGTCCGCCGGACCGGCCCGGGCGGAGAAGGTGGGCACCGGTGAGGGGTGGGTCATTGACGCCACGATGCGCAAATGACGGCGGTGGGGTCAACGATCGTTATATAGGGCCGCCATGTCTCTCGATCTCCAGCGCGCCGCCTCCGAGCCCATCACCTCCGTCGACATGCTGTTGGCGGGTTTCCGCTCCGCTGAGAAGCCCCCCTCACAGCACCTGCTGGGGCTCGAGCACGAGAAATTCGTCTATCCCGTCCAGTCCGCGCGGCCCGTGCCGTACGAGGGGCCCTCGGGCATCGGGGCGTTGCTGGAGCGGATGGCCCCCAACGGCTACACCCCCTTCCGGGAGACGCCGACCTCCCCCGCCATCGCCCTGCAGAAGGGGATGCTCACCATCTCCCTGGAGCCGGGCGGGCAGCTGGAATTGTCCGGCTCGCCCCTGCGCACCGCGCGCGAGGCCCACGCGGAGAACCTCGCCCACCTGGCCGAGGTGAAGGCCGCCGCGGGGCCGCTCGGCCTGCGGCTGGTGGCCCTGGGCTACCGGCCCTTCGCCACCCCGGCCGACATGCCGTGGATGCCCAAGACGCGCTACCTCGCCATGCGGCAGTCCCTGCCCGAGCGCGGCCGCCTGGCCCTCGACATGATGTTGATGACCTCCACCGGCCAGGTCTCTCTCGACTGGTCGAGCGAGGCCGACTGTGTGCGCAAGACGGTGCTGACGGCGCGCCTGGCCCCGCTGATGGTGGCCCTCTACGCCAACAGCCCCATCGTGGACGGCAAGCCCTCGGGCTACATGTCCTTCCGCAACCGCGTCTGGGACGAGGTGGACCCCACCCGCTGTGGCTACCTGCGCTCCTTCTTCGACGGCTCCTTCTCCTACCGCGCCTATGTGGACTGGGCCCTGGACGCGCCCATCCTCTTCCTGCGCCGGCGCGGCGAGTACCTCCGTCCGAAGATGACCTTCCGCCAGTTCATGAAGGACGGCTTCGAGGGCGCGCCCGCGGACATGTCCGACTGGACGGATCACCTCTCCACGCTCTTCCCCGAGGTGCGGCTGAAGAAGGTGATGGAGGTGCGGGGCGCGGACTGCGTGTCGGCGCCGATGACGGGCGCGCTCGCGGCGCTGTGGCGCGGGCTGCTGTACGGCCCGGGCGCCATGGACGAGGCCGAGAAGCTGCTGCCCCAGCTCTCCTACGAGGAGCACCTGGCCTTCCACGACACCGCGCGCCGGCAGGGCCTGGCGGGACGGCTGCGCGACCAGGAGCTCCACCGGCTCGCCGGAGAGATGGTGGCGATTGCCCGCCGCGGCCTGGAGCGCCTGGATCGCGAGGACGCGCCTCTGGTCGAGCCGCTCGCCGAGGTGGCCGCCTCGGGCCGCTCGCCCGGACAGGCCGTGCTGGAGGCGTGGGAGAAGGATCCCCGCCCCGAGGCGCTGCTCGATCGCGCCGCTCTCTAGGACGGAACCCCGGGGGGGCCGCTGTGGGCGGCCCCGGCCGAGGGGGGCTCAACATAGAGGGATGCCCTTATTCACCGGGTTGTCACTCTGGTGTTTTGTCAACAAATACCGCCTTTCTGGATAATTCGCGTCTGGCTTGAATAGCGGGTTTGATGTATTGGCGGCGCGGATTTCGGACACCGGGTGGCCGGGGGTGTCCATCCGAGAGGCCAGAGCGATGACGGTGCGCACCAGAATCCTGCTGTTCGCGGCGGTGACGGTAGGGCTCGTCGCGGTGTTGAGCGGGGCGCTGTACGCACTCGCTACCCGGGGGCGGAGCAGCACGGAGCAGGTCTTCGCCATGCAGGAGCGGAACACCCTGTACGGCAAACTGGCCGGAGACGCCGTGTGGGTGCCGCATGAGCTGCTCGAGGCGCACGGTAAGGGGCAGGAGCCGCGGGCGTTGCTCGAGGCCGGACAGCGGCGTGCCGAGGAGGACTTCGCGTACCTCCGGGAGCTGGCCTCGCGGGAGGGGCGGCCCGAGGCGCTCTCCGAGGAGCTCGCCCTCATCGAGCTGGCGCGGCGGGCGTACCTGGACTGGATGGAGCACCTGGAGGCGCGTGTGCGGCAGGCCGGGACGGGAGGGGGGGAGCGGGCGTTGCACGAGTCAATCGACGCCTTTCGTACGGAGGTGATGCCGCACCTGGACAAGGCCTGGGCGCTGAATCGCGAGCGGCTGGCGTGGCGCAAGAGCGTCCGGCTCGAGGTTCTCCGGGCCAGCCAGGTGTTCAGCGTGGCCGTTCCGTTGGTGGCGTTGGGCCTCGTCTCCGCGTTGGCGGCCACCGTGCTCTTCACCCTGCGGCGCTCGTCGCTGGAGCTGCTGCGGGGCGCGACGCGCATCGGCCGGGGCGACTTCACCACCGAGCTGCCGGTGAAGGGCCGGGACGAGTACGCCTCGCTGGCGCGGGCCTTCAACCGGATGATGGCGGAGCTGCGCGACACCGTGCGCGAGAAGGAGCGGCTGGCCAAGGCCGAGGCGGAGGCCTCGGAGCGGGAGATGCGCCGCTACAACACGTTGCTGGAGGAGACGGTGCGCCAGCGCACCACCGAGCTGGAGGAGGCCAATGCGCAACTGCTCTTCGCGGACCGGCTGGTGACGGTGGGCCAGCTGGCGGCGGGCGTGGGCCATGAGATCAACAATCCGCTCGCCTTCATCCTCGGCAACCTGAGCTACGCGCGCGAGGAGCTGGAGCGGATGCAGGGGGCGCCTTCACCCCTGGAGCGCGAGGAGCTGCTGGCGGCGCTCTCCGAGGCCCACGAGGGGGCCGAGCGGGTGAAGCTCCTGGTGCAGGACTTGAAGATGCTCGCGCGCGCGGATGACGCGGTGAGTGGCCCGGTGGACCTGGAGGCGGTGCTGCGGAGCGCGTCGAAGATGGCGGCGCACGAGGTCCGTCAGCGGGCGCGGGTGGTGATGCGGACGGAGGGAACACCCCGGGCGCACGGCAACGCGGCCCGCCTGTGCCAGGTGTTCCTCAACCTGATCATCAACGCGGCGCATGCGATTGCTCCGGGACACGTGGAGCAGAACGAGATCCGCCTCGTGGCCCGGCGCGGCCCTGACTCCCGCGTCCTCGTGGAGGTGGGTGACACCGGTTGTGGCATCCCCTCCGAGAACCTGGCGCACATCTTCCGGCCGTTCTTCACCACCAAGCCCGCGGGCGTGGGCAGCGGGCTGGGGCTCTCGGTGTGCCATCGCATCATCACCATGCACGGTGGTGACATCACCGTGGAGAGCCAGCCGGGCCGGGGCACCACCTTCCGGATCTCCCTGCCGGTGCACGTCGCCGGAGCGGCTCCGGAGCCCGAAGTCATGGTGGCCTAGATGGCGAGACCCCACCGCGCCTCTCTCGAGACACGGTGGGGGGTTGCTTCCGCGGGACCCGGCCGCGGACCGGCTAGAAGCTGCCGCCGAGCGTCAGGTTGAAGTTGACCAGACCGCCCGTGGTGTCGCCCGCCACGGTGGCGTCGTTCGCGAAGGACGTGCCAATCAGGGCCCGGTACGTGGCGCGTGCACCCGCGAAGACGTTCCGGGTGAAGCGATAGTCCACGCCGGCCGCGAGCGGCACTTCTCCAATGAAGTCGTTGTCATAGAGGCCCTCGGCGCCTTCACTGGCGTTGAGGTAGCTCAGGCCGAAGCCCGCTCCCACGTACGGATAGAGCTTCGCCTGGAGCAGGGGGGCACCGGCCTTGGCCAGGATACCGAGGTTGTGGCGCCACATGGCCTCTCCATCGCCGACACGCCCGTCATCGATGGGCATGCGCTGTCCCTCGTAGCCCGCCTCGACGCCAAGGGAAGGCCAGGGCTGGGCATCGGCGGTGACGCCGAGCAGCGCGCCCGGTTTCGTGAGGTCACCGCTGTTCCCCGTGAATCCACCCACGCCTCCGCGCACATCGACGCCCACCGGCACCTGGTTCTCTTGGAAATCGAAGCCGCGGCCGACTTTCGACGCGTCCACGGCTGCGAATGCCGAGCCCGCGGTGCAGAAGGCCATCAAAGCGATACCACTCATCCATGAACGGAACTTCATCGCGTCCTCCAGTCACGAGTGACTGCTGGGCGAAATCTGGGCATTCGCCCGGAATGGGAAGGAGTTGACACCGCGACACCGTGGATGCTCGTGCACGACCCGGGCATGACGTGGAGCGGCCGCCTGGCCCCCCGCTGCATTCGAGAGGTGGCGCGGCTCAGCGGCGGCCGAAGAGCTTGCGCAGACCGGAGAGGAGCCCGCCCGGACGGGCCTCGGGCTCACCCTCCAGCGGCGAGCGGGCCATGACGGCCTCCAGCTCCGCGTCCTCGGGCATGTCCATGGCGAGCGTCACGGGATGCCGCTTCACGCCGGGCAGCGTGGCCGCGAGCGAGAGGATGCCGTCCTGCGAGAGGCTGAAGTGCACCTCGGCTTCTCCCTGACGCTCGATGGTGAAGGCGAGCGTGCCGAGGTACTCGTTCTCCGCGGCCACCGGAGAGGGCCCCTGGAAGAGGGCGAGCGTGAGCGGCCCGGGCGTGACGGGCAGCACGAGCGTCTTCTCCGCCGGCAGCCGCGTATTGCGCTCGAGGACGCGGCGCAGCGTGCCCCCGCGCTCGGCGACGCCGATGGGGACGGAGAGCACCTCGGAGACGGTGGCGCCGGGCTTGCCCGCGGCCGCGTCGAGCAGCCCCTGGCCCAGCAGCGCCGCGCCGAGCGCCACCAGGTGCGTGGCGTCGTGGGTGGACTGCATGTCCGCGCGCACGGGCACGCCCAGGCTCTCCTCCAGCCGGCGGCGCACCAGCGGCGAGCGGCCCTGTCCTCCCAGCAGCAGCACCTCGTCGAGCCCCTGCGGCGAGAGCGCGCTGGACTCGAGCACCTGGCGCACCACGAGGGTGATGCGCTGCACGAGGTCCGCGGTGAGGGCCTCCAGACGCTCGCGGTTGAGCGAGAACGGGGCCTGGGTTCCGGGGAGTGGGAAGGTGACCTCGTCGCGCTCGCTGAGGGCCACCTTGGCGGCCTCGGCGGCGGTGAGCAGGGGAAGCCAGTCGGTGGGGTGCTCGGGACGCGGGAGGCCCTGGGCCTGGAGCTCGCTGGCGAGCGCCTCGGCGATGCGCGCGTCGAAGTCCATGCCGCCCACGGTGGGATCTCCCCCGGTGGTGATGACCTCGAGGTCATCCCCGGTGAGCTGGACGACGGACACGTCGAGCCCACCGCCCCCGAGCTCCACCACGAGCAGGCGCTTGCGGGCGAGCCCCCGCTCATGACCGAAGGCGAGCGCCGCGGCCGAGGGCGCGTTGAGGATGCGCAGGACGTCGAGCCCGGCGAGCGAGCCCGCCTCGCGCATGGCGGCGCGCTGGCGATCGTCGAAGTGGGCGGGGACGCAGAGGACGGCGCGCGTGGCCTCGTGGCCGAGGACGGCGGTGGTGGAGGACTTGAGCTCGCGCAGGAGCCGGGCGGCGAGCTCGGGGAAGAGGTGGCCGCGGCCGTGGAGCTCGATGCTGGCGTCGCCGTGGGGACCGGCGGAGAGGGGGAAGGGAAGGGGACCCCCGAGCGCACGCACCAGGGGCGAGCGGGCGCGCAGGCCGAGGAAGCGGCGGAGCCCGTGGATGGCATGGCGAGGGGAGCGCTCGGCCTCGGCCCTGGCGGCGGTGCCCACGAGGAACTGGCCCGAGGCGTCCACGGCGAGCAGCGAGGGGAGGGTGTTGGCCTCGCCCAGGGGGATGAGCTGGAGCGTGCCCTGGTGGTGGACGGCGACGCGCGCCTGCGAGGTGCCGAGGTCGATGCCGAGCACCACCTCGGGAGGCGCGGCCACCACGGGCGTGGAGACGGGCACGTCGAGGATGGCGCGCCGGCGGCCCTTGAGCTCGGGCGAGACGGGACGGCGGGGCTCCTCGGTGGGCGACGGCGGCACCTCGCGAGCGATCTCCGGACGCGAGGGAGCCTCCGGGGGAGGCGTGGGCGCGGGTGCTTCGGGGATGGCGGGTGTGGCCGGGGCTGACGTCTCGGTGACGGGAGGCTCCGGTTGCACGGAGGCGGGAGGTGCCACGGGCGGAGCAGGCGCGGGTGGCTCGGGCTCCAGGGTGATGCTCTCGGGGGCGAGGATCTCCTCGTCGGGGGCGAGGTGATCCAGGACGGCGTTGGCGATGAGGTCCTGGGTCGTGGGCCGCGCGGGAGTCGCGGGGAGCTCCACGGGCGTGGGCACTCTCCCTGGAGCTGGCGCGGAGTGCGCGGGCCGCGGGGCGTCCGCCAGTGCTGGCGCGTCGGGAACCGGGGGCGTCGCGGGAATCCGTGGCTCGGTGACGGCGGCGGGTGTCACCGGTTCAGGTGCCGGTGCGGAGGGCGTGGCCGGTTTCGGCGCGGGCGGCCGGGGTGGCGCGGAGGGCGGCGCGGCTGGTTTCGCGGAAGCAGGGGTCTTCGGCTCTGGCGCACGGGCAGGTGCGGCGGGGGCCGCTTGCCTCGCCGGACCTGGAGCCGGTGCCGGGGCCACGGGGCCCGGAGCGGTGGCCGGTCCGGGCGAAATGGGAGTCGCTGTCGTGCCAGGCGATGCCGGCTTCGGAGCAGCGGGCTTCGGTGCCGCCGCGGCGGGCTTCGGAGCGGTGGGCTTCGGCGCCGCTTGCGTGGGAGCGGCGGGTTTCGGAGCCGCGGGGCGCGGGGTGGGTGCGGAGGGTGTCGCGGCCTGCTTGCGAAGCGCCTCCGCGGAGATGACGGGCCGTCCGCGTTTCGCCGCGCCCGCCGATGCCTCCGGGTTCGGAACCGGTTGCCGCGCGGGCTCTTCCGCGTGTGGATGCTCGACGGGCGGGCTCGCGAGCGGCTCGGGCACCGCCGTGTCAGCGGTCCTGGCGGCGCTCCCGGTGCCTGGGTTGCGGCGGGCGAGGATGCGGTCGATGAGCGCCTTGCTGTACGCATCGAGGCGCACGAAGCGCACGGTCATCCCGGCGCGAGGGCCCTCGGCCTGGGACTTCACCACCAGTCCCTCGCCGCGCAGCAGCCGCCCACCATCGGCCAGCACCAGCTCGAAGGAGAGCCCCGTGCCCTCGGGCTTGGGCGAGCGCGTGGCGATGAAGAGGCCCCCGCGCGCGACATTGGCGCCGTACTTCTCGACGAAGTCCTCCTCCGTCGCGTACGGGAGGCGGATGCGCAGCGGGATCAGCGTGGGCCCGACCGTCACCGTGCGTCACCGTCTCCCGAAGGGCCTCATTGCAGCGGGATGCGAGCGCTCTCGCCGCTGCTGGTGGGAATCAGGAGGGACATCCCCGGACCGATGGCGGCCGGAGGCACCTCGAAGAGGAGATCCATCGATTCGCTCTGTGCGCTCTCCCAGGTGTGGTCCAGCGTGCGCGTCCCCGCGAGGGTCTGGGCATCACGGGCCAGGGGGTACTCGTTGCCTCCCGCGTCCACCACCCGCGCCGTCGAGAAGGGCACGTACACGGACCGCGGGCCCACGTTCTCCGCGTCGAGCGTCACGCGCAGGAACAGCTCGTCGGTGGTGAGCGCCACCTTGCCCGTGCCGCGCAGGGAGTGCAGGGACTCCAACCCGGTGGGCCGGAGCGTGAGCGTGTCCACCTTCACCTTCCCCTTGGAGGGCAGTGCGTAGGTCCTGGGCCTCTCCTGGTCCTGGCCGGCTGCGAGTCCCGCCAGCCGGGAATTGGGGTCTGTCTCGTCGGGCGCGGCGGTGGGCGCCCCGCCCTGGTTCACGCGGTCCACCTCCTGGCGCAGCCTCTCCAGGGTGCGGTCCTCGGTCGGCGCGGGCTGCTCCTCCTTCTTGCAGCCCCCGAGGAGGGCCGCCGCGCAGAAGAGCACCGCGAGTCCTCGGGGGCTCGGGCTCATGAGAGGCTCGTCCCCTTCACCAGCTCGTAGAACTTGTCGAAGGCGTTGGAGATGCGCGAGGGGTCCTCGCCACCGCCCTGGGCCAGATCCGGCTTGCCACCGCCGCGGCCGTTGACCTCCTTGGCCATCTCCTTGAGCAGGTTGCCCGCGTGGATGCCCTTGGCCACCACGTCCTTGGTCGCCGCCACCAGCAGGACGACCTTGCCGTCCTTCTCGCCGCCGATGACCACCACGCCGGACTTGATGCGATCTCTCAGCTGATCGGCCATCCCGCGGAACACGTTCGGATCCGCCGGATCCATCCGCGTGGCGAGCACCTTCATGCCGTTGATGTCGCGCGCCTGCTCGAGCAGATCCTTGCTGGAGCCGGCCTGCGCCTTGACGGCCACCTCCTCGATCTTCCGCTCCAGGTCCTTCACGCGCTTCTGCGTGGCCTCCACGCGCTTGACCAGGTCCTTGGGCGAGGTCTTCAGCAGCTCGGCCGCCTTCTTCAGCTCGCGCTCGGTCTCGCGCACGTACTGGAGCGCGCCCATGCCGGTGACGGCGGTGATGCGCCGCACGCCCGAGGCCACGCCGCTCTCGCTCACCAGCTTGAAGAGGCCGATGTCACCGCTGCGCCGCACGTGGGTGCCGCCGCACAGCTCGGTGGACTGCGGGTGCACGGTGACGACGCGCACCGTCTCGCCGTACTTCTCGCCGAACATGGCGACGGCGCCGGACTTCTTCGCGTCCTCCAGGTTCATCACGCGCGTCTGGGCCTCGGTGTTCTCGCGCACCCAGCCGTTGACCAGGTCCTCCACCTGCTCCTGCTGCTCGGGCGTCATGGGCGAGAAGTGCGAGAAGTCGAAGCGCAGGTAGTCGGGCGCCACCACGGAGCCCGCCTGCTTCACGTGCTCGCCGAGCACCATCTTGAGCGCCTTGTGCAGCAGGTGCGTGGCCGAGTGGTTGGCCCGGATGGACGAGCGCCGCTCGCCGTCCACGCCCGCCTGCACCATGTCACCGACCTTGAAGGTGCCCTCGGTCACCTTCACGTGGTGGACGATGAGGCCCGACACCGGGCGCGTCGCGTCCTGGACCTCGGCCTTCGCCTTGCCGCCGTGGCCCACGACGCGGCCGGTGTCGCCCATCTGGCCGCCGGACTCGCCGTAGAAGGGCGTGCGGTCCAGCACCAGCTCCACCTCGTCACCCGCGGTGGCCTCGGTCAGCTCCACGCCCTTCTTGTTGATGATGGCGCGCACGGAGCCCTCGCCCTCGTGGCCCACGCCCTCGTAGCCGAGGAACTCGGTGGGGCCCAGGCGCTCGATCAGCTTGAGGTAGACGGTGGAGATGGCGTTACCCGGGCCGATGGGCCCGTCCGGGCCCTTGTCGGCCTCCTCCTTCTTGAGCTTCTCGTAGCCCGGGATGTCGGCCTCGAAGCCGCGCTCCTTGAGGATGATCTCCGTCAGGTCCCACGGGAAGCCGTAGGTGCCGTGGAGCTCCCAGACCTTGGCGCCCGAGAGGACCTTGTCCCCGGACTGCTTCATCCGGGCCACTTCCTCGTCGATGAGCTTCATGCCGCGGTTGAGCGTGCGGCGGAAGCTCTCCTCCTCGTGCTTGCAGACCTCGAGCAGGAAGGTGCGGCCGTCGCGCAGCTCGGGGTAGGCGTCGCTCATGAGCTCGATGACGCGGTCCACCACCTTGAAGAAGAAGAGCTCGTCGAGCCCCAGCAGCGAGCCGTGGCGGATGGCGCGGCGCATGATGCGGCGCAGGACGTAGCCGCGGCCCTCGTTGGAGGGCTGCACGCCGTCGGCGATGAGGAACGCGGCCGCGCGGCTGTGGTCCGCCACCACGCGCATGGAGGCTCCACCCTCCTGGGTGTAGGGCTTGCCCACCAGCTCGCTCACGCGCGAGATGATGCTCTGGAAGAGATCCGTGTCGTAGTTGGAGCGCTTGCCCTGCACGACGGAGGCGATGCGCTCCAGGCCCGCGCCCGTGTCGATGGACGGCTTGGGCAGCGGGATGAGCGGCGCGTCCTTCTCCTTGCGCTCGAACTGCATGAACACGAGGTTCCAGATCTCCAGCCACCGGTCGCAGTCACACGCCACGCCCTTGCACTGGCGGCCCGCGGACACCTCGGCACAGGGGATGTCGTCGCCCTGGTGGTAGTGGATTTCCGAGCAGGGACCGCACGGGCCGGTGTCGCCCATGGCCCAGAAGTTGTCCTTGAGGCCGAGCTTGAGGATGCGATCGCGGGACACGCCCTGCTTCGCCCACAGCTCGAAGGCCTCCTCGTCCCAGGGGATGCCGCCCTCGCCGTTGAACACGGTGACGGCCAGCCGCGCCTTGTCCAGCCCGAGCGTCTTCGTCACGAACTCCCAGCCGTACGCGATGGCGTCGGCCTTGAAGTAGTCGCCGAAGGAGAAGTTGCCGAGCATCTCGAAGAACGTGTGGTGCCGGGCCGTGTAGCCCACGTTGTCGAGGTCGTTGTGCTTGCCGCCGGCGCGCACGCACTTCTGCGAGGTGGTGGCGCGGGTGTACTCGCGCTTCTCACGCCCCGTGAAGACGTCCTTGAACTGGACCATGCCCGCGTTGGTGAACAGCAGGGTGGGGTCGTTCTGCGGCACGAGGGAGGACGACGCGACGCGGCGATGGCCGCGCTCTTCGAAGAACTTGAGGAACGCCTCTCGAATCTGGGAAGCGGACAGGACAGAGGACATGGTGAGGGTATATGCCACAAGTGGTGGGGGCGCTGCGTTTCTTCTGGACCAAGCTAGGATCCACCTACTGACATGCGCTCCCCATCCCACCTTGTCACCCTTCTGCTGCTCGTCTGCCCGGCGACAGTCCTGGCACAAACCGACCCCCAGACGGCCTCGCTCGGCCGGAGGTTGAAGCAGGGGGCCGAGCCCGAGCACCGTGTCCAGGCGGCCCGGCTGCTGGGGGAGTCGGAGGACCCCGAGGCGCTCCCGCTGCTGTGCGCGGGATTGGAGGACCCGGCGGCGGAGGTGCGGGCGGCGGCGGCCGGGGGGCTGGAGAAGCTCGGGGAGCTGGGGGGCTTGCAGTGCCTGGAGGCCCGGAAGGACGAGCCGGATGCGGCGGCCAAGGCGGCCCTGGAGTCGGCGGTGGGGCGGTTGCGCCAGCTGAAGGCCCGGCCGCCGAAGGTCTACGTGCTCCTGAACGAGGTGAAGGACATGACGGGGGCACTGCCGCCGGAGCTGGTGAAGGCCACCGAGGCGCGGATGCGGCGGAAGCTGACGCAGGAGGGGGCGTGGCTGGCCCCGGAGAAGGATGCTGAGGCGGCGGCGAAGGGGGTGCTGCGCAAGCACAAGCTTCAAGGCTACCGGCTGACGACGGAGATCCGCCCGGGGCCCTCGGGGGGGTTGAAGCTGGTGGTGATGTGCACGCGCTACCCGGGCAAGCTGCAACTGCTGGGGACCATCGAGGTCCAGGCGGCGGATGCGGAGCCCTACGAGCTGCTCTGGGCCCTGGCGCCCGAGGCCGTCACCGAGACCCTGGCTACCTTCAAGGGGAAATAGCGCACACCCCGCGTGGGCTGCGTTCTTCTGGCTCCGGACGCTAGGATTCGATTTCCCACATGCGGCGCTCGCTCTCGCTCTTCGTTCTGCTCCTGCTCACCTTGCCCGGGGCCGTTCTGGCCCAGGTGGATTCCCGGACGGCCTCGTTGAGCAAACAGCTCGGCCAGGGGCAGGAGCCGCGTGCGCGCTCCCAGGCCGCGCAGGGGCTGGGTTCCTCGGATGATCCGGAGGCGGTGAAGCCGCTGTGCGGCGGGCTGAAGGATGCGGACGGCCAGGTGCGCGTTGCGGCGGCCCAGGCGTTGGGGAAGCTGAAGGAAGTGGCCGGGCTGGAGTGCCTGAAGGCGCGCAAGGGCGAGACGGACGCGGCGGCACAGGCGGCCATCAAGACGGCCACGCAGGTGCTGCAGGACCTGAAGAACCAGACGCCGCGGGTGTACGTGCACTTCGCCGGGGTGAAGGACAAGACGGGAGGGCTGAAGCCCGAGGTGGTGAAGTTCGCCGAGGCGCGGATGAAGCGGAAGCTGACGCAGATGGGGGCGCGGCTGGCACCGGCGAAGGAGAGCAAGGCGGCGGCGCAGGGGGTGCTGCGCAAGCATGGCATCCACGGCTTCCGGGTGCAGGCGGAGATTCACTCCACGGAATCGGGGGGACTGCTGGTGCGGATGGTGTGCATCGGCTACCCGGGGCAGGAGCTGCTGGGAGACGTGGAGGTGCAGGCCTCGGGAGCGAAGCCCGAGGACCTGCTCAAGGTGCTGGCCCCGCGCATCGTCGAGGAGGCCGCGGATACGTTCGAGTGGGACGCGTGAGGACGGACCTTCAGCCCCTGTGCCGCTCGGCCACGCGATAGAGCCAGGTCAGGGAGTAGTCCAGCAGTGACTGGCGCGAGCGCATGTAGTTGCGGGCCCTGACGAAGGGAAGCCAGACGCGGTTGCCCACGAGGACCTGGGACTCCTCGAGCTTCTTTCGTGGAATCCATCGGCCACCGAGGTTGCGCACCAGCACCTCACCCAGGTACGCGCCAATGGCGGGCACCGCGTGCTCGTCGATGGCTTCCCGCAGGCGGCTCTTCGGGAATTCCTCGCGCCAGAAGTAGAAGTCGGCATCCGTGAGCGACTCGGGCGTGGCCTCGAAGACGGAGGGCACTTCCGAGTGCAGCAGTGCCACGAGATGCTCGGCGAGGTCGCCGTAGTGCTCGAGAACGCGCTCCGGGTTGTCCACGTCCTGGGGAAGGGCTGAGTTGGAGGGACGCCACTCCTCGGGCTCTGGGGGTTGCCACGCATTGAGTTCGGAAATCTTGCGCTGGCGCTCGTGACTGGCGGCGCGATCCACCACACGCGAGAGGAGCGGAGCCAGGTCCGGGTGGAAGCGGGGCTCCACGGGAGCGAGCATGGCACTGCGCTCATGCAAGGTGCGCAGGAGGGTGTCGAAGTCGAGGTCCGGCCGGAGGTGGGCGTGGGCTCGGGCCTGAGCGAGCCGTGCTTCCTTGCTCGCGAAGTCCGTCACCGTGGGCCACGTCACCAGGAGGACGGAGCCGTTGGGAAGCTGCTCGACCCGGTGCGCCGGAGTGGACAGCATGCGCTCGCGGCCAACGGACTCCACCAGTCTGGGGCCGAAGACGTTGAGCCAGAAGACCTCGTAGATTTTGTCGAAACCGTCCCGAACAGCCGTCTGTAATTCGCGACCAAAGCCGGGAAACCCCGCCAGCTCGCTGTCATCAGAGCTATGAGCTGAAGCATGGCGGACGGGGTAGCGGGAGGCCCAGGCGCGCACCATCTCGACCAGCCTTTGGCAGCGATCTGCCTCGGTGAAGAAGGAGAGCGGCTTCACCATGACCGTACTGTCAAGCTCGGGTGGATGAGCTGCGAATGAGAGCCAGAGCGACATGTCCAACGCAGGCCACGTCGTGCGATAGAGACCCAGCCCCGTAGTTCGTGGGCTGCGCCGCTCTTCCAGTGCCTTCCAGAAGGAAGAGTGGGAGTACTTGCGTTGCCGCTTGCCGTTAACGACGTCCGGTATCCACCCGTCGGCGTGTTTCTCGAGCGTCAGAAGAAAAGGCTTCAATTCGCTCTGGAGTCCTTCCTTTGGCTCGAAGGCAGCTCTGAAATCCAGGCGGAGGCTGTCTTCCTCCGGCAAACCGTGCAAGTCCAGCACCTTCATTGGAACGACACCTCCACTCCAGGTACGTCACTCTGGGATCTCGTCACGGCATCATTTATAAAAGCTGCGTTCTTGGGCTTGAGCTCGCCCCCCTCATAGATGAGGCGCACCCTCGGAATCTGCACCTCGCTGCCTTCCGGCAAAAGGGACTGGAGGGAGTTTCGGCGGATGTCCAGCCTCTCGCCATAGTGTCTCAGTGCCTCGCTGGCGTCCTCAATCATCTGAGCCGTCAAAGCGTCTCTTCGTAACCCCGAGAGGTCACGGCTCTTGAAGCTGAACGTCTCCACGCGCCGTGGCCCTCCGCCGGGCGCGCCTTCCTCGATGACGAGCACATCCGCGTAGCGCAGGCCAGAATCCGGCTTTCTCACGCCCACCTGCGTTTCAACGCGGGGCCTGTCGAAATCCCTGAAGAAGCGGCGCTCGGCCCGAGGTTTTGCCGCGTCCTCTCGCAGCAGCTTCACCATGTTGCGCTCGAAGGCGAGCCCCCGGGCGAACCACCCGCGCAGTTGCTCGTATCCCTCCCATTTCAGGGGACCCTTGCTGGTCTTGCCCTGCTCCACCTCGCCCAGACGCCGCTCGTAATAGTCCACGTACTCGCGCCAGCGCGGGTTGCCCCGGGCCTCGGGCGGAGGGGTGTCGAGGGCCGGGCGATGCTGTTTCAACACCCTCGTGTCCGCGGGCAGTCGTGAACCCGTGGCCTCCAATTCCACCGCCGCCAGCTTCGCCTCCACCACCTCCCGCGTGTGGCCCACCCCCTCATCCACCAGCGAGGCCAGGGTGCCCTGTCGCTCCGCGGCAAGGGCCTGCCTCGGGGAAGGGCGTACGGGTGAGGAGCCCGTGGCCCCGGGCCTGGCCCTGGACATGAGCGGCCGGGCCCTGGCCACATTCCCTCGCGCTTCGTACAGCGCCAGCGCGGCGTCCATTCCTCCCACGGCCACGAAGCGCCCCGCCTCGCGTCTGGCTTGGATGTAGCGGGCCAGCTCTCGCATGCCCTCCACGCCCGTGCCCAACTGCGCTTGCAGTTGCCGCGTCTTTTCCGCCAGGGCACCCACTCGTGCCCGCACCGTCTCGAATCCCCTCTGGAGTCCGGCGCCTCCTCCACGGGCCTCGGAGAGGGAGCGCACCCCCTTGCCACCTACGTACAGGGTTGTCAGCAGCGCGAGGGGCGTCAATTCGCGCACGGCCTGCTCGTACTCGCCCTGAGCGAGCGAGTACAGCCCGTGGCCCGTCCCCGTTGCGAGGTAGTAGAAGCCCAGCGGCACACCGAAGGTGACGTGGTCCACGCTGCCCAGCACCACGTTGCCCGCCGAGTAATGCTGCTCCGCTGCCTCCCGCTCCACCTCATCGAGATCCTGCTGGTAGGACGGTGGAAGCTGGCTTTGTTGCCGGGTGTAGTGGGTGTACCAGGCATTCTTCTCCTGCTCGTGGGTGAGCAGGTCGGTGACGGCACGGCCGACTCCTCGCGGCAGGTCTCCGGGTTGGAAGTCCCTGTCCGCACGGGCCCTGGGCATCCGCCCCAGCGTGGACTCCAGCCGCTTGTCCCGGGCCAGCCAGAAGAGAATCTCTCTCAGCTCGTCGTCATGGGCCGAGTCGAGGACGAAGCGGATGAACACCTCCGCATGCGCGACTCCATACTTTTCGGTGGCATGGAGGATGAATGAGAGACGCTTGCGGTTGAGAATGTTGGCGGCATCCTCTCGCACGGGCCCCAGCGAGCCGAGCCGCACGGCATCCCAGTCCGTCAGCGACTCCACCAGCCGGGGCATGTCCACCCGCTCCTGCAGTGCGACGTATTCGGCGGGCGAGGTGCAGGTGAGGAAGGGGGCGAGGAGTGCTTCGCTGTCGTTGAAGGAGACGTCGGGCCAGCCCACGGGCACGGTCTTCCCTCCGCAGGAGGGTGGGCCATGGGGGAGGGGCCCCGCTCTGGCCACCTCGTCCGCGGGCGTGTCTTCGGCCGCCGTGGTGCAGCCGTCCTGTCGGGGCGCCAGCGTGACGCAGCCGGTGGAGAGCAGCACCGCGACCAGCAGCGCCGCCCACCTGTGCGCCCGCGCCTCAGCACGCATGCGCCACCCCAAGGGCCCCATTCCACGATCGGGTGCTGCATGCCATGTCCTGACTCCGTGAACCGACGTCACCTGCCCGAGCGCGAATCTACCGCATGAGGAAGGTCTGGTCCCCGGAGGCCTCCGGCGTGCCGGTCCGAGGGACGCTCAACTTCGCTACAGGAACTTCCAGGGACTGCGGTAGACACCCCGGCCATGACTCAGGAGAAATCTGCTCGCGAGGAGCTGGAGCACTGGTCCGCGGTCGATCTCGACTCGGCGGAGGACGCACGCCAGGCGGCCAGGATCGTTGTCGACTTCGAGGCCCACCCCGAGAAGTACACGGACCCCGAGGATATCGTGTCCCCCTTCTCCAACATCGTGGGGCTCTTCCAGCAGCCCACGTCCAAGGAAGCGGCGGTCACCCTACGTGCCGAGGCGCTTCCCTCCCTGCTCCGTCTCTATGACGCGCGGCTGCGGGAGTGGCGGAAGGCCGGTCCACAAGAGGGCTACGACTCCGCCGCCAGCGATCTGCTCTTCGTCCTGAAGATCTTCGCGATGTACCGGGGCGAGGAGCCGCTCCAGCGCATCATCGACGCGGCGCGGATCCCACTCTCCCCCGATGGCTACATGTGGTCGACCGTCTTGTCCGCGCTCGTCAACGCGGAGAAGGAGGCCGCCACTCGCGTCGCTTCCGCGCTCGCGGAGCCGCTCCCTCCGGGGTTCATCGCCGTGGCGCTGCTCGACATGGCCAATACGCTCGCGCGCGAGCACGGCGTCACCTCCCACCCCTTCGACACGCCCCGAGGGCACGAACTGCTCCGGTCCTTTCTCACCGACGAGGACCCGGACCATTTCTCGTACGCCCACAGCGCGACGGCCAGCCTGCCCTTCCTGACGGACTCGAGGGAGTTCTTCGCCCTGGCCCTGGAGCACCCCGACGTGGGGGTCCGCATGGAGGCCGCCTGGGCCGCCGCCCGGGGAGGAGATGCCCTGGCCGTGGCCCGGCTCCAGGACTGGTCCAAGGACCCGAGGACGCGGAAACGCGCCGTGACCTACCTCACGGAGCTCGGGCTCCAGCCGGCTCCTGTTCCGGAGAAGGAGCTCCCCCGGCTCGAAGCGATGGCCGAGATGATTCTGTGGCTCGAGTACCCGACGGAGTTCGGCCGGGCGCCCGACCACATCGAGGTCTATGACCACCGCCGGCTCTTCTGGCCGCCCACGAAGGACGAGCGCGACGTCTGGCTCTTCAAGTACCGCTACGAAGAGGAAGGGGGCGAACCGGAGGAAGGCGTGGGCATGGTGGGCTCGGTCACCTTCGCGCTCTTCGGCGAGGCGACGGCCGACCTGTCTCCCGAGGACATCTACGCCCTGCACTGCGTCTGGGAGCTCCAGCAGGAGGGGGACGAGCGCGCACCGAAGGAGCGGACGATCCAGGCGGGCCGGAAGCTTCTCGGGTTCCTGGTGAACTGAGGGCGTCTTCAGGGCTCGGCGGCGTTCCCGATGAGCTGTCTGGCCTCGCGGAACATGGCGCCGAGCCCGGGCTGCTTCGAGTTCGGATGGAGGAGGCCCGCGTAGAGGCCGTGGCCCCATCCCAGGAGGAGCAGGAGCACCAGCACCATGCCCCAGGCCGGGACGCCCTCGTTCCCCGTCCGGGACCTGAAGAGCCCCCGCCAGAACTCGCGCAGCATCATGTATCCGGTGAGCGGAGGCAGCGGGAGCAGGTTGAGGGCGGCGAGCTTCGCCGAGAGCACGCCGAGCGCTGGCCAGAAGCCCTCGGTCCTCAGCAGCGCGAAGAAGGCGGCCACCCGCTGCTGGGCGAGGAGGACGTTGACCACCTGCTCGAACCCCGAGGTGAAGGCCGCGAGGCCGCGTGCGGGGGAGAGGCACGCCACGGCGAGCAGGAGCATGCCGGCGACCGTGCTGGTGTGGACGAGGAGCCGGAGGAACAGGGGCAGCCGCAGGAAGCTGTTGTCATCCGTCCCATCCCTGCGGATGCCGAGCGCCTCGAAGGTGACGCTCGCGCCGAAGTTGAGGAAACCGAAGCTCCACTTGACGCCCCGGATGCGGAAGCTGAGCAGCGGGGGGCCGACATGGAAGCGGAGCTCGGAGAGCGAGGCGCCCACGCTCCAACACACGAGGGCCATCACCACGCCCGAGACGAGGGAGATGACGGTGGCCATGAGCCACAACCACGCGAGTGCCATCCAGGGTTCCATGGGAGAACTCTGGGCCATCCCCGTGCGCGAGGAAAGCCCCCCCGGCCTCACGCCCGGCGGATGAGCCCCATGTCCTCGATGGCGGAGTAGAGGCGCACACGGGCCTCGGACCAGGGGAGCAGCTCCACGCGGTAGCCGGCGAGCGCGTCCAGCAGGAGCTGCCGGTAGCTGGGGTGGCCCGGGTCGGCGATGACGACCACGCCCCGGTCCGCGTGCGAGCGGATGAGCCGGCCCACGCCCTGGCGCAGCATCAGCAGGGCCCGTGGCATGCGGTAGTGGAGGAAACCCAGGTGGGTGTTTCCTCCGCGGGAGAGCGGCTCCTCGCGCGCGGCCACCAGCGGACGGCTGGCGGGCTCCAGCGGCAGCTTGTCGATGAACACGCACCCCACGCCCCGGCCGGGGATGTCCACGCCCTGCCAGAAGCTCTTCGTTCCCAGCAGCACCGTGCCGGTGTCCTTCTCCTGCCGCGCCGCCAGCGAGCGCCCGTGCCCGCGCGACTGCCGCATCACCTCGATGCCCATCGGCTCCAGCTTCGCCTTCACCAGGTCGCCCACGCGCTCCATGCGCCGCGAGGAGGCGAACAGCCCCAGCACCCGTCCGCCCATCACCTGGGCCAGTCCGGACACGCGCGTCGCGGCCCACTCGATGAACGGTTCCTCGTGCGCGCGAGGTGCGTCCATCACCAGGATGACCAGGGCCTGCTTGCGCAGGTTGAACGGCGTGGGCGCGCGCAGCAGCCGGGGCGCGGGAATGCCCTCGTTGCGCCCGTCCAGTCCCAGCCGTCCGAGCACATAGGGCATCCGCTCGGTGCCCGTGCTCAGCGTGGCCGAGGCCAGCACCAGGGCCCGCTTGTGCTGCGCGAAGTCCCGGGACACGTAGGGCGCCACGTTCAGCGGCTGCGCGATCAGGGTCCAGCGCTGCTTGCGAGGCACCGCCGTGGCCGCGTAGCACCGGCCCTCCGCCGGCTCGTCGGACAGCTCCGAGGTCAGCGTGGTCAGCTCCAGCACCTCGGACACGCCGCCGGCCAGCTCGCGCTCCAGTGGCGGCATCTTCACCGCCAGGTCCGGCAATATCTCCTGCAGTCCCACCGTGAGCAGCTTGTGCAGGCCCTGGAGGCACTCACGCAGCTCCAGCAGCCCCTCGCGCACGGGCACCCAGGGAGGCGAGGCCCGCACCTCGGCGGTGATGCGCAGCTCCGGAGCGTAGGCGGACTCGTCCGCGTCCTCGGAGGCGCTCGCCGCGGCGGGTTCGCACAGCGCCGTCACCCGCTCACCCAGGGCGCGCGCCGCCGCGCCCACCGAGAGCAGGGCGCTGTCGATTTCACTCATCAGCACGCGGGCTTCCGCGCGCCGCGAGGCGAAGAGGGCCCGCCGCAGCTCGGCGAAGAGTCCGCGCCGCCCATCGCGCCCATGGAGCCGCTCGGCGAGCCGGCTGAAGGCCATGTCCGACAGCTCCGAGGAGAGCGCGGTGGTGGCCACGTCCTCCACCTCGTGGGCCTCGTCGAGCACGAGGTGGTCCAGCTTCGGATAGCGGGCGGGCCAGGCGAAGGCGAGGGACTGGTTGATGACGAGCACGTCCGCGTCGCGCGCCTGGGCCACGGCCGAGTGGTAGTAGCAGCGATGGAAGTAGGGGCAGCGCTCGCCGAGCGTGGTGGCGGCCTCGGAGCGCACCGCCGGGGCGAGCGCGTGCAGCACGGGGAAGCGCTCGCGGAACCAGTGGCTCAGCCGGTCCAGGTCACCATCGGGGCCGCGGCGCATGAGGGCGCGCAGGTAGGCGCGAGGGGCGCGGGCGGCGTGGCCCATGCCGGGCTCCACGCGGGTGGCGTCCAGCGCGCGGCGGCGGCAGAGGTAGTTCGTCTGGCCCTTGAGGAGCGTGTACGAGAAGGCGCCGCCGGTGGCGCGGTGCAGGCGGGGCAGGTCCTTCTCGATGAGCTGGTCCTGCAGCGTCTTGGTGTTCGGAGCCACGCCCACCTTGCGTCCGTTGCGGGCGGCGAAGAGGGCCGCGGGCGCCAGGTACGCGAGCGACTTGCCCGTGCCCGTGCCGGCCTCCACCGCGAGCTGCCCGCCGTCGGACAGGGTGCGGGCCACGGCCTGGGACATCTCGAGCTGCGCGGGGCGGGCGGCAAAGCCCTCCTGGGCGCGCTCCAGGGCGCCTCCGGGGCCGAGCAGTGCCGACACCTCCTCGGAGCGGACGGGCAGCACCGGGGTGTTCTCGTCCGGCGGCTCGGGAGGCGGTTTCGAACCGTTGGCCCGCTGGCGCTCGGCGCGTCCGGGGAGGAAGCCCGTGGCCTCCAGCTTCAGCGGAGCGGGCCGGGCCCGGCACAGGTTCCACAGGCCGGTGAGCAGCGACACGAGGGGCGCCGCTTCCGGGTCGAGCGCTCCGTCCAGCTCCATTCCGGCCTCGCCGGCCTCGATCTGAGCCAGCCGCAGCGCGGCGCGCGGGTCCAGCGTTTCGAGCAGGTCGGCGATGTCCTCGGCGCGGCCGTCGCGGATGCAGCCGTCGAGCGCGTGCAGCAGCACGGACCAGGTGGCCTCGCAGTCCGTCATGGCGCGGTGGCGGGCACGAGGGCCCTTGCCGGCCCAGCGCATGAGGGACTCGAGCGAGTGGCTGGACAGCTCCGGGTGCAGGTAGTGCATCAGCTCGCACGAGTCGAGCACCGGGGCGCGGATGGGGCCGAGCAGGTCCGGGAGGAAGCCCTTCTCGAAGGAGGCGTTGTGGGCCACCACGGTCCAGCCGGCGAGCCTCTGGCGCAGCTCGGGAATCCTCTCGGCGAGCCGGGGCTGACCGGCGAGCATCGAGTCCTCGATGCCCGTGAGCCGGCGGATGGTGAGGGGCAGGGGGCGCGAGGCGGCGAAGAAGTGGACGTAGCGGTCCACCACCTGGCCGTTCTCGATGAAGAGGGCCCCGAGCTCGATGACCTCGTCGGCGCGCGGATCCAACCCCGTCGTCTCGAGGTCGAGGAATACGTGCCGGGTGAAGAGGTCCGCCGCGCTGCTCATGGGGGAGAGGGGCCAGCCTACCCGTCTTCGAGCGTCGTGCCGAGAAACCGGGCGTCCGGGGTCCCATGGACACGCGGCGTCCACTCGTGGACTTCACCCGGGGAGGCAGTGTGGTTCACCGGCCGCAGCCGTGGCGCTTGGGACACGCGGAAACGGGTGGGGCGGCACGGGAGTCCACGCGCTGTACGGGGTCGCGACCGCTCGGTGCCGCGAACCGACCGTTCGGCTCGAGGGCCCTCGCCGGCACCGCGGTTGGGCCCAACCTTGCACAACACCGGGCGAACCCACGCTCCTCGGAGTGTTCCGCATGACGACCGCCGCCACTGGCTTCCCGACCGATACCGATGATGTTGCCTCGGTCCCCGCCGTTCCACGTCTGCGCCGGCCTCTCGCGACGTTGCTCGCATCGCTCGGGCTGGGCGTCTGCGCCGAGGTGTTCTTCGATGGGCCCGCGCTCGGCATCTCCCTCCCGCTCTTCGTCGCGCTGCTGCTCGCGGCGCTGCTCGGCCTGGGAGGGCGCGAGGGCTGGCAGCGGGCCCGTCCCAACGCGTGGCTGCTCGTGCCGCTGCTGTTCTTCTCCGGGATGGTGTTCGTGCGCGCGAGCCCGTTCCTCACCACGCTCAACGTGCTCGCCACGGGCTTCCTGCTGCTGCTGGTGACGCACTTCTGGGCGGCGGGCCGGGTGGAGCGGCTCGGGCTGTGGAGCTACCCGTTCACGGCGCTCGGAGCCTTCTTCCATGCCGCGTTGATGCCACCGGGCGTGCTGCGCGCGGAGGTGGACCTGTCCGCGGCCCGCCGGCAGGTGCCGAAGCTGATGCCGGTGGTGCGGGGCGCGCTGCTCGCCGTGCCCGTGCTGTTCGTCTTCACCGCGCTGCTCGTCTCGGCGGACGCCGTGTTCGAGGCCGCGGTGGCGCGGGTGTTGTCCTTCAGCCCGGGCCTGACGTTCCTGGACGCGGTGGGGCGGTTGGTGTTCGTGGGGGGCAGCGCGTTCGGGGTGCTCGGGCTGTTGGCGCACGCGCAGCGCCGGCGTCGCAACGGCGCGGAGGCGGGTGAGGCGGAGGTGGCGCCGGTGCAAACCCGCCTGGGCTTCGTCGAGTGCCTCACGCTGGTGGGCCTGGTGGACCTGCTCTTCCTGGGCTTCGCGGCCATCCAGTTCGCCTTCCTCTTCGGCGCGGCCCAGCTGCCGGCGAGGTTCATCAGCTACTCGGAGTACGCACGGCGCGGCTTCTTCGAGCTGCTCGCGGTGTCGATGATGACGCTGGGGCTGAGCATGGCGCTGGCGCGTTGGACGCGGCTGCGGAGCGAGGGGCAGGTCACCGCCTTCCGGGTGGCGTGCTCGGTGATGGTGGGTCTGGTGCTGGTCATCCTGGCGTCGGCGATGAAGCGCATGGCGCTCTACGAGTCCGCGTACGGCTACACGCACCTGCGCGTGTACACGCACGTCTTCATGGTGGCGCTGGCCGGGGTGCTCGTGTGGCGAGCGGTGACGCTGTGGTGGCGCCCGGAGCGCTTCGCCATCGGGGCCTTCGTGGGGGCGCTCGGCTTCCTCGCGGCGCTCAACGTGCTCAACCCCGATGCCTTCATCGCGCGGGGCAACCTCGAGCGGGCCGCGGAGGGCCACGTGCTGGACGAGATGCACATGGTGTCCCTGTCCGAGGACGCCGCGCCGGAGCTGGCCGCGCGGATGGCGCTGGCGCCCGACAGCACCCTGGCGCGGAGCGTCCACGGCATGTTCTGCCGGTTCTCCGAGCCGATGCCGGGAGGCTGGCCCGCCTTCCACCTCGCGCGTCACCGGGCGGCCACGTGGGCCCGCTCGCTCGAGTGTCCGGTGTCGCTGCCCGAGTCCGTCTCCGAGGAGCTGCCCGCCGCCGTGGTGAAGCCCGCCGACGCGGAGACGGAGGCCTCCGGGGAGACGGTGGACTGATACACGAAGGGGGCCTCCACACCGCGCGGGTGTGGCCGGCCCCCTGGGCAATGCGGAAGCGAAGGGGTGGAGCTACTCCACCATGAACACGCCGCTGATCATCTTCCCCATGGCGCAGCCGTAGACGAGCTTGCCCGACTTGTTGGGGGTGAAGGCCACCTCCACCGGCTGGTTGAGGGGCAGCGGGGTGTTGATGTTGTAGTCCTCGAGGACGATCTCCGTCGCGCAGGTGTGGTCCGTGGTGCGGGTCATCACCAGCTTCACGGGCTCGCCCTGCTTGAGGGTGATGGGGCTCGGCTCGTAGCCCTTCTCGGTGACGGAGATCGCGATGGTGCGCGGCTCACCGGGCTTCGCCGCCGGCTGGGCGGGAGCGGTGGCGGAGGGCTCCGCCGGCTTCGACTCCGGCTTCGAGTCCTTGGTGCAACCCTGGGCGCCCAGGATGGCCGCCGAGAGGGTGAGGGCCAGCAGCGGCTTGATGAGCTTGGAGAGGAAGGGCATCGCGGGTCCTCGCGGCTAGTCGTTCTCTCCGGCCTCGTCGCCGGAGGTTTCGGTGTCCGTGGTGTCGCCAGTGTCGCCAGTGTCGCCAGTGTCGTCCCCATCCTCCTCGGCCGAGAAGCGGACCAGGGCGTGCAGGGGGATGAACACCTCGTGTCCGTCATCGCCGACGATGAGGTCGAAGCGTCCCACCACGCGCAGACGCATGGACAGCTGGATGCCGTTGCGCAGCGTGAGGTGCACGAGCTGCCCCTGGTGGGGCAGGAAGGGGCGGGGATCCGAGAAGGGGCGCTTGTCGGGCTGGCGTGCGACATTGGCGGGCTTCTGGGCCAGCTTCTGGTCGCGCTCGAGCTGGGGCGTGAGCTGCTCCCAGTCCGAGCGGCGGGTAATCATGACGACCTGGAGCTTCTCCAGCCGTCCGCTGCGGCCGAGCACGAAGGAGATGGGCTCCACGGACGAGAGGGTGTCGAGCACGGTGCGCTCGCCCAGCACCACGGCCAGCTCCGTCTTCGACTCGAGCAGCCCGTTGATGAAGGCGCTCACCGAGGTGTCGTCCACCTCGCCGCGGGCCTGCTTCACGGCGGCCTTGCGCTGGGTGCGCTCCTTGCGCGCGAGGAAGTCGGCCACGGACAGACCGCTCTGCAGCACGCCGAAGGCGTCGGGGAGCGACAGGCCGGGGTTCTGGCCCATCAGCGCGTACACCTGGTCGAAGCGCTTGGCCTCCTCGGCGTGCAGCTTGCGCCACACCCGGGACTTCATCTTGCCCTCGAGCTCACCCTTGGCGATGCGCGCGGGCACATGCTCCTTGGTGGCGAGTGCGAGGATCTGCTCGGGGGTGGGAGGGGGCCGGGGTGTCCGGGGACGTCCGAAGCCGCCACCGGGGCGCGAGCCCGGTCCCGCACCAGGAGCACGGCCCGCGGAAGGCGCGGGCCGGGGCGAGGTGGGAGCGGAGACGGGCCGGGGCGAGGGGACGACGGTCCGGGGCGCGACGGGCGCCACGGCCGCCGGGGTCTCGGGCGTCCCGGAGGGCGCCGTTGGACTCGGGGTCGGCGTGGGCCTTGGCGTGGGCCGCGGCGTCACGGAGACGGTAGGAGCCGTCGAGGACGGAGTGGGAGCGGGCCGCGGCGTGGGGGTAGGGGTGGGCCGGGGCGAGACAGAACTGGTGGGTGTCGGGCTCGGCGCCGCGGTGCCGGGAGTGCTGGCAGGGCGCCGGATGACCTCGACTGCGGGGGCAATCCGCCGTGGCTTCCGATCGTTCACGTTCTTAGGCTACCTGAAGCGCGAGCGGCCTGGGGGAGGCCTGTTCTCACGGCTGCTGAAGGGACTTCGTGAGGTCAATCTTCCATCCGGACGGTTCACGTACCATCCGGACCTGGCTCTTAACATTCGAGGAAACCACGCCCACCTCCGCCACATCCCCTTCCTCGCGAAGTAACGAGACCTCCGTAACATCGGCGGGGGGAGGAACATTCGCGAAGAAGAAGGCTACCGGATCCGCCTTCACCGCGCCTCCAGAAGCCTGGGCGGCGGCCTCGGCCCGGGCCTTGAGTGCCTCCTGGCTGGGCTGGGAGAGGGAGGACCAGGCCGTCTTCTCATCTCCCCGCCGCAGGGCCTCGAGGAAGGACTGGTAGGCCTTGTCGGGCGTCGTGTAGCTGGGTCGGTTGCAACCACCGAGGGCCAGCAGGGCCAGCAGGAGGAACGGCATGGCGGACAGCAGGCGCATGTCCTGCCATCTAGGCCAAACGGCCCCGCTCGCCAAGAGGCAGAATCACCCCGGGGATTCTTCCTGATACTGGCGGACGCAATTGCGGCCCGCCGCCTTGGCCGCGTAGAGGCAGGTGTCGGCCACGCGCAGCAGCTCCTCCATCACCGGCAGGCTCTTGGCGGGCACGCTGGCCACGCCCAGCGAGGCCGTACACCGCACCGGCTGGCGCGACCCGTCCGGGGCGCGGTGCTCCAACTGGAGGGAGGCGATGGCCTCGCGCACCCGCTCGCACGCCCCGAGCGCCTCCTTGGGACCCGTCTCCGGCAGCAGGGCGATCATCTCCTCGCCGCCGTAGCGCGCCACGAAATCCACCTCGCGCAGCTTGCCCTTGATGGTCCGGGCCACCTGGCGCAGCACCTCGTCCCCGAAGGGGTGTCCGTAGGTGTCGTTGAGCTTCTTGAAGTGGTCGATGTCCATCATCACCAGCGACAAGGGCGAGCGGTAGCGGGTGGAGCGGACGAACTCCTCGGTGAGGCGCTCCTCGAAGTAGCGGCGGTTGTAGAGGCCGGTGAGCGCGTCCACGCGGGTGAGGGCCAGCAGCTCCTCGCGCTTCTGGGCCAGCTCCTTGTTGGCCTTGTCCAGCTCGCGGTTCTTCTCCACCACCGCGTCCTGCAGGGCCTTGAGGCGCAGCATGGACTTCACGCGGGCGGACAGCTCCAGCATGTCGAAGGGCTTGACCAGGTAGTCATCCGCGCCCAGCTCCAGGCCCTCGACCTTGCCCGCCGCCTGCCGGGCCGTCACCAGGATGACGGGGATGAAGCCGAAGCCGCCCTCGCCCCCGTTGGCCTTGATGATGCGGCACACCTCCACGCCGCCCAGCCGGGGCATCTCCACGTCCATGATGATGAGGTCCGGCCTCACCTCGCGCAGCGAGCGCAGCGCCTCGGTGCCGTCATGGGCCTCGCGGAAGCGGTAGCCCTGGGAGGCCAGGCCCTCGCGCACGTGCTGGATGTTGGCCGGGTCATCGTCGACGAGCAGGATGGTCCGGTCGGCGAGCGCTGGGGTGGCCAGGGTCCGGCGGGTCACCTCTCCCATCTTCTTGATAGAGCCGTCGGCCATGTCGCTGCCTGCACCCCGTTGCACCCTCGACTTCCGGGGCCGGCTGATTCTTCCCCGGAAGCCCGGTGACTGCCAAGTCACCCGCCGGCCCGGGTGCTCCTCAGGCCGGCTTGCGCAGGCGGGCGCGGTAGACGGGCTCCCCGCTGGCCAGGTAGCGCCGCTCCCGCGTGGAGGGCACCTCCTCGGGGTCATAAGGGTGGAAGATACCCTTTCCCAGGGGGTTGGCGAAGCCGGCGTCCTCCAGGATGGTCAGCATGGACACCCCCCGGTCCTGAACGTCCGTGCGCATGTCGAAGAGGCCGCCGGGCTTGAGCTTGTCCAGGAGCAGCTTCGCGAACTCGGGCTGGATGACGGCGCGCTTGAAGTGGGCGCGCTTCCACCACGGGTCGGGGAACTGCAGGTGGATGGCGTCGAGCGACTGGGACGCGAAGATGCGCGGCACCACGAAGCGCGCGTCCGCCTCGAGCACCCGCAGGTTGCGCAGGCCCATCTTGCTGCCGCGGTCCAGGGTGTCCCGCGCGTACTTCTTGCGCCACTCGAAGGCGACGAAGCGCACCTGGGGGTTGCGCCGGCAGTACTCCAGCGCGTGGCCACCGGCGCCGGAGCCGATCTCCAGCTCGAGGGGTCCGGAGAAGCCGAACTCCGCGTCCCAATCGGGAGGGGTTTCGAGCTGGGCCAGATGCAGGCCGACGGGATCGGGGAGGAGGCGGGGGCGGGCCATGACGGATGCGTGACGCTGTGGGGCCTCTTCGCATGGGCCGGGGCGGTCTGGCCAGGGCAAAGCGACGGTTTTGGCGGTATACCGGCGCTCCATGAAGGTCTTCCACGGTGTGACGGAGGCGCGGGAGCTGGCCGGCTGTTCGCTCGCGCTGGGCAACTTCGATGGGGTGCACCTGGGCCACCAGGCCCTCTTCGCCGAGGCCCGGCGCCAGGGGACGCCCACCGCCGCCCTCACCTTCCAGCCCCACCCGGGCAAGGTGCTGCAGCCGGAGCTGGCCCCCAAGCTCATCTCCCTGCTGCCGCGCAAGCTGGAGCTCTTCGAGGACTGTGGGCTGGACGCGGCCGTGGTGCAGCCCTTCACGCGCGAGTACGCCCGCCACTCGCCGGCCGACTTCGAGGCCTCGTTGCTGGACGTGCTGGGCGCGCGCCACATCGTGGTGGGCTACGACTTCACCTATGGTGCCGCCCGTGCCGGCACCGCGGACACCCTGCGCGAGGCCGCCGCCGCCCGGGGCGCCCAGGTGCACGTGGTGCCTCCCGTCACCGTGGATGGGGTGGTGGCCTCGTCCTCCAAGGTGCGCGAGTACATCCTCGAGGGCCGGGTCAGCGCGGCGCAGCGCCTGTTGGGGCGGCCCTTCGACCTGGACGGCACCGTCGTCACCGGCCATGGGCGGGGCAGGGGCATCGGCTTCCCCACCGCCAACGTGGACACCCAGAACGAGCTGCGGCCCGCCGCTGGCGTCTACGCCATCCGCGTCCGCTTCCTCGGCGCGTCCGGGTCCCCTCCGGACGCCACCACCTGGCTCCCCGGGGTGGCCAATATCGGCGTCAAACCCACCTTTGGCGTCAACGAGGTCACCATCGAGGCGCACCTGCTGGACTTCAGTGGTGATCTCTACGGGCGGGAACTGCGGGTGCAGTTCCTGGATCGGCTGCGCGCCGAGCGCCGTTTTGGCTCGGTGGCGGAGCTCGTGGGGCAGATCAAGAGGGACGTCGAGGCTGCTCGGGCGGTCATCGCCCGGGCGTCCGGCTGAACTTTTCCCGAGTAGATTCAACGGTTTGCCAGGAGAGCGGGCCTGAGACGCCGCCTTGACAGGTCCGCGCGTCCCTTTCTTTAATCCTGAAACATCGGTGCGCTCGTATCCGCGCGCACCTGGGTGCCCTCTCGCGCTGACACGCGAGGGGAGCCATCAAGCCATTTCAACGTTCGAGGCCATCTGAATGTCCGGTCGACTTGGTGAACTGCTGGTTCGTGAGAACCTCATTTCCGTCCAGCAGCTGCGCAAGGCCCAGGAGGAGCAGCAGAAGAACGGCACGCGCATCGGCACCGCCCTCATCAAGACGGGAGCCATCGAGGAGTCCAAGCTCACCGACTTCCTCTCCAAGCAGTACGGCGTCCCGGCCATCAACCTGAAGGACTTCGACATCGACGCGGAGATCATCAAGCTCGTGCCGAAGGAAGTGGCGGAGAAGCACCTGGTGATTCCCGTCAACCGCGCGGGCCCCTCGCTCATCGTGGCCATGTGTGATCCGTCCAACATCTACGCGGTGGACGATCTGAAGTTCCTCACCGGCTACAACGTGGAGCCGGTGGTCGCCTCCGAAATCTCCATCCGCGAGGCCATCGAGCGCTACTACGCCGAGAAGGGCCCGGACATGAACGCCCTCGTCGAGGAGATGGCCGACGACATCGAGGTGGCCAAGGAGGAGGAGGAGGATGGCAACGTCGAGCAGATGGCCCGCGCCGCGGACGACGCCCCCGTCGTCAAGCTGGTGAACCTCATCCTCCAGGACTCCATCAAGAAGGGCGCCTCGGACATCCACGTGGAGCCCTACGAGAAGGACTTCCGGGTCCGCTTCCGCATCGACGGCTCCCTCTACGAGGTGATGCGCCCGCCGATGAAGCTGCGCAACGCCATCACCAGCCGTCTGAAGATCATGGCGAACCTCGACATCTCCGAGCGCCGCCTGCCGCAGGACGGCCGTATCAAGATCAAGCTCGGCGGTGGCAAGGAGATGGACTTCCGCGTCAGCGTGTGCCCCACGCTCTTCGGCGAGAAGGTGGTGCTCCGCCTCCTGGACAAGTCCAACCTCCAGCTGGACATGACGAAGCTGGGCTTCGATCCGCAGCCGCTGGCCTGGTTCAAGGAGGCCATCGAGCGCCCCTACGGCATGGTGCTGGTGACGGGTCCCACGGGTTCCGGCAAGACGACGACGCTCTACTCGGCGCTCTCGATGCTGAACCAGATCGACACCAACGTCGCCACCGCCGAGGACCCGGTCGAGTTCAACTTCGCCGGCATCAACCAGGTGCAGATGCATGAAGACATCGGCCTGAACTTCGCCGCGGCGCTGCGCTCCTTCCTCCGTCAGGACCCCGACATCATCATGATCGGTGAGATCCGCGACTTCGAGACGGGTGAAATCGGCGTCAAGGCGGCGCTCACGGGCCACCTGGTGCTCTCCACGCTGCACACCAACGACGCGCCGGGCACGGTGAGCCGTCTGCTCAACATGGGCATCGAGCCCTTCCTCGTGACGGCCTCGCTCAACCTGATTCTCGCCCAGCGTCTGGCGCGCCGCCTGTGCGCCGCCTGCAAGCGGCCGGCGGAGAACGTGGACGAGCAGGCCCTGCTCAACGCCGGTGTGCCCGCGGAGAAGCTCGGCACCTTCACGCTCTACGAGAAGGTCGGCTGCCGCGACTGCAACGACCGTGGCTACCGCGGCCGCGTGGCCATCTACGAGGTCATGCCCTTCTGGGATGGCCTCAAGGAGCTGGTCATCAACGGCGCCTCCGCCGCCGAGCTCAAGCAGGAGGCCATCCGTCTGGGCATGAGCTCGCTGCGCATGTCGGCCCTGGCGAAGATGATGGACGGCGTCACCACGCTGGAAGAAGTGGTGGCCAACACGGCGCCCGATACCTTCTGACCCTCTCGCACCACCCGCCACACCCCATACCCGAAGGACGGTTTTTCGTGAATCTGCACCAGCTGCTCAAGGCGATGGTCGAGAAGGGCGCCTCCGACCTCCACATCACCACCGGCTCCCCGCCCCAGCTCCGCGTGGACGGCGAGCTGGTGCCGCTCAAGACGGCCCAGCTCACCCCGGTGGAGACCAAGCAGCTCTGCTACTCCATCCTCACGGACGCGCAGAAGCACAAGTTCGAGGAGGAGAACGAGCTCGACCTGTCCTTCGGTGTGAAGGGACTCTCCCGCTTCCGCGCCAACATCTACATGCAGCGCGGCGCGGTGGCCGGTGCCTTCCGCACCATTCCCTTCAAGATCCTCACCTTCCAGGAGCTCGGCCTGCCCCCCGTGGTGGCCGAGCTGGTGAAGAGGCCGCGCGGCCTCATCCTGGTGACGGGTCCCACGGGCTCGGGCAAGTCCACGACGCTCGCGTCCATGGTGGACAAGATCAACACCGATCGTCACGAGCACATCATGACGATCGAGGACCCCATCGAGTACCTGCACCCGCACAAGAACTGCCTGGTGAACCAGCGCGAGGTGGGCGCGGACACGCGCAACTTCAAGACGGCGCTCAAGTACATCCTCCGGCAGGATCCGGACGTGGTGCTGGTGGGCGAGCTGCGTGACCTGGAGACGATCGAAGCGGCGCTCGTGATCGCCGAGACGGGTCACACCTGCTACGCCACGCTGCACACCAACAGCGCGGTGCAGACCATCAACCGCGTGCTGGACGTGTTCCCCCCGTACCAGCAGCCGCAGGTGCGCGCGCAGCTGTCCTTCGTGCTGGAAGGCGTGATGAGCCAGTCGCTCATCGCCAAGCAGGGCTCTCCGGGCCGCGTGCTGGCGCTGGAGGTGATGGTGCCCAACCCCGCGATCCGCAACCTCATCCGCGAGGACAAGGTGCACCAGGTCTACTCGGCCATGCAGGTGGGCCAGGCCAAGTTCGGCATGCAGACCTTCAACCAGGCCCTGGCGCAGTTGCTGGCGCGGCGGATCATTTCTCAGGAAGAGGCTTTCGGGCGCTCGAGCGACCCGGACGAGCTGCGCAACATCCTGGCGGGAGCGGGCGCGGGCGGCATGCCTGGTCAGCGGCCGGCCGGGCCGGGCGGACGCTAATTCGCGAAATTCGACGCAGGGGATAGACTCGCATCCCCTCGGAGGGCTGTATGGCGGCAACGGCAACCCAGAAGTCTGCATCCCCAAAGTCCAAGAACACAGCCCAGTTCCTCTGGGAGGCCAAGACCAAGTCTGGCGAGACCAAGAAGGGAGAGATGGAGGCCTCGGATATCGAGGCCGTCAATGCCCGTCTCAAGTCGCTCGGTCTCAATCCCGTCAAGGTCCGCCGCAAGGGTCTCCTCGACTCCGACCTGAACCTGACCATCGGTTCGGGCGTCACGGGCAAGGACATCCTCGTCTTCACCCGTCAGTTCGCCACGATGATCGACGCCGGCCTTCCGCTGGTGCAGTGCCTCGACATCCTCGGCAGCCAGATGGACAACCCGGCCTTCCGCAAGGTCGTGTTCGCCATCAAGAACAAGGTGGAGCAGGGTTCCACCTTCGCCGACGCGCTGGCGGACCACCCCAAGGTCTTCGACGAGCTCTTCGTCCAGCTGTGCGCGGCCGGTGAGGTCGGCGGTATTCTCGACAACATCCTCAACCGTCTCGCGGCCTACCGTGAGAAGAACGAGAAGCTCAAGCGCAAGGTCAAGGGCGCGATGACCTACCCGGCCATCGTGCTCCTCGTGGCCTTCGGCGTGACGGCGCTGCTGCTCCTCAAGGTGACGCCGACGTTCGCGAAGATGTTCTCCGACTTCGGCCAGGCGCTGCCGGCGCCCACCCAGTTCGTCGTGGACCTGTCCGAGTGGGCGCAGAAGTACGTGCTCCACGCCTTCGGCGGCATTGCCGCCATCGCGATCGCCATCACGTACACGTACCGGCATCCGCAGGGACGGCGCTTCATGGACAAGGTGTTCCTGATGGCGCCCATCTTCGGGCCCGTCATCCGCAAGGTGGCGGTGGCGCGCTTCACCCGTACGCTCGGCACGATGATCTCCTCGGGCGTGCCCATCCTGGACGCGCTGGACGTGACGGCGAAGACGGCCGGTAACCGCTCCGTGGAAGAGGCCATCTACTTCGTGCGTGGGAAGATCGCCGAGGGCAAGAACATCGCCGGTCCGCTGCTGGAGACGAAGGTGTTCCCGCCCATGGTGGTGCAGATGATCGGCGTGGGTGAGGCCACGGGCGCCATGGACACCATGCTCAACAAGATCGCCGACTTCTACGACGACGAGGTGGACACGGCCGTCGCCGGTCTCACGGCGATGATCGAACCGCTGATGATGGTGTTCCTCGGCGGCGTGGTCGGTGGCTTCCTCATCTCGATGTACCTGCCCATCTTCGCCATCGCCGGTGCCGTCAAGTAGCGTCGGCGGTCTCGTGCTCGCGGCGCCTCCGCAGTCGGATGCGCTGCGGACGCGGCTGGTGTGGCTCACCGTGTTCCGCACGGTGGCCGTCAGTCTGTCGCTGGTGGCGGTGGTGGCCCGGCTGCTCATGCAGCCGCTGGTGGAGGAGCCCAGCCGCGGCGACACGTTGTCCTTCACGGTCATCGGGCTCGTCTACCTCTTCACCCTGGTGTACGGCCTCATGCTGCGCGGGGGCCGGGCGGACCGGGTGGCGGCGGTGGTGCAGGTGGTGGGTGACCTGCTCATCGCCTCGGTGCTCGTCTTCCTCACCGGAGTGGGGGACAGCCCCTTCACCTTCCTCTACCTGCTGGCCGTCATTGGCGCGAGCATCCTGCTGGATGGCCGGGGCGCGCTGCTCGCCGCGGGGGCCGGGGCCATCGCCTATGGCTCGCTGCTGATGGCGGTGAAGCTGCGGTGGTTGGAGCCGCCCCTGGGCGTGGGGGACATCACCCGGCAGCGCCTGGCCTTCCTGCTGGGCAGCAACGTGCTGGCCCTCTTCCTCATCGCCGCGCTGGCCGGCTACCTGACGCGCCAGCTGTCGGCCACGGGCGGGAGGCTGTCCGAGCGCGAGGCGGACCTCAAGAAGCTCGACACCCTGCAGCGGCAGATATTGGCCTGCATGCCCTCGGGGCTCATCACCTGCGACGAGTCGGGGCGGGTCACCTTCGTCAACGGGGCCGCGCGCTCCATCCTGTCCCTGGAGGGGCGGCTGGTGCCGGGCCTGCACGTGGAGACCCTGCTGCCGGGCTCCCTGGGGCCGGAGGTCCGCCAGCGCCGCCGGGAGCTCACGGTGCAGACGCCCTCGGGCCTGCGCACGCTCGGGCTGACGGTGACGGGGCTGGAGGGCAGTGGAGGCGGGGGCACGCTCGTCGTCTTCCAGGACCTGACGGAGCTGCGCCGCATCGAGGAGGACTTGAAGCGCGCGGACCGGCTGGCCGCCCTGGGGACGCTGGCCGCCCAGCTCGCCCATGAGATTCGCAACCCCCTGGCCGCCATGCGGGGCTCGGCGCAGCTGCTCGTCCAGGAGCCCGGCGGGGACCCCACGTCGGCCAAGCTGGTGGAGATCCTCCTGCGCGAGTCGGACCGGCTGTCCAAGTTGGTGGAGGACTTCCTGCGCTTCGCCCGTCCGCCGCCTCCCGTCAAGCAGGCGCTGGACCTGGAGGTGCTGGTGGCGGAGACGGTGGACATGCTGCGGGCGGATCCACTGGCCTGGCAGGTCGGGGTGGAGCAGGTGCTGGCCCCGTTGCGGGTGCCGGTGGACGCGGATCAGCTCCGCCAGGTGCTCATCAACATCCTGCGCAACGCCTTCCAGGCCGCGGGCCGGGGAGGCCGGGTGCGGGTGACGCTGGAGGGCGCGGAGGAGCTGGCCCTGCTGCGCATCTGGGACTCGGGGGGAAGCATTCCCGCCGCGGACCTGTCGCGCATCTTCGAGCCCTTCTTCAGCACCCGGGAGGGTGGTACGGGGCTGGGCCTGTCCACGGCGTACTCCATCGTGCGTGCGCATGGTGGCAACATCCGGGTGTCCTCCTCGCCGCAGGAGGGCACCGAGTTCCTCATCCAGCTGCCCGTGCAGGGTTGAGGGGAAAAGGGAGAGCGTGGCCGTGCACATCCTGGTGGTGGACGATGAGCTGTCGATGCGCGAGTTCCTGGAGGTGCTGCTGGCCCGTGCGGGCTACCAGGTGACGTGCGCGGACGGCGTGAAGGCGGCCCGGGAGGTGTTGGGCTCGGCGAAGGTGGACCTGGTCATCACCGACATGAAGCTGGGCGCCGCGCAGAGCGGCATGGACGTGCTGCGCGCCACGCGCTCGCTGCCCGAGCCGCCCGAGGTCATCGTCATCACCGCCTTCGGCACGGCGGCGTCGGCGGTGGAGGCCATGCGCGAGGGGGCGTACGACTACATCGGCAAGCCCTTCGACAACGAGGAGCTGAAGCTGCTGGTGCAGAAGGCGCTGGAGAAGCGCTCGCTGCGCCAGGAGAACGTGTCGCTGCGCGAGCACCTGGTGCCCGGCGCGGGGGTGATGGGGGTGGGGCGCAGCGAGCGGATGCGCGCCGTGTGGGGCCTGGTGGAGAAGGTGGCGCCCACGCGCTCGACCGTCCTCATCCACGGGGAGAGCGGCACGGGCAAGGAGCTCATCGCCCGGGCCATCCACCTCAAGAGCCAGCGGGCGGGCCAGCCCTTTCTTCCCGTCAACTGCGCGGCCCTCAACGAGGGCGTGCTGGAGAGCGAGCTCTTCGGCCACGTGAAGGGCGCCTTCACCGGCGCCACGCAGGAGCGGCCGGGCCTGCTGGTGCACGCGGGCGAGGGGACGGTGTTCCTCGACGAGATTGGCGAGGTGCCGCTGGCCACCCAGGTGAAGCTCCTGCGCGTGTTGCAGGAGCGCAAGGTGAAGCCGGTGGGCAGCTCGGCGGAGATTCCCTTCCACGCGCGCGTGGTGGCCGCCACCAACCGGCGCCTGGAGGCCGAGGTGAAGGCGGGGCGCTTCCGGGAGGATCTCTTCTACCGCCTCAACGTCATCACCCTGGAGCTGCCGCCATTGCGCGAGCGGGCGGGGGACATCGCGTTGCTGGCCGAGCACTTCCTCGAGCGCCAGCGCAAGGAGCTGGGGCGTCCGGGGATGCGCTTCTCACCGGAGGCGCTGGCGGTGCTGTCCTCCTACGCCTTCCCGGGCAACGTGCGGCAGCTGGAGAACATCGTCGAGCGCGCGGCCACGCTGGCGGATGGGGACGTGCTGACGCTGGGTTCGTTGCCGCCCACGCTGCGCGGTGAGCCGGCTCCGTCTCCGGTGGCGGCGGCCCCCTCGGCGGAGGTGCAGCTCGGCCCCGGCTTCTCGCTGGAGCACCACCTGGACGATGCCGAGCGGCGCTACCTGCTGGCCGCCCTGTCCCAGGCCGGCGGGGTGAAGATCCGCGCGGCGGAGCTGCTCGGGCTGACGTTCCGCTCCTTCCGCTACCGCCTGGCCAAGCACGGGCTGTCGGAGCGGGAAGACGAGGCCTGAGCCCCGCCTCCCCGGGCCGCGGGCCTCAGCGGAAGTCGCGCCGGTTGAAGAGGACGACGGCCAGCGCCACCAGCACGCCGGTGAAGGCCATGCCGTACGCGGCGGCCGACAGCAGCTCGCTGGAAGTGACAGGGGCGTAGTACGTCGCGTGCGGCCGGTAGTTGAAGCGGGAGAGGTCCGGCAGCACGTAGTACACGGCCTTGCCCAGCGCCTGGATGGCTCCGCTCTCGGACTTCGAGGCCAGCTTGTAGATGTCCGACGACAGGTGGCCGGCGAAGTAGACGCTCACCGTGACGAAGGCCGACACCATCTGGCTGGAGAAGCTGGACATCAGGAAGCCCACGGCGCTGAGCACCCACAGCTCGAACCACAGCATGCCCACCGCCGCCAGGTGCGCCGGGCTGATGGGGCTCTCGTAGAAGGACATCATCGCGAAGAAGAGCGCGGCCATGAGCAGCTGCAGCACCGTCACGGTGAGCATGTTGCCCGCCAGCCGGCCCACGAGGAACGCGCCACGCGACAGCGGCTTGGACACCATGAGGAAGATGGTGCGCCTTTCAATCTCCCGCGAGATGAGCCCGCTGGAGAGGAAGATGGCGAGCAGCACCAGCATCAGGCTCATGGCTCCCAGGCCCACGTCGGTGATGACGCGATCGAACGTGCCGACGGTGATCTCCAGCACGAGCGTGGTGGACATGAGCATGGCCAACGCGAAGATGGCCACCAGCAGGGTGACGCGGTTGCGCCGGGCCTCCCGGAAGCCATTGAGCGCCAGGGCGATGAACGGACCCATCACGAAATCTCTCCTCCAACGGGACCCTGCTTCGCCTCTTCCAGCGCACGCAGGAACAGTTCTTCCAACGAGAAGCGGGCGGGGTGGAGCTGGGTGACCCGTCCCCCCTGCTCCAGCACGTGCTTGAGCAGCGGCTGTGCATCCGACTCGCGCACGTGCAGCAGCACGCGGTTCTCCAGCGGCCGGGCCATCTCCAGTGTGATGCCCATCGCCTGGATGTGCTCCAGCGGCAGCCCCTCCACCGTCATCTCCACGTGCGTGGTCTGCGCGCTCACCAGCTCGGCCACGCTGCCCTCGCGCACGCGCCGGCCACCCACCAGCACGGCCACCCGGTCACAGAGCGCCTCCACGTCCGGGATGATGTGCGTGCAGAAGAGCACCGTGGTGCCGCGGTGGCGCTCCTCGAGGATGAGATCGCGGATCTGCCGGCGGCCCACGGGATCCAACCCCGAGGTGGGCTCGTCCAGGATGAGCAGGGCGGGCTTGGACACCAGGGCCTGCGCCAGCGCCACGCGCTGCACCATGCCCTTGCTGTAGCGGCGGATCTGCAGGTTGGCGGCGCGGGTCATCTGCACCATGCCCAGCACCTCGGAGACCCGGTCATCCAGCTCCTTGCCGCTCAGGCCATTGAGCCGTCCCGACAGCGTGACGAACTCGCGGCCCGTGAGGTACTCGTAGGGCGCGGGGTTCTCCGGCACATAGCCCACGCGGCGGCGTGCCTCGCGGTCGGACGGGGGCAGGCCGAACAGCCGCGCCTCGCCTTCCGAGGGCTGCACCAGGTTCAGGAGGATCTTGATGGTGGTGGACTTGCCTGCGCCATTGGGCCCGAGCAGTCCATACACCTGGCCTGGCATCAGCGAGAGATCCAACGACTGGAGGGCACGCACCTGCCGGTTCATGAGGAAGCCGAGCCGGTACGTCTTGGACAGGTTTCGGATTTCGATGGGAGAGGGAGAGTCCATGGGTTCACTGCTCCATGGGCATGGCCCACTGGTAGCCACGGTTGTTGGGGGTGAAGATCTCGAGGCGCCGCTGCTGGGTATGGGAATAGGCGCGTTCATCGCTGCCGATGAAGAACCCGCCGTTCTTGGGGTCGTACGGCGGCCTGTCCAGGAAGCCCAGCCACAGCAGTGTGTCCACGTCCGGAGGGGCCACGCCGAACTCCTGGCGGAAGCGGCCGATGGAGGCCTCCACGCGCCGCAGCTCGCCTTCGAGCTCCAGGTCCCTCACGCGCTGCTTGAAGATCTCCCGCGTCTCCTCGTCCTCCGCGGAGTTCGCGAGGGTGCGGGCCAGCGCGAGGCCCGAGTCCACGCTCCCGGATTGGGCATAGAGGCGGGTGGCCAGGGCGGGCAGGTACGAGGGCGCGCCCGGCAGCTTCGAGGCCCGCTCCAGGACCTGCGCGGCCTCCTGGTATTGCTTGTGAAAGGCGCTCAGGTTGTAGGCCAACAGCACGTGCATCTTGAGATCGTTCGGGAACTGCTTCAGGCCCTTGCGCAGAAGACGTGTGGACTCATCGGTGTTGGCCCAGATCTCCCGTCCGGTATTGGTGGGCAGCACGCTGCCGGCGAACACGTAGACGAGGCCGAATTTCGGATCCAGGTCCGTGGTGAGATCCGCGTACGGGTAGACGTCCCCGTACTCCTCGGCGAGGAAGGCGCGGCCGGTGGACTGGATGGTCTGGAGCCAGAAGTAGTCGGCGACCAGCTCCAGGTAGCCACGGCCGACCAGGCGCAGCAGCTCCTGGCGGGGGAGCAGGGGCTCCTGGTGGGGGCCTCGGGGTTGCTGACGAGGCGGCGCCGCGAGCAGGACGAGAGCGCTCAGGCAGAAGGCGCCAGCCAGCAGGGCAGGCAGGGAAGTTCGCGACCTCATGGGCGGCATTAAAACAGAAAGGACACCCGGGTTTATGCCCGAGTGTCCTCTCGTTTTCGACGGCGGCTCGAAAGAGCCTGTCCGGCGAGTGGGCGACTACATCAGTCGCAGTCCACGTCGTTGTAGTTCATGTACGGCGTACCGGCGACGGCCATGGTCTCGTCGGCGTTGCCGCAGGCGGCCGTACCCGTGGCGTCACCCGTGGAGATGTACCAGGTGTCCACACCGCCGGTCTCGTTGTCGATGTTGCCGGCGGCGATCGCGTCGATGTTGCAGCCGGGGCAGCTGCCGGAGATGCCCGGCTTCAGGGGCGCGCCGCCCGTGCCAGCGTGGTTCAGGGTGACCGCGGCGGCCGTCGGGTTCGTCATGGAGCCCTTGAACTTACCGGTGTCCACCGTGATGCCGGTGGCGCTGGTCTGGTCGGCCTTCAGCGCCTCGCCCTTGCGCTCCTCGAACGTCGGGGTGGCCTCGAAGTAGTAGGCGTAGCGGTTGCCGCGCTCGGGGGCGTAGCCGATGATCTTGATGTCCTGCTCGTAGCGGTCCTTCTCCTGGAGGAAGGCGCGCTGCGTGGTGAACCAGGCCTTCAGGTTGGCCTTGGCCTCGCCCTGCTTGGAGCGAGCCTGGAACTTGATGAAGTTCGGGATGGCGATGGCGGCGAGGATGCCGATGATGGCCACCACGATCATGAGCTCGATGAGCGTGAAGCCGCGGTTCTTGCGGGCGAACAGACGGGTCATTTGAATTCCCTTCGGGTGAAGGAGGGGTTGCGGCCGAAGCCGTCGTGAGGAATAGCACGAACGGTGCCAGGATCAAACCCTTGCAGCCTTCACGCTGATCCAAGCACTTGGCTTTGGCGCGCGGCGCGGGTGACGGTTTGCGGGTGCCAATTTTTGTCACCAGGTGACAGGAATCGTCTGCCCCGGTGACGCGCTTGGGCCCTATGCTCCGCCATCCGCGGATGCTCGCGGAACGAAGGGACGCGGAACGTGACTCCTCAGGCGGTGGAAGGCGCGGCCGTGACGCTGGTTTTCGTCATGGGCCTGCTCTTCGGCAGTTTCTTGAATGTCGTGATCGCTCGCGTGCCCGCGGGCGAGAGCATCGTGCGCCCCCGCTCGCGGTGTCCTCGATGCGGGCATCAACTCGCGTGGTACGAGAACATTCCAGTCCTGTCGTGGCTCGCGTTGCGCGCCCGGTGCAGCTCGTGTGGTCTGCCCATCTCCTGGCGCTACCCGCTCATCGAGCTGCTCACCGCGTTGCTCTTCCTGGCCTGCCAGCGCCGCTTTGGTTGGACGCCCGAGCTGGTGGCCGCCCTGGTGCTGGTGCTGGTGCTGGTGCCGCTCTCCTTTATTGATCTGGAGCATTGGATCCTCCCGCAGGAGCTGACGTGGCCGGGCATCGTCGCCGGGGTGGCGCTGTCCGTGCCAATGGGGATGGACCGGGTGCGCGACTCCGTCATTGGCGCGGTGGTGGGCTTCCTCGTCTTCTGGGGGATGGAGTGGCTGGGGGAGAAGATCTTCAAGAAGGAGGCGCTGGGCGCGGGAGACAAGGATCTGCTCGCGCTCATTGGCGCCTTCCTCACGTGGAAGCCGCTGCTCGCCGTCATCTTCCTCTCCTCGTTGCAGGGAGCGGTGGTGGGCTCGCTGATGCTGCTCGTCCGCGGGCGGGCGGGACCGGCGCCGGACCCCGAGCCGGAGTCCCCCACCGCGCCGCCGCCGGCCACGCCTCCCGGGACGGAGAGTCCCCAGGTGGCGGAGGGGCCCGGGCCGGTGCCGAAGCCGGAGGGAACGGAGCCGGTGGTCGCCCGGGAGGGTGACGAGAAGGGCGGGGAGGAGGGCGAGGAGGAAGACGACTGGGAGCCGGGCCCCACCAACATCCCCTTCGGACCCTGGCTGTCGCTCGCGGCGCTCGAGGTGATGCTGCTCGGTCCATGGTTGCGCGAGGTGTTGCCGGTGCCGCTGGACATGCTGTTCGCGGGAGCCCGGTGAAAGAGGGCGGACGCGGATGAAGTGGCGGATCGCCAGCATCGCCTTCCTGCTCAGCGTGGTGGGCACGGGCTTCACCTGGCTCACCCTGCAGCGGCCGCTATTGGCGCTGTTGGAGGTGGCGCGGCAAGGCTCGGCGCCCGGCTCGCCGGAGGCGGCGGTGTTGTCGCGGACGCTGGGCTCGTTGCCCTTCCTCCTGGTGCTGGACCTGGTGCTGCTCACCCTCCTGGCGTACGGGGTGTTGGACTTCATGGTGGGCCGGCCCCTGCGGCGCACCGAGGTGGTGGTGGAGCAGCTCGGCCGGTTGGAGCTGGACGTGTCGGTCCTGGAGAGCCCGGGGCCGCTGCTCTCGCGCATCCAGCGGGCGCTGTCGCGGATGGCGGCGGCGCTCCAGGAGGAGCAGGAGACCACGCGGCGGCAGGTGGAGGCGCTGCGGGCGGCCAACGCGCGCCTGGCCCAGGCGCAGACGGAGCTCGTCTCGGCGGAGCGGCTGGCCACCGTGGGCCGGCTCGCCGCGGGCGTGGCCCACGAGGTGGGCAACCCGTTGGCGGGCATCCTCGGCTACCTCTCTCTGGCCGGGGCCCGCGTGAAGGATCCCGAGGTGCAGGAGTACCTCGGGCGCATCGATCATGAGGTGCAGCGCATCGACGGCATCGTCCGGGGCCTGCTGGAGATCGGCCGTCCCGCGCGCGAGCAGCTGGGGCCGGTGGAGGTGGGGCACGTGGTGGAGACGTGCGTGCAGCTGGTGAAGGTGGGCCGGGACTTCTCGCGGGTGCGGCTGGAGTTGGAGCTCACCCCCGGACTGCTCGCGCGGGCGGATTCGGGCCCGCTGTCACAGATCGTCATCAACCTGTTGCTCAACGCGGTGCAGGCCATGGGAGGGGAGGGGCTCGTCCGGCTCGCCACCCGGAGTGAGGAAGGGGAGGTGGTGCTGGTGGTGGAGGACATGGGGCCTGGCATCCCGGCGGAGGTGATGCCGCGCCTCTTCGAGCCCTTCTTCACCACCAAGGAGCCCGGTCAGGGCACGGGACTGGGACTGGCCGTCTCGCGGTACCTGTCGGAGGGGATGGGGGGGCGGCTCACGGCGGAGAACGTGCCGGGAGGGGGTGCTCGCTTCTCTGTCCGGCTGCCAGCCATCTGAGGCGGAATCTGGCCGCGCACCCCGGAGTGGGCTACTTCTGAAGGGTCTCATGGCCCTCTTCCGCAGCATCCTCGTCGCCGACGACGAGCCCTCCGTCCGCCACGTGCTCACCCTGGTGCTCTCGGGGATGGGCTACGAGGTGCGCGCCGTGGCGGATGGAGAGGAGGCGCTGCGGGAGTTGTCCGCGCGCGGCTACGACGTGCTGCTGTGCGACGTGCGAATGCCCAAACGCGACGGCCTGTCCGTGCTGCGCCAGGCGCTCGCCGAGCACCCGGGGCTGACGGTGGTGGTGATGAGCGCCTACGGCTCGCAGGAGCAGGCGCTCGAGGCGGTGGGGGCCGGTGCGTACGACTACGTGCGCAAGCCCTTCAAGCCCGAGGAGATCGTCTTCGTCCTGCGCAAGGCGGAGGAGCGCGAGCGGCTGCTGCGGGAGAACCGGCGTCTGCAGGCCTCCGGCGGCGTCGCGCCCGGCGAGGGCATCCTCGGCGAGAGCGAGTCCATGCGCGTGGTGATGCGGCAGGTGGAGCGGCTCGCCCCGGTGGGCACCACCGTCCTCATCACCGGCGAGAGCGGGACGGGCAAGGAGCTCATCGCCCGGGCCCTGCATGCGCGCTCCCCCCGGGCCGCCATGCCCTTCGTCGCCGTCAACTGCGGCGCCATCCCCACGGGTCTCATCGAGAGCGAGCTCTTCGGCCATGCCCGGGGGGCCTTCACCGATGCGCGGACCGCCCGGCGCGGCCTCTTCAGCGAGGCCGACGGCGGCACGCTCTTCCTCGACGAGGTGGGGGAGCTGCCCCCGCCCGCCCAGGTGAAGCTGTTGCGCGTGCTACAGGAGGGCGAGCTGCGCCCGGTGGGGGAGAACCGCGCGGAGAAGGTGGACGTGCGCGTCCTGGCCGCCACGCTGCGTGACCTGGGCCGGCTGGTGGAGCGGGGCGAGTTCCGCGAGGACCTCTACTACCGCCTCAACGTGGTGAACGTGCGCGTGCCCCCGCTGCGCGAGCGCCACTCGGACATCCTCCTGCTGGCCCGCGCCTTCCTCCTGCGCTTCAACCGCGAGCTCAACCGCGAGCCCCCCGTGCGCGGCTTCGGCCCCGAGGCCGAGGCCCTCCTGGCCTCCTACGCCTGGCCCGGCAACGTGCGCGAGCTGGAGAACGCGATGGAGCGCGCCGTCCTGCTGGCCGAGGGAGCGCTGATCCTCCCGGAGAACCTGCCAGAGCGGCTCTGGGCCACGCCCCCACCGGCCAGCGCACCCGCGCTCACCCCCACGCGCCCCTCCTCCGAGGCCAACCTGTCCCTCAAACAGGCCATCCGCGACCTGGAGGAGTCCTACATCCGCGCCGCCCTGCGCCGCACCCGGGGCAACCGCACCCGCGCCGCCGAGGTGCTGGAGATCAGCCATCGGGCCCTGCTGTACAAAATCAAGGAGTACGGAATCGACGCGGACGCCGAGGGGGAGCGAGGCTGACTGGCTGCCGGGTAGAGGACGGAGCGGGGAGTGGGGCGATTTGACGGAACGCGTCCGAAGCCGGAAAATCGGCCCCACAAGAGCGGCGTGGGTGCACCGCCGTGGGATTCCGGGGGACAGATTGGCCGCCTGCTGCGCGGGCAGGCGCGGAGCACTTTTTAGGAGGGCCCGCGAGCCGGTGCTACGCTGGCGGCCCCTCCAGGAGCAATGACTGTATGGCGAAGGGAAAGCTGGCTCTCGGTCTCGATATCGGATCGACCTCGGTGAAGATGATCCTCCTCAAGGAGCAGCGCAAGCGTGGCCAGGTGAGCTACGCGCTGCAGAGCTTCGGCATGAAGCCGCTGCCTCCCGAGGCCATCGTCGACGGCGCGCTCATGAACTCCACCGCCATCGTCCAGGCGCTGCAGGAGTTGATGACCGAGCTGAAGGTCAAGAACAAGGAGGTCGCCATCGGCGTCTCCGGCCACTCGGTCATCATCAAGAAGATCCAGATGCCCCGGATGAGCCAGGAGGAGCTCGAGGAGAGCATCCAGTGGGAGGCGGAGCAGTACATCCCCTTCGACGTGAAGGACGTGAACATCGACACGCAGATTTTGGACGCGGGCGGCAATGACGCCACCGGCCAGATGGACGTGCTGCTGGTCGCGGCCAAGAAGGACATGATCAACGACTACACCACCGTGGTCTCCGAGTCGGGGCTGCAGCCGGTGGTGGTGGACGTGGACGCCTTCGCCGTCCAGAACATGTTCGCCTCCAACTACGACGTCCCCGACAAGGAGACGGTGGTGCTCATCAACGCGGGCGCCTCGGTGGTGAACATCAACATCATCTCCAACGGCATCACCGTCTTCACCCGCGACGTGACCATCGGTGGCAACCAGTTCACCGAGGAGATCCAGAAGCAGCTCAACGTCTCCTACGAGGAGGCCGAGGCGCTGAAGATCGGCGGCACGCGCGGGGACTCGGACGCCGTGGTTCCCCAGGAGGTGGAGCGGGTGCTGATGGGCGTGGCCGAGCAGGTGGCCGGTGAAATCCAGCGCTCGCTGGACTTCTACGCGGGCACCGCGGTGGACGCCAACTTCACCAAGGTCTACCTCTCCGGCGGAACCGCCAAGATTCCGGCGCTGTTCAAGACCATCGAGACGCGCGTGGGCGTGCCGGTGGAGATCCTCAACCCGTTCCGGAAGATCGACGTGGACAACCGCAAGTTCGACCCCGCCTTCATCATGGAGGTGGCGCCGATGGCCGCGGTGGCCGTGGGTCTGGCATTGCGCAAGCCCGGCGACAAGCTCGGCTAGTCCTCCTCCCTCCCCGTCTTCGAAGGACCGACGCACATGATGATTCGTATCAACCTGCTGCCCGTCCGGGCCAAGGTCAGGCCGAACGCGGGACGCCAGGTCCTGGCGCTCCTGGGGTTCGTGCTCGTGGCTGCCTGCGTGGGCAACTACATGTGGTACGCCGATCGCGCTGGCGTGGTGGAGAAGCAGGCCGCGGGCCTGGCCAGCACCAAGCGCCGTATCGCCGATCTCGACAAGACGATCGGCGAGGTGAAGAACATCAACACCCGCAAGACCGAGGTGGAGAAGAAGCTCGCCGTCCTGGACGAGCTGCGCCGCGGCCGCTCCGGTCCGGTGCGCATGCTGGACGCGCTGTCCACCGCGCTGCCCAAGAAGGTGTGGCTGCGCACCTTCAACGAGGAGCGCGGCAACGTGAAGATCGCCGGTTCCGCCGTCAGCCATGACGACGTGGCCGAGCTGATGCGCAACCTCAACGGCATGGTGTGGACGCCCAAGGGCATTGGCCGCCTGGTGGAGCAGCGCCGCGAGGCCAAGACGTCCCGCGTGGAGCTGGTGGCGGCCGAGTCCGCCATCGAGGAGTTCCCCGTGACGGACATCAAGTCCTTCTTCTCCAACGTGGAACTGAAGAGCACCCAGCAGGGTGCCTCCAGGCCCAACGAGGTGAGCACGGTGGTCTTCGACATCCTGCTCACCGCCAACTACGCCATCTGAGAGGACCTGGAGCCATGGACAAATACCTCGAGAGGCTCGCGAAGGCCCCCCCGCCGTCCGCTTCGGCGGCCTGGCGGCCCTGGTGGTGCTGCTGACGGCCGCCAACTTCTTCTTCGGCATCCAGCCGCTGGAAGTGGAGATGGAGCGGCAGCGCGGCGAGCAGCGCAAGCTGGACCTGGAGCTGGCGGAGAAGAGTGAAATCGCCCAGAACCTCAACGAGCGCCGGCGCGAGATGGACGTGCTGGAGCAGCGGCTCGCCGAGGCCCTCACCGAGCTGCCCGAGAACAAGGACATCGAGGAGCTGCTCGCGCAGCTCAACGACATCGGCAAGAAGGCCGGGCTGGAGATCGCCCGCGTGGAGCCGGGTCCGGAGACGGTGGGCGGTGGTGATTTCTTCGCCCGCATCCCCATCAAGATGGTGGTGAGCGGCAACTACCACGAGATCGCCATGTTCCTGCAGGAGGTCTCGACCATGCGGCGCATCGTCAACGTCAACAACATCAAGCTCGATGGAGCCAAGGTGAAGAACGAGAAGGTGATGCTCAACACCTCCTTCCTCGCGACCACCTTCCGCTTCGTCAACACGGCGAATGCGGCCGCGAACTCGAAGAAGAAGAAGAAGTAAGCAGAAACTTGATCGGTCCTGGAAATGGGGCGACAAGGGGACCCGCGGATGAAGACGTTCCACTCCATGTTGATTTCGGGGGCATTGGCCCTCGCGCTCGCCGGTTGTGGCGAGGAGGCGGCGGCGCCGGCTGCGGCGGCCGCGGCCAAGCCCAAGGCCGAGGCGCCAAAGGAGAAAGCCCCGGTGGCGACCACGGTGGTGACCGCTCCCGGCTACGTCTACAGCTACAATCCCATGGGCCGGCGGGATCCGTTCCGCAGTCCCATCGAGGACATGGTGCGCGAGAATCCGCAGCCCGGTGCCCAGGTGACGGCCTGCACCGAGCCGCTGTGCCAGTGGGACATCGATCAGCTCAAGCTGGTGGCGGTGATCACCGGTGATGCCAACCCGATGGCCATGGTGGAAGATCCCATGGGCCGCGGCCACATCGTGCGCCGCAACACCCGGATGGGCCGTCAGGGTGGCAAGGTGACGCAGATCCTCCGCGAGGAGGTCATCGTCACGGAGACGACCACCACGGCGGACCGGGTGGTCTACAACCCGGTGAAGCTGGAGCTGAAGCAGCAGGATGGCCGGGTGGACCCCGCCTACGACCTGATGACGGGCAAGAACTGGGAGCCGTAGTGGCCCGGTGACATGGGAGCCGGGGAGTCCCTGGCGCCCATGGCCCATTGCAACTTGTTGAGGGGAAGCATGCTCGAGGAGAGCGCTGTGACGAGGGGCAAGTTGATGAGCGTGGTGGCCGCCCTGGCGGTTGCCATCGTAAGTGTCGGGGCCGAGGCCGCCGAGCTCAATACGTTGCGCGACCTGAAGGTCGTGCAGACGGGTTCGGGCGCCCAGGTGGTGGTGGCCGGCACGCGGGCTCCTACCTTCACCGTCTTCCGGCTGAGTGGTCCGGAGCGGCTGGTGGTGGACCTCTCGTCGGCGGACGCCACGGGCATCAAGGGACACCACAACGGACAGGGACCGGTGGCCGGAGTGGTGGCCTCCCAGTTCTCGGACGAGCGCGCGAGCGTGGGCCGGGTGCTGGTGGCCCTGCACCAGGCCGCGCAGTACGACGTGCGCGCGGACGGCAACAAGGTCATCATCTCCGTGGACGGAGCGGTGGCCGACACGAAGGTCGCCGAGGCGAAGGCGGAGCCGGTGACGCCGGCCGCGCCCGAGCCGAAGCCCGCCGTCGTCGCCAGCGCCCCGCCCGCTCCGGTGGTGGCCCCCGCGCCGCGGCCGGCCGCGGCCGAGCCGCAGGAGAAGAAGTCCGCCGCGCTGCCCGAGAACGTGGTGGCGGCCGAGGCGGACGAGCGCGAGGTGGCCCACCCGGCCCGCCGCATCACCGCCCTGTCCTTCGCCCGTGACACCCTGAGCATCCGCGCGGACGGCGAGGTCGCCCGCTACGAGGTGCTGGAGCTGGCGGATCCTCCCCGGCTCGCGGTGGACGTGTACGGCGTGGGCCTGTCGGCGCGTGCCCCGCGCATCCGCTCGGGCGTGCTGAAGGACGTGCGCGTGGGCGCCCACTCGGACAAGGTCCGGCTGGTGCTCGACGTGCGCGGGCAGATGCCCGGCTACGAGGTGGAGCGCACCGGCCGCGGCCTGGAGGTGGTGCTCGGTGGCAAGGTGGCCCGCAAGCCTTCCGCGACCGTCGACACGCCCGAGAAGGTCGTGGCGGAGAACGAGCCCGTGCGCGTCAAGCCGGTGGACGCCCAGCTGGCCACCGTGGAGGTGAAGGATCTGACCTTCGACGAGAACGAGTCCGGTGGCCGGGTGAACCTGAAGCTGTCGGGCGCGGTGGCCTGGAAGGTGGAGCGGCCGGATCCGCGCAGCGCCGTGCTGTCCATCGAGAACGCCCGGCTGCCGCGGCGGCTGGAGCGTAGCCTGGACACCAGCGCGCTGGAGACGCCGGTGAAGATGATCAGCGCCTTCGCGGTGCCCGGCGAGGGCAACCGGGTGCGCGTGGTGGTGGCCGCGGACGGCGCCATCGAGGAGAACGTGAGCCAGGTGGGCGGTGGCCTGTCCTGGAGGCTGAGCGTCAAGGGCGTGAAGACGGAGCAGGTGACCGTCACCCAGCGCACCGCCGGCTTCACCGCCGAGGCGCCCACCTATGCCTCCGAGGGCGCGCCTCAGCAGGCCCGCTACCGCGGCAAGAAGGTGTCCTTCGAGTTCAAGGACATCGACATCCAGAACCTGCTGCGCGTCATCGCGGAGATCTCCAAGAAGAACATCGTCGTGGCCGATGACGTGTCCGGCAAGGTGACCATCCGCCTGCGCAACGTGCCCTGGGATCAGGCGCTGGATCTCATCCTGCGCACCAAGTCGCTGGGCAAGGAGGAGATCGGCAACATCGTGCGCGTGGCTCCGCTCAAGACGTTGGAGGAGGAGGCCCGGCTGCGCCAGGAGCGCAAGAAGTCGCTCGTGGCCCAGGAGGAGCTGCTGGTGAACCTCATCCCGGTGAACTACGCGTCGGCCGGCGACATGTCGAGCCGGGTCAAGGATGTGCTGAGCGAGCGCGGCACGGTGACGGTGGACGCGCGCACCAACGTGCTCATCGTCAAGGATGTGCGCGCCAACGTGGAGAAGGCGCGAGCGCTGGTGCGCAACCTGGATACGCAGACGCCGCAGGTGCTCATCGAGAGCCGCATCGTCGAGGCCAACACCTCGTTCAGCCGCGAACTCGGTGTGCAGTGGGGTGGTCAGGCCTCGGCCGCGCCCTCCACGGGCAATCCCACCGGCCTCATCTTCCCGAACACCGCGGTGGTGACGGGTGGTATCGAAGGCACGTCGCCGGGCGTCTCCGACATCCCCAACTTCGCCGTCAACCTGCCGGTGGGCGCTGGCCTGGGCTCCGGTGGTGCGCTCGGCTTCGTCTTCGGCTCGGCCGGTGGTGCGCTCACCCTCAACCTGCGCCTGTCGGCGGCGGAGAACGAGGGTATCGTGAAGACCATCTCCGCCCCCAAGGTGACGACGCTGGACAACAACACCGCCCGCATCAGCCAGGGTGTGTCCATCCCGTTCAGCCAGGTGTCCGCGTCCGGTGCCAACACCACCTTCGTCGAAGCGCGTCTGTCGCTCGAGGTGACGCCCCACGTCACCCAGGATGGCAGCATCATGCTGACCATCAACGCGGCCAACAACCAGCCGGATCCCTCGCAGACGGGTGCCAACGGCCAGCCCGCCATCCAGCGCAAGGAGGCCAACACCCAGGTGCTGGTGAAGGACGGCGACACCACCGTCATCGGCGGCATCTACGTGCGCCGTGGCAGCACCCAGAGCAACTCGGTGCCCTTCCTGTCCAAGATTCCGGTGCTGGGGTTGCTGTTCAAGAACTTCCGCGAGCGTGACGACCGTCAGGAACTGCTCATCTTCATCACGCCGCGCATCCTCAACCGGCAGACGATTGCCCAGTCCCTGTAGCCGGTCCCTCCTCTACGGTCCAAGGAGTCGATGTCCATGAAGCGATTGATGACGATTGCGGCGCTGGCACTGGGGCAGGCGGCCTGTGTGGCCAACCAGGGCGATGCGCCCTTCAGGTTCCTCGATGCCCGCGCGCTGTCAGTCGAAGATGACGCGTGTGTGCCCTCCGATGAGTTGGTGATCGGCTCGGGCCTCCTCGATCTGAGTGGTAGTCGGAATTACCTGCTGGCCATGAGTGTCGAGACGAACAACTCCACCCAGCCCATCGTCATCAACCAGGAGCCGTTCTCGGGCCCGGGGCTCAGCGACATCACGGTGAACGAGTTCGTCTATTCCTACGAATACGTGCCGAGCGGTGGTGGCGCGGCCGCGAACCTGATCGACACCCAGGAAGAGAGCACGGCCGTCTACCGCGTCCTGCGTCCTGGGACCGACCCCGACCAGAGCTACGTCTTCATGAATGCGTTCGGCCCCAAGGGGTCTGCGGCACTCGAGGGCAAGGATGGGGTCGTGTTCTCCACCATCAAGGCCCGGGGCCGGATGAGCGGTGGTCAGGTAGTGGAGAGCAACAAGTTCACCTTCCCGATCAGGGTGTACAGCAGCGGGGCCACCTACGATTGCGCGGATGATCAGATTCCCGCCGGCGCGTGCGTGGTGGGGCAGGATGTCGCCGTCGGCGGTGACGATGACGCCTGCGTCGATCCCACCTAGCGCTTGACCCGTTCCCCCTCGCCTCCTACAAGCCAGACGCCATGTCCTTCCGCACGCACCTCGAGTCGGTGGTCAACCAGGTAGACGGGGCCCTGGCCTGCAGTGTGATGGGGTTCGACGGCATCTCCGTGGACACCCATCAGAGGGAAGACGCGGCCGAGCTGGAGCTGAACGGGGCCTGGGTGGAGTACGCCAACCTGCTCGGTCAGCTCCGCCAGGCCGCAGAGACCCTCAAGACGGGGGAGGTCCAGGAGGTCAGCGTCAACAGTGAGCGGGTGCTCACGCTGATGCGCCTCATTACCCCGGAATACTTCCTGGTCCTGGCGCTCCGGGCGGACGGTAACTACGGGAAGGGCAGGTACGTCCTCCGGGTGATCGCCCCCAAGATTCGCGCCGAGTTGTAGGCCGCCGAGCGGACGGCGCAGCGCGCCGCGCCTTTCCCCTTTGCAAGGCGCGGCGCCTCGGCTAGACACCCCGGACTTTTCAAGCTGTCCGAAGGAGCCTGTCCATGGCTGGTGTCATCGATACGTCCGAGTTCCGCAAGGGCATGAAGATCGAAATCGACGGTGAACCGTTCGAGATCGTCGAGTTCCAGCACGTCAAGCCGGGCAAGGGCTCGGCCTTCGTGCGCACGTCCATCCGCAGCCTGCTGACCGGGCGCGTGCTCCAGCCGACCCTCAAGTCCGGCGAGAAGGTGGCCAAGCCCGACATCGAAGAGAAGGACATGCAGTTCCTGTACGAGCAGGGCGGCGACTTCTACTTCATGGACACCCGCAACTACGAGCAGACCTTCATCAGCGCGGAAGTCCTCGGGGAGTCCAAGAACTTCCTGAAGGAGAACATCAACGCGTCCATCCTGTTCTACAACGGCAAGGCCATTGGCGTGACCCTGCCGAACTCGGTGGACCTGAAGGTCACCAAGTGCGATCCGGGCGTGCGCGGCGATACCGTGTCCGGCGCGCTGAAGCCGGCCACGATGGAGACGGGCTACACCGTCAACGTGCCGCTCTTCATCAACGAGGGTGACATCCTCAAGATCGATACGCGTGACGGCAAGTACCTCACGCGCGTGGCCACCGCGGGCTAAGGGCCCACTGCGGTTCAGGGAGGGGACGGAATTGGCAACCAAGCGCAAGGCAGTGCGAACGGAGCCCGCGGCCACCGTGCAGTCCGGCAGCGCCCGTATCGAGGGCAACACCACGTCCCTGGACGTGGAGGCCCTCCGGCAGATCGTGGAGATCCTCGAGGCCTCCGAGGTGACGCGGCTCGTCTGGCAGCGCGGTGAGGAGCGGCTGTTCATCCGCCGTGGCCCCGTGCCGGCTCCCACCATCGTGCACGCGGCTCCGGTGACGCCCTCGGTCAGCCCCGCGCCGGTGATGGCCGCCGCGCCGGTGATGGCCGCCGCTCCCCCCACTGCACCACGCTCCGGCCCCCGTGGCCGCCGCGGCTCCGGCCGCCGCGGCTCCCGCGGCCGAGAAGCCCGGTCACTCCGTCACCAGCCCGTTCGTGGGGACGTTCTACCGGACGCCCGCCCCGGATCAGCCCGCTTTCGTCGAGGTGGGCTCGGTGGTGAAGAAGGGCCAGGTGCTCTGCATCATCGAGGCCATGAAGCTGATGAACGAGATCGAAGCCGACGTGGTGGGGCGCGTGGCGGAGATCCTCGTGGAGAACGGGCAGCCGGTCGAGTTCGGCCAGGCGCTGTTCCGCATCGAGCCGGTCTGACATAGCGGGCGCCGAGCGCCCCGCGGAGGCACGACATCGTGTTCAAGAAGGTGCTGATCGCCAACCGCGGGGAGATTGCCCTGCGGGTCATCCGTGCCTGCCGTGAGCTGGGCATCGCCACCGTGGCGGTGCACTCCACGGCCGACGCCAACGCCCTGCACGTGCGGTTCGCCGATGAGTCGGTGTGCATCGGTCCGCCGCCGTCCAAGGAGAGCTACCTCAACATCCCGCAGCTGCTCTCCGCGGCGGAAATCACCCGGGCGGACGCCATCCACCCCGGCTACGGCTTCCTCTCGGAGAACTCCGAGTTCGCCAAGGTGTGCCGGGACTGCAAGATTCATTTCATCGGCCCCCGGCCGGAGATGATCTCGCTGATGGGCAACAAGGTCCGCGCCCGCAACGCCGCGCGCGAGGCCGGCCTGCCCCTGCTGCCCGGCAGCATCGGCACGGTGAAGGACCCCAAGGAGGCCGAGGCCTTCGCCAGGGAGATCGGTTTCCCGGTCATCCTCAAGGCGGCGGCCGGCGGTGGCGGCAAGGGCATGAAGATCGTCCGCGAGCCGCACGCGCTGGCCCAGGCCTTCGCCACCGCGGCGGCCGAGGCCGTGGCGTCCTTCGGCAACGGCGACCTCTACATCGAGCGGTACGTGGAGAAGCCGCGCCACATCGAAATCCAGGTCGTGGCCGACGAGCACGGGCGCATCATCCACCTGGGTGAGCGCGAGTGCTCGGTGCAGCGCCGCCACCAGAAGCTGATTGAAGAGAGCCCCTCTCCGGCCCTCACCCCCGAGCTCCGCCAGCAGATGGGCGAGGTCTCCATCCGCGCCATGGAGAAGCTCGGCTACAACAACGTGGGCACCATCGAGTACCTGCTCGACGAGAACGGCCGCTTCTACTTCATGGAGATGAACACCCGTATCCAGGTGGAGCACCCGGTGACCGAGCTCGTCACCGGCATCGACCTGGTGCGCGAGCAGATCAAGCTCTCCTCGGGTGAGCCCCTCCAGCGCAAGCAGGAGGACATCCAGATGCGCGGCCATGCCATCGAGTGCCGCGTCAACGCCGAGGACCCCGTCACCTTCGCGCCCTGGCCGGGGAAGATCACCGCCTACAGCGTGCCCGGTGGTTATGGCGTGCGTGTGGACTCCAGTGCGTACGAGAACTACACGGTGCTGCCGTACTACGACAGCCTGCTGGCCAAGCTGATCGTGTACGCGGAGGACCGGCCCACGGCGATCCGCCGCATGCAGCGGGCGCTGGGCGAGTACGTGGTGCAGGGCATCCGCACCAACATCCCGTTCCACCGGGCGGCCATGGCGGAGGACGCCTTCGTCGAGGGCAACTACGACACGCGCTTCGTGGAGCGGCTGCTGGCGTCCGAGACGGGCACCCACCGTCTGAAGAAGGCCATCGAGGAGACCCCGTAGGCGGGCCTGCTCGCCTGCTCATCGCGCAACCCCCTGATCCTCCTGGGGGTTGGGGTGGGTGGATTCCTTGACCCGCGAGGGAGGATTCCGTTAGCCTCGGGACTCCCTCGCTGTCTCCTTGAAGGAAGCAGAAACCCCGGATTTTCCTCGGGTTTCGCTCGGCAGGAAGCCCAACGCTCGATGGACAAGAACAAGATCATCGAAGCCGCCGCCAAGCTCGTCGCGAAGGGCGCCTACGACAAGGCCATCAAGGAGTACCAGAAGGTCCTGGAAGTAGACCCCAAGGATGGCCGCGTCCTCCAGAAGATGGGGGAGCTGTACCAGAAGAAGAACGACAACGTTCAGGCGGCCCACTACTTCACCAAGGTCGCCGAGGGCTACTCCACCGACGGCTTCTTCCTCAAGGCCGTTGCCCTCTACAAGCAGGTCCTCAAGCTCAACCCCAACCTGCTGGACGTCAATCTCAAGCTGGCGGAGCTCCATCAGCAGCTCGGACTGATGTCCGAGGCCATGGCGTATTTCCAGATCGTCGCCAACCACTACGACAAGGCCGGCGACGTCAAGAACTCCCTGGATACGCTCAAGAAGATGGTGGATCTCGACCCCGAGAACGTGGCGTCGAAGATCAAGCTGGCCGAGCTGTACGCGCGCGAGAACATGCCGCGCGAGGCCACCCAGGAGTTCAAGAAGGCCGCCGAGTACCTCAAGCGCAACAACCGGATGGATGACTGGTTCCGCGTCGCGGAGCGCCTGTCCACCCTGGATCCGGACAACGTGGCGCTGGCCAAGGACCTGGCCCAGCAGTACCTGTCGCGCGGAGACCAGAAGCGCGCCCTGGCCCGGCTCCAGGTGTGCTTCAAGGCGGACGGACGCGACGTCGAGACGCTCAACATGCTGGCCCAGGCCTTCCACGGGCTCGGCCAGACGGCCAAGACGATCTCCGTCTACAAGGAGCTCGCCAAGGTCTACCAGGAGCGCGGCCGCCACCAGGACGCCCGCAACATCTGGAACCAGGTCGCCGAGCTGGATCCGGCTGATCCGGACTACGAGGCGTACAAGGCGGAGAGCGCCAGCGCCGCTCCGGCCCCAGCGCCCGCGCCCGCCGCGGCTGCTCCCGCGCCCGCCCCAGCTCCCCAGCCGGCTCCCGCCGCCAAGGCTCCGGTGGCGGCGGCGCCCGCGCCCCAGGCGGCGCCCGCGCCCGCTCCGGCCCCCGCGCCTGCTGCCCAGGCGGCTCCGGCTCCCGCGCCCGCCGCTCCGGCCCCGACCGGCAAGGAGCAGTTCTCCAAGCTGCTGACGGAGACAGAGGTCTACGTCAAATACGGCCTGCACGACAAAGCGCTCGAGCACCTGCGGAAGATCTTCGCGGTGGACCCGGAGAACCTCGACGCGCACGAGAAGGCCTTCCACATCTACGTCGCCTCCGGCAACACGGCCCAGGCCGGTGAGCAGCTGCTGAACGTGCTGCGCCTGTGTACGCGCCGCGCGGACGTGCAGCGCGCCCAGCCGTACCTGGCCATCATCCTCGAGCAGAACCCCGGCCACCCCGAGGTGCCCGCCTTCCTGTCCGTGCTGCAGTCGGATGAGACGGCGCCCGTCGAGGCCGCGCAGGTGGAGTCCGTGGGCGAGGACGCCATCCTCGTGGACTCCAGCGACGAGGAGATCGTCGTCGCCGATGCGCCCCCGGATGCCCTGGAGCACCCGCCGGGCGACGAGCTGGCCCTGGTCTCCGCGAGCAGCGCGGACGAGGAGGAGGGGCAGATCCTCTCCGGCGAGTTCGGCATTCCGGCGGACTCCGACGAGGGCATGGTGCTCGCGGACGAGCCCGGCGCGGTGGTGTCGGGCGATGAGCCCCTCTTCGGCGCCGGCGACGAGCCCGAGGAGGCGACGACCGTCTTCATGGAGCCGGCCGGTGAGGAGGACGACGCCCTGGTCGCCCCCGCCGCCTTCGAGGACGAGCCGCTGGTGGCGGAGGGTGATGAGCCCCTGTCGCTCGGCGACGAGGAGCCGCAGCCCACGCAGGTGGCCGCGCCCTCGGCCCACCTGCTCCAGGACTCCTTCGAGGACGACGGCTTCTCCGAGGCAGAGCCCACGCGCGTGGCCATGCTGCCGACGGAGCTGGACGAGCCGACCTCCTCTGGCTCTCCCGCGCTGGCGCTCGAGGACGAGGGCACTCCGGTGGACACGCCGGCGCTCGTCGGCTCCTACGAGTTCGAGGAGCCCGAGCTCGAGCCCGTCCCCGCGCCCGTGGTGGCCGCGCCCAAGGCTCCGGTCGCCGCGCCCAAGGCCCCGGCCGCCGCTCCGCCCGTCAAGGCGCAGCCCGCGCCCGCCAAGGCTCCAGCTCCGGTCGCCGCTCCGCCCGCCAAGGCGCAGCCCCAGCCCGCCGCGAAGGCTCCGGCTCCCGCCGCCGCGCCCGCCAAGGCCCAGCCCGCGCCCAAGCCGCAGCCCGTCGTCGCCCAGGTCGAGGAGCCCGCCGAGGAGCCCGCCGCCGAGGAGTGCGACGAGGCCAGCTTCTTCCTGGATCAGGGCCTCTTCGAGGAGGCTCGGGAGATCCTCGAGACGGTGCAGATCGCCTTCCCGGGCCACGCGCGCGCGGAAGAGCTCATGGCCCGGCTCGAGGCGCTCGAGTCCGGTGGGACTCCGGCCGCCGAGGAGCCCGAGGAGAGCACCGAGTCCATCGCCGTGCCCGCCGTGCCCGCCCTGGGCGAGTCCCCCGCCGAGCGCGACGCGTTCGACCTGGCGGCGGAGCTGGCCGGCGAGTTCGGGGACCTGGGTGGAGATCAGCCCGCGGCGCCCGCCGTCGAGGAGGACTTCCAGTACTCGGTGGAGGAGGTCTTCGCCGAGTTCAAGAAGGGCCTCGCCAAGGTGGTCAAGCCCGAGGACGTGGACACCCACTACGACCTGGGCATCGCCTACCGCGAGATGGGCCTCATCGACGACGCCCTCAACGAGTTCGCCGTGGCCCGCGAGGGCTGCGTGGGCAAGAAGCGTGAGGTGGATTGCCTCACGATGATCGGCCTGCTGCAGGCCCAGAGGGGCGATGCCGGAGCGGCGGTGGGCACCTTCAAACAGGCGCTCGCCAGCGAGCACGCCACCGGCGAGGTCGCCAAGGCCATCGGCTTCGAGCTGGGTCTGGCCTACGAGGCCATCAACGAGCAGGGCAAGGCCCTCTACCACTACCAGCGCGTGGCCGCGCTCGACCCGAACTTCCGGGAGGCCTCCGGCCATGTGCAGCGGCTGGCCGCCCTCACGTCTCCCGTGCCGGATCCACTGCCTCCCAGCGGTGGGAAGGCACCCAACGCTCCTCCCCCGGGTGCCATGCCCGCGGCCGCCGGAGCCGCCAGGCCGCGTAAGGTAGGCTACGTCTAGCGCTGTCCGAGGTTCGCCGAGCCCATGTCCACCTACCTCGACTATTTCGAGCTCAACCAGGAGCCCTTCTCCAACGCTCCGGTGAGCCGCTTCTATTACAACTCGGCCCAGCACTCCCAGGCGCTGACCCGGCTCATGCACTCGGTCAGCTACATGAAGGGTCTGTCGATCCTCATCGGCGACATCGGGGCCGGAAAGACGACGCTGGCGCGCCGCATGCTCGACTCGCTCCCCGAGTCCGAGTACGAGGCCGCGCTGCTCGTCATCATCCACTCGGGCATCACCGCCAACTGGCTGCTGCGCCGCATCGCCCTGCAGCTGGGCGTGGAGAACCCCGCCCAGGAGAAGCTGGCCCTCCTGTCCCAGCTCTACCAGCGCCTGCTCCAAATCTACGAGTCCGGCAAGAAGGCCGTCGTCCTCATCGACGAGGCCCAGATGCTGGAGACGCGCGAGCTCATGGAGGAATTCCGGGGGTTGCTCAACCTCGAGGTCCCCGAGCGCAAGCTCATCTCCTTCGTCTTCTTCGGACTCCCGGAGATCGAGAAGAACCTCAAGCTGGACCCGCCGCTCGCCCAGCGCGTGTCGCTCCGCTACAAGCTGGAGCCCTTCACCTCCGAGTCCACCGAGGCCTACATCAAGCACCGCCTCCGGCTCGCCAGCTGCCCGCGCATGCCGTTCACCAACGAGGCCCTGGTCGCCGTGCACCAGCGCTCGGGCGGCACCCCGCGCGTCATCAACAGCATCTGTGACAACGCGCTCTTCGAGGCCTTCCTGGCCCGCGAGCAGACCATCACCGACAAGCTCATCCACCGGATCGCCGACAACCTGGGACTCCAGGGCTCGGCTCTGCCGGAAGGGCAACAGAAGCCCGCCGCCGCCGTTGGAGCGAGCAGTCGGGCAGGCGGCACCTCGAAGATCGATCTCGCGGAGATCGACCGTTACCTCGAGGGGTTGGGTAAGCTGTAGCTGTTTTGGCTCCCCGGAACAGGCAGCAGGGCGCGCGCAGGCCGCCGCTGTGGCTCATCGTCCTCACGCTCGTGCTGGGGACGGTGCTGCTTCTCCGTACGCGCACCGCGTGGGACCAGTTGTGCACGCAGGCCCGGCGCCAGTTGCCCACGCTGCTGGGGATGGAAGTGGGCATCGGCCAGTGCGAGGTGGATCCGCTCGGCCAGCGCCTCATCCTCCGCGGGCTGTCCGTCTTCGAGAAGGGCGCGGACACGCCGCTGTTCGCCGCGGACTCCGCCGAGGTGCAGCTCGGCCTGCCCAATCCGTTCTCCGGTCAGCTCGCCATCGATCTGGTGAAGGTGCACCGGCCGCGCGTGTCGCTGGACCTGTCCCGTCCCAGGCCGCCGCCGGGTGAGCCCGGCGTATGCCCGCTCAAGCCGCTGCGGCACTTGCGGCTGGGGCGCGCGGCCATCACCAGCGCGGAGGTGCGGCTGACGCTGCCCGGCGGCCGGCACGTGGAGCTGTCCGAGCTGGACGTCAGCCTGCGCGAGCGCTGGGGCGAGGAGGAGTTCGAGGTGGAGGCCCGGCGCGGCCTGGTCCATCTGGCTCCGGGACAGGAGCTCACCCTCGGACGGCTGGCGCTCTCGGGCGCGCTGGACGTGGACGAGGAGCTGCTGGAGCTGGACCGCGCCGAGGCGTCGCTGGACGACATGACGGTGAACATCTCCGGCCGCGTGGAGCAGCTGTGCGAGCCCGTGCTCGCGCTGGATGCCCAGGTGTTCCTGCCGCTGCGCACGCTGTCCCGGGCGGGGCTGCTGCCCAAGCCCGCACAGGGTCATCTCTGGACGCGCATCACGGCCAATGGCCGCCCGGCGGCGCCCAGCGTGTCCGTGGAGCTGTCGGGCAGCGGCATCTCCTATGCGCAGTACACCCCGGGCTCGTTCACCGCGCGCCTGGCGTACGCCGGTGAGCTGGTCACCGTGGAGGAGTTGCTCGTCCCCATCGGTCCGGGAGGCAACGCCCGCATCACCGGGACGGTCGCGCTCCGTCCGGGGTTTCCCGTCGAGGTGGACCTGGAGACGCATGAGGCGCAGTTCGGCCGCATCCTCGAGAAGGCCGGCCTGACGGGCTCCTGGGTGGACTTCCCGGCCAACGCCAAAGCCCACCTGTCCGGCACGCTGCTGCCCAGACCCAACCTGTCCGGCGACCTGGATCTGCGCCACGGCCGCTTCATCCTCGCCTCGCGTGCCTTCGATGCGCCCGTGGACTCCGGACGCACCCTGCTCACCTACGCGGGCGGCCACGTGCGCTCGCAGGTGTCGCTCCTGCCGGACCGCGTCACCTTCTCCGGCATCGAGATCAACTCGGGCCGCTCGCGCATCGGCGGCGACGTGACGCTCTTCTTCGACACGCAGAAGGGCCTGCTCGTCAAAGCGCACGGCGACGCGGACCTCTCCGACTTCGGCCACATCGCCCAACTGCCGTGGGCGGGACATGGCTCGGTGAGCACCACCGTCGAGGGCCCGTACTCGCAAGTGAAGATCGGCGCGACCCTGTCCCTGCGCGACTTCATGTTCTGGGACTTCGACCTGGGCGTGGTGCAGGGGAAGATCACCTACGCGGACAAGGTGATGGGCTTTCCCACCATCTCCGGCCAGAAGGGGCGCACCCAGTACTTCGGCAAGGCGGAGCTCACCTTCGGGCGCTCGCTGCACACGCGGGCCGAGGTGCAGGTGCCTCGCGGCCGCACCGAGGACTTGATCGACATCATCGCCCCGCTGCACTCCACCATCTCCGTCATGCAGGGGCCCATGCAGGGCGAGGTCTCGGGCCGGGTGGAGATCGACAGCCCGATGGATCAGTTCTCCGGACTGGTGGCCCTCGACTTCAAGGACACCACCTACTACGGGCGGCACATGGGCCATGGCTCGGCCCGGCTGCGCTTCGACAATGGCGAGGCCATGGTGCTCGAGCGCACGGTGTTGGAGGGCCGGCTGGGCCGTACCTGGGTGGATGGGAGCTTCTTCTTCTCCGGGCCCAACAAGGGCGTGCTGGACTACCGCTTCGGCGGCGACAACCTGTCCCTGGCGGAGCTCGCCGGACAGGAGACCGCCGAGCGCATGGGCCTGCGCGCCACGCTGGCCCTGGAAGGCACCGTCTCCGGCAACACGGACGTGCCGGTGACGACGGCCCACGTGTCCGGCCCGCAGGTCATCTTCGGCGGCCGCAACCTGGGCAACATGGGCTTCGAGGCCCGCATGGAAGGGCGGGAGCTGCAGCTCGCCGGCCGTCCCTCGCGCGACACCTCCGGCATCCTGTGGATGCGCGTGAAGGAGCCCTATCCCTTCGAGGCGGCGGTGACGCTGGAGCTGCCCGAAATCCGTCCGCTGCTGCCCGCCAACGCCTTCACCCAGGGCCTGTCCGGCTCCATCAAGGGCGTGGTGCGGGCCCAGGGCACGATGAAGAACGCCCAGGCCATCCAGATGGACGCCACCGTGGAGCGGCTCACCCTGGCCCGCGGCGCCTTCTCCGGTGCCAACGAGGGCCCCATCTCCCTGCGCTATGCCAACGGGCGGCTCGACGTGCCCTCCTTCACCTTCCGCGGGCCGGACACCGAGCTGTCCGCGGCGGGGTGGATCAGCCCCGAGCAGATGGACCTCCTCCTGCGCGGCTCCATGAACCTGGGCCTGCTCGAGTCCGTCTCGCCCATGCTGGTGCGCACCGCGGGCCGCGTGGAGCTCAGCGCCGTGGCCAATGGCAATCCGCGCGCACCCAAGGTGGCGGGCTCGGCCCTCATCTCCGACGCCAAGCTGGCCCTGCGCGACCAGCCGCTGGCGGTGCGGGACGTGAAGGGCCGCGTGGCCTTCACCGGGCAGCGCATCCTCCTGGAGTCCCTGGAGGGCTTCCTCAACGAGGGCCGCATGCTGGGCAACGGCGAGGTCACCCTCGTCGACTTCCGCCCCTCGGAGTTGATGATGAACGTGGCCCTCACCGACGTGGCCACGCGCTTCCACGAGGACCTGCCCTTCACCACCAGCGGCCGGCTGTGGCTCACCGGCAACCCGGACGCGATGCGCCTGGGCGGCGTCATGGACATCCGCAACCTGCGCTACCGCCGCGGCCTGGAGCTGGATGACATCCTCAAGCGGCTCTCCCGGCGCAGCGTGCTCGCCGCCACCCCCACGGAGAAGCCCCGCGAGTACCTCACCTTCGACGTGGGCCTGCTCCTCACCGACGTGTGGGTGGACAACAACCTCGCCCGCGCGCGGCTGCTCGGCTCGCTCAAGCTCACCGGCACCAACGCCCGCCCCGGCATCCTCGGCACGGTGGAGACCTCCGAGGGCAGCCAGGCCTTCTTCCGCAACAACCAGTTCAACATCGACCGCGGGCAGCTCGAATTCCAGGATCGCTACGGCATCGATCCCTTGTTCGACCTGCGCGCCCAGGCCCAGGTGCGCGAGTACCAGGTGAAGCTCCATGCCTTCGGCCGCCCGGCCGCTCCTCAACTGCTCCTCACCTCGGAGCCGGCCCTCACCGAAGGCGATGTGCTGTCGCTCCTCACGCTGGGTCTCACCAGCACCGACAAGGAGACGGCCGCCTCGGCCAGCGCGGGTCTGGCCGCCGAGGCCTTCTTCAACATCTCCGGCCTGGACCGGCAGGTGCAACGCTTCCTGCCCAGCAACCCCGTCCTCCGGGGCCTGTCCCTGCAGATCTCCACCACCTACAACGACGCCACCCAGCAGGCCGAGCCAACCGCCCGCTTGGAGTCGAAGTTCCTCACGGAGCAGCTTAAGATTGGCTTGACGCAGCCCGTCAGTGGGCGTGGAACTCGCGCTCGCGCCGAGTACCTTTTCGACAATCGCTTCTCCCTCCGGGGCCAGTGGGACAACGAGAACAGCGAGACCGCCTTCGGCAACCCTGGGATCGAGCTCAAGTTGAGCTGGGAGGCCCAGTAACGCTCGTGCTCTGCCTGCTGCTGGCCGGCGGCGCGATGGCGCAGCCGGTGAAGGCAGTGGAGCCAGCGAAGGCCGCCGGGGCGCAGGCCACCGAGACGGCGCCGCTCCCCGTGCGTCCGGAGCCGGTGATTCCGGCCGGTCCCACGGTGGTGGCGGTGGAGCTGCACCTGCCCGCGGAGGAGGAGCCGGCGGGGCTGGTGGAGCTGGTGGCGGTGCGCAAGGGCCAGGTGCTGTCGGCTCGCGCGGTGCGCCGCTCGGTGGAGCGGCTGTGGGCCAGCGGGCGCTTCTCCGACATCGTCGTGCGCACGGAGGACGTGCCCGAGGGCGTGCGCGTGGTCTTCGAGCTCTCCTCCATGGCGCGCATCCGCCGCATCGACGTGGAGGGCAACGTCGTCCTCTCCGACGCGGCGCTCCTGACGGCGCTGAAGGCGGAAGGCCTCGAGCAGGACAAGCTGCTCGACGAGGACGTGCTGAGGACGGCCTTGAATGGCCTGAAGCGCGCGTACGAGCGCCAGGGCTACAACGACGCGCGCATCCAGCTCACGCGCGAGTCCGTGGCCGGAGGCGTGGCGCTCGCCTTCACCGTCTTCGAGGGCAGCCCCACGCGGGTGGCGGCCGTCTCGGTGACGGGCAGCCCCGGCCTGCCGTTGCCCGAGCTGCTCGCCACGCTGGGCCTGCGCGTGGGCGGCGTGTTGGACCGCGGTGGCCTGGAGTCCGGACTGGAGCGGCTGCGGACCCTGCTACGCTCGCGCGGCTACTGGCGCGCCACGGTGGGCCAGCCCAGGCAGCGGAAGTCGGACGACGCGGCGACGGTGGTGGTGCCCATCTCCGCCGGGCCGCGCTTCACCTTCCACTTCCACGGCAACCACCGCTTCCCGGACGCCGTGCTGGCGCGGATGCTCTCCTATGACGGCACGGAGCCGCTGGACGCCCAGACGGTGGCCCGGCTGGCGCGGCGGCTGGAGTCCTTCTACCAATACCGCGGCTTCAACGACGTGCACGTGGAGACGCGCGAGGTGCACCGCCCGGATGGCGAGGCGGCGGTGCTCGCCTTCGACATCGAGGAGGGCCATCCGCTGCGCGTGCGGCGCGTCATCTTCCGGGGCAACAAGGTCATCCCCAACGAGGAGCTGCGCGAGATGCTCACCGAGCACGTGCGCTCCAACGAGCCCCAGCCCACCTCCCAGCCGCTGCTGTCGGACGCGGTGGAGATGGGCCCGGGCAAGCGCCGCATGGGGCCTCCCGAGTGGGTGTACGATCCGGCCACCGTCTTCGTCGAGGAGGCGTGGCGGAACGCGGCGGAGGTGATGACGGAGGCCTACCGCGAGCGAGGCTTCCTGGAGGCCCGGGTGCGCTTCACCCGCATGCGCGTGGAGGTGGGCCGGCGCACGGCGGTGGGCTGGTTCGACGTGTTCGAGGGCCCGCAGGTGCGCGTGGCCGACATCCGCATCGAGGGCGGGCCCCAGGGCTTCGACGGCCGGAGCCTGGTGCCCATCAAGGTGGGCGAGCCCATGAGCAACGACGCGGTGGAGCGCGGGCAGCAGGCGCTCGTCACCGAGTTGGGGCGCAGGGGCTACCTCTTCGCCCGCGCGGAGACGGCGCCGAACCTCGCGGCCAAGGGGGTGAGCCTCCTCTACCGCCTGGAGCCGGGTCCCCAGGTGACGGTGGGCCGCCTCCTCGTGCGCGGGACGTCCCGCACCAACGAGGAGGTGGTGCGCGCCACCGTGCGCCTCAAGGAGGACGAGGTGCTCAGCCCGGACAAGCTCTTCGAGAGCCAGCGCCGGCTCACGCTCCTCAACATCTTCCGGCAGGCCACGGTGCGGCTGGAGAAGCCGGACGTGCCCGAGGCCAGCAAGGACGTGGTGGTGGAGGTGCGCGAGCGTCCGCGCTGGGAGGGCGAGGTCGCCGGTGGCTACTTCCTGGCGGAAGGCCCTCGTCTGGGACTGGACGTGTCGCGCTCCAACGTGGATGGGCGCGGGCTCAACCTGTCGGGCCGGTTGAAGCTCAACTACATCGGGTGGAGCGCGCAGGGCTGGGAGAAGGCCGCCATCGCCCGCGCCCGCTGCACGGCGGTGCCCGAGGAGTGCAAGGCGCCCGAGCCCTATGCCTGGGTGACTGACTTCGGTGGACGCGTCGTGTTGTCCGCCGCCCAGCCCCGGCTCTACGGCCTGCAGCCCCTGGAGGTGGGCGCCCGCTTCGATCTCATCGGCGAGCGTGTGTACCGGCCCTCGTACCTGTCCACCCGAGCCGCCGCCGTGGCGGGCCTGGACTGGTCGGCGACGCGCTGGCTGAGCTTCGGGTTGCAGTACGAGCTGGAAGGCAACCTGCTGGAGCGCGGAGAACGGCAGCTCACCGCGCCGAGCCGCGCGGACCAGGAGCGCCTGCGCTTCCCCACCGGCTTCTTCATCCTGAACTCGCTGCGCGCCTCCGGCGCGGTGGACCTGCGGGATGATCCGGCCAATCCGCGCAGGGGCCTGGTGGTGTCCACCAGCGCCGAGGTGATGCGGGACATCCGCTCGCTGCCGACGAACGCCAGCGGCGAGGCCACGGATCCTCAGCCCATCAACGGCGTGAAGCTGACGGGGAACGTGAGCGGCTACGTGCCCCTGCCGTCCCGGGCGGTGTTCGCCCTGTCCCTGCGCGGGGGCACCATCGTTCCCCTGGTGGAGGACTCCTGGGTCATCGGCTCCAAGCGCTTCTACCTGGGTGGCTCCTCCAGTCTGCGGGGCTTCCGCGAGGATGGCATCCTCGGCGAGGACCGGCGCACGGAGCTGCGGCGGCAGCTGGCCGACTGCCGCTCGCTGGTGCACCCGGCGGGTTGCTCCACGGAATTGCTGACCATCCTCGCCGGCCAGCCGCCCACCAGCGAAGGCGGGCAGGTGTTCACCCTCGCCAAGGGCGAGCTGCGCATTCCCGTGGGCTCCTCCTTCGACGTGGGCCTCTTCGTGGAAGCGGGCAACCTCTGGGAAGACCTGAAGAAGTACCGGTTCTCCGCCTTGCGCTACTCGACGGGCGTGGGGGCCCGCTACCAGACGCCGGTGGGCCCGCTGTCCTTCGACGTGGGCGTCAACCTGGACCCGGATGAGACGCTCAACGAGCCGCTCATGCAGTTCCACTTCAGCATCGGCACTTTCTGAGCCCCCCGTCGGGCCGAGGGCTCACTGGCCGCGTCTCGAGACGAGCGCCAGGAGCACGAGCACCAGCACGCCCGCGAGTGTCGCCTGGAGCCCCGAGGAGAAGCCCGGATCCGTGAAGGAGAACTCCACCTGGTGTGAGCCTTCCGGCACCTCGAGGCCCATGAGTCCGGCGTTGACGGCGCGCACGGGCACCTCGTTGCCATCCACCGTCGCCGTCCAGCCCGGGTAGGCGTTGGCCGCGAAGACGACGAAGGTGCCTCCCGCCGGGGCCACCACCCGCGCCCGGGCGCTCCGGGGACCGAGCTCCACGTTTCCCACCTCGGCGGGCCCGTAGGTGCTCGACGTGCCTCCTTCCACGAGCGCCTCCTGGCGCGTGTCGACCTTCCCGGAGCCCAGACGCGCGAGGGCGTCCTCCAGGCTGGCCACCGCGGTGGTCCGCGTCACCGTCCGCAGGCGCTGGGGGCACTCGGAGCGCTTCGTCACCGCGAGCCCCAGGGAGGGCTCGGTCAGCAGGACCTGCTCTCGCGGGCCCAGGGACTGCGCCGCCTGGGCCGATGTCAGCAGCAGACAGCCCGCGTAGAGCTCCGCCACCACCTGCGGCCGCCTCGCGAACACCCCCATCAGTCCCGCCCAGCGTCGCAGATTCACCGCGCTGTAGCTGGTGACCTCCTCGAGCCCGAAGACGCCGGAGAGGTTGCTCTTGAGCGTCTGGTGCTCCCACTCGCGCAGGTGGATGAGCCCCTCGAGGTCACGGCTCGGGGGCGCCGAGGCCTTGAGTGCCCTGTCCATGCGGAACACCCGCGTCGGCGGTGAGCCCGCGAGCTCCCGGAGCCGCGCCGCGAGCGCTGGCTCCTGGTAGAGGGAGGCCGGCCCGAGCCACACCGTCTTGCGCGCCGTCCAGAGCAGATCCACCGCCACCAGCGCGAGCGCGCCCATGGCCACGGCGCGGCTGCCAGGCTTCCGGAGCGCCATCGCCGCGAGCCCCAGCATCAGGGCCGTGAAGCACAGCGCGGTGCCCACCGAGCTCGCCGCGTTCTCCAGGGGGCCGCTCGGCTCGGCGCGGGTGCTGGCCGCCTGGAGGATGGAGGCGAAGAGCTCCCGGGCCGTGTCCGTCGCGGCCCCGGTGAACAGGAGGGCCACCACCATGAGGCCGGCGGCCATGCCCAGGGGAATCAACCGCCGGCGAGAGGGGCCGGTGACGAGTGCCCTCGCGCCGGACGCGGCGAGCACCGCGCATCCGAGCACCACCAGGACGACGTACTTCTCCGGGTAGCGGAAGAATCGGAAGGGGGGCTGCTCGAGCAGGAAGGACACCGGGGAGCGTTCACCCAGGGCCAGCAGCAGGCCCAGCGCGCACAGGCTGAGCGCGAAGCCGGTGAGCCGGTCCTTCCTCGCGCCCAGTACGGCGAGCACGAGCACCGTGGCTCCGAGGTAGATGCTGAGGGCGAAGGGAATCGAGCCGGGCCCCTTCACCATGAACCAGGCCCAGAACTGGGGCACGCCCAGGTACTCGCCGAAGGGGTAGGGGAAGAGGAACTCGAGCATCCGCACCGGGTGCAGGTTCCAGCTCGCGAGGTAGCCGACCTCGGAGCCGCCGCGGGTGGATTCCGCCAGCAGCTCGAGGGCGGGGAACACCTGCACACCGGCGAGCAGCAGCCCGAGCGCGCCGGCACCCGCGAGCGCCACCAGCCGCTCCTTGCGGCCGGGGAACCACGTCACGTACGTCGCGGCGACGAGCGCCGAGTAGAGCGCGGATTGGGGATCTCCCGACACGAGCTGCGCGGCGATGAGGAGGGAGAGGATGGCCAGCCTGCGCAGGGGGAGGAACTGGGCCTGGAGGACGACGAGCAGCCAGGGAGTCCAGGTCCAACCCGAGACGAGCGGTCCGAAGTTGCCCAGTCCCGCCATGTAGCCGGTGAGCCCGAGGGCGAGCGTGCCGGTGAGGGCGGCCGGTTCCTCGAAACCCTTGCGCCGCAGGAAGACGAAGAGCCCGAGCTGGCCCAGGAAGTGGTGGAGGACGAGGAGGAGCGCGTAGGCGGTGGGGAAGGAGAAGACGGCGAAGAGGAGGTTGGGCGGGTAGAAGACGCCGGCGTGGATGTCCGCGAGGAAGGGCAGCCCTCCCTGGTGGAAGGGATTCCAGTGCGGCAGCCCCCCGAGCGCGAAGCGCGTGGCCTGGGTGGGCCAGTAGTAGTGCATCACGTCGCGGTAGAAGAACGCGCGGCCGGGCAGGAGCCCCCCACCGTAGAGGGCGAGGGACGCGAGCAGCAGCAGTCCAGGCGCGGCGAAGCGGTTCAGCGGCCGGAGGGCGGGAGATGCCATGAGCGCCCCGGGTATATCACCAGGGAAGCGGGGCTCAGGCCGCGCGTGCGCTCGTCTTCGCGAAGTAGGCATGGCGTGCGCGGCCACGGCGAACACACGTCCATTTCGCCACTTTGGCAATCCGCGTAGTAGTTATATTCACAGACCGATGAAATTCACCCGCGCACAATTGGATGAGTGGTTGCAGCGCGATCCGGAGTAGTTCGTCGAGCGCGTCCTGGAGCGCGTGCGCGAACAGCATCCCACCTTGCGCTCCACTGACGACATGCTGCGCGACTCCATCCGTGCTGGAGTCAAGCGGGCGCGCGTCAACGGGCTGCGCTCGGATCGCCAGGTCAGTGAATTCATCCTGATCATGTTCGAGGTCGCGCCCAACTTCGATCAGCAGAAGGACATCCGGCGAATGCTGGACGACACCCGCCTGCCGGTGGAAGAGCGTTGGGAGCGGCTCTTCACCCCGGCTTTCGATGCGGCCTGGGAGGAAGCCGATCAGCCCGGCTTTCTCGATGCGGGGGCCTGGTTCGAAACACCGCCCAAGGACGTGTCGGAAGTGGGCCTCCCGTCCTTGGAGGAATGGGCTGAAGTGGTCGTGCTCTCGCGCATCGCGCAGCAGACTCCTCCTGGACAGCCCCTGCGGTCCCCAACGCTGCATGAGCTCTACGAGGCGGCTGTGGAAATCGAACAGCGGGTCAAGGCCAACAAGAAGTGACACCGGCGAAACGAATCCATGGCCACGGAACTCAATCAGGTCAACAAACAATACGATTCCGAAATCGCCAAGGCGCAACAGCAGCTCCAATCCCTGGTCAAGAGCAAGGAATGGGAGACTGCCAAGGCGGCGGTTGATGCCGCGGGAATCGTCGATCCCACCCCGATTTCCGACGGCATTGGCACCATCATGGGCCTGGCGGAAGGAGACTTCATCGGCGCGGGGCTCTCCGCCATCTCCCTGATCCCCTACCTGGGCGATGCCGTGGGCAAGACAGCAAAGGGGGCGCGTGCGCTCAAGCGGCTCAAGGAACTGGCTGACGCCACCGCCAAGGTGACGAAGCGGCTGGACCAGCTCAGTGACAAGCTGGCGCGACGCCGCGAGGCCGCCCGGCGTGTGCGGGAAGCCAAGCGCAAATCGGTGGGCTCCGTCGAGGAATGTGCCGCGAAGGGCAAGTGGGGCGATGATGTCCAGCTGCCGACGACGGGCTCATGGAAGCCACCGAACTCCAAGGGGCATGGCACCTGGACCTCGGAGGACGGCAAGTACACGGTCGAGTACAAGAAGGGCTATCCGGACTTCACCAAGGCCACGGGTCCGGCCGGCTCGCCCATCGTCAAGGGCAAGGTCGAGATCGAAATGGACATGGGGGGGAAAACCTCGAAAGACTTCTCCCAGGCGGACAAGGCCATGCGAGATCTACATGGCAAGGACTGGAAACGTCCCCCGGGTTATCTGTGGCACCACAGTGAAAATGGGACCTCGATGGTGTTGGTCCGCAAGGATGTCCATGACAAGTCCATCACGAGAGGTGGCAGCGGCGCTGCTCACTCTGGCGGTGCGAGCATCGCCAAGTCTCCGGAGTTCTGAATGAAGCCCTGGGAGAAGATGAAGTTCGAGTCCGTGGCCACGCGGCCCGGCCAGCCATCGCGAATCCAGCAGTTCGAGCAGCTCTGCGGGAGCCGCCTGCCCGGCGATCATCACCACTTCCTGGTGGACGTGAATGGTGGAAGGCCCGTCCCCCCGACAGCATCCAACCCGGACGAGTACCCAGTGGTCGCGGTGGATTGGCAGGGCCGTCCGCCCCAGGGCGCTCTGGATGAAGTGATTGTGGACTACCTGTTCAACGCCGAGGACTGGGCGGGCATCTACGAAGAGGAACGGAGTGAAAGCCTGACGTTGTCGGGCGCCTATCGGGAATTCGTCCAGGAGGAGCCACGCATCGCACGCGGGTTCATTCCCATGGGCTCCGACCCGGGAGGCAGCCTGTTCCTGCTCGACGTGAGCGGAAAACAGCCGGGTTCCGTCTGGTTCTGGGCCCGCGATTGGTTCGACGCCGGCCAACTGGAGAAGGAGCCCTTCCATAACCTCGGGTACATCGCGCCGACCTTCTCCGAGTTCATTTCGAAGATCCGATTCAAGACCATCGACTGAGTCCTCGCGGACGACGATGAGCCCTGTGTCCTGGTCACGCGCGTATTTCGAGCGGATCCGGCCCACGTTCCTGGAGTGCTGGGCCGAGGAACTGAGGGCGCTGGCCGTTTCCCACGTTCATCTTCCCCTGACGCCCGCTGAGGCGAGAGCGCTCTCGGTGACTCCACCTCTCTGGCGGGAGCGGCTCGTCGCCTCGGACCCGGAGGGCCTGCATTCGCTCGCCGCGAGACTCCAGAAGGCGTTGGAGGGTGTCGAGCAGGGCGTGTTCGTGCGTCTCGGCTCGGGAAGCCCGAAGGACTCGGCGCTTTTCCGTGAGCAGGGCGGGTGTGCCCGGACTCCGATGATGGCGTTGAAGTTCCTCCAGACCTCTCCTCGTACGCGGGCGCACCTGTCGCGCTTCCTGGAGTTGGGCCATCCCGTCCATCTCTTCGTGCGGCACTGGGTGCGAATCCCCCCGTGGCAGGAGTTTCGCTGCTTCATGCGCAATCGCCGGTTGGTGGGGATCTCCCAGCTCGCCCACCGGGGTGACACGCCCGAATACTCGCTCGCGCCCAGGGCGGAGGAACTCGGGCGGACCCTTCAGGACTTCTTCGTTGGGGTGGCGCGAGCCAGTCATGTTGGCAGCGCGGTCTTCGACGTGTGGTGTGACACCGGCGCGGGTGATGGAGCGCCTGCGCGGGTCTGGCTTTTGGACGCCAACCCCTGGGGTCCGGCAAGTGATGCCTGCTTGTTCGATTGGAGCCAACCCGAAGGCTTCGATGGAAGCTTCCGCTACCTCAAATAGGGAGAGCCGCTCACGGGGGTATTGGCGTCCACGCACGCAGTGTGCGGAGGCTCCGGGCTGGGTGGGCAGGGGCCGTGCCCGGGAGACGAGCACCCGGTGTACACTGCGCGCGTGTTCTACAGCATCGTGCGTGCGGTGGTGGCCCTGGCGCTTCGGCTCTTCTACCGGGTGAAGGTGAATGCGCCCTCGGCCGAGCCCGAGGGCCCGGTCATGTTCGTGGGCAACCACCCCAATGGGCTCATCGATCCGGCGCTCGTCTTCATCCTCACGCGCCGGCACGTGACGTTCCTGGCCAAGGAGCCGCTCTTCCGCCTTCCCGTCATCGGCTGGCTGCTCAAGGGGCTCGGGGCGCTGCCGGTGTACCGCAAGCAGGATGACCCCTCGCAGATGGGCAAGAACGAGGGGACGCTGGACGCGGCGCGCGGGGCACTCGTGGCCGGCCGGGCCATCACCCTCTTCCCCGAGGGCAAGAGCCACTCGGAGCCCTCGCTGGCGGAGCTGAAGACGGGGGCGGCGCGCATCGCGCTCGGGGCGGCGAAGCAGGGCGCTCCGGTGCGCATCGTCCCGGTGGGCCTCACCTACGCGGACAAGAACCTGTTCCACAGCGAGGTGCTCATCGAGATGGGCACCCCCATCGAGGTGATGGACTTCCTCCCGGCGGACGCGGCGGGCGAGAACGACTCGGTGCGCCGGCTCACGGAGCGCGTCGCCGAGGGGCTCCGCGCCGTGACGCTCAACCTGGACAAGTGGGAGGATCTACCGCTCATCCAGTTGGCCGAGCAGCTCTTCGCCTTCCGGAAGAAGGAGGCGAGGGATCCCGATCGGCTGCGCAACTGGGCGCGGGGCCTGCAACTCTTCCGCTCCGAGCAGCCCGAGCGCTTCGAGCGGGTGCGGGGCGAGATGGTGTCCTTCCTGCGCCGGCTGGAGCTGGTGCGGGCGGACCCCACGGACCTGGCGCTGGAGTACCGGACGGGCCCGGTGGCGCGCTTCGTGGCGAAGAACCTGCTGATGCTGGTGTTCGGCATGCCGCTGTTCGCCCTGGGGCTGGGGCTCTTCTACGTGCCGTACCTGCTGCCGAGGTGGGCCAGCCGCAAGGCCGAGCTGGACGTCCAGGCGACGGTGAAGTTCCTCGTGGCGCTGGTGGTGGCGCTGGCGTGGTGGGGGGCGCTGACGGTGGGGGCGTGGCTGTGGAGCGGGGCGCCGCTGGGGCTGACGGCGCTGCTGGGCGTGCCGCCGCTGGCGCTCTTCACACTGTACTTCTCCGATCGCTGGCAGGTGTTGCTGCATGACGTGGCCGTGTTCTTCACGCTGGGCAGCCGGGGGCGGCTCAAGGCGAGGCTGCTCACCGAAGGGGAGCGCCTGGCGGCCGAGGTGGAGAAACTGGCCGGGGAGTACCAGCCGCGACTGGACCAGGGCGGAGCGCCATCAGCTGTGGTAGCAGAGCAGTGAGCTTCCGTGCTCGACCATGCAACCGGGTGACGACAGGTGGCCTGAATCCATCCAGGCGCTCTATGAGCAGGTGACGGGGGCCAGCCCCGACGCCGTGCTGTCGTCGCGTCCGCGGTGGTCGGAGCAGCTCGCCGAGTGGGTGCGGAGCGCCACCCTGGACGAGCGCGAGATGGCGCAGACGGCGGCCTGGTCCCGGCTGGACTCCGGCGAGCGCTCTCCGGGCGAGCTGCTGTTCCTGCTGGCCCACGGCGGCGAGCTGCTGTGGCCCTACACGGCGCCCCCGAGGGAGCTGCTCCACCGGCTCATCTCCCGGCGGGAGCAGCTCGTCCTGGCGTTGAATGCTCAGGGCCAGGCGGAGGCCGTGGGGCCGCTCATGGAGCAGGTGGGCGCCGAGGTCTCCAAGGTGCTGACGCGCTACCTCAAGCGCCACCCCGAGGCGTTGACGGAGCTGGTGAGCGGCGTGCGCTGCACGTTCGACGGCCGGGTGCTGCGCTTCCACGACACGGTGGAGCTGGACCTGAAGTTCCTCTTGGGCTCGGAGAAGCGGGTCATCGGGCGGTTGGATCAGCTCCGGGCGCTGCTGCCGCACCTGCGCGAGGGCCGGGACAAGCTGGTGGCCTTCATCCGGGAGCGGGCGGCGCGGATTCCGTGGCGCGAGTGCCGGGACGTGCTGGAGGAGAAGCTCTTCCAGATGGTGGCGTCGCCCGAGGGCCGGAGTGAGCTGCGCGGCTTCCTGGGGAGCTACGCGAGCGGGAAGGGCGAGGCGCGCTGGTGCACGCGGGCGAGCCTGCTGCTGACCAGGAACCTCGAAGAGGGAGGCGCGTTGGCGGTCATCGAGAGCCTGAGTGAGCTGCTGGTGTACTTCGAGGCGCCGGTGGAGGGCCTGCGAGGCGCCCTGCAGGCGCTGGTGGCCAGCATCCACGAGGACAAGGAGCTCGAGCGGCACCGGGTGGTGGCGGACAAGTGCTGGGAGCACCTGAAGCCGAAGGCGGAGCCGGGGCTGGCGCTGGTGTTGCTGTGGCTGGAGGAGCGCATCTTCCGGGTGGGGCTGCGGCAGGGCTCGGAGGATGCCTTCGAGCGGAGGAACCAGGCGCGGGAGCGGGTGCGCGAGCTGCCGGTGGCGGAGGCGCTGTACTGGCTGGCGGAGGAGTGCGCGGACCTGTGGCCGCGGGTGGAGTCGGAGCGGCGGCCCGGAGCGGACGAGCTGGCGGCGTGGAGGCAGGAGGTGACGCGGCGGTTCGCGAAGAAGCCGGTGTTGCGCAAGGCGGCCATCGAGTTCTTCCTGTGGTGCGCGCCGGACGCGGCGGCCTCGGAGGCCGAGCTGGTGACGCTGTCGCTGGTGAAGACGGGCACGGACCGGCGGCAGTTGCGCCGGCTGGGCGAGCACCCGTCCACGCGCGTGCGCTTCCGTGTGCGGGCCATCAACGCGTGGCTGACCCACGGGGCGGAGTCCGCGCCCGAGCCGGCGACGCCCGCGACGCTGACGGGGGCGCTGCGCCACTTGAGGGCCGCCGGGGCGATGACGCTCGGCGGGGGCCGGACGTGGCTGAAGGACCGGGACCTGGAGGAATTGCTGCTGGGCGCGTTCAGCCGCGTGGAGCGGGACTTCTCGGCGCGCTACCCGGAGCACTTCCGGGAGGACGAGGCGCGGCTGGTGACGCGGCTGCTCGAGGATCTGCGGCACGAGTTCGAGAGCATCCGCTCGGACCTGTCGATTCTCCTCTCGCAGGGGCAGCCGGTGCCGTTGGAGCTGGACCTCCAGTACCGGAGGGCGAGGGAGCCGGTGGAGGGCGAGCCGGCGCCGGAGAACGCGAGGCCCGCGGGAGTGGAGCTGGCGTTCGTGCTGAAGGTGGAGGTGGACTCCTTCCTGACGACGAAGCGCGCGGTGCTGGTGCTGGCGAGGAAGCTGGAGCACCGGGGCGAGTGGGCACAGAACCTGCGGCTCGGGCGCGAGCAGGTGGACGGGCTGCTGGGGCAGACGGAGGCCTCGTTCTGCCTGTTCCTGGTGCCGCCCTCGCTGCGCGCCGAGTGCTGGATGGTGCCGGCGCGGCTGGTGCGAGGGCTGATGGACGCGCAGGGCTCGCTCTCGACGGTGTCACGCGAGGGAGCGCAGCGGGTGGCGCGCTCGCTGGCGCAGTGGATGACCTACGACTTGCTGGGCCTGTGGACGGGAGACGACCGGCCCGCGGTGCTGGCGCGGACCGAGCCGGACGCGGAGCGGGGCCCGGACTTCATCGTGGAGATCTCCGTCCGCAAGCGCGGGCAGTGAGGGGTTGGGGGCGTGTCCACGAAGTTCTTGGACATAGTCGCAGGAGATGCGCAGGAGCCGAGCGCGGCGCGTGCGTGTACACTCGGTGGCCACCTGCGTGCTGGCTGGAGTGGACCCGCAGGGGGACTTGGCCGATTCGTGCGCTCCTTGAGGTGCCCTTTCTTGCCGATACGCCGTCCTTCGGTTCTGCACCAGCCCTCTCCCCTCAACACTGTCCCATCCGCCCTATGCTCACCTTTCATTTTCCCTGTTGTCTGGGAATCATCACCCCGTCGTACATGCTTCCAACCCAATAGGCTAGACTCAGGTCCCTTCAAGAGGAGCCTCAGCAGGTCGCAGACGCAGGAAAAGAGTGAGAACGGGTGGGCGACGGATGGGCGATTTTGATTCAACTTCTTCCAGTAGGTGATATGTGTTTTCTCTTACCAAGACACAGCTCCATGTACTGGCCCAGAGCACAGTTCACACCTATCTCGACCGGGTCACGGCCCGAATTCGTGCCGACTTTCCAGTTGAACTTGGCCAGTCCCCCCATGCTGAACTCCGTAGTCGGGTACAAGCCGCGTTCGACCGGTTTCGTGCACAGAACTTCCAACGCAAGGAGTATTTGCATCGACTGATTGTGCTGGAGCTGTTGTTCGGTCCGAATTTCGAGACCAAACTACCGACTGCCGTACGCTTGTTTGCATTTCCGGATCCTGGTGTGCACTGCCCTCCCGAGACGGAGCGCTTCTGGGCTATCTACCGAGCTGCCGACCACCTCACATCAGGCGCACCCTCCACGAATACGCTGCCAAAGGGTGAATCATGGCGATGACGGGCACAGGCGCGCTCAACCGCTCTCAGGCAAGCGCTGAAGCTGAGACAGGCTCGGTTGACAGTCCAGTCAAGGAATGCCTGGGCTGGATCGGAGTGCAAGCAGTCTATGATGATCCGTGGGCTACCCCGGTTACGGATTGTCAGGTGCGCATTGAAGTCTCGGGGAGCATTGTGGCCGATGGACCTCTAACCAAGGGGCTGTCCGCATTTGGCAAGGAGGATGGGCAGCCCCATGCTGACGTGCGCACGGAGTTGGGGGGCTACCGTCAGAGTGGTGTCCCGTCAGGCCCTGCACTCATCGCGCTCGTGCCGACTGGCGACCCAGGGCAAGCGAACGATCTCGAGAAGCAGATCTACAGCCAGCTCTCGACCTTCGAGACGTCCATGCGAGCAATCCTCCAGCCATGGATTGCAGAGTGGTCGAAACATGGCTGGTGGTCGGTTCCAGAGGCGAAACGCCGTGGCGAGCTCCGTGGCCTTGGCGCGTGGTGGGAAGGTGAGGTGGATTTTTGGGCCAGCCTCAGCGATGTGGCGGGTCAAGCATGGGACGGCATCAAGAGCGGCGCGCGCAATGTTGCCTCCTGGTACGAAGACTTGCCTTGGTATGAGAAAGCCTCACCGATTATTTTGATTTCGGTCGAGCTGGGCAAGCTGGGGCTACAACTGTGGAATGGCGCGACTGAGTTGTGGGACCGGCGTGACCAGTTGATGACCCTATTCAAGGCCTTCTCCAAGGGGTCGGTTGCGGCCATTGAATCGGCACTCGCGGCACTGGCGAACTTGCCTGGCGAGGCAGGGGAGTTAATCAAAGCACTGGTCAAGGATAGTGCTGATTGGGTGCAGAACATGATCGAGGTCGCGCGTGAGACGGATGTGTTCAAGCGCGCCGCCAACACGATCATGACTGTCATCATGATGATGACGCCGAACTTCTGGGCTGAAGGCATCGGCATGGTCGAGGGGTATCTGCTGCCCGAGGTACTGATCACCATCATTTTGATCATCATCGGTGCACTTTGCGCCGCGGCTGGGGCCTCAGCGCTCGCCGCCCGCATCACTGGAATGTTGTCCAAGCTGCGCAAAGCCATTGGAGCAGCGGGCAAGGCCGGAGAGGTGCTCACCACCCTGTTCAGCAAGCTGGATGGGCTCGCCACGCTGGTGGGAAATCTCTCGAAGGCGCTTCGCCGCAGGATCGATGAAACCATCAAAGGTGTGACGGACAAGCGGAACCCCCTGGTACGTCGTTCCGCGCATCGAAAACCCAAGCTGCTACCCGATGGCAAAATAGAACCATTCCCAGGTTCAAAGCATCCGCCCGATCCTATTCAGAACAAAGGATACAAACACCGCAACCAAGACGTCACCAAGGGTGGGCATACTGTTCATTTCGATAAAGACGGGTTCCCTGTCTTCAAGAGTGAGTTCGATACGACTCTCGATGACTCTCATATTGGATCGAGAGATCACGCAGCGCATTTCAAAGCGTCGAATCAATCGCTTGTAAAGGCCGCGAGAGAAGACCCATCTCTAGCGAAACGACTCGGGCTTACCGAGTCGGACCTTTCGGCACTTCAGAATTCGAGCAACCCTCCCAAGGGCTATACCTGGCATCACCATCAAGATGTCGGTAAGATGCAATTGGTTGGGCGGTCCGAACACGGTGCGTTTTCATTTGACCACACTGGTGGCATGTCTATCTGGGGAGGAGGCTACAAAAAATGAGTTCAGTCACATGGAAGCCTTATGTCTGGCCGAACTTGTGTCGGGCAACTTTTGAGGAATTCCAAGAAATCGAAGCTCTCTGGGGAGTGTCGCTCCCAGAAGACTACAAGAAGGTTGCCGCAATGTATCAAGGGTGCACACCACACCCCAATGGAATCACGGTACTTGATGGCACCACAGGCGTTGGAATCCTGCTGACAGTCAGCACCAACTCAACCATGCCAGAGGAGTCCGTGCAGTGGGCATATGACTTCCTCAGAGAGCATATCCCCCCAGGGCTGTATCCTTTCGCCCGTAACATAGGGAGCAATTATTTCTGCTTCGACTACAGGCAAACTCCTCGCAACCCCAGGATTGTGTTTATTTTTCCCGAGGGAGAAGGTGAGGATGCCATCCTCTTCGTGGCGGACAACTTCACACGGTTTCTCGATAGTTTGAAGGATTGAGCCCTCCTTACTCATTTGAGTGGGCGGTGGGGCGCGGAGTACCAGTGAGCCACCGCATCCACCATGCGCACCTTGTCCCTGACGGCCATGAAGGTGCGGCGTCAGGCGGCGTGCCTGTTGTTGCTCGAGCATCTGTTGCGGCGAGGGCAGGCGCTCGCCACGCTTGTGAGACCCACCAGCGGGCCGCGGCGAATAGCCGATAGGGCGCCGAATGGTGCTTAGGGTCGCTGCCCCCTCCTGCTACCCGCAGCACCAGTTGCAGGAACATGTCGGGCAGCATCATGGCCAGCCTCCTGTCGGACCGAGGCAGTGCTCGCGCACCGGTTCGGCGACCCACCTCCGCCGTCATTTTCTCCAGCAGACCTCTAATGTCCTGCCGACGCGCGCTCCGCCTCCGCTCTCCTGTGCCGGCCTCAGGCAAGCTGGACTCCGGGCGCGCGGCCCAAAAGTGCGAAACTCGAGCTGAGGGGCCGCGTCACGGCTCGGACGGCAAGTGCCCTTCGAGGAGGATGCGGCGGCCGCGAAACAGCTCGAGCTGGAGCGGAAAGCGCGCCTGGAAGTCCTTCAGCTCCACACGGACCCGTGCGTCGTCACGCGGCGCGGACTCGATGACGGTGCGCACCGCCTCGGCGCGGGCCTGCATCGCCGCATCGCTCCAGACCTCGCGGACCACCGTGTTCAGCCGAGCGAGGAATCGCGCGTTCAGGGACGGGTGCTCCCGTACCCGCTGCGCCAGACGAGAACGGGGCACCTGGAACGGGTCGAGGTCCGGCCGATCCATCAACTGGTCCATCCCGTGTGGCAGGAAGACGAAACGCCCATCCCGCGGCCGGTGGTAGACGTAATAGTTGTTGAGGTTGAGCGTGTATCCATCCCAGTGCGCCAGAGCCACTTCCAGCGCGTAGCTGGTGAGCCACGCATCCACGTCGAGCACGGCCTCCAGTTGCTGCTCCAGCGTGTCGTCCGGAGCCGTCTCGACGATGGCGGCCAGCGCCCGCAGGTCGTCGCGCGTGCGTCCTTCCTTCTGCTCGTCCTTGAGGTCCAACAGGGCGGGGCTTCCCAGCGGAGCGGCGAAGTCCACGCAGCAGGGGCCCTCGTAGAGGTTGCCATCGCCGTTGCCGAACATCCCCCGCAGGGCGCGTGAGTCGTAGGCCTCGCGTACCACGTAGAAGCCGTAGACCTTCCCGTTGAGCACCACCAGCGCATGCGCGGTGCGTGGAGCGGCGAGCCCCGCCTGGCGGTGGAGCTCGTACGCGAGGTGCTCGTTGAGCAGGCCGCGGTCCTGGATGGCGTTGTTCAGCAGCAGCTTGTCCAGCCCCTGGTAGCGCTGGCCCTTGATGAACTCATCGAATTTCAGGCTCCAACCGGGCTTGCCCGACAGGGTGGACCCCGAGCCCCAGTTGCCCTTCTGGCGGATGCCCGCGTTGTGTATCGACACCCCGTTGAGGGTGATGTCACAGGGGATGCGCTGTTCGTGATCGTACTCCAGGGCCTCGAGGTGCTCGGGCGACACCTGGATGGAGACGTAGTGGAGGAAGCGGGTGTCGAAGGCGTGCCAGTCGTGCGGGAGCACCCGGGGAGGAAATGGCGCGGTCTCATCCCGCACGTGCTCCGGAACCCGTGCGTTCGGCGGAGTCTCTTGTACCCGGGTACAGGCCCCCAGCACCGAGAGCAGCGCCACTCCCGCCCACCAACCTCTGGCCCGTTTCGGACACATGGCCCTGGAGGAGTAGGCATGGGCATGGGCTCGCACCAGGGACCCCCAGCCCCAGGGCTCGTCGAGATGTACGCGGGTGGATAGGTCGGTGGGCCACGGGCTGCCCGGTCCGATTCAGCGCTGTTAGAGGCTTCACCTGTCCACATGAAGGGGGGGGCTCCATGAGGCAGGAAAGCAGACGCCGGATCTTCGTCGACTTCACGCTGGTGGATTACCGGACCCGGGTGACCGGCATTCCACGCGTCGCCTATGCGTACCTCGAGGAGGGCTACGCGCTCGGCGACGCATATGGGCTCGAGGTCGTCCCCGTGTACATCCAGAACGGAGAGCTCATCGATGCCCGTCCCTTCCTCGTCGGGAGCAACCTCCGGCGCTTCCGCCGTCAGCCGGGACTCCGGAGCCTGCATCAGCTCCTCCGGTCGTGGCTCTACTTCGTGCTGCACGTGCTGCGGCTCGGGGCCGTGTCGTGCGTGGTGCCCTTCTTGCGGCTCGCCAGCCTGCTGCTGTCGTTCGAGTTCTTCGACCTCTGGAAGAACGTGCTCCACAAGGGTTTTCGCGCCGGCTACTTCTCCCTCAAGCAGCGCGTCAACGGCTTCCTCGGGAAGCGTGTGGAGTTCCAGCCGGGGGAGGTCCTCTTCATGCCCGCGTACTGGCATGACACCCGGCCGGGCCTCTACATGCGGCTGCGGAGCAGGGGGCTCGTCCTGTGCCCGCTGGTGCATGACATCCTGCCCATCACCCACCCGGAGTTCTACGAGTCCCCCTGGCGGGAGCAGTTCGAGCGCTGGGTATTCGAGGTGCTGAGCCACAGCGATCACATCTATTACGTCTCGGAGTTCACCCGGGGCTCGGTGGCCGCGGTCAACGCGAGCCGTTTCCACCGGCAGCTCCCAGGCGGCACGGTGTTGCACCATGGCCGAGACTTCGCGAGGAGCGAGCAGGTCCCCGCGGAGGTGACGTCACCGGCGGTCAGGGCCGTTCGCGAGGGGCCTCCGTACTTCCTGATGGTCGGCTCCATCGAGCCGAAGAAGCACCACCTGAAGGTGCTCGCGGAGTTCGAGTCGCTCTGGCGCCGTGGGGTCCAGGTCCAGCTCGTCATCGTGGGCGGCGGTGGGTGGAAGAACGGGGAGATCCACGAGGCGCTGAGCGCCAACCCGTACCTGCACGGCTCGCTGCTCTGGCTGGAGGGTGTGGAGGATGGAGACCTCGCGCTGCTGTACCGGGACGCCGCGGGGCTGCTCCAGGCCTCGGAGGCCGAGGGCTTCGGCCTGCCGCTCATCGAGGCGCTCTCGCTGGGGACGCCGGTGCTCGCGAACGACATCCCCGTCTTCCGAGAGCTGGTGGCGGCACACGCGACGTTCTTCGACATCCACCGCGAAGGGGACCTGGGCGCGAAGGTGGAGCGGCTCATCCGCGAGGGCCGCCAGCCGGTGGTGGACTTCTCGTGGCCCACCTGGAGTGAGCAGGCGCGCGTGCTGTTCGAGGACCTGGCGGCGCGCTCGCGGGTGGCGGTTCCGGCGTCTGGGTGGAAGCGCCTGGCGGCCTGATATGAGGGATTCAGGCCCTGGCATGTTGATCTTGTTTTGCGGATATCGTACAGATTCCTCGGATTGGGCCGGTTGATGCTCGGAGGAATGCCTTGAAGCCGCAGAAGACGATTCGTTCCATCACCTGTTCGCTGATGTCCGGGCTGCTGCTGGCCGCTTGCGGTGGAGCTCCCGAGGACGCGCTGGTTCCGGCTGGGGAGCAATTGGGTACGCAGCAGTCGCCGCTGTGCGTCGGCCTGGGCGTCTCCGGACTGAACATCGCGGGGGTCAGCTCGTACGAGGGGATCGCGGCCGGCGCTGGAAACTGGGCGGTGACCACCGGCGCCAATGGGGTGCGGACGGAGTTCTGGGTGGATGGCTCCCTGCGGAGCGCCTCCGAGTATCTCGGAACCTCGGGGGGCTGGAACTTCAGCGCCGGGGGGATGGGGTGCGGAGGGCACAACCTGGAGGTGAAGGCGTTCCCCATGATCGTGGACAGCGGTGGCAATCGCACCACCTGCTACGACAGCCCCCACTCGGTCACCGCGTCCTTCAGCCAGTACTGCCCTCCCACGACCTCCCTCTCCTGCACGCGGACCTCGAACTACGTGGTCCGGTGCACGGGGAGCGTCGGTCTGGGCACCGGGTCTCACACCGCCTACTGGCAGGACTCCGTGCAGGGCGAGGGGTACGGCTGGTTCCAGGGCTCGCTCACCCAGAACTTCGGCTGCGAGGCGCGGACCGCCGAGAACAAGTACTGGCCCCTCCAGTCGGTCACTTTCGAGTTCAAGGTGCAGGACAGCAACGGGAACTGGTCGAACGTCAGCAGCAGGACCTACTCCTGCGTGCTCTATCTCTGATGGCCCGTCCGAGGCTCGCCAGTCCCTGGCGGGCCTGACCCCCTCCTCCGTCTGACCTATACTGCGCGAGGCGTGCTTTCGCGCCGCGGACGGGGGAGTCATGGACATCGGCCAGTACCTGCGGAGGCTGGGATACGAGGGGCCTCGGGCACCCACGCTGGAGACCCTGCGCGCGCTGCACCACCGGCACCTCGAGTCCGTGCCCTTCGAGAACCTCGATGTCCACAGCCGGCGCCCCATCGTGCTCGACGAGGCGGCCTTCTTCGACAAGGTCGTCCGGCGCAACCGCGGTGGGTTCTGCTACGAGCTGAATGGCCTGTTCGCCGCGCTTCTGCGCGCCCTGGGTTTCCAGGTGACGTACCTGTCCGGGCGGGTATCACCGGACGGCATCCACCCCTCCGGCCCCGAGTTCGATCACCTCGTGCTGGAGGTCTCCCTGGACGGTTCCTCCTGGCTCGTGGACGTGGGCTTCGGTGAAGGCTTCGTCGAGCCGCCCCCGCTCGTTCCAGGGCCGTGGGACTCGGGAGGACTGCGCTTCCACCTGGAGCGGCTCGGGGAGGACTGGTCGCTCTTCCAGGATGTGCCGGGCGGCACGAGGAAGCTCCTCTATGTGTTCTCGCGCGTGCCGAGGCGGTTGGAGGAGTTCTCGGAGATGTGCCGGTACCACCAGACCTCGCCCGACTCGTTCTTCCTCAAGAACACGCTCTGCTCGCTCAAGACGCCCACGGGGCGGGTGACGCTGAGTGGCAACCGGCTCATCGTCACCGAGCGGGGCCAGCGCGAGGAGCGGCTGCTCGCAACGGCGGAGGACATCGAGCGGGCCCTGCTGGAGCACTTCGGAATCCCTCGCGGAGCCCTCGGCGGGGCCGCGGCTCCGTGAGGAACGGAGCGCGGTTCAATCCTGGGCGCGCTCGTACTGGGGAGGCCAGGGCACGGTGGCGTGGAGCTCGCGCGCCGCGTGCAGGGGCCAGTAGGGGTTGCGCAGCAGCTCCCGGGCGAGGATGACCACGTCCGCCTGCTCCGTGCGCAGGATGTGGTCGGCCTGGAAGGCGGAGCGGATGAAGCCCACGGCGCCGGTGGCGATGCCGGCCTCCTTGCGGATGCGCTCGGCGAAGGGCGTCTGGTAGCCGGGTCCCGCGGAGATCTTCACCCCCGGCACCAGCGCTCCCGAGGAGCAGTCGATGAGGTCCACGCCGTCCTGCTTCAGCAGCTTCGCGAGCGCCACCGACTCGTCGAGGTTCCATCCGCCCTCGGCCCAGTCCGTGGCTGAGATGCGCACGAAGAGGGGCAGCTCCTCGGGCCAGCGCTTGCGCACCGCCTGCACCACCTCGCGGGTGAGCCGCACGCGGTTCTCGAACGAGCCGCCATACCGGTCCGTGCGCTGGTTGGACAGCGGCGAGAGGAACTCGTGGAGCAGGTAGCCGTGCGCGGCGTGGAGCTCCACATGGCGGAACCCCGCGGCCTTCGCGCGCTCGGTGGCCTCGACGAAGGCCCGCACCACCCGTTGGATGCCCGCCTCATCGAGCGCCTCCGGCACCGTGTGCTCCGCGTCGAAGGGCACGGGGCTCGGCCCCACGGGCTTCCAGCCGTCCTTCTCGCTGGGAGGAATGGGGGCACCGCCCTTCCAGGGTTGCGCCGTGGACGCCTTGCGCCCCGCGTGCGCGAGTTGGATGCCCGCCACCGAGCCCTGCTCGTGGATGAAGCGCGTGATGCGCGCCAGCGGCGCGATGTGCTCGTCCTTCCAGATGCCCAGGTCCTGCGGCGAGATGCGCCCGATGGCCTCGACGGCGGTGGCCTCGAAGATGATCAACCCCGCGCCCCCGACGGCCCGGGTGCCGAGGTGGACGAAGTGCCAGTCGTTCGCGAAGCCGTCCTCGCTCGAGTACTGGCACATGGGCGAGACGACGATGCGATTCTTGAGGGTGAGCCCGCGCAGCGTCAGCGGGGTGAATAGCGGACTGCCCATAGCGCCTCCAGTACTCCGGACCTCAGGCCGAGACGTGCTTGAACAGCTTGCCCGCCATCAACAGCGAGAGTCCGCCCAGCAGCACCGGCAGGGCATTGAGCTCGATGGCGAAGCTCAAGCTGCTCAGGTCCGCCACCTTGCCGATGGCGGTGGGCGAGATGGCATCGCCCAGCATGTGGATGAACAGCACGTTCAGCCCCATGGCGAAGGCGCGGAACGCCGGCGGCACGCCATTGACGATGGCCGCGTTGATGGGGCCGCTGTTGAGGAAGATGAAGAACTGCGCCAGGAAGATGATGGCGAACATCGGCACGTGCGAGTCCACCTTCATCGCGAGGAACATGAGGGGAGCCGCGACCAGCAATCCCACGCCCGACATGCGCAGGCCACCACCCTCCATCCGCCGGTCCATCTTGTCACCCAGCCAACCGCCGGCCAGTGTTCCCACCAGGCCCGCGGTGGCGGTGACGGCGCCGGAGCTGAAGCCCGCGCTCCCCGGAGTCATCCCGCGCTCGTTGACGAGGAAGGTGGGCAGCCAGTACCCGAGCCCGCCGATGGAGAACGTCATCAGCGTGTAGCCCGCCGTGGTCCACCAGAAGGACTTGTTGTTCGCCAATCCCTTGAGGCCCACCTGGAAGGGTAGCTTCGTCTGGGCCTCGGGCCCGTCCATGGCGCCGCGCTGGGGCTCGGGCATGAAGAAAGCCATGGCGCCCAGCACCAGGCCCGGCGCGCCGCCCACGAAGAAGGCCATGTGCCACGAGTAGGCCTCGCTCAGCCACCCGCCCAGCCCGTAGCCGGCCGCCGCTCCCACGGGGATGGCGATGTAGAAGAAGGACAGCACCCGCGTGCGCTGCTGGCGCGGGAAGAGGTCGGAGATGATGGACGGGGCCACCGCGCCATACCCGGCCTCGCCGATGCCCACGCAGGCCCGCGCCACCATCAGCGCGAAGAAGGTGGTGGCCAGTCCCGAGGCCCCCGTCGCCAGGCTCCAGAGCAGCACGCCCGCGGCCACCAGGTAGCGCCGCGGCAGCCGATCCCCGAGGAAGCCACTCACCGGGGAGGCCAGCATGAACACCAGCATGAAGAAGCTGCCCAGGTAGCCCGCCTGGGTGTTGGTGAGCTGGAAGTCCTGCTTGATGTAGGGCAGGGCGACCGTGACGATGTACCGGTCGAGGTAGTTGACCAGGTTGATGAGGGAGAGGATGAGCAGCGCGTAGTAGCTGGTACGCGTGGCGGACACGGCGGGCTCGGTGGAGGGGGCCACGGCGGTGGTCGTACTCATGACTGGGGGGCTCCGAAACGGTACGCGAGCAGGCCCCAACGCAGGCCCCGGTCGCTCACCCGGCAGCGCTCGAGCCCGAGCGCCCGCAGGCTCTCGAGCAGGATGAGGGCTCCGGCGGGAATCACGTCCGCGCGCTTGGGCTGCAGGCCCGGCAGCTTCTGGCGCTCGGCGAGCGGCATCCGGCACATCTGGTCCGCCAGTGCCTCCAACTCCGCGAGCGTGAGGGTGCCACCCTGGACGCGCGCGGCGTCATACGGATCGATGGCGTGCCGCACGGTGAAGAGCGTCGTCACCGTGCCGGCGATGCCCACGAGCACCGCGTCCTGGCGA
>NZ_JPMI01000047.1 GCF_000733295.1 Archangium violaceum Cb vi76 | reverse complement strand
AGGGCGGAGAACGTCTCGCGCAGGTGCGACTCCACACGGGCCCGGTCCGCGGCGGACATCGGGTCCGAGTGCACGTGGCGCTCGGTCATGCGCACCGCGCCCACGTCGAAGCTGTGCCGGAAGGCCATGCGGCCCTGCGCGTCCCCGTAGATGAACTCGGTGGAGCCGCCGCCGATGTCGATGACCACCAGGGGCGCCGAGGCCTCTCGCCCGAAGTCCGCGTGGGCCGAGGTGAAGGAGAGCTGCGCCTCCAGCTCGCCGGAGATGATGTCCACCGTCACGCCGGCTCGCTCGCGGGCCCCGTTGAGGAACTCGGCGCCGTTCTCCGCGTCGCGCGCGGCGCTGGTGGCGGACACGGCGATGGCCTCCGCGCCCAGGCTCCGGGCCTCGCTGGCGAAGTCGGAGAGTACCTGGAGGGTGGCCTCCAGGCCCTCGGGCGAGAGGCGGCGGCTCTTGTCCACGCCCCGGCCCAGGCGGGTGATTTCAGCGCGCTCGCGGACGGCCTGGAAGCGGCCATCCGGCAGGCGGTCGGCGACGAGCAGGAGGACCGAGTTGGTCCCCACATCGATGGTGGCGTAACGAGGCATTGCGCGGCAGCTTACTCAGCGTACCAGCGCCTCCAAAGCCTCGGCGAGCCGCTGGTACTCCGTGTGCGAGTTGTAGAGCTGGGCGGACAGGCGGACGTGACGGTGGGGGGCCTTGGGCCAGGGGACGATGGGCACCTCGATGCGGTACTCGGAGAGGAGCCGGTCCTGGAGCGGATCCAACCCCAGCACCGAGGGCTCGGCCGGGAAGCCGTCCGGGAGGGGCACGGTGGCCATGGAGCCCACCATGTCCTCGGGGCAGCGGGGGACCACCTTGAGCCGCTGGCACAGGAGGGTCCGCGCCGCCAGCGCCTTGGCGTGGTTGTGGGCCATCACCTCGGGCCAGCCGCCGGGGAGCATGCCGCCCACGACCTCCAGCGCCTTGGGGATGCAGAGGAAGGGGGTGGGGTCATCCGTCCCGAGCCAGTCGAACTCCAGGCGGAAGCGCGAGCGGTCCGTGCGCCGCGAGTTGTACCCGTGGCTGATGACGAGGGGGCGGATGCCGGGCTGGAGGTCCTTGCGCACGTAGAGGAAGGCGGCGCCCTTGGGGGCACACATCCACTTGTGGCAGTTGCCGGTGTAGTAGCCGGCGCCGAGCCGGTGCAGGGACAGGGGCACCTGCCCGGGCCCGTGGGCTCCGTCCACGAGCGTTTCGATGCCGCGCTCGCGCAGGGCACGGATGAGCCCGGCCACCGGCATCACCAGCGCCGTCTGGCTGGAGATGTGGTCGATGAGCAGCAGCCGGGTGTTGAGGGTGACGTGGGAGAGCACCGTGTCCACCACGGACTGGGGCGAGGGCACGGGCCAGGGCAGCTTCACCACCACCACCTTCACGCCCCACTGGCTGGCCACGAAGTCGAGCGCGTTGCGGGAGGCGTTGTACTCGTGGTCGGTGGTGAGCAGCTCGTCACCGGGAGCGAAGCGCAGCGAGCGCAGCACGGTGTTGACGCCCGTGGTGGCGTTGTTGACGAAGGCGAGGTCGTCCGGGTTGACGTCCAGGAAGTCCCCGAGCGCGGCGCGGGCCGCATCGGCGAGGGGCTCGAGCTCGCGGTGGAGGAAGCGGACGGGCTCGGCCTCCAGGCGGGCGCGCAGCCGGGACTGCTCTTCCAGCACGCGCGTGGGGCAGGCGCCGAAGGAGCCGTGGTTGAGGAAGGTCACCTCGGGATCGAGCGACCAGTGGGAGCGGAAGGGGGACGCGTCCATGGGGGAGGGGCACAATGCCCGGCCCCCTGGCCAAGTCAACGCGTGGCACGACGCCGGGCAGGTGGGCGGGGAACGCACCCTCCTCGGCTCGTCATGGCGGGTCACGTTCCGCGCGGATGCGCTCCAGCAGCGCGGAGACGGGCGGGTCGTCCGGGTCCTGGGGAACGAGCTCGCCGCGGAAGGCCCGCGCGAGGAGCGACCGTTCGAGCAGGGAGAGGTTGTCCCGCTGTCTTCCCGCTCGAGCCGCGAGCGCGTCTTCGCGGGCCCGGGCCGCGTGGAGCCGGGAGACGATTTCGAGCTGCTCGGCTCTGGGCGCCAGGGGAAACCAGGCGGGTTTCACGAACTTGAAATGGCGGCCGTAGGTCCGTTCCGGGATGGAGATGGCCCGCAGCAGGAAGAAGGCGTAACCCGGCTCGACGAGGGGGGACGGCCGCAGCACCTTCACGCCCTCCGCTCCCTGGATGAAGGGGCGCGAGAGGAGCTTCACGCAACGGGTGTGGTCGCCGAAGACCACGGCCGGCAGCTCCCCGTCGTAGACGAGCTTCGAATCATTCGAGTAGCCGCCCACCTCGGACGTGCCCTGGTCGACCACGGGGAACTCGCCGTGCTCCAGGTAGTCCTCCCGCTTGAGTTTCTTGTCGCCGCTCGTCTCGTCCGAGAACACGAGCTCGAAGGGCACCCAACACCAGCCCTCCGGGAGCCGCTGGTGCGGCCACCGGGCTTGTTCGACGCCGTCGTCCCCGGGCTTCTCGAGCTGGGGGGGGCGGCATCCTGGAATCCCCAGCGCGGCGGCGCTCGCTGCATTCCAGACGGAGTCCGGCCCACGCTTCGCGCGCCAGTCCGCCGTCAGGTCTCCCCGGAAGGCCGCCGCCAGGACGGTCCGCCGCAACCGCCCGAGCAGCTCGTGCACGCGCTCCAGTGACGCTTTCGCCGCGCCACTGTGGGCGAGGAGCGTGTCGAGTCTGGCCACGATGCGCCGTTGCTCGGCGAGCGGGGGAATGACGACTTCGATGTTCCGGACGATCCCGGTGTTGAGGTTGACCTGCGTCATGCCCCGGCGGTTCTCGTCGGTCAGCCGGGTGCGGATATGGCGGAAGAACTCGTAGAGGAACTCCGTCACGAACAAGCGCGGGTCGAGGTTCGGGAAGGCCACGAAGCCGTCATGGATGCAGCCCTCCACCGCGAGGATCTTCGGGATTCCGACCGTGGCGCTGTTCGACAGGATGAGGGTCCCCGCGGGGAGCAGGCGGCTCTTCCGGGCACCGGCGGGGGTCACCCCTTCCGCCGTCTTCGACAGCGTCCGGGCCTGCTCGCGGCCGAGGTCTCCGATGGAGATCCACGGGATGGGACCGCCGAAATACCGTGGGTCGCCCTTGGGGCGAGGCGAGGCCCCTCGAACCACCTCGACGACGTCACCGAGGCGGGTGGTCGCCCATCCCCGCGGAAGGGGGCTCATGCCGCCTCCTCGCCGTCCTCCTCCGGTGCGCCCGTGAGGAGCTTCGTGAGCGCCTGGAGCTCCCGCAGGGCGCTCTGGAGCTCGACCTCGATCTCCGCGGAGAGCGCCTCCGGGTCGGGCATGTCCTCGGGGTCATGCTGGCCGCCGTCCTTGAGCCACGCGATGTCGAGGTTGTCGTGGCGCTTCGCGAGCTCCTCGCGCGTGAATCGGCGGAACCGCCCGGTCTCCCCCTCGTCCTCGCGCGGGCTCTTGCCGTGCGGGTCCGTGCCGTAGGCGTCCACGAAGGGCTTCAGCGTCCCGGACGTGAAGGGCGTGCGCTTGCCGAAGCTCGGCATGTTCGCGCGCAGATCGTAGACCCACACCGCCTGGGTGTTGCCCGTGTCCTTCGGGCCCCGGGTGAAGAAGAGGACGTTCGTCTTCACGCCCTGGGCGTAGAAGAGGCCCGTGGGCAACCGCAGGAGCGTGTGCAGGTCGCACAGGTCCATCAGCTCGGTGCGCACCTTCTGTCCCACGCCGTCCTCGAAGAGCACGTTGTCGGGCAGCACGACGGCGGCGCGGCCACCTGGCGCGAGGCCCCGGTAGATGTGCTGGAGGAAGACGAGCTGTTTGTTGCTCGTGGAGTACGTCAGGTCCTCCCGGGTGGGCCGTCCGCCGCCCTTCTTCGTTCCGAATGGCGGGTTGGTGAGGATGACGTGGGCCCGGGGCAGACTCGCGCCCAGGCCCGACAGCGAGTCCCCGAGTTGGATGGCGCCCTCACCGCCGCGAGGCCCCTCGATGCCGTGCAGCAGGCAGTTCATCAGCGCGAGCCGCTGCGTCTCGGGGACCAGCTCCACGCCGGCATAGGCCTGCTCCACCTGCCAGGTGGCTTCCTTCTCTCCGAGGTCCTGGAGGTTTCGCGTCCTGGCCTTGATGTGCTCATGGGCCGCGACGAGGAAGCCGCCCGTTCCGGCCGCCGGGTCCTGGATGTGCTCTCCGGGCTGGGGCTGGATGAGCGCCACCATCGTGTTGATGAGGGGGCGGGGCGTGAAGTACTGGCCCGCGCCGCTCTTGATGTCGGTCGCGTTCTTCTCGAGCAGGCCCTCGTAGAGGTTGCCCAGGCCGTCCTCGCGCGCGCTGAACCAGTCGAGCGCGTCGATGCCGTCCACGAGCTGCTCGAGGTGCCTGGGCTGGCGCAGGGCGGTCCGGGCGCTCGAGTAGATGGCGCGGACGCGCCGGTTGGGGGCGCGTCCGAGCTCGAGGAGCAGTTGCTGGTAGAAGTCGTACCGCGCGACGCCGGTTCGGGCCTTCAGGTCATCCCAGCGCTGGCCCTTGGGAAGGGCCTCCTCCTGGCCGGCCTCCTTGGCCATCTTGAGGAAGAGGAGCTGGGTGAGCTCGGTGACGTAGTGGTGGTACGAGGTGCCGTCGTCCCGGAGGACGTCGCAGAGGGACCAGAGCCTCGCGACGCTGTCCCGAGGGCCCGCGGATGTCCCCTCTCCCCTCGGGAGAGGGTCAGGGTGAGGGTATTTGTCCCTGTTCTTCAACCCATGGACCCCAGTGTGGACAGGGGGTTCAACCCGGGATGCGTGGCA
>NZ_JPMI01000046.1 GCF_000733295.1 Archangium violaceum Cb vi76 | reverse complement strand
GAGTCCTGACCCAGGACTACGGGGATGTGGTGGATGCCGCTTGCATGATGTAGGAAAGTACTCCCTTCGGAGAGCGTGAAGGTGAGTCGTCACTCTCCCCCGTGCCGCACGTATTGACGTATCCGGGCGAGCCAGTTCCGGGAGTGCTCGTCGTCTTTCAGCAGGATGTCGAAGTGGTTGGCTTCCACCATTCGGACCAGGGGCTCATCCCGGGCAACAAGCTCGGGAACATCCCATGGAAATGCGATGCTGGAATGGTGCTCTTCCACGTACAGGGGGTCCTCCGCCATGGCTTCGAGGTACCTTGAGAATAGGTCGAAGAAGCGGTCAATGCTGGAAGCGACGGGCAGGATGAGCGGCTGGTCGTGAGCGTCGATATAGACGACCGGCTGTACGCCCTGTGGGTCTGCCAACTCGGGGACAGTGCCGTAGTAATAGGCTAGGTTGGGCTCTTGCCCGAAAACGAGGGATGAATGGAATGCCTCCGCGTCGTTCTGGCGCATGCCTTCATTGATCTTGGCGAGGCCGTACTCGTGTGGACCGGGCCTGTAGAGCAGGAACTCTCCCAACATCGCGCCTCCCAGACGCGTATAGGCGGCAGCGAGCAGGGGATCGAAGGGGGAGCCTAGAAAGGGCTCTCCTGCGGCTGGCGCGGTTGGCTCCGGGGATGGTGTCTCCAGAGGAAAACCGTGTTTCCGGCACACTTCCACCAAGCGCTCCAGGCCGGGCAGTGCGGTTTTTGCTTGCATGGCTACTTTCCTCTGCCCATGCGGGTGAGCAGCACCGAGAGTGCTCAGGGCGTGCCGCGCTCGCCGCTGCTTGCATGGTTACGAAGCGCTCGCGAGGCATCATCGAAGACCTTGGCCAGGACTGGTTCCGTCGGGCGATGGGCTTCGATGATGTCGGCGTCTTCCGGCTGTCCCACGAACTTGAGCAGGCTCGCCGCTCGCAGGGAACAATTGAGAGCGGTCGCCGCGACGAGAGTCCGGGCCAGGTCGCGCAGTTCGGCGCGGGATTCGGACGGGAGGGCAGGGAGGACCCGTTCCTCATGGAGGAGCAGCAGGATGAGCAGGCGATCGCAGTAGTACGAGGCCTCTCCCTGTTGGCGAGCAGCGGCCCCGGACAGGGAATGGGCCACGGAGATGAACGAGGGAAGTGCGGAGACGAGGGACTCTGGCAATTCCTCTTCGAGCACGGTGAGGACGCCCGTCTTGTGAACCACTGGGATGGAGGGGTCGAGGGCCCATTGGCGAAGCTCTTCCGGAGACTTCTCCAGGAGCATCAACAGGCCGTGCAAGGGTCTGGATGCCGGTGGGCCGAGCCGCTCCAGGTTGTGCCGGACGGAAGGAATCAGGTCTGGATGACGCCTCCTCCAGAGCGCATGAGCCAGCTCGCTCACGTCTCCAGGATCCGGCTTGCGTGTCACCAGCCGCGCCAACCTCCGTACCAGGGTCGTCCGTGCTCCGGATTCCGTGATGTGTCCAAGCGCCTGGATGATGGCTTCCACGACGGATTCCCCGTCGGTATCTCCTCGCGCCTCCTCGATGGCGAGCTGCTGCTCCAGACGTCTGGCGCTGGCTGCTCCGCCAAGCACTCCCAGGCCGAATGCCGCGGCTTGACGTACGAGTGCATCCGGATGGGTCAGCATCTCTTCCAGCAGGGGCTTGGCTTTGCGTGCGCCCAGTTGTGTGACGAGGACGCCCGCCCGAGCCTCTTCCCCGAATCTGCATGCGTCCACCAACTCCTGCCGCCACTGCATGACGTCTGGTCTGGGCGTCATCTCGTGTCCTGGCCTGCTCAGGGGAAGTTCACGCCTCGCGGGACATACCGCCTGAGCAGGGTCCCGTCGAGCAGGTACAACTCGTGGATGGCCAGTGGGTCCGCACGAATCATGGACTCGAAGGCCGTCAGCTCCCGTTGCACATCCCGAGCGTTGGAGACGTAGTTGGTGTTGTGCCGTACGCCATCGGGCCGGACCGAGGTGACATCCGGCTTTCGGGAGCGGATACCCTGGACGGGCTCCGAATCGTAGACACGGTCCCCCTGAGCCGTCCGCTGCGCCTTGTTCTTCCGCAAACCGGTGTGTCCGGCGGCCTCACGTCTGGCCAGTTCCTCTTCGATGGCCTCGTTGTGGGGAGGGTTCTGCCGGGTGTGGGGCTTTCCATATCGGGTGGAGAGTCTGGCAACACTGCCCGAGCCATTCATCGTGGCGCAGAAAGCAAGCTCACCACAGAGGGAGGTGGCGGAGGTGCCCGTGGCCACCCCCGTGACGACAAGCGTCCCGTCGGCCACGACCTGCACCGTGGTGATGGACTCCATCGCCGGCCCGCCTGCTGGCGCATGACGAAGAGGGCTCAAGAGTGTCCACAGGCCTCCCTCGGGTATTTTGGGAAGAACCTGGGGCACTCCGAGACTGGCCACCACCACCAGCACCCGGAGGGCCGTGCCCCCGACAGATCTGCCAAAGCGCTCGGCCGCTGCTTCCAACTCCTGATGCGTGGTGGCGGCCTCGGCCTCCTGATGGAGGCGCAAGCACGCCAGGGCCAGGCGCCCCAACTCCACCAACCCCACCAGCAGGGCCAGCCGTACCGTGAGCGTGGCGACGAAGGCCTTGGAGAAGAAGGGCTCCGGTGCCAGCCAGGCGGCGAAGTACACCAGTATCGACAGCGAGACGCTGGTCAGGAAGGCCGGGGCATTGAAGAGTTCCTGGGCTGCCTCGCGGATGCCGTCACCCATGTACCGGGTGGAGAGTTTGAGGGCGAGGGAGAGCCGGCTCGATTCCAGGGACTCGGGCACCGGAAGGAGCGCGGGCCCATAAAGGGAGAAGAACTCCTCGCGCAGCCGCTGCTCCCATGCGGTCGCGGCTCCCTGGGTTGGGTTCGTGGCTCCCGGGAATTCCATCAGCCGCAGCCGAGGGGTGGAACGAGGCCGGATGGAGTCGAATGCCCCAAGCAGCGGGCGTATCTCCGTCACGGTCAGTGTCTCGAGGCTGGAATGAGGTGCCAGGACAGAGAAGGACAACCGCCAGGGGCCTCCTGGTGGCGTATGGATGAGCACGGGGAGGAGCTCCGCCCCGAGGGGTCCACCGGCCAGGGCCGTTGCCTGCTGGCGGACGTCCGCGGGCGGTTGCGAGTGCGGGGGGCTGACCGCCGGGGCTTGTACTGGCCGCTGCCCTTCATTGAGCGCCTGAACCCGCGGGGTGGCGCAAGCGGAGAGAAGGGCGAAGCCCAAGACCAGGGCCATACGCGGAAGCGAAGGGGCTGTGCTCATGTGCCGGGCAGCATGCCCAACCCCTGGCTGTGGGACCACCGGCGCTCTCCCGGCCCTGTCGTTTCCCCCCAGGGGGCGGACTGTCCAGGGGTCGCCCATTCCACACCTGCTCACGTGAGTCCGTGCGAAGGGCGCGAGTGTAGGTATGATGGGGGGCATGAGTGAGCAGTCCAAGGACGATGGCCAGCGGCGGGCGGATGAGCGGCGGGAATCTCCCCGGGTTCCCATGCGCATCCGCGTGCGGCGTGAGGGCTCGTCCCAGGCGTTCGACTCTCGCGAGGGCAACATCTCGCTCGGGGGCTTCGCCTGGTTCGGCACGTCCCTGTCGGTGGGCATGAACGTGGAGGCTCGCTTCACGCTGCCCGGCTCCACCGAGGAGCTCCAGGTCCGCGGCCAGGTCCTCCACGTGGCCCACGGCTCGCGCGGCTCCTCGGCGCACGTACGCTTCCTGGATCTGCCCATGGAGACCGAGATGCTCATCGCCCGCTACCTCGATGACCTCGAGCTGGCGGAGTCCAGAGGGGGAGGCGGTTCATGAGCGTGGACATTCCCTGGGAACAGCTGTTCGAGGCGGCGAAGAAGGTCCGGGAGCGTGCCCATGCCCCGTACTCGAAATTCCCGGTGGGCGCGGCGGTGCTCTACGCGGATGGCTCGGTGGTGACGGGCTGCAACGTGGAGAACTCCTCCTACGGACTCTCCGTGTGTGCCGAGCGCGGTGCGTTCGCGGCCGGAGTGGCCCAGGGCCGGAGCAAGCCGGTGGCGGTGGCCATCGTGGTGGACACGCCCACCCCCTGCCCTCCCTGCGGCATGTGCCGGCAGGTGATGCTGGAGTTCGCCCCCAAGGAGCTGCCCGTGCGCAGCCGCAACCTCGAGGGGGATGAGGCGCGTTACTCCCTCGGAGAGCTTCTCCCCCACGCCTTCACCAGCGATTTCCTCTAGAGTGCGGTCCGTGGATCTGCTCCTCACCAACGGCACCGTCGTGACCATGAACCGCGAGCGCGAGGTGCTCGCGGAGGCAGATGTCCTCATCCAGGATGGGCGCATCGCCCGGGTGGGACGCAACATCCGGACCCGGGGCGCCGGTCTGCGCGTGCTGGACGTCTCCGGCAAGGTGGTGCTGCCTGGCCTCATCCACGGCCACCTGCACGCCTGTCAGACGCTTTTCCGCAACCGGGCGGACGGGCTGGAGCTGCTGGACTGGCTGCGCGAGCGCATCTGGCCCTTCGAGGCCGCGCACGACGCGGACTCCATGCGCGCCTCGGCGGACCTGACCTTCGCGGAGCTCATCCGCTCGGGGGCCACGGCGGCGCTCGACATGGGCTCGGTGCGTCACTACGACGCCGTCTTCGAGTCCGCCCGCGACTGTGGCTTCCGGCTCACCGGCGGCAAGGCGATGATGGACGCGCCCGACGTGCCTGGCGGGCTGCACGAGTCCACCGAGGCCTCGCTGGCCGAGAGCCTCGCGCTGCTGGAGCGCTGGCATGGCACCCACGGGGACCGGCTGCGCTACGCCTTCGCGCCGCGCTTCGTCCTCTCGTGCACGGAGAAGCTGATGCGCGAGGTGGGGCGCCTGGCCCGGGAGAAGGGCGTGCGCATCCACACCCACGCCAGCGAGAACCGCTCGGAGGTCCAGGCGGTGCGCGACCTCACCGGCCGGGACAACGTGGCCTGGTTCCACGAGCTGGGTCTCACCGGCCCGCACGTGACGCTGGCCCACTGTGTCTGGCTGTCCGAGGCGGAGCAGAAGGTGCTGCGCGACACGCGCACGGTGGTGTGCCACTGCCCCGGCTCCAACCTCAAGCTGGCCTCGGGTTTCGCCCCGGTGCCCGAGCTGTTGGACGCGGGCGTGACCGTGTGCCTCGGTGCCGATGGCGCGCCCTGCAACAACAACCTGGACATGTTCATGGAGATGCGGCTGGCGGCGCTGCTGCACAAGCCGCGGGTGGGCCCCCGGAGCATGCCTCCCGAGCGCGTGCTGGAGATGGCCACGCTCGGCGGGGCCCGGGCCATTGGCATGGAGGCGGAGCTGGGCTCGCTCGAGGAGGGCAAGCGCGCGGACATCACCGTGGTGGACCTCTCCGGCCTCCACGCCACCCCGGCGGACCCCCGGGATGTGCTCTCCCCGCTCGTCTACGCCGCCCGCTCCACCGACGTGGTCCACGTCCTCATCGACGGCAAGCCCGTCCTCAAGGACCGCGCCCTCCTGACCCTGGACGCGGCCTCCGTGGCCTCGAACGCCCGTCAGCACTCCGCCCGCGTCACCGCCCGGGTCCGCTGAGCCACGAATCCGTCACGGGTAGGGCCTGCTCGCACTCCGAGCGAACCAGCGGGGCCCGGCGAGTGTTCTCTGGCAATGGGCACTGTTCGCCGAGCGTAGGCCCCAGGCATTCGTCATACGTGGAATACGGTGGGATGGTGTAAGGTCCCCACAAGACTCGAATTCGCAGGAGGTAGACCCCGGCCATGTGGAACCGGTTCACAAGGGCAATGCGCAGCTTCTTCGGCTTCTTCGTCTCCTCCATCGAGGACCCGGAGCTCATTCTCGAGCAGAACATCCGTGACCTGAACGATCAGGTCCCGAAGATGAACGAGTCCATCGCCATGGTGCGGGCGAACCTGACGCTCCTGGAGAAGGAGAACGTCAAGTACAAGAACGACATCCGCGACCTGACGGCGAAGGTGAAGGCGGCCATCCAGGCGGGGCGTGATGACCTGGCGGCGCAGTACGCCACCAAGCTGCAGACGGAGAAGGCGGCGCTGGAGCGCAACGAGCAGCAGCTCGAGACGGCGAAGCAGGCGTACGAGAAGTCGCTGAACCTGAAGAAGGCCTTCATGCGCGAGAAGGACCGCAAGACGCAGGAGGCGATGAACGCCATCCGCGACGCGCGGCGTGCGCAGTGGCAGTCCAAGGTGGCCGACGCCATGGAGTCCTTCCAGGTGGCCGGCATCGACGCCACGCACGACGAGATGGTGCGCAAGGTCAACGAGAAGGCCGCCGTCAACGAGGCGCGCATGCAGATGGCGCTCGAGTCGGTGGACCACCAGGCCGTGCAGATCGAGGAGGACGCCGAGCGTCTGCAGGCGATGGACCTGGTGAAGCAGATGAAGATGGAGATGGGTCTCCAGAGCCCCGCGCCGGTGTCCGAGGTGGGTGGTGGCACGGAGAAGACCATCGGCAAGAAGGTGGAGATCAAGTAGTCCCGTGGAACGGAGGAGGCCGAGCTGATGGCGTTGCGACGCGGACCCGGCCTCTATCCGTTCCTGGCGTTGTGTGTCCTGGGGGCGCTGTACCTGCTGGCCTCGCGGCTGGGGTACCTGGACCGCCTCCAGGCGCGTTTCTTCCCGGCGGCCAAGGAGGCGGTGCGCCTGTCTCCGGGAGACTTCCCCGCGGGGGTGGCGGCACCGGTGGCGGATCTGGCCTCGGTGCCCCTGAGGCCCACGCTCATCGGCTTCACCGCGCGAGGCTCGGCGGCGGCGCTGCTGCTGGCCACCGGTGGGGCCTCGTCACTGGACAACCCCGTGGCTCCGGCGGGCGCGGCGCAGGGCCTGCTGAAGACGGCCTACGCCATGGACGCGCGGGCCGTCGTCTTCCCCACGGACGAGGAGCTGCGGCAAGCGTTGGCGGTGGGCGCGGAGCACGGTGGGGTGGACATGGCGGCCATTTCCGTGGACCGGCTGGCGGCGTGGCTGCCGTCGCTGCGGGACGCGGCGCCGCGCACGGTGATGTTGCTGGGACGGAGCCGCGGTCAGGAGGCGTTGGCGGCGGTGGGGGTGCCGGACCTGGCCTCGCTGCGGGGCAAGCGGGTGGGGGTGTATACCTCGGGCTCCTCGTACTACTTCGCGTTGTGGGTGCTGTCGCGCGCGGGCCTGCGCATGACGGACGTGCGGTGGGTGGAGCTGCCCTCCACGCTGGACGCGGGCCGGGCCCTGCGCGAGGGCCGGGCGGACGCGGTGGCGGGGCTGTGGGGCGACGTGGAGCTGGCGGCGAGGGACCGGGGCGGCGCGGTGCTGGCCACCACGGCGGACGCGCCCCACCTGGTGGCCACGGTGCTGGTGGCCCGAGGGGATTACGCCGCGCGTTACCCGGACGCGGTCCGCCGTGTCATCCGCGGGCTGCTGGACGCGGGGGCCAGTGTGCAGAAGGACCCGGGGCCCGGGGCGCGGCTCTTGGGCGAGGTGGCCCCCTACCTGGGAGACCCCACCGAGGCCATCCGCAGTGCCCCTCCGGCCACGTTGGCGGACAATCGGGCCTTCTTCGGGCTTTCCGGCGAGGCGCCTGTCACCTATGACGAGCTCTTCCAGAGCGCCTCGGCGCTCTACCGGAAGATCAGGCGCACGGCGGCGGCCCCGCCAGCCGAGGACACTCGCGACCTCGGCGCGCTGAAATACGTGTCGGAGGCGCGAGGGCCCTGAGCCCTCTGTCCGCGAGGCGCCTCCCTGGCGAGGACTTCCGTGGCCCGCACTCCCAACTTCTTCAAGGCTGCCCTCCTGTTGCCCGCCAACCTGGTCGGGCTGTTGACCGCGGGGGCCTCGTCGGCGCTCACCGGCGAGCCATTGCCGATGCTGGTGGCGCTCGGAGTGGAGACGCTCTACCTGGGCGTGGTGCCCTTCTCGAAGCGCTTCCAGCGGGCGGTGCGCGCGAGTACGCCGGGGGCGCAGGATGACGAGGCCGCGCGGCAGCAGGTGGACTCGTTGCTGTCGGAGCTGGCCGCCTCGCAGCGCGAGCACTACCAGGTGCTGGTGGGGCTGAAGGAGAAGATCCTCGCCAACTACGCGAAGCTGCCCGGTGGGCGGGTGCTGGCGGCCAGCAGCGAGCAGCGGTTGGATGCGCTGCTGACCTCGTTCCTGCGGCTGATTTCCACGCTGAACCAGTACCGCACGTACCTGAACTCCTCGGAGCGGCTGTCGCTGGAGAAGGACGTGCGCGCGCTGGAGTCGGAGCTGGGGCAGGAGACGAATCCGCGGCTGAAGGACGTGAAGGAGAAGCGGCTGGAGCTCCTCAAGCGGCGGCTGGCGCGCTTCGAGCAGGCGGGGGAGAGCCGCGAGATGGTGAGTCACCAGTTGGCGAGCATCGAGGACCTGATGCGGTTGACGCACGAGCAGTCCATCGCCATCCGGGACCCCGAGGGCGTCAACCGGCAACTCGACGCGCTCAGCGCGGAGGCGCAGGCGACGGACGAGACGGTGCGCGATATGGAGCGCTTCCTCGACTTCAGCGAGGAGACCTCGGGGCCGCTGCCGCACGGGACGCGGGTGCGGTGAGGGATTCCAGACAGCGCGTGGCGTGAGCCGTTTCGTGTCTCGGGTGCTTCCTGTGTCATGCCACCGAGGGCCCATGGCCCACGGGAGGAGCATGATTCGGTCATTGCTGGTGCGTGCGTTCCTGCTAGGGACGATGGCGCTTCTGCTGGAGGCCTGCGCGACCGTCTCCGGTGGGAGCATCCCACCGTCCGCCTTCGAGTTCCACGACATCGTACCCGAGCAGGGGCCGGAGGCGGGTGGATGGAAGGTGGCTCAGGTGAACATCTTGTTATCCCGGATTTCTCGGCGCAGGCCGTTGCAGGCCTGGTGTGATGTCGAGGTCGGGGTACCCCGTATCACTGGCAAGCGACCCATCTCCACTGAGACCGCACAGCGGAGATCAGCGGAATCCGCCAATGGGGCCGCTCGCATGGTCTTGCTGGGGAACGAGACTGTATCCGCCATGGCCTGCAAGCAGTTCAGGGATGAGATGAGGCTTCTGCTGAGAGAACACATCGGTGGGGTCAGGGTGACGAAGTTCATGACCCCAGGCCTCGAGCCGAAATCCTTCCCTGATGATTGAGGTTCAAGACAGCTATGGATGAGCGCTTCTCTGCGGACGCACTCGTTGAACTCGTGCACCACTATTATCCATCGGGCATTCATGGGGACGATCCGCGACACAGGGAGAGTGAGGAGTACAAGCGGTTGACCGCTGCGCGGCTTGCTGCGCAGAAGGAGGACGCGGGCTGGAAGACCTTTCGGCAGCGCGTTCGTGAGCAGCTTCCTGAATGCAAGCAGTGGGAGCTGCCTGGTCTTCTCTACGACCCGAGCCGCCGTGTTCGTATCTACCTGCCGGATTCCCAGGTTCCCGCGGGGGAGCGGAAAGCCGTTGTGGTGCTCACGAGTATCCTGGCCCCGATACACATCCTGCATGCTTCTCGGGAATTGGATTTGGACGAGGAGCGGTCGAGCTACCAGAGTTGGTTTCCTCCTCTTCCGCCCGAGTACCTGCCGTATGAAGCCAGGCTGGATGCGCTCGTTCGCGAGTCGTTCGGGACCGTCCGGTTGTCCAACGACGTTCTCTTCACCCCTGTGCCGGACCTCCAGGTCGGCAACACGGGCTTCGAAGAGGTGAAACTCCTCCACTGCCTCTTCACTGACGACATCTGGTGAGGGTGCTCGCGGCTTGAGTGGCGCGGCACCCTCACCTCATGCGCTCAGTAGACGGTGCTCTGCCAGGGGAAGAGGTACGTCAGTGGGACGTTGAGCCGTGCCGCCCACGAGGACTCGTTGTGCCCCGCGCCCTGGGCCACGTAGTAGTACAGGTCGTTGCCCTGCACGTACCCGTCCGCCACCAGCGCGTCCCGCATCCGCGTCGTCTCGGTCAGCCCGTCGCTGCTCGTCCCCGCGTCGATGTAGAACTTCACCGCCACCTTCGCGGTCTCGGTCTCCACCTGCTTCGTCAGCGCCTGGTTGTTCCACCAGAACGAGCTCGACAGCGCCGCCAGCTTCCCGAAGACGGCCGGGTTGCGCCGCCCCATGTAGAACGACACCAGCCCGCCCAAGGACGAGCCGATCAGCGCCGTGTTCGCCTTCGTCGACAGGGTCCGGTAGTTCTGGTCGATGAACGGCTTCACCGTGTCGAGGAGGAACCGCTCGTGCTTGTTCGCGCCCCCGCCGCCGTACTGGGGATCGCAGCAGGGCGTGTACTCGTAGATACGGTTGGCGTCGCCGTGGTCGATGCCCACGATGATGACCTCGTCCATCGAGCCGTTGCCGATGAGCGAGTTGGCCGTCTCGTCCATGCGCCACTCGACGCCGTAGGTGGCCCGGGTGGCGCTGAAGAGGTTCTGCCCATCATGCGCGTACAGCACCGGATAGCGCTTGAGCGGGTTCGCCGAGTAGCTCGGGGGCAGGTAGATGGTGAGTGTCCGCGAGTTGCCGAACTGTGGTGAGTAGAAGTTGGAGACGGTCTGCAACTGACCCGAGGCCGGGCCGAAGAACGGGTAGATGTCCACCGTGGCGCCGGCCTTGATGCGGTAGTTGGCGCCGGTGGACCAGGTCACGTCGTTGATGAGGGGCTTCACCTCCACGTCGCCCACGGTGTTGGACCAGGACAGCGTCCAGGCGTTGCCCGTGGTCCACGTGGCGTTCGTGCCCGTGGTCCACGACAGGGGCGCCTTGCTGCCCCGGAGGGTGATGCGGTTGCCGTAGCCGACGTCGTAGAAGACCCGGACGGTGGTGGCCTCGGCCGCCGTGCTCATGGCCAGCAGCAACATCGCCGCCAGCGTGCCTGCCTTGCGCCTGAGGGAATCGGACATGGGAGTGCTCGCCTGTTCGTGGGGATCGCCGCCTCCTGGACTCGCCGGGGCGCGGGTTGATCACCCACTCTCCCAGTGCGCTTCAGGGTAGGGCAAGGTCTCCCCCCGGACGGCCGTGGCAAAGCTTCCGCAGGAAGAATTTGACTCCGGGCCCGGGGCCGTCTGCACTCCCGTTCCTATGCTCCGCCGCGCCTCGCCCTGGCTCCTGCTCGTCCTGCTCGTGTTCGCCGGTTGCTCCCGTTGCGGCGACAAGCAGGGCACTCAGGGCGTGAAGACGAACAACCCCGCCCGCTTCCTCCCCCGAGGCGCCCAGGCCGCCCTCGTCGTCCCCGATCTCGGCACCTTCGGCGAGCGGCTCGCCCGCTTCCAGAAGCTCAAGCTGGCCAACTTCGTCGCCCAGCTCCAGAACGCCTCGTCCGCCGAGGCCTACGTCTCCGCCATCATGCGTCAGGTGGGCGTGGACCTGCGCAGCCGCGCGGCCATGGAGGCCGCCGGAATCGCCCCGGGCCGGGGCGCGGGCGCGGCCCTGCTCGGTGGCAACCAGGCCTTCTCCGTGCTCGGCGTGAAGGACGAGAAGACCCTCCGGGAGACCTTCTCCAAGCTCGCCCGGGACCGGCTCGGTGCCTCTCAGACCGCCGAGCAGAAGGTCGCCGGCGGCACGCTCGTCACCTTCACCCGGCCCGGTTCGCAGCAGCCCGCGCTGGGGCTCCTCTTCACCGGCGACTACGCCCTGCTGGGCGCGGGCGCCATGGTGTCCCAGCTCTCCGGCTACGCCACGCTGCCCGTGGAGAAGTCGCTCGTCGAGGAGCCGCTCCTCAATGCCTCCCTCGAGCGGCTGCCCGCGGAGCGCGACTTCTACGCCTTCCTCCCGGGCGGCACGGGCTTCCTCATTCCGCCCGGCACTACCCAGGCCGTCACGCTGGCGGGCTCGCTGGGCGAGCGCGCGGTGACGCTGCGCCTGGACACGCCGTGGCCGGACACGCAGGCCTCGCTCGCCGCGCTCGTGCCGCAGCAGGCCACGGACCTGAGCGGCTACCTCCCGGAGGACAGCTTCCTCGTGGCCCGCTACCGGGGAGACCCCGCGCAGCTCGGCGGCGTCTGGCCCTACCTCGTCGGCCCCTACGTCACCCGCGCGGTGCAGGAGAGTGGCTTCGACCTGAAGGGCGAGGTGCTGGACAAGCTGAAGCCCGGCCTCGTCGCGGGCGTGTCCCTGGCTCCCACCGCGCAGCTCGGGGCGGGCGTGCCGTCGTTGGACCTGCGGCGCACCAATCCCTTCCGCTTCGTGCACATGGTGGTGGTGGGGGAGGGGAAGGACCCGGCGGCCCTCGCCTCCACGTTGGAGAAGGTGCCGCCCATCGCCCAGCGCTTTGGCGCCGAGGTGAAGCCCACGGACGTGGGTGGCCAGCGCGTCTACCTCACTTCGTACCGGCAGGGAGAGGGTGCGCACTTCGCCTCGGTGGGCGACAAGGTGGTGCTCGCCGCGCCGCAGTCGCGTCTCGAGACGGCGCTCACCCGGCTCAAGGGCCCCGCGGCGACCAGCCCCGTGGCCGAGGACCTGCGCCCGGCGCTCCAGGAGCCGGTGCTGGGGGCGGTGTTGGACCTGCGGCGCCTCGCCGAGGCGGTGAAGGCGCTTCCCTCCGAGGCCTGGGGCATTGGCGGCTTCGCCATCAAGGCGACCACGGTGCGCTGGCTGGACGCCACGGATGACCTCCGCGCGGTCACGCTGGGCCTCTCCGAGAAGGAGAAGGCCCTGCAGGCCGAGCTCACCCTCTGGTTGGCACCCCATTGATACGCGCACGCGACATCGTCAAACAGTACCGGGACGGGGACGGCACCGAGGTGCGCGTCCTGGATGGGCTCTCGCTCGACGTGGCGGACGGTGATTTCGTCGCCGTGGTGGGCCCGTCCGGCAGTGGCAAGTCCACGCTGCTGCACCTGCTGGGCGGCCTGGACGTGCACTACCAGGGCGACGTGGAGGTGGCCGGCGTCAAGCTGTCCGGCCTGAAGGACAAGGAGCTCGCGCGCTTCCGCAACCAGCACGTGGGCTTCGTCTTCCAGTCCTTCCACCTCATCCCCAACCTGTCCGCGGTGGAGAACGTGCTGATGCCCTCGCACTTCGGCGCCGCGTCCCCCGAGGCCCGCAAGCGCGCCGAGTCCCTGCTCGACCGGGTGGGCCTGCTGGCCAAGAAGGACCGTGCCCCGGTGCGGCTCTCCGGCGGCGAGCGGCAGCGCGTGGCCATCGCCCGGGCCCTCTTCACCGGTCCCCGGCTGCTCCTGTGTGACGAGCCCACCGGCAACCTCGATGCCGCCACGGGCGCAGGGGTCATCACGCTCTTCGAGGAGCTGAACCGCGAGGGCATCACCCTGCTCGCCGTCACCCACGAGGACCGCATGAGCTCGGCGGCCCGGCGGGTGCTGCGCCTCAAGGAGGGCCGGCTCGTCGAGGAGACCCGGCCCGCGCTGGCGGGAGGTGTGTCATGAGGCTGGCGGCGCTGTCCCAACTGGTGCGGCTGAGCCTCGCGCGCGAGCGGCGGGGCGCGTTCTTCTCCGCCTTCGGCGTGGCCATGGGCGTGGGGGCGCTCGTCTTCTTCGTGGGCCTGGGCCTCGGCGTGGGCCGCGTCATCCGCGAGCGCATCTTCCCCAACGACGCGCGGCTGGTGGACGTGGTGCCTCCCGCGGTGTCGCTCGGCTCGTTCCTCGGGGGCGGCAAGCTGGACACCCCCATGGTGGAGCGGCTCCAGGCGCTGCCCGGTGTGGAGACGCTCTACCGGAAGATGAGCGTGCGCGCCCCCGCGGCGAGCCTCTACAACGGCGACTTCTTCGGCCGGAAGATGCGCATGGGCATGGACGTCCTCGCGGTGGGCGTGGAGCCCGGCCTCGTCGAGGGGGACGTCCAGCTCGGCAAGTTCGTGGACCCGGGGCCGGGCCAGCCGCTGCCGGGCCTCATCTCCACGCGGCTGTTGGAGATCTACAACAACACCTTCGCCCCGGCCCGCAAGCTGCCCACACTCACCCCGAGCCTGCTCGTGGGCTTCACCCTCCCGGTGGACTTCAACCGCTCCTATGTGACCGCCCCGCTGCCCAACGTCGCCGTCATCTCGTCCCAGGTGCAGGTGGTGGGCGCGTCCGATCGGGCGCTGCTCGCGGGTGTCACCATTCCCCTGGACGCCGCCATCCGCCTCAACCGCGAGATGGGTCAGGACGCGGAGACGTACTCGGGCATCACCCTGGTGGCCACCAGCCCCGGCGCGGTGCCGGGCATCATGGCGGCGGTGCGGGAGATGGGCCTGGAGATCGACGACCAGGAGCGGCGGCTCGCGGAGAACGTGGGCGCGGCCGTCACGCTCACCACGTCCGCGCTGGCGCTGCTGTCCATCCTCATCTGCGTGCTCGCGGCGGTGAACATCGCCCATGCGCTGAGTGCCTCGGTGCGCGCGCGGGCCAAGGAGATCGGCGTCATGCAGGCGGTGGGCGCCTCGCGCTCGGACGTGCGCAACATCGTCCTGGCCGAGGCCGGCGTGGTGGGCGTGGCGGGTGGCTTCCTGGGCACCATCTCCGCGCTCCTGCTGGCGCTGCTCATCGACCGGCTCGCCGTCTCCTACCTGCCGCAGTTCCCCTTCAAGCCCGAGAGCTTCTTCTCCTTCCCCTGGCCCGTGGTGGTGGGAGGCGTGCTGCTCGGACTGCTGGCCGCGGTGGCCGGCGCCTGGTTCCCCAGCCATCGGGCCGCCGCCACGGACCCCGCCCGCACGCTCGCCGGATGAATCGGCCCTCCCTCAAGACGCTCCTCGGCAACGCCGCCAGCCTGGGGGCCCTCGCGTGGCTCTACGGGGGCGACCTGCTGGATGCTCTGCGGGCCCGGAGCGCCGAGGTGTCCGCCTTCCTGGAGCCTCCCCTGGTGGTGTGGCCCGCCGGGGTGCTGGCCGCGACCGTGGGCGTGCTGGGCGTCGTCCTGTGGGGACTGGTGCGCGGCAGGGGCGAGGATTTCAAGGGGTACCGGCTGTTGCCCATCCTCCTGCTGTGCGCCCTCTTCGTGGACCTGATACGCGTCGAGAACGAGGTGCCCAGGCGCTCCGAGGACCTGGCGGCCATGGTGCTCCGCTACATCGAGACGAAGGCCGAGGCGCTGTCCGATGGGCGCACCGTCCCGTCGGATCCGGCGGTCCTCCAGCCGCTGCTGGCGGAGTTGGATCCGCCCCCGTACCTCGTCCGGGGACAGCGCGCGGCGGCCTGGTCGCTCCAGGTGCGCCCGGGGTGTGAGGGGCCCGTCCGGGAGGCGCCGGGCCTCGCGGTGGGAACGCTCATCTACTGCGTGGCCCCGGATCGGAAGACGGCCTGGGTCTCCCTGGTCGCCCTGCCAGCGGGCGAGCGTTTCGGGCTGCCCGCGGTGCTGTCCGTGGATGGCCAGCCACACGTGGCGGTCGTGCAACCCACACCCCCCGAGGAGGAAGAGGGAGCGCCGCTCGAGCTCCCGCTGGCTTCTTCCCCCGAGGAATCCGCTGTGGACCCCGAGGCAACGGATGCCGGCGCCCTGGCACCTGCCCCCACGCCCTGAGGGTGACTTGTGACGTTCTGGGGGTGGGGGACGGCGCGCGGTTGACCCTATGGAGGGGCGGTCGATAGGCTCGGCTCTCAAACACCGAGCCACGCACCCACGTGACGACCACTCAACCGAAGCGGCAGCCCATCCCGTTTGGGAAATATCTCCTCCTGGACCGCATCAACATCGGCGGTATGGCGGAGGTGTGGCGCGGAAAGATGTTCGGCGCGGGAGGATTCGAGCGCCTCGTCGCCATCAAGCGCATCCTCCCGAACATCGCCGAGGACGATGAATTCATCTCGATGTTCATCGACGAGGCGAAGATCAGCGTCCAGCTGAACCACGCCAACATCGCGCAGATCTACGAGCTGGGGCAGATCACCAACAGCTACTTCATCGCGATGGAGTACATCCCCGGCCGGGACATGCGGGCCATCTTCGACCGCTGCCGGAAGAAGGGCGAGCCCGCTCCGGTGCCGCTGGTGGCCTATATGGTCTCCAAGATGTGCGAGGGCCTGGACTACGCCCACCGCAAGAAGAACAACCAGGGCCAGGACCTCAACATCGTCCACCGCGACATCTCGCCGCAGAACATCCTCATTTCCTTCGAGGGCGAGGTCAAAGTCATCGACTTCGGCATCGCGAAGGCGGCGGGCAAGGCCACCAAGACGCAGGCCGGCATCCTCAAGGGCAAGTTCGGCTACATGAGCCCGGAGCAGATCCGCGGCATGCCACTGGACCGGCGCTCGGACGTCTTCGCCATCGGCGTGTGTCTCTACGAGATGCTCACCGGTGAGCGGCTCTTCGTGGGTGACAGCGACTTCAGCGTGCTGGAGAAGGTGCGCAAGGCCGAGGTGGCTCCGCCCTCCACGTACAACCGGCGCATCCCCGAGGCACTGGAGAAGATCGTCCTCAAGGCGCTCGCGCGCGACGTGGACGAGCGCTACCAGTACGCCAACGAGCTGGGTGACGACCTGCAGCGCTTCCTGCTGACGTCGGACTCCATCTTCGGGCGCAAGGACCTCATGCAGTACATGAAGTCCACCTTCGCCGAGGACGTGGAGCGCGAGAAGCAGCGGATTCAGGAGTACGCGGACATCAAGCCTCCCGAGGGCATGCTGGCCGCCCTGGAGATGGGCTTCAACGGGGCGCCGCAGGTGCAGGTACCGGCCAGCGCGCCGGTGCCGGTCCAGGCGCCCATGTCGCCTCCGATGCCCGCCACCCCCTCGCTGGGTGGCGTGCGCCGGGCCCCCACGCTGGGCGCCATGCCCAAGCTGACGGCGCCCGCGCCCACGGCGCCGCCGGTGCCGGACGAGGAGGAGTCCGGCGCGACCATGGTGGTCAGCAGCCCCGAGTACCTCGACGAGCCCACCACGCAGCCGGGCCTCGTGGGCCCCGGGCGCACGGTGACGCCGGTGGAGGTGCCGCGTCCGCCCGTCATCGACGAGCAGCCCGCCCAGCGCATGGCGGCCATGCGATCGCCGGGTCTGGCGGCGCCGCCGCGGCCGTCCATTCCGACGCTCTCTCCCGTTCCGCCGTCCGCGGAGAGCACCACCGTGGCCCGTCAGGGCCGCAACACGATGGATGGACTGCGCGCCGTGCGGCCGGAGCCTCCGGTGGCCGAGCAGTCCATCGTGCCGAGGGCCTCGCTGTCGGCCATACCGGCGGTGGCGGGCCCGCGGCCTCCGGCGGCGCCACCTCCTCCGCTCCTGGACGAGCCCGACGAGTCCACGGACGCCATGGAACTCACGCCAGCCACTCCGTTGCGAGCGGCCGCCGCTGCCCAGCGTGCCGCTCCGGCCGCGGCGCCTCCGCCTCCGGCACTGGCTGCCGTGAACGCTCCCGCGCCAGCGCAGGCTCCGGGCAAGGGGGGACGCAACCTCCCGCCGATCATCGCGGGGGGCGCCATCCTGTTGCTGCTGCTGGCGGGCGGGGCCGGCTTCTTCATGTCGCGGCCGGCGCCCACGGGCTACATCATGGTGAACGTGCCGGATGTGAAGGCCCCGGTCCGGGTGAGCTTTGGTGGCCAGGAGTTGGACACGTCCAAGCTGCCCGTCCTGCAGCAGGTGAAGGCCGGTCCCGCCCTGGTGATGGTGAGTGCCGAGGGGTACCACCCGTTCACCAAGCAGGTGGAGATCGCCGAGGGGATGACGCCCCTGCAGTTGGACGTGAAGCTCGAGCGCAAGGTTCAGTTGGCGCGCCTGCTGATCACCACCCAGCCGCCGGACGCGGAGCTGAAGGTGGACGGCAAGGTGGTGCGCGAGAAGGGCAGCAGCTCCCCCCATCTGGATGAGCTGCCCGAGGGGACCCAGGTGACGGTGGAGGCCAGTGCCCCGGGCTTCAAGCCCAGGCGGGAGAACATCACCCTGGCCGTTGACGGCAAGCCGATGGACCTCAAGCTCGAGGCGGATGGCTTCGAGTTGGAGGTGGAGTCCTCGCCGGCGGGCGCGACCATCTTCGCGGGTGGCAAGGAGTGGGGCGAGACGCCCAAGACGCTGCGGCTCCCCAACGGGGTGAAGCAGGTGCTCCTCAAGCTGCGTTGCCACGGGGACGAGGTCCTGGACGTGTCTCCCAGCGCGGGCCAGGTGAAGGGGCGCCTGAAGAAGCAGCGCGGCTGCAAGTAGCGCGGTAAAGAAAGGCGCCCGCCCGGCTGGGGCGGGCGTGTGCGCCCCATCCGGGGCGGGAGGGGTGTGTCGGTGTCCAAGTCACGCAAGGCCGAGGCGGCGGATCCACTCGCGGGGCTGCCGGTTTGGGCCCAGAAGCTCGCCCAGAAGTACTACACGAAGACCGTCAGCACCTTCCTGCTCTACGGAGCGGTGAGGGACCTTCAGCCCACCACCCAGGAGGACGGCAGCCGGAGCTTCGGCACCCTGCGCACCTTCCTGTCCGAGGAGCTCTTCGGTGGGCGCGACCACGTCATCTTCTATGACCGCTCGTCGGGCATCCGCTCCGCGTCTCCGGAGACGCAGAAGGATTTCCAGCGGACCATGGCGGGCTACGACGCGCTCTACGGCACGGACTACGCCAAGAGCCTGCCGAGGGATCCGGCCCGGGCGCTGCAGATTCTCGAGAACTTCCTGCGGATGCGCCTGAGCGAGGGCAAGTCGATGGCGCTCATCATCGACTTCGCCGAGACGCTGGTGCCGGGCGGGGAGATGAGCCACCTGTCGGCGGAGGACCGGTTCGTCCTGGCCACGCTGGAGAAGTGGGCGCACGATCCGCAGTTCCTCGGCGGTGATGCGTCGGTGGTGCTGCTGGCGGAGAACCTGGCGGACGTATCCCAGCGCCTGTCGCGCAACCCGTACGTGGCGGCCATCGAGTTGCCCCTGCCCACCGAGGAGGAGCGGCTGGAGTACGTGCGCTACAAGCTGGAGGGCAAGAAGCTGGCGGGGGTGTCGGACGTGCCGCTGGCGGGCCTGGCGAAGATGACGGCGGGCCTGTCCCGCATCAACCTGGACCGCGTGCTCACCGAGGCCCTCGAGCGCGACGTGCGCATCACCACGGATCTGCTCAAGGAGAAGAAGAAGGAGCTCATCCAGGCCGAGTGCCACGGTCTGCTCGAATTCATCGAGCCGGTGCACACGCTGGACGCGGTGGCGGGCCACGGCAAGGCCAAGGACATGCTGCGCCACGCGGCCAACGCCCTGAAGAAGGGGCGCATCGAGGTGATGCCCATGGGCTACCTCGTGAGTGGTCCGGTGGGTACCGGCAAGACGTTCATGGTGTCCTGCTTCGCCGGCGAGATTGGCATCCCGGTGGTGAAGTTCCTCAACTTCCGCAGCCAGTGGCAGGGCGTCACCGAGTCCAACCTGGAGAAGATCTTCAACCTGCTCAAGGCGCTGTGGCCCGTGGCGGTGATGGTGGACGAGGCCGACACCTTCCTGGGCAACCGCGACTCGGGCGGGGACTCGGGGACGAGCAGCCGCATCTTCGGCTCCATCGCCTCGTTCATGGGCAACACGGTGTACCGCGGCAAGATTGTCTGGTTCCTGCTGACGGCGCGGCCGGACCTGCTGCCCATCGACCTGAAGCGGCAGGGCCGCGCCGAGGAGCACCTCGCGCTCTTCTATCCGGAGACGGAAGCGGAGCGGGAGGAGCTCTTCAAGGTGATGCAGAAGAAGACGGGCCTGAAGCTGGAGGTGACGTCCATCGCGGAGCTGATTCCGACGGGGACGCGGCAGCTGAGCGGCGCGGACATGGAGGCGGTGCTGGTGCGCACGCGCTTCCGGGCGCTGTCGCAGGGGCGCGAGCAGGCCACGGTGGAAGACCTCAAGGCCGTCTTCGAGGACTTCGTGCCGCCGAGCTACCCGCTGGAGATAGAGCTGCAGAACCTGGTGGCGGTGCAGGAGTGCACCAGCCGCGAGCTGCTGCCCGAGAGCTTCCGCCGGTTGGACCGGGACCACGTCACCCGGCGCATCCGCGAGCTGAAGATGCTGCTCGAGGAGGGGTGAGACGCCTCCCTACGGGGCCTTCACCACGAGCCGCAGACCGGTGGGCAGGCGCGTGGTGTCCTTGATGTTGTTCCAGCGCTTGATGTCCTCCACCGTCACGCCGTAGCGCTGGGCGACGCTCCAGATGGACTCACCGGCGGCCAGCTCGTGCACGGTGCCGGGGCGGCCCGCGTTGGCGGCCGGGGCGCGCTGGGCGATGACGGTGCCGGCGCGCTCCACCACCTGCTTGGGCGCGCTGTCCGGCCACACGTACAGCACCGAGCCCACCTTCAGGGCCCTCTTGCTGGCGCGCACCGAGAGGTTGTTCCACTTGCGCACGTCGTCCACGTTCACCTGGAAGCGCTGGGCGATGGCCCACAGGCTGTCTCCCGACTGCACGCCGTAGGTGATGCGCTTGCGGCCGTTGATGGTCTCCGTCTTGATGGGGCCGGTGGCCACGGGGCCGCGCGGCGTCCCGGCGGGCACCTCGTCCTCGGGGCGCAGCACCGTCACGCCGCTGCGCCGTGCCTGCGCCACCTTGCGCGCCAGCGCGCTGTCCCCGTCCGTCTTGCCCCCGCCACGCCTGGCCGGCACCGGAATCACCAGCTCCGCGTTCAGCCGGAGCGTCTTCACGCTCTTGAGCTGGTTCATCTGCAGGATGGCCTCGGCCGCCGTGCCGTAGGTGAGGGCGATCTGCGACAGCGTGTCGCCGCGCTTCACCTTGTGGATGCGGAAGGTGAGCCGATCCTTGGGCGCGATGCGGGGGAAGTTCTCCGCGAAGCGCGGGGCCGTGCCGTGCGGCAGGCGCAGCACGTAGGGATTCTTCACGCTCGCCGGCGGGGTGCACCAGCGCCGCAGCTCGGGGTTGAGCTCCTGGATGTCCACCACGGACACGCCCGCCGACCGGGCGATGACGTCCAGATCCGTGGCGTCGGTGAGCTTCACCTCGTCGAAGCTGAGCGCCTGCTCGTAGACGAACTCGTCCTCGGAGAAGCCGAAGGCCGCGGGGTGCTTGGCGATGAGCGCGGCGGCGATGAGCTTGGGCACGTAGTGCTTCGTCTCCGTGGCCAGCCCCTTCTCGGCGGAGATGACCCAGAAGTCATCCGTGCCGTGGCGCTCCACCAGCCGGCGCACCCGGCCGCTGCCCGTGTTGTAGCCGGCCCACGCCAGGTACCAGTGGCCCAGCTCCTTGTAGAGGTCCTTCAGGTAGCGCGCGGCCGCGTAGGTGGCCTTGATGGGATCCCTGCGCTCATCCACCCAGAAGTCCTGGTGCAGGCCGTACTGGCGGCCGGTGCTGGAGATGAACTGCCAGGGCCCGGAGGCGTGCGCCCACGAATAGGCGGTGGGGGAGAAGCCGCTCTCGATCATCGCCAGGTACACCGTGTCGCGCGGCAGTCCCTGGGCCTCGAGGATGGGCTGCATCACCGGCAGGTAGCGCGTGGAGCGGCTGACCCACTTGCGGAACCACTTGCGGCCCGGGCCCTGGAAGAACTGGATGTACTGGGCCACCAGCGGCTGCATCTCCACCGGGATGTCGTACTTGGGCTGCACCACCGACACGTCGAAGTTGGACAGGTCGGTGATGAGGGGCAGCTCGTCCAGCTCCTCGTCCTCGCGGAAGGTGGGCTCCTCCAGCGCGTCCAGCATGCGGTGGCGCAGCGGGTTGGCCAGGCCCAGCCGGCGCAGCGACTGGAGCACCTCGGCGTTGGGCCGGGCCCCGGGGTCCAGCGTGGCGCCCTCCAGCGCCCGCATCTCCTCGAGCTCGGTGGACTCCTCCGTGGGCTCGTCGTCGCCGTCGGCGGCCTCGGTGCCCTCGTTGCGCAGGTCCTCCAGCACCTCCTCGGCGGACTGGACCGGGACTTCCGCCCCGGGCTCCTGGGCCCTGGTGATGGCGGCCCCCACCCGCGACTGCTTGTCCTGCGCGTTGAGCATCCGCATCCCGGGCGGCGGCGGAGGCATGGGCACCGCCTCCTTGGCGGGCGGGACGGACGTCAGGACCAGGAAGATCAGGCTGAAGGACTGCATGGTCACCTGGGAGCCGGCTGCTGGAGGGGCCGGGTTGATGGGTGGCTCGAGTGTTCGATGCTTTTCGCTTCACTCAAACAAGCATCCGGGCGGGCCATCTTCCCCTTGGATGGTGCCAACGGGAAGAAACACACCGCCTGGATGTGTTTCAGGGCTTCGGTTTCACTGCCGGTGGCTGGCCGTGGCCGGGACCGAGGATCTTCGGCACGTAGGTGGCGAAGTCGAAGTGGGGCGAGTTCTCCCGGTTGTGGCAGGTGACGCACACGTCCTGACCGGGTTTGGCGATGATGTTGGTGCTGGACGGGTCCTCGGCGTGGAGCGAGCCCGGGCCGTGGCAGCTCTCGCAGCCCACGTTCTCGCGGCCGGCCACCTTGTCCAGGCGGCACACCCCGCCGGGCTTCTCCCAGCCGGTGACGTGGCAGCCGGTGCAGTTGAGGTGGAACTGCTTGCCCGCGTCCTCCAGCGTCTTCCAGGCGTGGTGGTGCTTGGAGGCCTCCCACACCGGGAAGGACTCCTCGTGGCACTCGGCGCAGGAGGCGTTGCCCACGAAGGCGGCCTGGCCCTTCTCCGGGGCCGGGCAGTCCTGGCCGTGGGCCCTGGCCCACTCCAGGTTCATCTTCCCCACGTCCGCGTCGTAGGCGGTCACCACCTTCAGGGCCTCGGGGTCCGAGGGGAGGGTGGACTCCAGGGGGACGAAGCGCACCGAGAAGCTGTCGCCCTCGCCGGCCGCGGCCACCGGCGCGGTGAGCAGGGCCTGCCGGCGCGCCACCAGCTCCTCGACCTTCTGCTGCAGCAGTTGCTTGCGCTCCGGGAGGATACCGGGGAGGTTGATCTCCTTGTCCATCAGCGCCAGGCGACGCTCGATGGAGGCGGCCTCGCGCTCGGTGTCCGCCGCCGTCTTCTGGAGGGCGAAGGCGCCCGGCTTCGCGCCGTAGGCCAGGTCCACGCGCAGCAGCGAGCGGCCCTTGCTCTGCAGGGCGACGACGGGCACGTCACGCGCTGGCTTGTTCTCCTCGCCGTCGAACTCGGAGGCGGTGTGCGTGGCCACCACCAGGTCCACTCCCAGCTCCGGCGTGGCCGCGGCCTGCTGCGCCTGCTGCACGGTGCCATGGAAGAGGCCCAGCACGAACTGAGCTCCCCCGGCACGGGCCTTCGCCGCGGCCTGCTTCAGCCCGGCCCCGTCCGCGGCGCTCACCACGCCCACCTTGCGCGCTCCGGCGGCCAGCACCTTCTCTCCACCGGGTGCCAGCTCGGGAAGTCCCAGTCCCTGGCGGAAGGCGGCGCCGCGCGCGTCGTCCAGCTCGCCCGTCGCGCGCACCACGAGGCCCATGTCCTTCATGGCCTCGGCGAGCGCCCGCGCCTTGCGCTCCTCCTGCGGCACCTGCTCCGGCTTCAGCTCCGGCTCGCCGAAGAGGCTGTCACCGCCATCCACGTAGAGGACGGGCAGGGCGCCCTTGCGCGCCTCCTTCACCTGCGCCGCCGCGCGCGCGATGCTTCCGCGCATGTTCTCGCTGCAGCCGCAGGGGCCCAGGTAGCCGCGCACGTCCGCGGACACGAAGAGGATGGCTCCCGGCGCATCCGCCCGGGCGGTGGTGTTTCCCGCAGGGGTGGCGGCTGGCTCGGCGGGCCGGGACTCCTTGCGCGAGCACCCCGAGAGCGCCGCCAGCAGGGCCAGTCCGGTGACGAGCCGCCTCACCACTTCACCAGATGATGCTCTGCACCAGCTCGTCGATCTTCTCACCCATCTTCTCCAGTCCGTTCACCTTGGACAGGCTGCCGTCGGCGCCGACCTGCTCGGCCAGCTTGCTCAGCTCGTCATCCGGGAGGCTGGAGAAGAGGATGATGGGGATGTCCTGGGTGCCGTACTCGTTCTTCAGCGTCCGGCAGATGTCCGTGCCCTTGGCCTCGGGCATGTGGATGTCCGTGAGGATGAGGTCCGGCTTCCACGCCTGCAGGGTCTTCTCGAACTCCATCAATGTCGACGTGGCGATGACCTCGTAGCCGCGCGCTTCCAGCACGGCCTTCTCCATGGCGAGGGTGATCTCGCTGTCGTCGATGAGGAGGATCTTTCGCTTCTCTTGCACGGCAACCTCTTCCTGGGCGGCCTTTTCTAGCCCAGGCCTCCGATGGCTCCAAGGCTTTCTCGTGGGGGTGGAATCCACGGAAGCACGAGTCGTCAGCTTCCTTGGAGGACAAGCGGTCAACGGCACATTGGTGTTGCCGGGAGGGGCGGGTGTGGGCACTAAGGCCACCATGCGTCGCGCTCTGACTGGACTGTGTCTGCTGCTGTCCGTCCTCCTGCTGCCGAGGGCCTGGGCCCTCAACGCGGGCCTCGGGGAGCCCCCGGTGCTGGACCGGCAGACGCCCTACGCCGCGGCCCAGGGGTTCTCCGCCGCCGTGCACCGGGGGGACTACGCGCTGGCCGCGCACTACCTGGACCTGGACTTCATTCCCCCCGCCGAGCAGAAGGCCCGGGGCCCCGTGCTGGCCCGGCGGCTCAAGTTCGTCCTGGACCACAAGCTGCCCACCGCCCTGGCCAGCCTGAGCAAGGAGCCCCAGGGGAACTCGGAGGGCGCGCGCTACGACCAGATTGGCGTCCTCACGGTGGGCGAGGCCTCCTACCCCATCCGCCTGGCCAGCGTCCCCGCCGCGGGTGGGCGGGTGTGGGTGTTCGGCGAGGCGACGGTGCGGGCGATTGATCCGCTGTACGAGGAGTACGGCCCATCCACGCTGGGAGAGGTGCTGCCGCCGTGGTTCTTCGACAAGCCGGTGCTGGGGCTGGAGCTGTGGCAGTGGCTGGGCGCGGTGCTGACGCTGGTGGGGGCGGGGGTGCTGTGCGTGGTGCTGGAGAAGCTGTCGCTGGGGGTGCTGGGGCAGCTGGCGAAGTGGACGAGCAATGGCTGGGATGACGCGCTGGTGCCCGCGTGCAAGGGGCCGATGCGGTTGCTGTACTTCGCGCTGCTCGGGGCGCTCGGGGCGACGCTGCTGCTGTTGCCGCCCACGTCCCGGTTCCTGGCGACGCACCTGTTCACCTCGCTGCTCATCGTGTCGGTGGCGTGGTTCGTCCTGCGCGTCCTCCGGGTGACGGCGCAGTTCGTCCAGCAGTCGGTGTCGAAGGAGGGCAAGGACGCCGCGCGCGCGCGCGGGCTGCACACCCAGCTGGCGGTGCTGCGCTCGGTGTTCGAGGCGGCCACCTACCTCATCGCGGCGGCGCTGCTGCTCATGCAGTTCGAGACGGTGCGCAACGTGGGCGTGTCGCTGCTGGCCTCGGCCGGTATCGCGGGCCTCGTCATCGGTCTGGCGGCGCAGAAGTCCATCTCCTCGTTGCTGGCCGGCATCCAGCTGTCCATCACCCAGCCCATCCGCATCGGGGACACCGTCATCGTGGAGAACGAGTGGGGAACGGTGGAGGAGATCACCCTCACGTACGTGGTGGTGAAGGTGTGGGACGAGCGGCGGCTGGTCATCCCCATTCCGCACTTCCTCGACAAGCCCTTCCAGAACTGGAGCAAGGGCGGGCAGACCATGCTGGGCCCGGTGTTGCTGCTGGTGGACTTCACCGTGGACCTGGACGCGCTGCGGGAGGAGCTGCGGCGCATCCTGGAGAACGAGGGCAAGGCGCTGTGGGACGGGAAGGTGGCCACGGTGGTGGTACTGGAGGTGCTGGACCGGACGATGCAGGTGCGCGCGCTGGTGAGCGCCCACCCGTCGAACCTCTTCGACCTGCGAGCGCTGGTGCGCGAGAAGCTGATGGTGTACCTGCGCGCGCGGCCCGAGTGGCTGCCCACCACGCGCACCGAGTCCCGTTCGGCGGCCGCGCAGCCCGCTCCCACCCCAGCGAGCGAGCAGGCACAACCGCCTCCTCCCGCCACGCCTCGCGCGTAGCGACTGAGCGCTCCTTCCCTCCCTCTCCCTCTGGGAGAGGGGCGGGGTGAGGGACTGACGCCCCGCGTCACCCCGCGCCGGGTGGTTCAATCCCCGAAGCGAGATACGCTCCAGCGCCCCATTTCCCAAGGAAACGCCCTTCATGGCCGTCCAGGACCTCCAGGCCGCGCCCGCCCCTCGCGGACTCCATCGCCACCTCTACGTGCAGGTGCTCGTGGCGATCGCCCTGGGCGCGCTGCTCGGCCACTTCTTCCCGGACTTCGGCGCGTCGCTGAAGCCCCTGGGGGATGGCTTCATCAAGCTGGTGAAGATGGTGATCGCCCCCGTCATCTTCCTCACGGTGGTGACGGGCATCGCGGGGTCCACGGACCTGAACAAGGTGGGCCGGGTGGCCGCGAAGGCCTTCGCCTACTTCCTCACCTTCTCGTCACTGGCCCTGGTGGTGGGCATGCTCATCGCCAACGTGGTGAGGCCGGGGCAGGGGATGAACATCGACCCGAGCACCCTCACCTCCGCGAGCGAGGTGAGCGCCTACGCGGACAAGGCGCATGAGCAGTCGCTGGTGAAGTTCCTGCTCAACATCATCCCCCACACGGTGGTGAGCGCCTTCTCCGAGGGAGACATCCTCCAGGTGCTGTTCGTCGCGGTGCTGTTCGGCATCGCCCTGGCGATGATCGGCGAGAAGGCCCGGCCCACGCTGCAACTGCTCGAGTCGCTGAGCCACGCCTTCTTCCGGCTGGTGAGCATCCTCATGAAGGCCGCGCCCATCGGGGCCTTTGGCGCCTTCGCCTTCACCATCGGCAAGTACGGCATCGGCTCGGTGGTGAACCTGGCGGCGCTCGTGCTCACCTTCTACCTGACGTCGGCCGTCTTCGTGCTCGTGGTGCTGGGGCTGGTGGCCCGCTACAACGGCTTCTCCATCCTGCGGCTCATCCGCTACCTCAAGGCGGAATTGCTGCTCGTGCTCGGCACCAGCTCGTCCGAGGCCGCGCTGCCCAGCCTGCTGGAGAAGATGGAGCGGGCGGGCTGTCCCAAGCAGATCGTCGGCCTGGTGGTGCCCACCGGCTACTCCTTCAACCTCGATGGCACCAACATCTACATGACGCTGGCGGCGCTCTTCATCGCCCAGGCGACCAACACCGAATTGAGCATCAGCCAGCAGGTGCTGCTGCTGCTGGTGGCCATGGTGAGCTCCAAGGGGGCGGCGGGCGTGACGGGCGCGGGCTTCATCACCCTGGCGGCGACCCTGTCGGTGGTGCCCTCGGTGCCCATCGCCGGCATGGCGCTCATCCTCGGCATCGATCGCTTCATGTCCGAGTGCCGCGCGTTGACCAACTTCATCGGCAACGCCGTGGCCACCGTCGTGGTGTCCAACTGGGAAGGGGGGCTGGACCGCGAGACCTTCGAAGAGGTCCTGCACGCGCCTCCCCTTCCGGAGCCCAAGGCCGCGCCGGGGAGCGCCGCGGCCGAGTAGCTCACTTGGTGAGCGCCGCCGGGTCCATCCACATCACCTCCCAGTGGTGCCCGTCGAGGTCGTAGAAGCTCCAGCCGTACATGAAGCCGTGGTCCTGCGAGTCCATGGCGTGCTTCCCGCCCTCGGCGATGGCCGTCTTCACCATCTGGTCCACCTCGGCCTTGCTGTTGCAAGACAGCGCGAAGAGGCCCTCGGTGTGGCTGCGGGTGTCGCAGAGCTGATTCTTGGTGAAGTCCTTGAAGCGCTTCTCGGTGAGGAGCATCACGAAGGCCTCGTCGCTGATGATCATGCAGGTCGCGTTCTCGTCCGTGAACTGCGGGTTGAACGAGAAGCCCAGCTTCGTGAAGAAGGCGATCGACCGCTTCAGGTCCTTGACGGGCAGGTTGACGAAGAGTTTCCGGGAGTTGCTCGCGGCCATGAGGGTCTCCAGTTGAGGGGTTTTGCTCTATAGACCGCCCCTCCCGTGGAAACTCATCGGTCCTCCCGAAAAAAAATCGCTAGGGGGCGAGCTCCGGGGGGAGACCGAAGCGCGGGAACAACGTCGCGGTATCGAGGAACGAGTTCATCGCGGCGATGCGGTCCCCCGACAGCTCGAGCACGATGAGGGCCCACGGCTTGTGGGGACCCCCCGGTTCCGCGGGAGGCCGGTACTGCCCGAAGGCGGGCGAGCCGCAGGCCGAGGTGGGCACCAGCCGGGAGCCCCGGCAGCCCGAGCCCCGCCCCAGCAGCCACTGGCTGATGGGCTCGTGACCCTGGAGCCACAGACAGAAGGGGGGCATCGAGAGGGTCGCGTCCTGGTGGAGCAACCCGGTGAGCGCGGTCACGTCGTACCGCTCGAAGGCCTCGACGTACCGGTCGAGCAGGGTGGACTGGGCGTCGGACAGCGGCGCGCGGGCCTGGGAGAGGTCCCGGGTGGCGAGCGTGGCCCGGGCGCGCTGGAGGGCGCTGTTGACCGAGGCGGCCGAGGTCTCGAGGCTCTCGGCGACCTCGGCGGCGGACCAGCCGAGGACCTCGGTGAGGAGCAGCACCGCGCGCTGCCGGGGAGGCAGGTGCTGGAGCGCGGCCACGAAGGCGAGGCGGATGCTCTGGCGCAGCACCACCCGCTCGGAGGGATCCGCGTCGGAGGGGAGGGCGAGCGCATCGGGGATGGGCTCGAGCCACTCGGAACCCGGCAACTGGGTGAGGGTATCGTCGGGCGTGCCGACGGGGCCGAGCTCCATCGGGCGCACGCGGCGCGAGCGATCTCCCAGCACATCGAGGCACACGCGGGTGGCGATGCGGTACAGCCAGGTGCGCATGGACGAGCGCTCCTCGAAGCGGTCCAGGTTGCGCCAGGCGCGCACCATCGTCTCCTGGACGGCGTCATCGGCCTCGGCGGCGGAGCCCAGCATGCGGTAGCAGTGGCCGGTCAGTGCTGTGCGGTGTTCCTCGAGGTTGGCGGCGGTGGCCATGTCCCTGGCATCTACCACTCCACCCTCTGCGTGCAAGGTCCACTCTTCGAGACTTCCCGGAGGGAGTCCCGGGCCCTCGGATTCGACTCCGCGTATGCCCCCTCTCCCTCTGGGAGAGGGCTGGGGTGAGGGGCGGCTGGCATTCCGGACACCAATCTGTGCTAGGTGTCGGGCCCCCCATGCATCTCGCGGTAGCCCTCTCCACCTATTCGTTGATCATCCTGCTGGGCGCCATCGCGGGCGCGCTGGCGGTGGTGTTCACCCGGAAGCCGACGCGGCTGGTGACGTTCCTGGCGTTCGCGGCGGGGGTGATGTTCGGGGCGGCCTTCTTCCACATGTTGCCGGAGGCGTACCACGGGGGCGGGTTCTGGGCGTTCGCGCTGGTGCCCGCGGGCTTCGTGTTCCTGCTGGTGCTCGAGCGGTACGTGCTGACGCACGCGTGCGAGGAGCCGCCGGAGTGCGAGGAGCACATGCACGGGAACACGCTGGGGCTGACGGCGTTCCTGGGGCTGTCGGCGCACACGCTGTTCGACGGCATCGCGCTGGGCTCGGCGGTGAAGGAAGGCGTGGGGGTGATGGCGCTGCTGGCCATCACCTCGCACAAGATACCGTCGTCGCTGTCGCTGGCGTCCATCCTCAAGGCCGAGGGGAAGAGCTCGGGACGCATCCTGGGCTTCGCGGTGCTGTACGGGCTGATGGTGCCGGTGGGGGCGGTGCTGTACTTCGCCTTCGACGCGGTGCTGCGCTTCGAGTCCCTGGCGCCCCGGGCGCTGGCCTTCTCGGCGGGCACGTTCCTCTACGTGGCGGTGTCGGATCTGCTGCCGCACGTGAACCGGCACGGCAAGGAGAACCGGGGGCGCAATCTGCTGGCGCTGGCGGCGGGTCTGCTGCTGATGCTGGCGCTCTCGCAGATGGCGGAGCACCCCGGACACTGAGCCCCTCCGGGCGTGGGGCGAGTGGGCTGGCCGCCAGGTGGGCAGCCAGCGGACGCACTCCTGGCCCGGCCGCGGATGCGCTGGCTGCACGGGGCCTTCCGAAGTCCCACCCTGAGTCGTGGACCCGGAGCGACCGCGAGGACCCCCATGCTCACCGTTGATGAACTGATGACCCGGGAGCTGGTCACCCTGAAGGAGGACGATGACATCGTCCGGGGGGATGACCTGCTGGCCGAGTACGACATCCGCCATCTGCCCGTGGTGAAGGACGGGAAGCTCGTCGGGCTGGTGAGCCATCGGGACCTCATCCGGGCCCTGGCGCGCCACGAGCGGAGCCCGGGCTCGCCGCCGCTGCAGGTGCGGGACATCATGACGCGCGCGCCGGAGACGTTGAGGCCCCGGAGCTCGGTGCGCGAGGCGATCCACAAGCTGCTCGACCGCAAGTTCGGCTGCGTGCCGGTGGTGGAGGACGGGGACCGGCTGGTGGGCATCCTCACGGAGACGGATCTCATCCGGCTCGCGGGCCGCCTGCTGGACAAGGACGAGCGGCACTGAGACGAGCGCGCCTCACCCCACCGGTAGGGCCTCCTGCTCTTCTTCCATTCCGTGCACCGTCAGCACGGGGCAGGTGGCCCGGGCCACGACCTTCTGCGCGACACTGCCCATGAAGAGCCGGGCGAGTCCGGTGCGCCCATGGGTCCCCATCACCACCAGGTCATACCCGGTGTTCGCGAGGCGGAGGATGGTGTCGGCGGCGGACCCCCGCTCCAACTGGAGCCGCAGGGGGACGGCGCTGGCGTGGTAGCGCTCGGCCCAGGCGTGTAGCAGCCGGCCCGCGTGGGCGAGGCCGCTCGGCTCCAGCGGAGCTCCCGGAGCTCCGGCCCCCAGCATCAGGCTCTCCGCTTCCAGGGTCGGGGGCGGCTCCCAGACGTGAAGCAGATCGATGGAGGCGCCCATCCGTTCACCGAGCGAGAGGGCGTACTGCATGGCGCGCCGCGAATATTCCGAGAAGTCGGTGGCCACCAGGATGCGGCGGATGGGTTGGGCCATCATGGCTGTCTCCACGCGAGCGGACCCGTGGGCCCGCGACTCCACTGCCTTCATGGAACATGTGCCGTGAGGCCCTTGTGGGCCGTCCACATAGTGGACGCTAGGGTTGGCAGCAAGGCGCGCGGCCATGCTTGCTTTTCGGCCCGGGGCGCAGAGGATGCGCGGCGCCGCCAGCGCGGCATTCCCGCCCCATGGAACGACTCTCCGACTGGTACGATCATCCCGAGTATTACGAAGCCATCTTCGGCACGGACACCGAGCGGGAGATGGATTTCCTGCTGGAAGTGGGCCGCCGCTACGGAACGGGAGGCAAGCGGCTGCTGGAGCCCGCGTGCGGAGCGGGCCGGCTGGTGGCCGAGGCCGCGCGCCGGGGCTGCCAGGTGGTGGGCTACGACATCTCCGAGAAGATGCTGGCCCACGCGCGCCAGCGCCTCACTCCGGCGCAGCGCCGGCGGGTGCGCCTCTACGCCTCGCGCATGGAGACGTTCCACCGGCCGGAGCTGGAGGGGCAGGTGGACCTGGCGTTCAACCTGGTGTCCACGTTCCGCTACCTCGACAGCGAGGCGGCGGCGCTCGCGCACCTGGAGGGGACACGGCGGCTGCTGAAACCCGAGGGCCTGTACGTGCTCGGCTTCCACCTCACGCATTACCCGCGGCGCAAGCCGGAGCATGAGCGTTGGGTGGAGCGGCTCGGGAAGGACACGGTGGTGTGCAACACCCACGAGGGGTTGCCGGAGCGCCGCCTGAGACGCTCGGAGATGCGCAACCGGCTGAGAATCACGGGGCCGGGGAATGACCTGCTCATCGAGACGCACTGGTACTTCCGCACGTACGACCTGACGCAGGCGCGGCGCCTGTTCCGCCGGGCGGGACTGCGGGTGGTGGAGGTCTTCGACTTCGACTACCAGGTGGAGACGCCGCGCAAGCGGGGGGAGATGCGGCTCGACAGCATCTTCGTCCTGCAACCCGCGAAGAGTTCCGCATGAAGTCACCGCTCAAGCCGCTGTTCCTGCTCGCGGACAGCTCGCTGTTGTTCTGGCGCGTGGGGGACAAGCCGTTCCTGGACTGTCTTCGCGTGCTGACGGGGGCCGGCCTCGCGGTGCCGCCCATCCAGGCGGCCTACCTGGGCGCATCCAACGGGGACGTGCCCGCCTTCTTCGAGCTCTTCACCGCGGCGATGGAGCTGGCGGGCATCACCCACTGCCGGATGATTCCCTCGCGGCCCACGGACGAGGACCGCGAGTGGCTCGCGGGGGCGCACGTCATCCTGCTGGCGGGAGGAGATCCGCTGCTGGGCTGGGAGAGCTTCCGGAAGAACGGATGGGAGCCCGTGCTCCGGCAGCGCTACCTGGACGGCGCGGTGCTCATGGGCATCTCCGCGGGGGCGATGCAGCTGGGAGAGCGGGCGTGGAGTGAGGCCGGGCCTGGTGGGCCGGAGTTGTTCCCGGTGCTCGGACTGGCCCCCTTCATCGTGGGAGCGCACGAGCAGCCGGAGTGGGCGGGGTTGAAGCGGGCCATGAAGGAGGCCGGCCCGGGGGCTCGAGGGATTGGCATTCCGGCGGGGGGAGGGGCCCTGTTGCATCCGGACCAGAGCCTGGAGCCCGTGCGCCACCCGCTGGTCGAGCTGCGGCACGAGGAGGGCACGTTGCGCGAGACGTTGCTCTACCCACCGCGAGAGCCCTACCGGGGCGAGGTGCGGCTGCGGCCTTCCACGCTTCTTCAATGACGAGGCCTCCCTACTCCAGGCGGACTTTGTGCCGCTCTGCCGTGGCGTTGGGCCGTCCCATGAAGGTGTCGAGAAGGCGTTCCTCCACCCCCACCTCTTCCCAAACAGAGGCGCGCTCGAGCCCGATGCACTCTTGCGGTTCTGCACGTCTCTCATTGCCGGCGGTGTCGAAGATCAAGCAGTCGCGGATGTTCCCCCGGTCCTGCATGAACTGAACGATGGGTTGAGAAAACTGCTCTTCCAGCTTCCTCCACCCGATGACTTCCCACCCCCTCTCGTCCATATGGCGGACAGCCATCTTGAAGAGGATGGGCATGGACGCAATCCGCTCCAAGTCTGAATCTGGAGTGTCGGTCCTATAATCGTAATAGGCATCATGCGGCATGTTCAGCACCCGGCCGTAGCCAAAGGAGCCGTCTGCGAGAGGGATTCTCAAGAACGACCCGGGCTTGTAGAGGCGCGGCATCTGCTAATCTCCCGTGTATGGGTGAAGTAGGCCCCACAACGCCGTGGTCGCTTCGTGAAACTGTCGGCCTCGCGGATTGTCCTTCGCCACGCCGCGTACGGCATTCTCGGTGCGATAGGGCTCTCCAGTGTCGGAGCGAGCGCCTCCCAGGGAATCAATCAACTGCTGCTCTCTCCCGCGAATCCGCCAATACGCGACGTCATCATATCTCTGGCCATGGTCAATGGCACTCCCAACATCGAACCTATTGATTTTAAAGGTGACGGTGCGCTTCGCGGATGGCGCGGCACCGGCGAGCGCGAGCTTTTGGCTTGTGGGTCATACGTCAAGAGGGACGCGCCGGGTGGAGGTGTTCCGGCAGCCGCGCCCGCCCGACGTGCTCAAGAAGGGGCTGCGCGCCCGCCGATCTCCGGGAAGCGCTCGTAGGCACGTTTGAGCGCGTCCAGGTGAGCGGGGTTGTCCAGGTCGAGCGGCGCATCGGTGAGCTGCACGACCCACCCACCCGTCGCGGTACGCCGTGAGCGTGACAGCAGCTCCGCGTCGCGGGCCGGGTCCGGGAACCCGATGGCTTCTGCGGCCGCGGGCGACCAGTAGTTCAGCCACCCGAGGTAATAGGGAATCTCTGGCGAGCGGATGTGCTCGAAGAGCTTCAGGGCGGGCAACCCCCGGCGTGGGGACGGTGGCCCTTGCGGCGTGGGTGCTGTCTGATACGCGATGTCCACCGCAGCGTCGTCTGGCGTCGCCTCCCCCCACAACGCACGCGCCCCCTCCGCCACGCCCTCAAGCACAGCCGCCGCTGCCGCGATCACGGGCTTATCCAGTGGCAGCTTTGCGTGCACTTCAACCTGGGCCTGACCGCCTGGGCTGAAGAGTCCCGATCTTCCCCTTCCCCAAACCGTCACGGGGTAACTCTCGTCCCCATTGCACACGAGAGGGAATCCCCCGTCCCCAATCCCTTCTACGAGCCACGCGTCGCGCTGCGGCAACGCGGCAAGCCGTCGCCTCTCGGTAACTCTCCACTCCAGGCGCAAGCCGGGGAGCGCCCTTTCCATTCCATGGACGCTATCGAGCGCGCGGCGGTCGTTGCCCACAAGCGCAGGCGCGTAGACGACGATTCCGAGTCTTTTTCGCGTAGTCATCGTTTGCACCCCGTGACGACGATATTGAGGGTTCGGTCCTCTCGCAGCAGCGCGTCTTTGTGTGCTTGGGTGCTCACCCCAACGACATAACCATATCCACATGCCGCCGCAGCTTCTCGTTGCTTCTCTATTTGAATCATTTCCTTCTTGATTTCATTGTCTTGAACAAAATCAGGGTATGCGTCAAATCGATGGGTCTTGATTTCCCACAGCACACGCACGCCGACTTGCAGTGCATCGAAGCTCACACCGCCCACGAGCACATCCATTCCGGGATAACGGTTGGGCGGAAACTGATCGGCGCACCTGTTATGCGCGTCATCCTCGCCCGCGTGCGGTTCCGGGATGGGCTCGCACCTGCGACGGCGCTCTCGTTCAGAGATGTCGGTTGGCCCCACGGGAGGGAAGTCCGGCCCTTTGGGCTCCGGCTTGGGCCTTTTTCCGGCGAGGGTTTCTGCGGGGCGGGCGCTGTTTCAGGCACGGGCCGCGTTTCAGGCATGGGCCTTACCTCGGGGGGGCCCATATCCAGCGCATACGCATCCAGGGCCTCTTTGATGGCGAATCCCACCACCACCACGCCCGCGACGATTACTGCTCCCACGATGATCTCCGGCGCCGCCAAGACACAGAGTCCGACGCCCACTGCCGCACCTGCGGAGGCGACGGGGCACGGGGTGGGACGGGGAGGGATGACGAACCTGAGGAGAATCAAGGCGATAGTGGGTAACAGCGCGTCCTGCTTAGGGTTTTCTATCGCCTTGTTCACGGGTTCGATTCCCGCCGCTGCCAGCACGCGGAGGGGCAGGGCTGCTGCCGCTCACCACGTCACCGGAAGGCGGGCGGGGCAACGGGCGATCAGTCCAGGCTTCCACGGCACCTCGTCGACAGGGACCGCGAGCCGCAGGTCCGGAAACCTCCGGAGCAGGCCCTCGAGCGCGAGGCTCAACTCGACCCTGGCCAGCGATGCCCCGAGGCAGTAATGCGCCCCGTGGCCGAAACCGAGGTGCGGGTTGGGTCGGCGGGCGAGGTCGATCTTCTCGGGGCACGTGAAGACGCGCTCGTCACGATCCGCGGACGCGCGCTGGAAGATGACCGTCTCCCCCTTGCGTATCAGTACGCCGCCCAGCTCGACGTCCTCCGTCGCTCGCCGCGGGAAGCTCCCGGTCGAGCGCAGCGGGATGTACCGCAGCAGTTCCTCGATCGCCGTCGGCAGCAGCGAGGGCTCGGCCACCAGCCGGGCGTAGAGCTCCCGGTGGGAGAGCAACAGGAAGAAGCTGTTCGAGATCATGCTGAGCGACGTCTCGTGGCCGGCCATGAGGATCCCGATACCGGTTCGAGCGGCCTCGGGCAGTGTCAGCCGCTCGGTGTTCATCGCCTCCAGCAAGGTGCTGACGAGGTCGTCCGTGGGGCATGAGCGGCGCTGTTCCAGCAACTCCTGGAAGTACTCCTCCAGCGCCGTCCGGGACCGGTCGACCTCGGCGGCGTCGTGGGCCGTGGTGGCGATGAAGACGTCGGAGTACTGGCGGAACCGCTCCCGATCCGTCTCGGGGATGCCGAACAGCTCGGAGATCATCACGACCGGCATCGGGACCGCGAGACTGGCGACCAGGTCCGCTGGCGGTCCCCGCGCAACGAGCAGATCGAGTTGCTCGTCCACCACATCCTGGATCCGGTCGCGCAGCTGATCCACCCGCCGCATCGAGAAGGCCTTCGCCACGACGCGGCGGATCCTGGAGTGCTCCGGTGGATCCATCGTGAGCAGGTTTCCCGGCCGCAGCGGCAATGGAGTGACCCGGGCGGTATCCGGCTCCGTGGCTTCCAGGGAGCTGAACCTCGGGTCGGCCAGGAACTGTTTGATCTCTGCGTAGCCGGTCAGCAGCCACGCTTCACCACCGAACGGCATCCTCACGCGGGTGACCGGCTCCTCCCGGCACAGCTCCGCGTACCGCGGGTGGAGGTCCAAGGCCCGGACGGGCCCGAACGGATAGTGCGGCGGTGTACCAGGGAGCGCCTGAGCACCCCCACGATCGGAGTTCTTCGTGCTCATGCGTGGGCGGAGTGGCGACCGCGCCCCGTGTGACACAAGAGGGCGGCTCCTACGAGCGGGAATGCTCTTGTCTGCCTGCCCACTCCCGCGGGGAGGGATTCCTTTTCCATGCGTCATTACTCCAATCTGAAGGAGCCGCTGTCTCCATTGTCAGGTGAGGAATGCCACCATGAGTTTCGAGACGCGCTGGCCAGGGTCTTCGCCTTCCTCTCTTCCAGGGTCACCGCCTGCATCGCTGGCTGACGTGCTGGAGGCTCGGCGGGACGACATCCTCCATCACTGGGTGGAGAGGCTGCGCGAGGAACTGGTCACGGAGCCTCGTACCCGGAGCGTGTTGGAGAGTCACGCGGGGGACTACCTCCAGGAATTGGCAACGGTGCTGCATCGGACCGGGCAGGACGGAGCCGCCGCCGTCCCAGAGGAGCGCAACGTGGCCCGGGAGCACGGCCGCCAGCGCCTGTGCACTGGCTTCGACCTGGCGGTGCTGGCGCGGGAATACGGCGTGCTGCACGAGTGCATTCTCGATTCGATCGAGCAGACGGGGGCACGCGTCACCCTGGCCGAGCTCCGGGCGCTTACCACCTTCATCATCCACGGCATCGCCGATGCGGCCGACGAGTACACCCGCCAGCGAGATGCGTCGCAGCGGCTCAAGGAGGTCCAGCTCCAGGAGCTGTTGGACCATGCTCCCGTCGCCATCTATGCCAAGGACGCCGAGGGCCGTTTCATCGTCGCCAACCGTTACCTGCAGGAGCTGATGGGGCACTCGCTCGAGGAAATCCTCGGCCAGGACGACTTCGCCCTCTTCTCCAAGGAGCTCGCCGGCATGTATCGGGCCCATGACACCCAGGTCCTGGCCGGTCAAACCTGTGTCTTCGAGGAGGAATCGTTTCACCAATCCTTGGGACCGCGCATGTACCTGTCCACGAAGTTTCCCTTGGGCGGGAACGGGGGCACTCCCACGGCCATTGGCGGCATCTCCACGGACATCACCGAACGCAAGGAGAGCGAGGCCGCTCGGGCCCGGCTGCTGCGCGAGGCCGAAGCCCAACGCGAGCGCCTGGACTCGATCCTCCAGCAACAGTTGCCGGCCTACATCCTGGTGATGCAGGGACCCGAGCACCTCATCACCCTGGTCAATCCCGTGACCAGACAGCGTCTCGGTGGCCGGGAGATGCTCGGCAAGCCCATGCGCGAGGCGCTTCCGGAGTTCGTGGATCAGGGCTACGGCGAGCTGCTCGACAACGTCTACCGTACGGGCAAGCCCATCGCGGACAATGAGGTCCCGGTGTGGATGTACGCACCCGGTGGGGGAGCGCCCGAGGAGCTCTTCTTCAACTATGTCTACGCGCCCACCCATGGGTCGGACGGCCAGGTGGATGGCGTCTTCGTGCATGCGGTGGAAGTGACGGAGTTGGTACGCGAACGCCGCAGGGCCGAAGAGGCGCTGGCCCTGCTGGATACCCTGCTCACCACCGCTCCGGTGGCGATGTCCTTCCTCGACCGCGACCTGCGCTACGTGCGCGTCAACCAGATGCAGGCCGATGTCCTCGGCCTTCCCATCGAACGGATCCTGGGCCATCGGCTGGAGGAGCTCTCTCCCTCCTTCGCCTCCCAGCACACGCCCCATCGCCGTCAGGTGCTGGAAACGGGACAGCCGGTCTTCGGAGTGGAGTTGACGGGTCCCCTCGCCGCGATGGGCGGAGAGATCCGCCACTGGCTCTGCAACCACGCCCCGGTGCGCAACCGGGCCGGCGAGGTCATCCTCGTGGCCAGCGTGGCGCTGGACATCACCGAGCGCAAACGCGCCGAGAGTGCCACCGAGGAGCGATTCCGCCTCCTGGTGGAGGGCGTGGAGGACTATGCCATCTTCATGCTCGACCCCAAGGGCCGGGTGACGAGCTGGAATCCGGGAGCCGAGCGCATCAAGGGCTGGAAGGCGTCGGAGGTCCTCGGCCGCTCCCTCTCCCGCTTCTACCTCCCCGGAGACGTGGTGGCTGGCGTTCCCGAGCAGACCCTGCAGCTCGCCGCCACCGAGGGGCAGTACCGCGCGGAGATGCCCCTGGTGCGCAAGGACGGCAGCCGGTTCTGGGCGGATGTCCTGCTCACCGCCCTGCGCGACGAGCGAGGGAACCTGCGTGGCTTCGCCATGATCACCCGCGATATTTCCCCCCGCCGTCAAACCGAGGAGGCGCTGCGCGCGACGACCCAGCGGCTGCAGGCCATCCTGGAAACGGCGGTGGATGGAATCATCACCATCGACGAGTGGGGCCGCATCCAGAGCATCAACCCGGCCACCGAATGCATCTTCGGCCGTTCCCCCGAGCAGCTCCTGGGCCACGACTTCCTCCACCTGCTGCCCGAGCCATACCTGAGCGGCAACATCGAGCCGGGAGGGCGCAAGCTGCTGGGCAGTGGGCGCGAGGTGATGGGCTGCCGTGAGGACGGGAGCCTCTTCCCCCTGGAGCTCTCCGTCAGCGAAACGCGACTGTCCCAGGGACGCTTCTTCACCTGCATCGTGCGCGACATCAGCGCGCGCAAGCTCGCCGAGGAGGCTCAGGCCCTGTTCATCCAGGTGGGCACGCTGTTGTCCCAGTCGCTCGACGTCCACACCACGCTCAAGAGCCTCGCCTCCCTCGTGGTGACCCATCTGGCTGACTGCTGCCTGGTGGACCTGTTGGGAGAGGACGGGAAGTTACGACGGCTGGAGGTGGCGGCACGGGACCCCGAGCGCCAGCAGCTCATCCGCCGCTCCATGCCGCCTTCCCTTCAACTGGACGCCAGCGCCCTGCTGTACATCCTGGAGGGAGGCGTGCCCGTGGCCGAGCCAGAGCCCTCCCCAGAATGGCTGGATGCCCTCTCCGGCAACACGAAGCAGCACCCATCCCTCCTGGAGTCGCTTGGCCTGAAGTCCCTCATCCTCGTCCCGCTGATGGCCCGTGACCGCAAGCTGGGCCTCATCTCCTTCGCCTGGAGCCTGCCCCGCTCCACCTGCTCCACCACGGACCTGGAGGTGGCCCGCGGTGTGGCCGAGCGCGCGGCCATGGCGCTCGACAATGCGCGCCTCTACCAGGAGGCTCAGGAGGCCATCCGGGTGCGTGAGGATGTGGTGGCCATCGTCAGCCACGACCTGCGCACTCCCCTCAATGCCATCAGCCTGTCGGCCACGAGCCTGCTCAAACGCGAGGATGCGGACGAGCGCACCTCCAAGGTCGCCACCCGCATTCGCGCGGCGGCGGACCGGGCCAGCCGGATGATCCGGGACCTGCTCGACTTCAACCAGGCGCGCACGCGGGGTCTTCCCGTCCATTGCGAGCCCCTGGACTTCCACGCTCATGTCCTGCGGGTGGTGAGGGAGGTGCGGGTCGCCCATCCAGACAGGTACATCGGGTTCCACGCCAGCGGAGAGGGGCGGGGCCAGTGGGATGGGGACCGGTTGGCCCAGGTGGTGACCAACCTCGTGGGCAATGCGCTCCAACACAGCCCGGAGGGCTCTTCCGTGCGGGTATCCACCCGGAGCGAGGGCTCGAGCGTCCTGCTCGAGGTGCACAATGAGAACGCGGGGCACTCCATCCCGCCAGAGGTCTTGTCGCACCTCTTCGAACCCTACCGGCGGGGGGCCGAGGCCGGGGCGGGTCAGGGCAGCCTCGGTCTGGGGCTCTTCATCACCCAGGAGATCGTCCACGCTCATGACGGGAGCATCCACGTGCATTCCACGCCGGAGGAGGGCACCACCTTCACGGTACGTCTGCCGCGCCAACCGGTTCAGCGATAGCACCGCCCGGCGCCAACTCCCCTGACGCAGCGGGTGGTGACCCCGGACACCAGGTGGTGAATGCCGTCACCATGCCGCGCGAAGCGTGAGGACGGCCGTGCTCGTCCCAACCCGCTGATTTTCCGAGCGCAGAGGGGCCTGGTCCCGCGCGGGCGGTGGAGGCAGGGGTTGGCATACCTCCTGCTCTGAGCAGCCACGCCATGTCCATCCACTCCGTCTCCCACCGTCCCGTCGTCGCCCCCCACCTCCAGTCCGTGTCCTCGCCAGCCCAGCGGGTGGAGAGCACCCCGGCGTCGCGGCCTGGCAATGACCTGCGGCGGATGCTCATGACAGACTCCTTCGAGCAGGGCCCGCGCAGGCCAGGCGAGGTCCTGGGTGCCTTCGAGAAGACCTTGAATCAGGTGTCTCAGGTGCTCGGCGAGCTCATGCAGCTGCGGAAGGGTCTGGAGGGACAGCAGGGACGCCCGCTCGTCGACCTGAGCGGGGGCGCGGCTCCCTCGGGCGCCAGGGCTTCGGCGTCCACCGGTGCGGCCAACACCCAGCCCCTGGGTCCTGGCTCCGAGGCGGGGCCCGGGTTCGGAGCTCCGTCCGCCGGGTCCACCGAGCAGGTGGATCCGAGCACGCCGTGGCTGGCCAAGAACAACGTCGGCTCACCGTACAACAGCAACATGCTGCTCATCGAGCCGAGCCAGAAGAGCCAGTACAAGTACACGAACACGTTCACCAACAACACGAACCAGCCGCAGACCATCACCCTCTGGAACAAGACGGGCGAGAACGGCAACCCGAACGACGGACAGAACTTCGACAAGAGCACGCCCAAGACGTTCACGCTGCAGCCCGGCGAGTCGCGAATGGTGGCGTTCGACACCAACAGCAGTGTGGCGTGGTGCGCATCGAAGGATGGCACGGCGAAGCCGGGCGCGAACTCCGGTCAGACCTGGGGCGAGGCGACGTTCGCGAACGGCGCCACGGGCTGGAGCGGCTACGACACCAGCCAGATCAGCCCCGCGGGCCACAACGGCAAGATGTCCATCTCGAACGAGGCCACGGGTCACACCGTGACAGAGGCCAACGCATGGCAGACGCCCTCGGATGACCCCGCGGGCCGCGATGTGGGTGTCCCCGCCGGCCCGCTGCACCTGTCCACGACCTTCAGCTGAACCGCGCCCATCGCAACGGGCGCTACTTCGCGCCAGGGGGCGGCGTAAGTGGCTGGAACTCCTACGAAAACCGCTCCGCTCGGGGGGGGACGCAACCTTTGTCCCCAAAATCCGAGAATTCTTCATGTCCAATAAGATTGGTCCCAGAGCGGTCGTCCTGAAGGACGGTTCGCACGGTCCGGCGGTGCGGAAACTCGAGAACGAGTTGAAGGAGCGCGGGCTGCTCAAAGGCCCCGTCGACGGCCACTACGATCGGCGGACGACCGAAGCGGTGAAGCGCTTCGAGCGCCACAACGACCGCAAGGTGGACGGAAAGGTCGGAAGCTGGATCTACAACAAGCTCCAGCTCGCCGATCGCTTCGACGGGCCCAAGGGAAACCAGGGCGGCGGTTCAGTGCACGGCGGCAACCCGGGCAACGGAACCCGTGCGCCGGACAACGCGGGTGACACCGGCAAGACCGGGACGTTCCGGACGGTGACCGCGAACATCAAGTCCAACCCGGAGATGCCGCAGGCCCAGGTCCTCCACGACGTGCGCAAGGCCGCGGCGCAGGGTGATTTGATCGGCTGGCAGGAGATCAGCCCTCCCCGGTACTTCGACGCCATCAAGAGCCTCGGCAAGGAGTGGGACCACTACATGCCGAAGGATGGCAACCTCCGCATCCCGGTTCCCATCTCCTGGAAGAAGTCCGAGTGGGACCTCCAGGACGCGGGCTTCAAGCGCACCCACAACGGTAAGGCCAAGGTGTCGCCGCATCGGTACATCACCTGGGCGAAGCTGAAGAACAAGGAGACCGGTGAGGAGGTCGTGCGGATCAACACCCACCTCGTCTCCGGCGCCTGGACGAAGTCCAAGCTGGGCCGCCCGACCACCCCCTGGCGGCAGGAGATGTGGAAGAAGCACATGGAGCAGCTCGACGCGATGGTCGAGCGCTTCGAGAAGAAGGGGCTCAAGGTCGTGGTGGGCGGTGACTTCAACCGCAACCACTACAAGGTGCTCGGCAACGACGTGGCCTACGACAACAAGCTCCACATCGGGACCCACGGCAGCAGCACGCTCGATTACCTCATGCACACCCGGGACCGGGAGCTGGAGCACGTCCGGACGAAGTACGAGCGCGGTCTCCACTCCGACCACGACGCGGTCGTGGCGACCTACCGGCTCAAGTAGTCGGCCGGGCCCTCCACACCGCCCGGGGGGCTCGCGTCTCCCCGGGCAGTGCGAGTCACCGTGCGGATTACTCCACCCAGTTGATGTTGCCCAGACCGGCGGGGATGAGATCACACACGTAGACGGTGTGGTCGTAGGGATTGTTGTCGTAGACGCCCCGGGCCGCGATGCAGCGCGCGTTCGACGGATACGGGGCGTTCAGGTCCTGAGCGAGCTGCTGGCAGGACGCGTGGTCCGTCGAACCCTCGCACTCCTCGGCACACTGGTCAGCGCTGATCCAATACGGGTTGTAGGTGGGATACGAGTCCATCTCGTGCCAGCACAGCCCGGACGCACAGTCCGAATCGACGTTGCAGCCGGTGCCCGTGGCGTTCAGGCTTTGCGTCTGCCGCTCGAGCGACGGGGTCTGCTCGGGAGCCGTGCTGCCACAGGCCGCGAGGCCCAGCGAGATCAACGAGACAGACACCGCGAGGAAGTTCCGCATGGAGGACGTCCTTTCCAGATGAAGAGAAAGTGGGAAAACAACCATTCCTAGCGAGAAAAGCCAAGTGGCCTTCTCGTGAATTCTAGGTGTGTCCCAGACTCACACTCCTCGAGTCTCCGACTGCCGCCCAATGCGGCCGATGCAGTATCCGCACGGCCATGCACGCGAGGTTCGCTCCCGTGCCGGTACCGAGCAGCAGGAGGGTGTCCCCCGCGTTCAGCTCGCCGGAGACGAGGCGGATGAATGCCAGACGTCTTCTTGCCCGTGAGCTTGACGAGGGATGGTGGGGGCTTGCGGATGCTTTGGGGCATGGTCTTGTCTCGTTTATTCCTGACAAGGAAAGACTCACCCGGAAGAGGGGCGGGCGTTCACCTTCCCGAAGCGCCAGACGAATGGGGACACGGGTGGAGGGGGGAGGCGGGCTTGATTGGCGCTCGGCGGGGTGGATACGTTGCCCCTGTGATGACACTGAAAAGCGAGCGCGGTCACTGGCACACGGGCGTCGTCGCGGGCCTCATCGTTCTCGCAGGGTGCGGCGCCTGCGCGCCGCCCTCGGTCTGTCCCTCCGCCAAACGGACGGTCGAGCTGATCGTCAACCCCGAGCTCGGTTCCGCCATCGAGCCCGGTCTCGAGCGCTTCGCCCAGGATCTCTGCACGGACGGCTACGAGGTGACCGAGACCCGTCGTTCGTTCGAGTCTCCGGTGGAACTGCGTGAGCACCTGCGGGCGCGTCACTCGGCGCTGGGGAGCCGCCTCGATGGCGTCATCCTCGTTGGCGAGGCCCCGCGTGCCTACCAGTATGTGACCCAGGAGTCGGCCAACCCCAGCATCCCTCCCTTTTCCGAGGAGGTGATCTCCTACCAGTTCTACGCCGATCTCGATGGCCGCTTCACGGCGTCGCCGGGGTATCACTCTCCAGAAGGGCGGACGTACTCATACGACCAGCACGAGGGCGACGTCGATTGGGAGATCTGGGTGGGCGTGCTGCCCATCTACCAGAGCAGCGTGAGCGACACCGAAGCGGCGCTCGTCCGCTTTTTCGACAAGAACCACGCCTATCGCACGGGCGTCGATCCGCTGCCACGCGCCTTCATCGAGGTCAGCGAGCACTTCACGGCCACGACGAGCGAGGAGCACGAGCGCATCCTGGCCGACATGAGCTCGGGCACCTATTCGTGGCAACCCTTCAGCGAGGAAAGCTCGGCCCGCCTCTACTTCGACAGCCCGCCGGGGGGCCTGAGCGTCGATCAGGGCTATGCCGCTCTGAGCAGCGGCGCGGCCGATTTCTTCGTTGGGGACGCCCATGGATGGGCGGGCGCGCATGGCAAGCTGACGATCGATCATGTCGAGTCCAACCCCGTCAAGACGGTCTTCTTCTGGAGCAATGGCTGCGCCGTCGGGAACCTGGACCGCGGCGAGAATTTCCTGGGCTCAGTCCTCTACAGCCCGACGAGCCGTGTGCTCGTGGCCAAGGGAACGACCAACAATTCCGGTGGCATGGGCACCAATCAGGATGGGTACTTCGGACGCAACATCGCGACCGCGCTCTCGCGGGGCGAGAGCCTCGGGGCGGCGATCCGGAGCCACGTGAACGTCCCGCTCATCTACCCCTGGAACGAGGCGCGCGAGTTTCACATGGCGACGTCGGTCGTCCTGGGAGATCCCACGCTGAAGCTGCGGCGGTAGCGCGGGGAAGGTGTCGCGATGACAGCCGGTGCGGAGATGAAGGGCTACGAGGAGCTGGCTCCCCCAGCCAGCATGGCGGAGGGGGTGGATGCGTTCTGGCGCTACTCCGCGCCACCTCGGAGCGCGGGAACCGGGCCCGAGCTCCATCGGATACTGCCGGACGGCTGCACCGACCTCATCTTCCACTACCGGGACACGGGAAGCCCGGTGTGGATGGCCAACCCGTCCCTCGAGGTGGTCGGCCCCATGGAGCGCTTCGCCCTCGTCTCCATCGAGCCCGGCTCGGTGAGCCTGGGCATCCGATTCAAGCCAGGGTGGGCGCTCGCGCTGCTCGGCGTGAGTCCCCGCGAGCTCCGTGGGCTCAGTGTTCCCGTCGCGGACTGCTCGCCGGCGCTCGTCCTGCTCCAGCGGCGGCTCGAGGACTGCCGCTCATCCGCGGAGGCCCAGGCCCTCCTCCGGGAGAGCGTCGCCCGGCGGCTGGCGTCCTCCGGGCAGGCGCCGCGGCCCCGCGCCACCCGGGCCCTGCGCTGGCTCCAGGCCTCGGGAGGACAGGTGCGAATGTCCTCGCTGGCGCGGACGCTGGGGGTGAGCGAGCGCACCCTGCACCGGGACGTGCTGGACGAGGCGGGAGTGCCACCGAAGCTGCTGGCCCGGGTGCTGCGCTTCCAGCGAGCCGTGGCGATGCTGTGCTCCAGCGCGGGGGAGGACCTGAGCGCCGTGGCGCTCGCGTGCGGTTACGCCGACCAGGCGCATCTCTCACGAGAAGTCCGAGACCTGGCGGGCCTCACACCCTCGGCGCTTCAGCTCGAGGGATGAGCGCTGTCCGATTCCTTCAAGACAAGCCGGGGCGGGTCGTGCGAAGAGCGCCGCACGCTGTTCCACCTGTGCACTGGAGTCCGCCACCATGAAGCTCGGCTACGTCATCCTCTACGTCGCGAACGTGCCCGCCACCGTCGATTTCTACGAGAAGGCTTTTGGCCTGCAACGCCGCTTCCTCCACGAGAGTGGCCAGTACGCGGAGATGGAGACCGGTGCGACGGCGCTGGCGTTCGCCGCGGAGGAGATGGCGAAGGACAATGGCCTCACCGTGCGCTTCAACCGGCCGAAGGAGGACGCGGCGGCGGTGGAGGTGGCGCTCGTCACGTCAGATGTCAAGGCCGCCTATGAGCGCGCCGTGAAGGCGGGCGCCGGGGCCGCGCAGCCTCCCAAGCAGAAGCCCTGGGGGCAGACGGTGGCCTACGTGAGGGACCTCGACGGAGTGCTCGTGGAACTCTGTACGCCGATCTCCTCCTGAGGGAGCCCGGAGCCGCGTGAAAGGGTGATGTTGGAAGGGGCTCGACAATCACCGCTGGCTGGGGTTCGCTTCTCCCGCCTCCGCGGCACTGGCCCCCGCGGACCGCCTGCCCCCATGCGTTGGTTCGCGCTCCTCTTCCTGCTCTGCTCTACCGCAGCCGTGGCTGCTCCCGAGCGTCCCCCCCGCGGAACCTCCCGCAAGAAGCCGAAGGCTCCTCCTCGGGAGGCGAGCCCCGAGCCTCCTCCCCGGCCGGCTCCAACGAAGCCGGCGGAGGAGAAGAAGGAGCTGCGTTACTCCCTCGCGCTCGCGGGTGGCGCGTTCTACGGCGGTGGCTTCAACCGCGGTCCCCAGGGCTCGGTGCAGCTCACCCTGACACCCCCTGGCTGGGGTCGCTTCTCCATCGACGTGGAGCTCGGCTGGCGGCTGGCGCGCTTCAAGGCGAATGTCCCCGACGCCGGAGTGGGGGTCTCCGCCATGCATTCCCTCCCACTCCTCGCGGTGGGGCGGATGAACCTCGTGAGTATGAAATACCTCGGCGTGGACGTGCGCGTCGGCGTGGGGCCGTCGCTGGCGCTGCATCACCTCTCGAGCGACTTCTCCGAGAGCTCCGTGCGCTCGGCGCTCGGTTGGGAGCTGCTCGCGGGGGCGCAGCTTCGCTTCCCCCTGGGGGCAATCGAGCCGTTCCTCGACGGGCGGGTGGGGTTCGGCGAGGCGTACATTCCCTTCGTCACCGGGCGCTCGACGGGGGTGCAGGGGCTCCTCGGTGTGAGGTATCACTTGCCATGAGAAAGCTCGTCTCCATCGCCGCGCCGTTGTTGCTCCTGGCCTGTCAGGACTGGCCGGAGCCGGTCATCCGCTCGGTCTCGCCGCCGGAGATGCGCGCGAGCGAGGCCACGGAGCTCGCCGTCGACGCCGAGCTGATCCTTCCCGCGGCGGTCGACTACAGCAAGGGGACCATCGAGGTGGACACCCAGGTGTCGGTGCGCGTCGGGTCGCTCGATGTGCCCACGCTCGCCGTCTCGCCCGAGGGCGTCGTTTCCACCCGCGTTCCGTCGGTGCTCGCGCCCGGCAGCTACGACGTGAAGGTGACGCTCGGGGACGGCCGCACCGCCGTACGCCCGGGCGGCCTCACCGTCGTCGAGGGGGAGTGGCCGGAGGGCTACAGCATCGACCCCATCGGCCCGCAGCGGCGCCTGGTGCCCTTCACGCTGACGGTGCGCGCGACCGGCGCTGGCGCGGCGGCGTTCCGCGGCAACGTGCGTCTGGAGACAGGGGTTGGCAGCACCGTGGGCCCGCGTGTGAGTGAGCCCTTCGTGGACGGGGTCCTCACGCAGCAGGTCGTGGTCGACTCCACCCAGGCGGACATGGCCATCCGCGTCACCGACCTCGCCGGCCACGTGGCCACGTCGAACACGTTCCTGCTGCAGTGACGGGCGGGCCTATCTGTCCCAGACGAGGTCCAGCTTCTTCAGCGCACGGAAGTAGAAGCTGGGCTCGTACTCGGGGACGAAGCCGGGCGCGAGGCGCAGGTGGGGCAGCCGCTCGCGGAGCACCTCGAAGGCGACACGGGCCTCGAGCCGGGCCAGGGGCGCGCCAATGCAGAAGTGGATGCCCCAGCCGAAGCCGAGGTGCCGGCCCACCTGCGGACGTTGGACGTTGAAGGTCTCCGGGTCCGCGAACGCTCGCTCATCGCGGTTGCCCGCGCCGTAGACGATATTCAAGCGCGCGCCCTGGGGGATCGCGACTCCGCCCAGTTCGGTGGCCTCCTTGGCGACGCGGGGCTCCATCTGCACCGGCGAGGTGAAGCGCACGGTCTCCTCGATGGCCGCCTCGAGCAGTTTCGGGTCATCCCGTACCGCCTGCCATTGCTCGGGGTTCCGCAACAGGTTGTACAGCAGGCCGCTGATGAGGCTCGTGGTCGTCTCGTGGCCCGCGCTCAGCAGAATCATCATCTGTGAGATCATCTCCGCGGTCGTGAAGGGCTTCTCGCCGTCCACCCGGGCCTGGACGAGTGCCGTCGTCAGGTCCCCGGTGGGATGGGCGGCGCGGTCCGCGAGCAGGCCAGCGTAGTAGTTCTGGTAGTCGACGCAGCTTTGGGCCGCGACATGCTGCTCCTCCAGAGCGCACGCACACGGGTATGGCCCGGTGGGTCATTGTTGAACAAGCCCGGCGCGAGGGGGTAATGGGCCTTGGCGAGCACGGCCTCTATCTCCGCGGGCAGGACCACCGGGCTGTCCAGGTTGTGGAGCGAGGAGAAGAGGGTGGGACTCTTCAGGACGCGGTTGATCAGCTCCTGGCTCGTCACGAGCCAGACGTTGAACTGCGGGCAAAAGGCGACGGGCGCCTCGCTCCGTGCTCGGGCATAGAAGGGGTAGGGATTGCTCTGGAAGGCCGGATCGAATGGATTGTAACCCTGACCAATGGCCGCGGTGGGGTGGACGGTGGGCGCTTCCGGTGATGCAGCGCTCATGCTCGGTCTCCTGGGGTGGGAACTCCGGGTAGGAGACCTATCGTAGGGCTTTGTTCGGCGCTTGGGCGCGGATCATCCAGCAGGCGGCGTTGAAGCGGACTTCCGTTCCGTGCACATAGGGCTCGAAAGCGGCGCGGACCGTTTCGATGACCTGGGTGCGAAGCCGATCGTCCACCTCGTGAAGGATCAGGCCGAGGGGACCGAATCGGCTCAGGTAACGGACCAACTCCTTCTCGGGCAGGGTGCAGGCCACATCGATTGGCTGGATGTCGATCCCGGCCCAGCCGCTTTCCTCCAGGATGCGGTGGACCCGGTGCTGGTCCGCGAAGGCGAACGGCCCAGGCGCGTCCGGACGGCGAGCGGGAAGTTTCGGCAGGAGCGGCGCCGCGGTGCGCTCGGCCGTCGTCATGAATGGATTCTCCGAAAGACTTCGCCAGGCGACGAAGCGCAATGGGGCGCCGTCCTTCACGGCACGCCTCATGTTCGCGAAGGCTCGGACGGGGTCGTCGAAGAACATGACGCCGAAACGTGAAATGAGCATGTCGAAGCTCGCGGGTTCGAATGCGTGGTCTTGCGCGTTGGCGCGGATGAATGTTGCCGGCACGCCTTCCTGTTCGGCGCGGGCCCGGGCGGCGGCGAGCATTGGATCCGAAATGTCGATGCCAACGCAGCGGCCCTCCGCGCCGAGCCGCCGCGCGACCGCGAGCGTCATGCCGCCCGTACCGCAGCCGATGTCGAGCACCTGGTGCCCGGAATTGGCGGGGACCGCTGCCACGAGCAGGTCTTCGATCGGCTTGTACATCCGGTCGAGCATCTCCTGCTCCTCGGTCCAGGCGCGCCCAGCGATGCCATTCCAATACTTCGTCTGCTCGTCACCTGTCTGGCTTGCGGCATTCATGCGTTTCTCCTTTGGCGTGCCTTCGGGAATCGAAAGCCGTACTGTGCCAGTTCAAGTCGACTTGAGGTCAAGAGAATGAAAGACCTGGACATCACCGAGGTGGCGCGGCGGTCCGGCGTTCCTGCCTCGACGTTGCGGTTCTATGAGGAAAAGGGGCTGATTGCCTCTATCGGCAGGCGGGGCCTGCGCCGTTTGTTCGAGCCCGGCGTGCTGGAACGGCTGGCACTGATCGCTCTGGGACGCGCCGCCGGTTTCTCACTCGATGAGATTGCGCTGATGTTCGCGCCGGATGGGCTGCCGCGCATCGACCGGCGGATGCTCGAGGCCAAGGCGGAGGAGCTGGACAGGACGATCCGCGAGCTCAGCGCCATGCGCGACGGCCTGCGGCACGCCGCTGCCTGCCCCGCGCCGAGCCACATGGAATGCCCCACCTTCCGCCGCATCGTGCGGGACGCCGCGTCTGGAGCGATGGGCGCGCGAAGGAAGAGGGCTTTTCAATCCCTTGAATAATCGTCCGGACGCACCCTCCGCCCGCTCCCGAGATCATTCCCACCCGCAAGAGCCTCTGGTGTTACTCGGCCAAGCCCGGAGCCACCCAACTCGATATCGGGGCCTCGGTCGGCTTCAACAGCCCCTCGGGCATCTACGGTGCGGAGGTCGAGTACCGCATGTACCCGATCCTGGGCCTGCGCCTGAGTGGCGGCCAGGGCGCATGGGGCACGCGGGTGGGCCCGCAGGTGCGTCTCCATCCGCTCGGCGAGGTGGTCTTGAGCCCCTTCCTCGAGGCGGGAATGAGCCTCAACTTCGGAGGGGAGACCTGGTCGGAGATCGACGGCGTGCGGACCTGCGCGGACATGCTGCTCACGCCCGTGGGCACCGTGGCGGTGGGCTCGCGCTGGGCTCTCGGCCGCCTGTTCTTCATCTCCTCCCGCGTGGGGTGGAGCTGGCGGCTGCGTCAGGACAACGTCCAGATGCGAGGGGGCGGAGATCCGGATCTCCTCACGGCGGCCGCCCTCTCCCTGTTCCAGCACGAGGGCTTCGTCATCAGCGGCTCCCTGGGCGTGTCGTTCTTCTGAGCGAACCGTCACCCACCGTCGTGGGGGGCCGTCGTGCCGGGCGCGTGTCAGCGGAAGATGCGCAGGGCGCTGGGGTACTCGCCCCAGGTGTTGACGTACCGCCAGGTGAGGGTGACGAGGCCGTCAGGCTGACCGTCGGCTGCCTCCAGGTGCACGTACGAGCTCGGGTCCACCTCGAGCAACCGCACCTCGCCCCAGCCAGTCCCCGCGCGGAAGCGCTGCGCCCAGATGCCCGCGCGCCAGTAGTTGCTCCTGAAGCCCTGGGTGGGGGGGCCGTAACGGTCATCCCAGAACACCCAGGCCTCGCCCGGGGCGGCCGTGGTCAGCTTCACGCTGTAGGAGCCGAACACCGTTGGGACGGTCAGGGTGCTCGAGGCCCAGGCGCCGCCGGGCGCCCGGTGGCCCACCCACACGGTGGTGATTCCCCACCCGGCGGCGCCAATCACGGTGTCCCCCTCGGGTTCGAGCAGGACGCTCAACTGCTCGAACTCGCGCGGCGCCACCAGCTCCGCGGCCTGCAGGCCCCCCGCGGCTGGATCGAACCGGCGCAGGAAGGTCCCCAACACACCGCTATAGGCGACCCAGCCGAGCCCGTGGCGTGTCGCCCCCAGCCGTAGCGCGCCCGTCGCACCCTCCGTGGGATCCGAAATGGCCCCCCAACCCGCGCCCGGTACGAGGGTCCGCGCGCGGTAGGTGCGCTTCTCGTCACCGATGTCCTCGCTCCATACCAGGAGCACCTGTCCCCCAGCCGTGAGCGCCCCCTCGAGCCGGGCGTTCGGGGTCACGTTCGCGAGGGTCTCCGAGGCTTCCACGGGGCCGGATGACGGCACGCGCGCGCACCACACGCGCTCGATGCCATCCGAGTGCTGGCTGAGCCAGCACGCCGTCACATTCCCACCCGCGTCGAGCGCCACGGCCACCTGGCCGGTGGGGCTGCCGAGCACCGTGAGTGCGAGCGGCTCGGTCCACGTGCCCGTCCGCGAGTCGAAGCGGACCAGCCGCACCGGATCCACGCCATGGTCCTCCGCCCACACCACGGCGGCGTCGCCGCGTGCGTTCAGCGCGAGCCGCGGCTCGCCGCCGTGTGAGGCACCCGAGGTGAGCACGCGCGGCGTACCCCAGGACGTGCCGTCCCCGGCGCTCGCGCGCCGTGCCACCTTCACACGCTTGGGCGCGTACGGGCTTTCGCTCGTGCTCTGGTCATCGAACGCGAAGGTGAACCCCTGCTCGTCGTGCGCGAGGTGCCGCGGGCCGAACGTCAGCTCCTCGCGTGCCCGCCAGCCGGGGGCGCCTGATGCGTGCTCGAAGGCGCCGGTCACGGCCACGCAGCCGGACGGGTTGCCCACGCCGTCCACCGTGCGCGCGGAGTAGCGCGTCGTGGCCTCGGCCTCGGCCTCCAGCGGCGCCTCGAACCAGGTGGGGTCGGTCGCGGTGGGACCGCGCACCGAGGTGACTTCGGCTCGCACGGGCCCCTGGCACTCCTCCTGGGAGAAGACCTGCACGCGCGTGTCGAGCGGAGCGGTGCCGAATACGCTCACCCGGGTCTCCACCGCCGAGGGCGAGGGTGCCGCGAGCCGTAGCCGCTCGGGCGGCGGGGGCGGGGTGATGTCATACACGTAGCGCAGTGAGGCACTCCCACTCGTGTTGCCGAGTGCGTCGCGCGCGTGCACGAGCAGGGTGCACGCGTCGGCGGGCAGCGTGAGCGTGATGCGGAATGTCCCATTCTCGCCCGCCTGCGTCTCGCCGAGCGTCTGGCCGTTGCCCGTACCGCACTCGCTGCCCTTGATGAACACGCGCGCGCCCGGCTCGGTGAGGCCCGTCAGCTCCGGCGTGCGGGTCACGTTGTTGGGCGAGGCGGGCGAGGTGGCCAGCTGCGAGGGGATGGCGGGCGGCAACTCATCGTGGGTGTAGCCGCCGAGCGGCAAGCATTCCGAGAGATTGTTCGCCGGGTCCTTCGCACGGACCGAGGCCTGGGTGGTGGTGTTGCTCGCCACCCAGACAGAGGATGACCAGCTTCCCCCTGATGGAACGAGGACGCTGTTCGACGGGTCGCTGGAGCACGTGGCGTTCATCCACACCATCACGGTGGTGCCGGGCTCCGCCGTGCCGTCGAGTCTCAACGACCGGCTCGTCCCCGAAGCGGGCAGTGTGGAGGTCACCGCGGGGGCGGCGGGCGCCACGTCGTCGTGCGTGTAGCTCGCCACCCACCCGAAGCATGCGCCTTCATTGCCGGCCGCGTCCGTGGCGCGCACGGTCCAATGGGCGGTCTGGTTGGCAAGTGTCTCGGCGACGAAGATGAAGCCTCCGGCCGCGCTCGCGGCCTGCTCCGCGACGGGCGTGCCCTCGCAGCGTTCCCCCTGGAAGAGGCTCACGCGCGCCGCTGCCTCGGTCGTTCCCCTGAGGGTGACGGAGGTGGCGCGCCCGATGGAGGAGCCCTCCAGGCTCCAGCCCGACACCATCGGGCTCATGTCGTCGTGGTCCACCGTGAGCGCCGGCGAGGTGCAGAGCGAGGTGTTTCCCGCCGCGTCGCGCGCGTTCGCGCTGAGGGAGGTGCGCGAGTTGGTCCCGACGGTGACGGTCAGCTCGAAGCGCCCCTCCGTGTCCGCGGACGTCGTCTTCGCCGCGAAGCCGCCGCAGGAGGCGTTGAGGTACAGCGACACGGTCGCGTTCGCCTCGGCCGTGCCCTTGATGGTCATGGTCCGCTGACGCGTGAGCAGCCCGGTCGACGGCTCGGTGAATCGCGGCGCGGCGGGCGCCGTGGTGTCGGGCGGCGGGTTGTCGGGCGGCAGGTTGTCGGGCGGCGGGTCGTCGGACGGCGGGTCGTCGGACGGCGGGTTGGGCTCGGCGCAGGACTGCCCCTCGGGCACGCATTTGTTGGCGCAGCAGGTCCAGCCCTCGGAGCAGGGGCAGGGCCGGTTGCCCTCGGTCAGCTCCCTGGTACAGCCAGCGGCGGTCATCGTGAGGGCGGCGCACAGCGCCAGCCATGGCCTGGGTCGGAGGTGGTTTCGGGTCATGTCGAGAGAGGAACGCCGCTCGGCGTGACGGTGGACGAACTCACCATTTTCCGCTGAAGGACAGGGCGCCCGCGCCAGGGCCCACGGTGACGGTGGGGAGCGGGGTGGTGGCGGGCGCACCCGACGACAGGAGCAGCACCCCGCCGAGGACACTCGCCCCCAGCCCCACTCCGCCGAGCACCATCATGGTGGTGTTGGCGGCGCGGATGCGGGCGTTCTGCTCGGCCACCATCCACTGGGGGGCCGTGGACGGCAGCTCGTTGGCGAGCCCGTGCGCATGCACGGCGGTGCCCACCGCCCCAACGAGTGCGCCGCCGCCCACCACGAGCGCCATCGCGCCGCCCTCGATGAGGCTGTTCGGTTCAGTCACGGCGGGGCTGGCGGGGGGCGGCACGCGCGGCGCCATGGGCGCGGGTGGCAGCTTCATGCGCGCCACTTCTTCCGGGCCAAAGGGCAGCGTGAACAGGCGGGTGAAGGCCTCGTGTGCGGCGCCACGCCAGGCAACCTGCGGGGGGCGTGGCTCGAGCGCGGCGAGCTCCACCACACCGTCCCCCGCCGGGAGCCGGTACTCCTGCTCGTTCTCGCCCACACGCCGCAGGTAATGGGTGTCGGTGGGACCCGGCCGCACCAGGTGCACCGGCTGGCCAGGGGCGGAGTGGAACTCGGCGAGCCGCACGCCGTTGCCGTCCTCGAGCTGGTAGTGGCCGCCGAGCGCGCCTTCCACCTCGAGCCGGCGGCCGAGGCCCGGCCGCAAGTCGAGCAGCACGTCACCACCGGCGGGCGGCCGTGCGTGCACCTGCGGGCGGAAACGCTCGTTGGGAATGGCGGCGTTGGCCTGTGCCACGAACGCGGCCACCTCGCGGTAGGACACGCGCCCGTCGCGGTCCGCGTCCGCCGCGCCCATCAGCGCCGAGCGCACCTCGTGGTGGAAGATGCCGGCCTGTACGCCCTCCCACTCGTGGCTCTCGCGCGCGGATGAGGTGGACAGCAGCAGCCCCACGTTGGCCGCACCGGCCAGGCCCTTCGGCAGGGCGAAGCCGCTGAGGGCCCGGCGCTCGCCACCGGGGCCTCGGCCGTAGGCCAGGTAGTACGAGTCGCACGCGTCCACGATGACGTGCACGCGGCTGGCGCCCACGGGCTCCACCACGTCACGCGAGAGCTCGGTGCCGGTCAACGGCCCGTCCTCCAGGCTCACCGTGCCCGCACCGTCGCGCAGCGCGCCGTGGCCCGCGTAGACCACGTACAGCTCGGAGGCCACGCCACGCGCGCGCGCCTGGGCGATGTCCCGCGCGAGCTGGCGCACCTGGGCGCGCAGGGTGGGCAACGTGGGCTCGAGCGCCTCGGCGGCGGCCTGCGGGTGCAGCCTTCGCGTGTTGTCGTCGAGGCGCGCGAGCAGATAGGTGCGTGCGCCCAGCAGGCGGAACAAGTCCAGGTAGCGTGCGGCGTCGTCGTCCGCGAAGCGCAGGGGCGGTTGGGCGCGGTCGTAGCTGTGGTTGACGCCGAGGATGAGCGCGAAGCTGGCCACGCGCGGTGCCTCGCCCTCCGTGGGCGGGGGAGGAGGCTGCTGCGCGCGGGCGAGCGCGGCCACCAGGGTGAGGGCGAGGGCGAGCGAGCGCGTCACGGCTGGACCTGGAGGGGGAGGTGGGTCAGGTGTTCGCCCTCGCCGACGAGCGAGGCCTGCTGGGCGAGCCGCGCTTCCACCTCGTGGACGGAGAGGGGATCGCGGGTGAAGAGCGCGTGGAGGATGAACTGTCCCGGGGGCAGCGGGTGGCGGATGGCGTCGGGCAGCTCGAAGGGGTGCTCGCCCTGCCGCGCGGGCACCGAGGTGGGCGAGGTGTCCGGGTCCGTCCAGCTCGGGTAGTACCAGTACACCTGTCCGGCCATGTCGGTGGCGAAGACCATGAGGAAGGGCAGCCCGTCCGGGTTGCGGTAGGCGAAGGCGAGCTCGTCGTCGGCGCGCATGCTCCCGTCGGTGGGCTCGGCCTTGCCGTCGCGCACCCGGTACACCTCGAGCACGGGTGGTGGCTCGGCGGCCGGGCCGTGGGCCTCGGTGCCGCCGCGTGGGGTGAAGCCCTCGTCGGCCGTGGGCGGGGCGGCCAGCCGCGGCACGAGCACCAGCGCGCAGAGGCCCAGCGCGAGCGCGAAGCCGAGTGGCACGGGCCAGGCGCGGATGCGCGGCGCGTCGGGGAGTCCGAGCCCACGCGCGAGCCGCTCCTGGGCGCCGGGGATGGAGCGGTCCACCTCGGCGAGCAGCAGGTGCCGCTCGTAGCGGGCGCGGCAGGTGGCGCACCCGGGCAGGTGCTCGCGCAGCGCGCGTTCGCGTTTCGGGGGAAGGCCTCCGCGGCCGAAGTGCGCGTCCACCAGGCGCGTCGAGTCACAGGGAGTGGTGGAGCTCATGGACCCTCCGGAGCCAGGAAGTACTTCTTGAGCAGGTGCCGCACGCGCAGCTCCTGGTAGGCGAGCGTGGTGCGGCTCAGGCCGAGCTCGGCGGCGGCCTCGCGCTGGCTCAGTCCGCGCAGGAAGATGGCCTCGAACACCGGTGCCCATTTGGCGGGCAGCCGCTCCTGGCGGAAGCGCTCCACCAGCCGCTGTGCCTCGAGCCGGCGCTCGAGCCGCTCCGCGTCCGGCCCGCTGAACGCCCCGCTCGTCTCATCCGCGAAGCGTTCCACCACGGCGTTCTCGCGGGCGCGCGAGCGGGCGAAGTCGAGCGCCTGCCGCCGCGCCACCACGCTCAGCCACGCCGCCAGTGAACCGCCCTGGAACCCCGAGCGCATGGACGGCTGCGACACGAGGCGCAGGAAGACGTCATGGACCACCGTCTCGCGGTCCGCCCCGGTCAGCACCGCGCCCACCGCGTGCGACACCACGTCGAAGTGGGCCCGGTAGCACTCGCCGAGCAGAGAGGGCTCTCCCGCGTGGAAGCGGGCGAGCCAGTCGGGTGGCGTGTCCTCGGGAGCGAGCGCGGTCGGACGCATCGGACTGGGGCGGAAGGCGGAAATCACTCTATGGCCCACAACGCCGCGGGCCCGCCCGGTGGACGAAGGTTTTTTCGGGCCAGCCTGGTTTTAACGCGTCACGTCACGCACGGGAAATCACCAGGCGCTCCGAGGCCGGAGTCTCTGCGGAGGGAAGAGAGGAGGCGCTCGTGGGCCCGGTTGCCTCCTCCATGGTGAGGACCCTCCGGGTGATGAACCGGACGATGAAGTACAGCAGCATCCCCTGCGGGCCATACAGATACGTCAGCAGGACACGGGGCGCGACGGCCAGGTGGGGCACCTTGCGCCGGAGCGCGTCTCGGACCACCCACGCGCCGACGAACAGGTCGAACACCAGGTAGTGAATCCAACAGACCAACGCCGTCCACGGCTCCTGGAAGAGCCGCATGGCGTCCTCGAGGGTCGCCGCGCTGGCGCCCTCGGGAGGGGAGGCCGCGAACAGCAGGAAGCCAAGATGGGCCAGCGCCAGCATCATCTGTCCAATGATTTTTATCGAAGTCACCTGGCGGTAGGCGGCGCCACTGTTTGCCAGTGTCATCGAATCCGCGAGGGAGCGCTGCGGAGGCTTGCCTCCGCGCTCATCCCTTCGTCCCCGCCTGTTCGACGAGCGCGCGCAGAGCGTCGGACACGCCGTGCAGCCGGCGCAGCGCGCTCGCATGGTCCGCATTGCCGATGTCGCGCCAGATGTCGGCCTGTGTGTTGGCCAGCCCCGCGATTGTGAGCGGATGGGTCGCCGCTTCGGTGAGGGCGCCCTTCTCGTTGATGAGATAGCGGCCGTTCAAGGCGAACAGCACCTGCGCCACGCAACTCAGTGAGCGGTAGGCGCAGCCCGCGACGTGCATCTGCTCGGCGCGCCTGGCCGCGAGCTCGGCATTCTCGATGGCGAAGCCCACCTCCCAGCCGAAGCGGGCAATCAACGCGTCCCTGAGCGCCTCCGGGAACGGCGAGGTTTGGCCCTTCAGCTCCGCGATGTGGCCAGAAGGGTCGAGCAGCGGCTGGCAGATCGCGACCTCCCCCATCCAGATGGTCGAGCAGAAGCCGTGCGGGTGGCCCGTCTGGTAGTTCATCGAGAAGCGGCCCTGCCGAGCCTCGGCGATGACCTCGCGCACCCGTCCGAGATCCCGGTAGAGGAGATCGACCTCCACACCCGAGAGGGTGAGCCAGCCGCCGCCGTTGATCCACGGCCCCCACTCGCCGATCCGGGTCACCGTCGACGAGGGCTCATCGACGAGCGGGGCAATGGCCGCCTGGAGTGCCGCGACATCGAGCGGCGCGTCGGGCTCGTAGTACAGGCCGATGTCGTAGTCGGAAGCGGGGCCCGCCGTGCCCCGTGCGCGCGAACCTCCGAGCACAATCGCCGCCAGGCCTCGGACAAGCCGGAGCGCTTCGACCAGACGCGCAAGCACGGGATGTTCCATCCCCTCAATCTGGCATCCCGCGAAGCGCGTGGCCACGCCCTTCAATGCAGGGACGCGGTGGGGGTCTCCCTTGGAGTGCAAGCTCCGCTATCCATTCGAGAGCACCTCGGAGCGCAGCTCGGGGAAGACCTTGCCGACCTTGCCGAGCAGGTAGTCCCCATAGGTGCCCTGGAAGGCGTGGACGCTCCGCTGATCCCATCGCTCGTGGGCGTCCTCGGCGGTGGTGGTGTCGCGAAGGGCAGGGGCCTCGAGCGGACGGATCTCCGCGTTCCATCCCGGGTCGAAGAAGAAGGGTAGGGAGAGGCGATCACGCCCGGAGCGGTTGAGCACCCGGTGCGGCGTGGAGCGGTACACGCCCCGGGTCATCCGGTCGAGCATGTCGCCGATGTTGCAGACGAACGAGCCCGGGATGGGGGGCGCATCGATCCAGCGCACCTCGCCGTCCGCGCGGGACTTCACCTGGAGGCCGCCGGCCTCGTCCTGCTTGAGGAGGGTGAGCACGCCATAGTCCGTGTGTTCTCCCACGCCCCAGGCGGGCTGCCCGTCCCCGGCGGTCTCGGGTCCGGGCGGGTAGTTGAAGATGCGGAAGAGCACGAGCGGATCGGTCATGACGCCCGCGGAGAAATGGTCCTCCTCCAGGCCGAGGCTGAGCGCGATGCCGCCCATGAGCGAGTGGCCGAGGCGCGTGAGCGCGGCCAGGTAGTCGAGCACGGCCTCGCGCAGGCTGGACGGCTCCTGGGGAAAGAGGTTGGGGCCGTGGAGCGGCGTGCCCGCGCGCACGAGCGGGTGCTCGGGGCCGAGCTCGGTTCCGAAATAGAGGCCCTCCTTGCGGTCGGGGCGGCCCGAGGTCAGCTCTCCTCCCACGGGGAAGTAGCCCCGCCAGGCGGCTCCGCCACGCGCCATGCGGATGGCGAGCTTCTCCTCCACGGGCAGCGCGAAGAAGCGGCGGCTCGCGGTCTCCAGGCGCCGCTGGAGGGCCTCGTCCACGCCGTGGCCGACGACGTAGAAGAAGCCGCTCTGCCGGCAGGCGGCGCCCAGCTGCTCCGCGACGGCCTGGCGCTCGGCAAGCGTCGAGGAGGGGTCCACGAGCGCTCGGACGTCGATGACGGGGACCTGCTCGAATCCACGGGAAGGGGGAGGGGAGTTCATTCGATGGAGGGGTTACGGCTTGGGAATGATGATCAGATCCTCATCCTGCTCCAGGCGATACACTCCGTCGTCGCCCCGGCAGCGCTCGGCGTGCATGCGGATCTTCTCGTTCATCGCGCGTACCTCGTCCTCGCTCAGGGCCGCGAGCTGCTCCGCCGTGTAGCAGCCCTCGAGCACGAAGAAGCGGCAGAGCGAGTGCATCTCCTCGAAGGTGTTCGCCACGAACCCGCTCATCGTCGCGAGCACCTCGTGCGGCAGCTGCTTCCGCTGCATGGTGGTGAGCAGTTGCTCGCCGAAGAGCATCGTCTCCGAGAAGTCGCGGCACAGCCGGAAGGTCGGACCCCGGCCGGCGGCCATGACGATCACGCAGTATCCGCCAGGGCGTACGAACGTGAGCAGCCTGTCGATGAAGTCTCCCCAGTCGGAGAGGGGCACGTGGTACAGGACGTGCGAGCACACGACGAGCTCGTACTGCTCGGACGACTCGTAGCGCTCCAGGGGCTCGAGGAAGATCCTCGCCTTCTCGTGTTTGAACCCGGCGATCTGGTTCTGATTGGGTTCGAGCAGGGTGAGCGAGCCGAAGTGCGGCGCGAGCCGTTCGGCCACCTTGCCGGAGCCCGCGCCGACGTCCAGCAGCGCGGGCTGCCTCGGGAGCCGGGAGAGGATGCGTTCCTCGACGGCCTGCCCGATGTTCTCGGGGTGCCGGGCGGAGGCCGCGAGGATGCGGAATGCCGTGGCGTAGTCCTGCGGCGACATCGTGATTCCCATACCGGTTTCCCTCTCCCTGGGGCAGGGCCTGGAGCGTCCCGCCACACAGGCCCACGTTGGCACGAAGTATAGGAGGGACGGAGGCCCGGGGAGAGCCTCCTTCCCGGTCGTCAGGCCAGGTTCGCTCCCGATGCATTGCGGACATGGGCCGCCAGACCGAAGGTTCCGGATGAACCGCTCCACTCGGATACCTCCAGGTCGGTGAGACCCGAGGCGCTGTCGGAGGAACAGGCGGGCGAGGCATGGCTCGTCAGGCTCGTGAGCAGCGCCGGCGAAGGCGGGACGTGGACCCCACGAAGAAGGAGAGACGCCATGAGTTACATTGATGGGTTTGTTATTCCGGTGCCCGCCGTCAACAAGGACGCCTACCGGGCGATGGCCACCAAGACCTTGTCGCTGTTCAAGGAATATGGCGCGACCCGTGTCGTCGAGTGCTGGGGCGACGATGTGCCCGACGGGAAGGTCACCGACTTCAAGGGGGCCGTGAAGGCGGAGAACGGTGAGACGGTGGTCTTCTCGTGGATCGAGTGGCCGTCCAAGGCCGCCCGCGACGAGGGCAACAAGAAGATGATGGAGGACCCGCGCATGAAGGACATGCCGGGCATGGTGTTCGACGGCAAGCGCATGATCTTCGGCGGGTTCTCGGTCCTGCTCGACTCCTGAGCGAGAGGTGGTGACTGCTGTCTGGGGACTGGTGACTGCTGTCTGGGGGCTGGTGACTGTGCTCACCACCCTCCAGGGCTCTCCCGCCTCGTAACTCCCTGAAATCACGTTGGACTCCCTCCTCACGGAGGGCGATCCGGGCATGGCATGCCGGGTGCAAAAGGTCAGGACATCGCTGGTCCGAACCCACCCCGCACCTTCCGAGGAATCCCATGGCCCGCATCGGCTCCAAGCTGCCCCGCTCCGCGACGTTCCCCACGCCCAAGACGTCCCAGTTCACGCCTCCGGCCCGCGCCTCCACGCTGCCGCCCACGGCGGCCAACTCGCAGGTCGGCAAGCCCGCCGTGGCCGGCAAGCCCGCCGCGGCCGCTCCAGCCGCCCCGGAGCTCAAGCCGCTGAAGCACCCGGGGATGCCCGAGGGCGGCCCCACGTACAGCCCCTGGGAGAAGACCACGGGCGAGTCCTCGAACCTGATGGTGAGCGGTGGTGACAACAAGCTCACCGCTCCCGCGGGCGCCAAGCAGAACATGTTCATCGACAGGCCGGGCAACCCCTTCCAGAAGGACGTCTTCGGGGGCACGCTGAGCGGCAACGTGGGCTCGATGCAGGCCTCCACCACGAGCCACAGCGGCGGTGGCGTGCACCACTACTCGGCCCAGGCCGAGCTCGCCGGTCCCAACGCCGCCTACCAGCTGCAGAAGGTGCACGCGGGCCGTCTGGGCGTGACCACCGGCAACCTCTCGGCCGAGGCCAACTCCTTCAAGGCGAGCGCCCAGGCGGGTGTCTCGGCGGATACCAACAGCCACGCGTACACGGCCGCGCTGACGGGCAAGGCGGAGACGGGCGTGGGCGTCGCGGCGAGCGCGAGCCACGACTTCAACCGGCACGTGGGTGCCTACATCAAGGGCGAGGGCAAGGCCTCGGCCACCGCCTACGCCGAGGGCGTGGCTTCCCTGGACCCGAGGACGGCCACGGCGCTGCTCTCGGGCCAGGTGGGCGCGGCCGCCACGGCGGGCGCGTACGGCACGGCGGGCGGGCACCTGGGCCGGCTGCACGGCTCGGTCACCGGTGGCGTGGTGGCGGGCGCGGCGGCCCAGGCGGGCGGGAAGCTCGGTCTGGAGAACGGCTTCTTCAAGCAGTCCGCGGAGGTCAACGCGGCGGCGGGTGTGGGCACCCACCTCAAGAGCGACGTGGCGGTCGACCTGCGCCACCACATCAAGCCGGGCATCGCGGCCGGTCTGCGCCCCGGCGCCGGCGCCGCGACCGCCGTGGCCTCGCCCGCGGCCACGCTGGAGCCCGAGAAGTCGCGCGTCGAGAAGTTCTTCTCGAAGGTCTTCCAGGGGTGAGACGAAGCATCGGGGTCACGCCGGAGCGTGACCCAGGATGCGCTGGAAGTAGCGGGCGATGAAGTCCGCTAAGGCCCGCACCTTCGGAGGCGTGAGCTGACGGTGCGGGTAGACGAGGTAGATGTGGCGGTGCGTCACCGGGTCCGGGAGACCCGGACGATGAAGCTGATGGGCTTCGCCAGTTTGAGCGGCTCGACGGAGGGGTGCAGCACCGTTCCGTTGGCGACGCGCGCCGGAATGCTGAGCCAGAAGGACACCCGTTCGCGCTCACGGCCGGTGCCGGCGCACCGCTCGCAGCCGGCCCCGGGCGTGGCGGAGCAGCGCCGGCAGACGATGTCGGTATCGAATGACAGGGTCGCCACGCCCCCTGTCAGGGCTTCATCCTCCTGGAGACACAGCTCGACGGTCCCGTCCCCGAGGAGCCGCACTCCTCCACATGCCAGGGCGGACGAGATGTGGCCGCACAAGCGCCACAGCCATCGGGGCGATGGGCCCGGGCTGACGGCGGAGTCCTGGCCGGAAGAGGCGACCTCGAGACGGCTGTACGCCTCGGCAATCGTCTGGAGGCGGGCGGTCGTGTCCGGCCCTGACGGGTCGGTGTAGAGCTGCTTCGCGACCCGATGGAATGCATCGCGGAGCTCTTCTTGCGATGCTCCACGGCTCAGCCCGAGAAGCGCATAACAGGAGTCGAGGTTCGGCATGGAGCCTCTGGCCGCTGATTTCCCGTGAGCATAGGCACGGAGCCACCAGCGCACCCGGAGCCCCCTCGCTCATTGTTCATTTCGCTTCATCTGCTTCCAGGCCTCGCGAGGGTGCCCGGCGGCTACAGCTTGATCTTCACCTCTTCGTAGTCATCGGGATTCACCCCGGGGATGTCGTTCAGGCCGCGGTGGTCCCGGGTGCCGATCCAGGCACCGTCGGAGCGGCGGCGGAAATAGCGGTCGTAGCCGTCGGCCACCTGGTAGGTGTTCCCCGCGCCGTCGATCACGGTGCGCTCCTCGGTGATGGTGTTGACGAAGCGGCGGTGCGAGTCGTCGGAGGTAGAGGTGTGCATCCGCGCGTGGTGGGCCGCATCCTGCACCATCTGCTGATTCCGCCAGGCCGCGTTGTGCGCCTCGTGGCTCTCGTGCAGCGACGCCATGCGCGCCTGGTGGCTCGCCGCCATGTTCTGCAGTGTCGCCATGTTCTGCTGGTGGTTGGCCCGGAGGCGGGCGGAACCCTGCTCGATCATCGCCATGTTGGCGCGGTGCTGCGCGGCCGAGCGCTCGCGCTCCTGCAATTGGCGCTGCAGGACGGCCGGGTTCGTCCGCCGCGAGTCCAGCATCTCCAGCAGCGCCGGGACGAAGGCCTCGGGGTCGCCCACCGTGGTGATGCCGAGCACATCGGCCATCCAGCAGACCTGGCCGAGGTTCGCACTGAAGCCGAACAGGATCGCCTGCACCCGGCGCGGTCCCTCGTCGAACGAGAAGGAGAGCCGGCCGGCCGTGACCCACACCTGAGCCGCGCCCGAGCGCTGGAGCGTCTGACTGACCCTCTGGAACAGCTCCGGCGACGGCACCATGGAGCCCCACCGGAAGCCGGGCAGCCCGCCGAAGCGGTACTGGGCATGGGCGGGCAGGAAGTGCTCGATGGAGGTGTAGGGCCGCACCACCGCTCCTGGCGGCGGGCCGAACATCGTCGTGGATGGCTCGACGAACATGGGGATGGTCGGATCGCCCAGGAACATCGTGCTCGCTCCCGTGGGGCTCTCGGTCGTCGCGAGCTGGTGGGGGAGGGACCCGTTGTTCTGGACCCAGGCCCGGTTCCGCCATCCGCGCGGCATCGAGAGGGTGAAGACCTGCTCTGCGTCGGAGAGCGTCTCCCACATCTGGGGGGCGACGGAGGGCGGAGGCAGACGCTCGTGCATGCGGCGGATCCTTCTTGGACGCGAAGAGGACGGGATCCTACTGGCCGCGGCGGATGAACGTGAAGTGGTGGAGGCCGCGGGCGGGCGGGATGGTTACAGCGAGGGCAGCTCACTTCTGTGCCACTGCAATCCTGACATCCTCGCGAGCCGCTGAAGTCTGTTTGACTCAGACAATGCTTGCCCGATCTCCAGGCCTGTACTGATTTAAAACGCACCGTGATCGGTTTGTGTTCAGACAAGAGCACGACAAGTTGAATGCAGCCTGATATTTAGGCGCCCGCTGAACTTGAGAGCGCGCCCTCGCGGGAGTCCGGCATGGAATTGTCGGAACCGCTGGGAAAAAGAGGGGACTCGTGACGCAACAGCAACGGCTGGGAAAATACGAATTGGTGCGGAAGCTCGCCGCCGGAGGCATGGCCGAGGTGTTCCTCGCCAAGGCCGCCGGGCCCATGGGTTTCGAGAAGACCCTGGTCGTCAAGCGCATCCTGCCCGAGCTGGCCGCGGAACCCGATTTCGTCCAGATGTTCCTGTCCGAGGCCAAGCTCGCCGCCCGGCTCACGCACCCGAACATCGTGCAGATCTTCGACTTCGGCGAGTCCGAGGGCACCTACTTCCTGGCCATGGAGTACATCGACGGGCCGAGCCTGCGCACGCTCATCAAGCGTGCCGAGGCCCAGGGGCAGCTTCTTCCCCCCGCGGTGTGCGCCCGGATCATCGCCCTCGCCTGCGAGGGGTTGGCCTTCGCCCACGATTTCATCGACCCCGAGACGGGTGAAGCACAGAGCCTCATCCACCGCGATATCAGCCCGGACAACATCCTGCTGTCCCGGCAGGGCGCGGTGAAGGTGGTGGATTTCGGCATCGCCAAGGCCGCCGGGCAGAGCCACAAGACGGAGAGCGGTGTCGTCAAGGGCAAGCTCCCGTACATGCCGCCCGAACAGTTGCGCGCGAAGCCGTTGGATCGGCGCGCGGACGTGTACGCGCTCGGCGTGGTGCTCTACGAGCTGCTCACGGGTCAGCGGCCGTATGCCTCGGAGTCGGAGGCCGGGCTGATGCAGGCCATCCTCTTCGAGCCGCACACCCCGGCGGCGGAGATCCGTCAGGATCTTCCCTTTCCGCTGCGGCGCATCCTCAACAAGGTGCTCTCCAAGGACCGCGATCAACGCTACGCGGATTGCCACGCCTTCCAGGCAGACCTGGAGAAGTTCATTGTCTCCGTTGGCGCGCCCGTGACGATGCAGCAGGTGGCGCATCTCATCAACCGGGCCAACACGGACCCCGGGCTTGGCATCCCCGTGGTGAAGGAGCCGCTCAAGACTCCCACTCCTGTGCCCCCGGGCCTCACCAGGAAGCGCTCTGCCTCGCCGCCGAACGAGGCGATGACGGCGAATCACCGCGGCCCTCAGGCCTCGAATCAGGAGGCACCAAGGGCTCTTGTCACAGCCCCGAGCCGGCGCCCCGCGTCCGAGCCGCAGACGGCCCCGGGGAGGCCTCGACGGCCGTCCGGGCCCATCGTGATCCCAGCCTCCAATGGAGGTCCCTGGCAGCAGCAGGCGCTGACGAAGCCCCAGCGGTGGATGCCGTCATGGGCGCTTGGCGTGTTGATGCTCCTGCTCGGCGCTACGGGGAGTTGTATGCCGGACGTGCCGAACGCCGAGGGTGCGTCCGGCCAGGAGGCGACGTCAGCCGAACAGGCGAAGGATACTTCGACCGAGCAGGTGGTGAAGACGGCAGCCGAGCAGGCGGAGGAGACTTCGCCCAAGCTGGTGGTGCAGACGCCACCCGCGCAGGTGGAGGAGACACCACCCGCCCCTCAGCCATCCTTGCCCGTTGTCCCGCCGAGCCCTGTCGTTGACCCCACGCCCGCTGCTCCGCCTGCGCCCAAGGTCAGGGGCAACGGAAACCTGGAACTGCGCGTCTATCCCTACGCCACCGTCTTCGTGGATGGCATGAATAGGGGGGACACCCCCATGAAGCCCCTGCAATTGTCCGCGGGGCTCCACGTCATCAAGTTCGTCCACGCGGGCAGGACGATCGTGCGCGAGTTCGACGTCAAACCCGGGCAGGACAACATCCTCAAGATCGATATGCTCGAGGATTGAAGAGCACGTCCACTCCACGGCTCCATCTCAGGAACCGTGGAGGGCGGGGCGTCAATGCCGCCACCTGCTCTGCCAGGCATCGATGTCTCTCTCGGCGGTGTTCAATTTCTCGCGGGTGCCGGCCTCCCGAACCTTCCTTCCCAGGCGCAGCAACTCCGTCCTCGCGGTGAACCGGTTCTCGGACGCCACCCCGGGGAGTTGACCCTGGAGCAGAAGCAGGCGTCGCATGAGCCGCTCGCAGTCGGCAGCAACGGCCGCCCGGCAACCGAAGAGACTCGCCGGCTCTTCATCGGGTGATTCGGGGGCCTCGGGTAGTGCCACGTCCTGATCCTCGTCCCCGAGCTCCCAACGCTCTTCTGGCACGAGGGACTTCACGTGCTGCCAGTCCGAGTTGAACGGGTAGACCGAGTACTCCTTGGCGAACTGGTCGATCTCCTGAATGGCGCGGATCCATTCGGTCGTCGAGCCCGCCTGTGAAATCAGGGTCTTGAATTCCGACAAGCTCCTGGCCACCTCGCCACCCCGGATATCTCGCAGGCACAGCATCTGTTCCATCATGGCCAGGCGCCACAACTGCTGTGCTTTCAAGGTCCTGCCAGGGGGGATGATTTGTCCGGACGGGCAGTTCGACGAAGTCCCCGAAGAAGGCTTCTGCTTGCCAGTCGGGGGAGTGGTGGTGCTCGGATCCATCTGAGCCTTTTTCCGGACCGTCTCGAAGTGGCTCTCGATCTTGGGCGAGACCGGCACGGGAAGCTTCGCCTCGGGCCGGATCAGCAGCGCCATCTCGAAGGCATCTCCGGATTCCACGAACCTTCCCACCTGATACAAGAGGATTCCCTCGTAGAGGGACAGGGCCACCAGCTCGGGCGTATCCAACGGGTGCTGACGCGCGAGCCCGATGAGCTCGAGGGCCTGCTCGTACTCACCGTTCTTGTAGGCACGGCTGATCATGCCAATCGAGATCCTGGGGGGGACAGCCACCTCCGGCTTCGGAGCGGCGGCACCCTCCTTCGTGACGGCGGCAGGCTCCTCCTTGCCGGCGACAGGCGCCACCGTGACGGAGGCAGTCTCTCCCCCAGCCGCGTGAGCGGAAGGGAATGGCGTCCAGCTGGCAAGGAGCAGGGCGGGGATGATTCTCTTGTGGAGCATGGCACACATGAAATGGAGCATCTGGGCGAGGACTGTCTTTAGCCCAGATTGAAGGCCAAGTCCTCCTCGTCCACAAAAACTACGGGGGGACCAGACCAGGGCCATCTCCTGTCTGGATTTCATCCGCTCACGGAATTTCTGGGATTGATGGCGAAACCCATTCGTCGGGGGATGGGCCATCAGCGGCCAATGGAGGCGTGGCCGCATCGTGGACCACCCTGGCAGTGAACATGTTCTCCCTGGGCCCGGGCGTGCACGGACCGGGTACGGTCTGGCTCGATGAGGGTCGGGAAGCGATGCGCACCCGTTCACGGACACCGCCAACATCCTGTTGACCGCCCGGTGCGCGTCCCCGAACATGCCGGAGGGGCCGGCCAACCTGGGGAAAGACCCATGGAATACTCGCAGTCGTCGCGTCCTGTCGTTCTGTTCCTGCTCCTGGCGCAAGTGGTCGTTACCGGATGCCAGCCGGAGCCCGGACCCACCGAGCCGAATCCCGGACCCACCGAGCCGAATCCCGTACCGACCCATCCTGCTCCGGCCGGAACGTCCTCCCATACCCTGACCGCGGTTCCCGAGGAGGAGGTAGCCGCCGGCGTGTTGCCGCAGGAGGACCGCTCCTTCCGTGGCGTGCTCACCACCCGCTCCCTGCAGGCGCCTCAGTACTTCCATTACGACGCCTTCGTGGTGACCGCGCGCGAGAGCGGCGTGGTGACCATGATGTCCGATGTCATCGAGGTGGGCCCGAGCGGCTACGTCCATGGCTACGGGTATCCGCTCACCATCGCGTCCATCGAGGATGGCGCGAACCTCACCCAGATAGGGGGCAACTACGTCCAGAACGCGCTCGAGACCGGCACGGCGGTGCTCCAGTACCCGGTGCGGAAGGGGCGGCAGTACATCATCGCCTACAAGACGTTCAGCAGTTTCATGCCGCTCTCGTACCGGCTCTGGCTGTCGCCCTACCTGAAGATGGAAGGCCGGATCGAGTCCCTCCCAGCACCGGTTCCCGTGACGGGGGACGACACCGGGCAGATCTCCCTGGAGAACCCACGCCCGGCCACGTTGAGCCGCATCGTCGATTGGATGAACCCACGGATGGGTGGCTCCTAGGCCGTCCCGTGCCGGTGCCGTCCGGGCGCCTACTCGTAGTGCTTCACGCGCGGCCAGAGGGTGGCCAACGGCACCTTCAGCTCCGAGCACAGATAGATGGGTAGGTTGTTCTCGTAGGGCATGACGTAGGGGCTGGGCGGCACGCGCGCGGCGAGCTCGACCCGCGCGCACACGGGCTGGAGGTCCTCCAGGCTGCCCCCCACCACGAGGAGAGGCCCGTCCGCGTCCCCGGGCCCCCAGAGAAAGTAGTGGTTGTGGCCCGAGCGCGCGGGGGGAAGGCCGTGGGCCGCGCCGAGCCAGTCGAGCGCCCCGGCCTCTCCGTAGTTCTGTGCGAAGAGGGTAGTGCGCGTCCGCTGCTCTGGAGGCAGGCGCTGGTACACCTCGGCCACGGAGGCGACGAGCTGCTCCCAGCCGTGCTGGTCCGCGTAATGCTGGGGCAGGACGCCGTACTCGTGGCGCTCGTGCTGGGTGGGCTCGATGCCCAGCGTGCGTTGCCAGGAGATGAAGGTGTCCACGGGCAGCACGGGGAGGGTGAGCGGCGCGAGGGCGGCGAAGCCCACGAGGCCCGGGACGAGCACCGCGGCGCGTGCCACGGGGCGCTGGATGAGGCGCTCGGCCTGGACCGCGCCCGCGGCGAGCAACATGGGGTAGGCGGGGGCCAGGTAGTAGTCCTTGGCGCGCAGGAAGACGAGCAGGCCGAAGAGCAGGACGTAGGCGATTCCGAGCGCGCGGTAGGGCCGGAGTGCGGGGGAGAACAAGAGGACGCCGAGCCCGGTGAGCCACAGGGGCGCGGAGAGCGGGTGCAACAGGAGGAACTGCCCGCGCACGAAGTCGCCGAGCTGGAAGGGGGCGTTCTTGTAGAGCTGGCCGTTGCGCAGCAGCTCGAGCATGGGCCAGCCGTGTCCGTGTTGCCAGAGGAGGTTGGGCAGGACGAGCGCGGTGGCCAGCAGCACGCCGAGCACGAGCCAGCGGCTGGCCAGCAGCCTCCGCGCGGGCGTGAGGAGCACGCCGACCACGAGGCACACGGTGAAGAAGGCCATGGAGTACTTGTTGAGCATCCCCACGCCCGCGAGTGCTCCCAGGGCGAGCCACGGCCGGGGCTGCTCCGTGCGTACCAGGTGCACCAGCAGGGCGGCGCAGCCCGTCCAGAGGAGGGGCTCGAAGGCATTCATGGTGAGGGTGTGGCCCTCGAAGAGGAAGATGGGAGCGAGCGCGGCGGGGAGTGCGGCGAGCGCCACGGCGAAGCCTCCACCCCCGAAGCGCCGCGCGAGGTGTCCGGTGAGGGCCACGAGCCCCGCGGAGGCGAGCGCGGGCAGCACCCTCAGTCCCGTGAGGGAATGGCCGAAGAGCGTGGTGGCGAGCCGGGCGGCCACGGCGATGAGGGGGGGCTGATCCACGTAGCCCCAGTCGAGCCGCTGGCCACAGGCGATGAAGTAGAGCTCGTCCCGGAAGTAGCCATAGCGGTGGGCGAAGAGCAGGTGCAGCGCCGCCGTGGCGAGTGTGAGCCCGGGCAGGAGCCATGCGCGGAGGGGCCTTGGGGTCATGGGAACGCGGGGGGCTTCATGGGGCGGGCTCAGTGGGGCCACACGAGCATCAGTGTCGTGACGCCGTGCTCGTGTGCGAACTGAGGGGCCCAGGCCTGGAGTCGGGCTCCCAGCTTCCGGGCTTCCTGGAAGTGTCCCTGCGCGGCCTCCTGCATCATCGCCATGTGGAGCGCGCTCCGGGCGAGCAGTGGGATATTCGCGTCTTCGCTTCGGTGGTACTTCTCGGCGAACAGGGTGCACGCGCGAACCGCTTGCGCGTGGAGCTTGTGGGAAGCCAGCAGCGTGCACACCTGGAACTCCGTGACCGCGCGCCGCAGTGCGAACTGTTCCTGGAGCTGTGCGGCGGCTTCCGGTGTTTCCAGTCGAGCCGTGGCCCATTGCGCGTCCATGGCGGAGAGCTCCCGTTCAATCCTGTCCAGCTCCCCCCTGACGGACGCGAGCGCATCCTCCCGGGCGGACTCCTGCTCTCGCTGGACCTGGAGGTTCAAGCGCACCGCGAAGGCATGCATGCCCTCCGGGTACTCCTCCAGATAGCGCTCCCCGGCGTGGAAGGCCTCTTCGCGGTGGACCAGCACCAGATGGGCCTGGAAGATGAGGTAGCAGGCCACTTCCCTCGCGCTGCCCGGTGCGTCCCCGCGGGGGGCGGTTTCGTAGAGCCGCTGGGCAAGCTCCAGCAAGGCGTCCCATCGGTTCTGTCCGAGCAGGCCGCTCATGGCTCCCAGCCACTCCGCTTCTTCGTCCTGGCCCGAGCCTCCGGGGTCGGCTCGTGGCACATCCACCAGGCTCGGGGTGGCGAGGAAGAAGGACAAGAAGTCGCGGCGTTGCATGGCCCCAGTCTAATCCCGGGCGGGCACTCAACCGGCTATCATCGGCTCGAGAGCGGAACGGAGGGGAACGACATGGCTATCAGCGAGACCAATCCCGATTACGGCTATGGCAACAACGACCTGGTCGTGACGAGCAACTGGACGGTGACCTTCCTGGAGGGCCAGCTCGCGGTCTCCTGCACGGTCGCGCCGAAGAACGCGCAGACGGACGCCATCACCCAGCTGTACGTGGGCCTCACCAACCCCACGGACTCGTTCAGGTTCTACTGCTCGGGTTCGGTCACCGCGCTTGGCTCCCCGCCCTCGGGCAACGCGATGACCGGCTTCTCCCAGACGTACCTCTATGACCCCAGGACCCACGGGAACACCGTGCGCTCCATCGTCTTCGGGTACGTCCAGACCAGCCTGGGCTCCAGCTCCTTCATGCTGCAGCAGCTCTTCACCGTCGGTTAGACGTCGCTCCAGAGCGAGAACCGGCACTCGAAGTAGGGATACACCTTCACCGAGACCGGTGCGTCCGGCCGGACCACCAGCTTGGCTCCAACGGTCCGGCACAGGTTGCTCGGCCACCGGTGCCCCGTGAGCGGAACGCGCTCGCGCCCGGGCCACTGGAGGATGGCCTCGCGCTTCTCGGGGGTGCACAGCCCGAGGTCCACCATCCGCTGGAGGAACTCCTTCGCCCACGGCTCGTGCGGCTTCTCGGGGAAGGGGAGCGCCAGCCCGATGGTGGGGCCCACCGTCTCGCCCACGTCCAGGTTCACCTCCGCGAAGTGCAGGTAGTCGAGCCACGTCTTCGTGAGCTCCTCCACCTGCGCCCGCGAACCCGGCCAGCCGATGCGCTCGAGATACCCGCCCACCTCCTCGCGGGGCATGCCGATGATCATCCGCACCGCGTCCGAGCCGCGGCAGGCGAGCGAGGCCACGTGCTCCACTTCCGCGAAGTCGGGCAACTGCTCGAAGCAGCGCGACACGGTGCGCGCGATGGCCGGGCGCACCGGTGCACCCTGGAAGGCCTCCAGCGCTCGCCAGGTGAGCTGGAGCGACTCGTCCACCGTTGCTCCCGTCTCCCGCCGCGAGCCGGGCGGCTTCTGCCCGAACTCGGGCTGCACGCAGGCGAAGGCGAAGGGCTTGGGGTTGGACGTCGGACCCTCCACGTCGTACTCGAGCCAGAGCACGGGCACGCGCGCCAACGGCGAGCCCGGATCCACCCACTGCCGCGAGAACTCGCGCACGCCGTCCCAGAGGGGCCCGGTGAGTTGCTCGCGCGTCCTCGCGAGCGCGTCCGCGAGCGCCTGGGGACCTCCATCGGTCCGCATGCAGCAGACCATGTAGTCCACCCGAGGGGCGCCCGCCTCCATGCGGCATTCGAAGCAGAAGCCTCCCGAGACCTCCGGAAGCAGCCGGGCCACCGCGTTGACGTGGCCGAACGCCTCCTCTCCCACCAGCTCCTTGGAGAGGAACGGCTTCAGGCGGCTCATCAACTCATCGATGGGGACGATCATCGGGAAGCCCTGGAGCCGCGCTCAATCGATGGTGAAGGCCTGCGGGAGGATGCCGTAGTGCCCGTCCGGGTTGACCACGGCCAGGTCGTACACGCCGATGGGCGCGTTGGCGGGGAGGTTCAGCGTGCAGTGGAGGACGGAGCCACGGCCGCCGGGGTTCTCCACGCTCTGCGTCACCGCGGGCACATCCATGCCGCTCAGCTTGAGGGCGGCGAACGTGCCCGTGGTGAAGAAGTCCCCCGCCACGCGCAGCTGGACCGTGTTGCCGCACGAGCCCGTGCTCGGGGTCGCCGAATTCACCTGGACGACCGCCTTCACCCACACCACGGCGAACATCTCCAGCGAGGCGAGCTCCGTCTTGAGCAGCTTCATCACCGATTCGAGCTGGCCCTTGTGCAAGGCCTCCCGCTGTGCCTCTGACAGGTTGGCCTTCGACATCGTGCCATCCGGATCCTTGCTGAACTGCCGCTGCAACTCCGGATTGCGGATCAGATCGGAAATGAAGTGTAGAAGCACGGTCCCCTCCCTCGTGGGTGGTGCTGGGATACCTTGAACTACGCGCCGAAGCCAGGGGCGAGGATCGCGGCCCACCGGCGCGGCTCGCGGATGTTCTCTCCCCGCAGGGTGTCGGTGGCGCGGGTGACGAGCTCCTTGCCCGCGTCTCCTCCCACCAGCTCGCCCTTCCACAGGCGGGCGCAGGCGGCCAGCGTGGGCATCCCGGCCGCGTCGTAGCCGTCGATGGCCGCCGACAGGTGCGTGAGCGCCTGCTCGGGCTGGTCACCGAGCCGGGCCGCTCCCGCCTGGAGCAGGTGCACCAGGGACGGCGTGTCGCGCCGGAGCTCCTGGGCGAGCAGGCCGATGTCCTTGTTCGCGAGCCGCACGAGCTCCTGACGCCGTGGGGGCTCCCGCTCCGCCAGGGCCAGGGAGAGGCGGGCCCGCAGCCCATACAGCTCGAAGCGGCCGAGCTGCCCGCGCAGCCACTGTCCGGCCACCAGCGAGGGCCAGGCCTTCTCCAGCCGCTCCCGGGCCTGGTCCAGCTTGCCCTCGTACAGCTCCGCCAGCGTCTCGCGCAGCACCTGGAAGCCGTGCTGGATGGCGCCGAGCCGGCTCCAGCCCGCCATCATCTCGGTCATGAGCTGGCGGGCCTCGTCCGTCTGGCCCTGGGAGATGAGGCACAGGGCCGTGGAGAAGGACGCGGTGACGCGGGAGAAGAGGTCTCCCACCTCGTTGGCCTCGCGGAACCACTCCGAGGCGCGCTGCCCCAGCTCTCGCAGGCCGTGCGTGGCCTGCAACACCAGACACGCCTGGGTGCGTCCGACGTTGGTCTCCCAGATGACGTCCAGGCCGTGCTCCCGCAGCAGCTTCATCCCGTGGTCCGCCTGCGCCAGGGCGGTGCTCCACTCGCCGAGCACGTACGAGTGGGTGCTCTGGTACGCCTCCGCGAAGCCGATGAGGGCGGGATCGTTCAGCTCGAGCGCGAGTGCCTTGCCCTGCTCCTGGTAGCGCGCGCCCCGTTTCACCGAGCCGGCGGTGCCCTGCCAGAGCCACAACGCCCCGAAGGCCGTCAGCGCGCGGGACGCCCGGGCGCGGTCTCCGGACTCGAGCGCCATGCGCAGGCTTTGAATCTGGAAGCCCATGGCGCGCAGCGACTCGATGCTCGCCAGGGACTTGCCCAGGGCCCACGTCACGTCCATGCGCGCGCGCAGCGCGTCGGGGACGGGGTCCGGCCGCTGGCGCAGCTTCGCGCCGCCCGCCATCAGGCGCATCATGTTCCACGCCACTCCGCCGAGCGCCACGGCGTTGGAGTCCGAGTAGGACAGGCCGACGCGCGTCAGCACCGGCCGCACCAGCGTCAGCCCCTCGTCGATCCGGCCGCTGAGCATCAGGCTCTCGATGGCCCGGCGCCGCAGGTCCAACCCGTGCTCCTCGGGTCCCTCCTCGGCCACCTGGAGGAAGAGCGGTCCCGCCTCGCCACCCCGGCCCGCGTTGGCGAGCGCCTCGGCGCGGCGCAGCTTCAGCAGGCGTGGCTCGGGCAGGGCGGCGTTCGCGGCGCCACCACTCCACTCGAGCGCCGAGCCGAAGAGATCCGCGGCACGGTGGAAGGCCAGCGCCTTCCAGGCCCGCTCCGCCGCGCGGAAGGCCTGCACGGCCGCCTCGCGCAGCTCTCCCGCGCCATGCAGGTGCAGGGCGAGCAGCTCGGGGTCTGGCTCGGGCCGCTGGACCCACACCTCGGCGAGCCGCCGGTGGTGGTGGGCGAGCGTGGTGGGCTCGAGCTGGGCCAGCACGCTCTCGCGGATGCGGTCATGGGCCACCTCGAGGCGGGAGGAGTCGCCGGTGCGGCCCTGGAGCAGGTGTTGGGCGCGCAGGAGTACCAGAGAGGAGAGCGCGGTGTCCCCGACGCGGGCCGCCTCGAGCACCACCGCCTCCTCCGTGGGCCGGCCGGACACGGCCGCCACTTCCAGCAGGAGGCGGGCGCCCTCGGGGAGCTGGCGGAGCCGTCGCGCCAGGACACCGTTCAGGGTGACGTGCTCTCCGGGCTCCGTGCCGATGGCGTTGCCGCCCGGCTCGGCGCGGGCGAGCTCCTCGATGAAGAACGGGTTGCCCTCGGCCTCGCGGATGATGCGCTCGGCCTGGAGCCGGGCCTCGTGCGAGGAGGCACCCATCCGGTACAGCGCCAGCCGCGTGGCCTCCTCCGCCGGCAGTGGCCCCAACACGAGCTCGCGCGGCGTCTCCAGCACGAGCGAGTGCGCCAGGAGCCGTTCGAGCTCGCGCAGGAAGGGGCTGTTCCGGGCCTCCCCGCTGCGGTAGCTCGCCACCAGCAGGAGCGTGGGCATGTCGGGCGGCGAGAGCAGCTCCGCCATCAACTGCGCGCTGTCCACGTCACCCCACTGCAGGTCATCCAGGCAGAGCACGAGCGGTCCCCGCCCGGAGATGCGCCGCAGCAGCTCCTTGAGGACGGTGTCCACGTGCCTGCGGGCCTGGAGGGGCTCCTGCGGCCCGGGCGGAGCCGGCGTGGGGTCGAGCCGCTCCGCCACCACCCGGAGCACGGGAAACACCGGCAGCAGCTCATGGAACCGCTCCGGGAGGAGCGCTCGGGCCTCCTCGGGGGGGAGCCGCAGCAGGAAGCGCACGAGCGAGTCGAACAGGCTGTCCAGGGCCTTGTAGGGCACGGACTCGCGCTCGTGGCAGCGGCCCATGAGGGCAATGGCCCCGCGTTGGTGGACGGACTCCACGAAGCCGCGCAGGAGCGTGCTCTTGCCCATGCCGGGCGGTCCGTGCAGGTACACGATGCCGGGCTTTCCGGCCGTGCTGCGCTGGAAGGACTCCTCCAGCACCGCCAGCTCCGCCTCTCGGCCCACCAGCGTGCGTCCCCGCTCCGGCAGCGCCACGGACCCGCGCGCGCCGGTGCCTCCACCCCGCGGGGCGAAGCAGGCGAGGATCTCCTCGAATCCCGGCCGGCGGCTCGGCTCGGGCTCGAGCATGCGCATGCACAGCTCCGAGAGATCCTTCGGAATGTCCTGCGACACCTGGGAGAGGGGGGCGGGCCCCTGCTGCTGCTGCTCGCGCCGCTCGGAGGAGTTTCCGTAGAAGGGGCGGATGCCGCTGAGGGCCTCGTAGAGCATCACCCCGACGCTGTACCAGTCGGTGGCCTCGGAGATGCCCTCGCCCGCCCACTGCTCGGGCGCCATGTACGAGGGGGAGCCGGCGACTCCCTCCGGGGCCTGGTCCTGGGGCGCGGGAGCCAGCTCCTTGGCGAGTCCGAAGTCGAGCAGCACGACCCGGCCGGTGGGGGTGACCAGGACGTTGGACGGCTTGAGATCCCGGTGGACGATGCCGGCGGAGTGGAGGGCCCGGACGCCCTGGGCCAGATGGTAGAAGGCGGCGCGCAGGCGCTCGGGGTCGACGAGGAAGGGCGACGCCGTGGGCCGGGGCTCGCGCGCGATGGGCACTTCGTTCGAGGGCTCCTCCGAGGAGAAGGTGGCCGTCGCGTCGTGAGGGCCGCTCGCGCCCGGGTCGCTCGGCCGCGGGCTCGGAATCACCGTCTCGGTCCTGTCCTGGGGCGAGTCACTCAGGGACAGGGAGGCGCTCATGGAGCGCACGTACGTGGTGAAGTGGGCGCCCTCCACGTACTCCATGGTGAAGAACCACTGGTTTCCCTCCGAGTGCAGCTCGTAGAGCGTCACGAGGTTGGGGTGGACGAGATCCCCCAACAGCCGGAACTCCTGCTTGAAGCGGTAGAGGGCGATGGGCCGGGGCTCGTGGAGGAGCTTGAGGGCCACCACCGTGTTGTAGAGGGTGTCGAAGACCTCGTAGACATGGCCGAACGAGCCCTGGCCCAGGGGACGGCGGACCTGGAAGCGCTCATTGCCGATGAAGTCGGCTTTCGCGGGGACCCTCACGTTCCGTTCCTTTCACGGACGACCGGCACGGCACCTGCCAGGGCCGGGCGTGCGCGGCCCTCCGGAGGGAGGTGTCGCTGACGCCGCGTGTCACGTGAGGGATTATCGGCAAGAGCCCGGCAATTGGGAAGCGATGCTCACTCCCCCACCGTGGCCTGGCCCTGCTGTGTCCGCTTCAGGAGGTCGCGCAAGTCGAGGATGGCTTTGTCCCGGCGCTCGGCGGCGACGGTGGACTCGGGAGGTGGGGCGGCGAGCTTGTCCGCCGGCTGGGCTGCCGGCGGAGCCGAGGCCACCTGCGGCGCGCAGGGCGTCTGTCTCTGGGGCCAGGCGCCGAGCGGGAGGAACCAGACGAAATCATACTGGTGGCTGTTCGACACGCTGTGGCAGCTCATGCACGAGGTCGCCGTGGAGTCCTGGACCCAGGTCTCCGTCGCCACGTTGGCGGTATTGATCTGGGGCCGCGGCTGGGTCACGTTGGGGAAGGTGTCCGTGCCGTTGACGGGCCACTGGGTGAGCACGAGCTGGTAGTTCTCCCAGACGGTCCCCTTCACGCCGTTGGCCTGCTGGTAGACCTGATTGGTCTTCTGCGTCGAGGCCGCGATGGGCCGCTTGCGCACCACCTGGGTGGGAGCCGGCTTCCGCTGCGGCGGGTTGCACTGGCTGATGGGCTGGCCCATCTCCGAGGGCGGCGTTTTCGGGTCGTTGTCGTTCAGCGAGTAGGGAGGCCGGCTCCGGGTGCGCTCATCCTGGAGGGCGGGCACGTTGTCGACGTGCTCGAAGGTCGACCAGATCCACTGGGGGAAGGAGGGGGTCTTGTTCACGATGTGCAGCCCGATGAGGCCGACATCGGTCAGGGTGCACTTGCCGCTCACGGGATCGAGCACCTTCGCCTTGGTGACGTAGTAGCGCTTGCGCTGCCTGGCGGGCACGCCCGTCATCACGCGCCAGGAGGCCTTGACCTCCACCGAGCCGCTCGGGAACTTCAGCGCGGGATTGGCCGAGCCAGTCCCGGGGAGGTTCTTCAGCAGGTACAAGGGGCCGGGATAGGAAGCGCCGGGGTTGGTGATGTAATTGAATTCGGCCTGATTGACCCGGGTCTCGTAGCGGACGTACTGGCGGTTCTGGCTCACGAGGGGACCGGCGGCGTCCGTCATGCTCGCCTGGTTGAAGCCGTGGTACGTGTTGAACGAGCCGAGCACCTTCTCGTACGGCACGAGGGTGCCAGGGCCGCCACAGGGGGAGGGAGTCGCGAAGCTCTTCCATTCCGCGGGGGCCGCGCCATCGGGAAGGAAGAGCTCGTAGTCCGCCTTCCACGTTTCCCAGACACCCGGCACCGAGACATCGCCGTACTTCTTCTTGACGTCCGGAAGACCGCGGGAATACGGCGCGCTGGTGCTGACGGTGACCGGCCAGGTGAGCGCGATGAACTCCCGCCACGAGAAGTCATCGAAGTAGGGCAGGTTGGCTTCGGGGCTCTGGAACGGAGCGACGACGTCGATGGGGATGTTGTAGCTGACGGCAGGCGGCGGGAGGGACGTGTCCTTCGTGTCCTTCGCGTTCGCGGCGAGAGGCCAGGCTCCACCCAGGAGACCCGTGGTGAGCAGTGATGTGGCGAGTCTTCGGTTGAGCATGGCGATCAGCTAACTGGAGGGCGGCGAATCTATCAATCAAGCGACGGTGAAAACCCCCGGGGTGTGGCCGCGGGTCCGTACGGGGCCGGGGGATACGTACTGCCGGTGCGATCGGGATGGGCTGTCACGTCCTTGCGTCAGGAGGAATGAAGTCCTTCGGTGAAGGGGCGGCTCAGCGCGGATGGAGCCGTTGTGCGCACTGCCTCCAGGGCCTTCCGTTGATAGGGGGTGAAGGCCCGGGTTGGCACCCGCGGTTCTCCCCGGCTGCGCAGCGCCAGGTCGAGCGCCAGCGCATGGCGCCGGCGCATCGGAGCCGTCATCAGCGACTCGAGGAGGGCCTCGGTTCCGAAGGGCCTTCCGTGCAGGTAGCGCCGGTCCAGCTCGAAGTTCTTGCGTGACTCCTTCCACCACGCGAGCACTTCCGCCGCGACCGGCCGGGGAAGGTCATCCTCCGGTTTGGGCGTGAGATCGACATCGAGGGCCTCCTCCTCCAGCGGAGGCAGGGGCTCTTCCTCGACATGCGGTGCGGCCAGACGGCCCTCCAGGCTGAGTCCGGTGATGGCGCAGAAGGCCTCGGCCGCCAGGTGGGACACGGCATCATCCTCCATCCATTGCAGGCAGAGCTCGGCGGCGGCGGGTTGGCCACTGAAGCCCAGGGCCCAGAGCGCATCCGGACGGTGACGGGGCTCCTCGAGGAGGCGCTTCAACCGCTCCACCTCGCGAGCATCTCCACTCAAAGCCAGCACCAGGGCGGGCAGCCGCAACCCGGGAGCCCCGCTGTCGACGGCTGCCTGGCAGGCGGTCCAGGCGGCCCGATGGCCCTTCTGCAACCCCGCTGTGATGGCGGAATCCCGGAGGGCGGAGACGGGTGACGTCAGGCCCGCCTGGAGCACCTGGCGTTCCAGGGGAGCGCGGAGGCGAGCGGCCGCCCGCAGGGCAGCTGCCGCCACCTGGGGCTCCTCGTGTCGGAGCAGGTCCGGCAGCGCTGGGCCTGGATCCACGCCATGGGAGGCGAGCACTTCCAGTGCGAGGGCCAGCTTGAGGGGCTCGTCCTGCTTGAGCAGTGTGGAGAGCCAGGAGGGCAGTGCCTCGTACCCTTTCAGCTCGAGCGCTCGCTGAAAGGCGGGGAGGGCCTCTGGAGCCGCGGTCTCCAGGGCCGTTCGTACCGCTTCGGCGCCCGAGGGGTTCTCGGAGCCCAGCAGGGTGTAGGCCGCGGCGGTGACGCGTTCCACGTCCTCGTGTGCTTCCAATGCTGGAATCAGCAGCTTCTCGGTCGCGGAAGTTCCACCCAGGACGAGGCCATCCACATGGGCCAGCAGCCGCTCCTCGAGCCCGGCCACTTCGTTCAGCACGTAGGTGGGGGCGACGAGGCTTCGCTCCCACTGCAGCCAGAGGAAGGCGGCCTCGTCCAGGTGTTCCTCCAGCACATCCATCAGCGTGTGGCTCATGTGTTCCATGCGTACCGGATTGTAAGGGGCTGGAGCGTGTAGCACGCGCGTCGCGCTCTATTCGGGAATCGGATGGCCGAAGAAGTAGCGTCTACCTGGCTCGAATTTCTTCCCATCATCCGATTCCAGGAACGATTCCGCGATGGTGGCCGCTGCCAGTGTCGATACATCTTCCTCACTGAAGATCACGCTGCAATCGATTCCAGTGGCAGGCTCGAAACGCTCGCGCAGCGTGGTCAGGTCCGCTGCCTGGTACGGCGTGGTGAGATGTCGCATCCGCTCTGCGATTGCGCGCACTGAGTAGAGGTCACCACGGAAGACAAACACTTTGTCGGACCCGTGCTTCGCGGTGACGGCGTCGTACTGGTTCATGACCAGGTTGAGATAATCTTCCAGGGCGTCTTCCGGCGGATCGTGCGCAATCATGGTACTGTCGTCATCGACCAGCAAATCCGACATCAAGAGTGGAAGTAACGAGATCTCCGGCGTCTGCTTCAGTCGCAAAGCAAGGTACTGGTCCATCAATACTGGTATCACATCGAGACGGCCCCATAGCGCAAAGGCGCGGCAATAGGTCAGGACGAGTGTGCGAGACGGGACATCGATACTCTCTTGCTTGCGCATTGGGTGCTGCTCAAGTTCCTCCCGCATGCGTTTGAAGCAATCGATGGTGCCCGCGTGTCCCAGGACTCGCGTCGCGGCGAATTTCATTTGCCAATCCGTGGTCTCACGGCAAAGGCGTAAGATGTCTTCCGCCGCCGAGAAATCTCCCGACTTGAGTTTGTTGATCAGCGCTTCGAGTTGTATCCAGTGTATGTCTGCGGCTCCGGGCGTTCTCGATGGCAGAGCAGCCGCAATCGGCCGGGTGAAGTAGGCGAAGTGATTGAAGTCCAGGCCTGCTTCTTTCAGCGTCGGGCGAGCTTCAATGGGTATCTCGTTCATGTCTACCACCACCCCGGAGTAAATCCGGCCACGCGCCGTCGTTTGATACCAGATGCCCGGAAGGCCTTGTTCCAAAAATCTGCCCAGCCGTTCTTCTTGTTACGCCATTCGATGTTTGGGTCTTGCCATTTGCCAAATGTATCGTCAATAACCTTGCAGGTCGCACACAGGGTGTCGTGTGGCTGTAGGTTGCCCGGATTATCCGGGCAGCCACCTGCTCCCTTGGGTGTCAGATGATTTGTCTTGCTGAAGGTTGGCCCTGCGCTGGGCGGCGCTTCTGCCGGGTTGGCCGCGCGGAAGTCAGAGATCGTGTTTGGATTGGTGGTGGTGAATTGCGTGTAGAACTTCGCCATCACTTCGGGCTGTTCCCAATGTTCTTTGATTTTCTTGGTCCGGCCTGGGTTGGGCGCTCTGAAAACATCACAGGGGGCCTCCGGGAATACACGCCCATTGCACGTGCAGTTCTTGGCCTTCATTCCGAGTAGGGTCTGATAGACTTTCATTTTGTCGGCTGCTTCAGGAGTCGGATTGCCGTCCGGCCCTTTTTCGTTGAACCCGTAGAAGTCTTCCAGGCTCTGCGGTGTCTCATTTTCCTGAAAGGCGGCCTTGCACTTGGTCTTCCCGCAGCAGGGACACTTCTTCTCGGCAGCTCGCTTCAATGCGAGCTGGATCATCTCCTCCGCATTCGGCATGGGAGGGGTGCTTCCAGGGTAGCTCGCGTGGTTGCTGGTGGTGATGTCGAGGTGTCTGCAGACGTTCTTCCCCTCGACCATGACGTCCATCGAGTGGGCCTGGAAGTACGTCTTGCCCGTGATGGTATGTGTCAGCACGCTACCGCCGAAATTACGGGTCGCGGCCTCGTCTCCCAGCGGTGAGCTCTGGTAGTAGCTCTTGCCCTTGAGCGCGAGCGGCTCGCCTCCGATGGTGACGCTGGTGCTGCCCTGCTTCAAATCCCTGGCGAAGGACGTATTCGGATAGGGAACTGGAACCGGGCCCGTCGGCGGTGGGGGTGGGCTCAGGCATACGTCAGGGAACGCCGAGATGACCTTGGCGTCTCCTGCCTTGTGGGCGATTTCCATCCCGTTCGCGAAGACCTTTTTGCCCATGATGTCTCCTACTCCATGGCTTCGATGATCACCGCGGCACGTCCGCCCTGTGCGTTGCCAGCCAGGCCAATGGCTCGGGTTCCTGGCGCATAGTGACGCGCCCAACCCGCGATGGCCCATACCATGCCGCAAAGTCCCGCCGCCGCGCCGGTGTCGCCGAGCCCCTCGGCGCACAGCCAGAGAGGGAAGTCTTCCTTGCGCTCCCTCAGCACCCGGGAAACGAGCAGCGTCTGTTCCTTGAAATAGAAGCTCTCACCCGCCGCATCGGAGAAGCGGAAGTCGATGTCGTGGAGCGCGAGTCTCGCCTCCTGCAGGGCGGTCCGTGCAGCGGCAGTGAGCCCGTCGGCGCGCAACGGCACATCGTTCTCCAAAGAGGATGGCTCTTGAGCGAATCCCATGCCTCGAATGACGGCCAGTCCCTGCTTCTGTGCTGCAAGAAGCACGCAGGCGGCTGCCTCGCCGGGGATGACACCGTCGGAGTTGTCCTCGGTCAGTAGTCGTCGCTGCTCATACAGCCGAATCAACGTGCGCGCGCACATCATCGACTCGGCTCCGGCGACGAGGCAGGCCGGGACCTCGCGGCGGCGGACCAGTTCGCGACCGGCGGCCAGGGCGGCATAGCCCCCATAAGAG
>NZ_JPMI01000045.1 GCF_000733295.1 Archangium violaceum Cb vi76 | reverse complement strand
TGGTTGGGTCCCTCAGGCAGGGCGGTACCTGGGGTGATACTCCAGTTGGTTTGGGTGTTCATGGTAATGTCGGTATCTGGCACTTCTTTCCCATTCACCCATACCCTGACCTTGCTACCGGCTTCTGTCATGCCGCGAATGACTGTCAGTGGGAAGTTGATGTGGGTGTTGTTGGCGGGTTGCGTCACCGTGGGTGTCGTCGGAGTCTGGCCGAGCACGCTCACCAGTTGTCCTCCATGTATGGCATTGGTCATTACGGAAAGGATGTAATGGCCTTCCGGTACGAGCGGTGTCCGGACGGTCACTTCCTTGTCGGAGCCCGAGTCCAGGAGTGGAACGCGTGTCAGCGTTGCGCCCTCCAGCGAAATCAGGCCGATCAGGGGGAGATTCGTGGCGGAACTCTGGGCGTTACCGCTACTTGCCTCCGAGAGGCCGCGCAAGCGCTTTCCCGTGATGCGAGAGTCCTGGTGAGCGTGCTGCGGGTTGAGTACATCGATGTCGGGGCGCCACTCGATGTGAGCTCCCGTACCTTCGTACACCTCCGAGCCAGGGAGAGAGCCGCTTGAGCCAGAGCCACCGGAGACAAGCACCTGGCCAGAGGGCAGCAGCGTCGCCGCGTGGGCATGGCGAGCCGCGGCCAGAGCGCTCGTGGTGCTCCATGCCCCCGTCCCCGGGTCGTACACCTCCGTGCCGGAGAGGGCGCCGCTTGAGCCAGAGCCACCGGAGACAAGCACCTGGCCAGAGGGCAACAGCGTCGCCGCGTGGGTATGGCGAGCCGCGGCCAGAGCGCTCGTGGTGCTCCATACCTCCGTCCCCGGGTCGTACACCTCCGTGCCGGAGAGAGCGCCGCTTGAGCCAGATCCACCGGTGACGAGCACCTGGCCAGAGGCCAACCGCGTTGCGGTGTGGCCATGGCGGGCCGTGGTCAGCGCGCTCGTGGGACTCCACGTGCCCGCGGCCGGGTCGTACACCTCCACGCTGGCGAGGGGGCCACTGGAGCCCGAGCCGCCGGTGACGAGCACCTTGCCGGAGGGCAACAGCGTCGCCGTGTGGCCATGGCGGGCCGTGCTCGGTTTGCCCGCGGGGCTCCACGTGCCCGCGGCTGGGTCATACACCTCCGCGCTGGCGAGGCGACCGTCTGAGCCAATGCCGCCGGTGACGAGCACCTGGCCCGAGGGCAACAGCGTCGCGGTGTGGTTATAGCGGGCCGTGGCCAGTGTGCCTGCGGGGCCCCATGTGCCTGCGGCTGGGTCATACACCTCCGCGCTGGTGAGGGGGCCATTCGAGCCAGCGCCGCCAGTGACGAGCACCTGGCCGGAGGGCAACAGCGTCGCCGTGTGGCCATGGCGGGCCTTGACCAGAGGACCCGTTAGGCTCCAGGAACCCATGGCCGGGTCGTACACCTCCGCGCTGGCGAGGGGGCCGCTGGAGCCCGAGCCACCGGTGACGAGCACCTGGCCGGAGGGCAACAGCGTCGCCGTGTGGCCATGGCGGGCCGTGGCCAGTGTGCCTGCGGGGCTCCACGTGCCCGCAGCTGGGTCGTACACCTCCGCGCTGGCGAGGGGGCCGCTGGGGCCCGAGCCGCCGGTGACGAGCACCTTGCCGGAGGGCAACAGTGTCGCCGTGTGGCCATGGCGAGCCGCGGCCAGAGCGCTCGTGGGACTCCACGTGCCCGCGGCCGGGTCGTACACCTCCGCGCTGGCGAGGGGGCCGCTGGAGCCCAAGCCACCGGTGACGAGCACCTTGCCGGAGGGCAGGAGCGTCGCCGTGTGGCCATGGCGGGCTGTGGTCAGTGTTCCCGGAGTGCTCCAGACCTTCGTGACTGGGTCGTACACCTCCGAGCTGGCGAGGGGGCCATTCGAGCCAGCTCCGCCGGTGATGAGCACCTTGCCGGAGGACAACAGCGTCTCCGTGTGGCCATGGCGGATCGTGGCCGGTGCGCCCGTGAGACTCCAGGTCCTCCTGGCCGGGTCGTAGACCTCCGCGCTGGCGAGGGGGCCGCTGGGGCCAACGCCACTGGTGACGAGCACCTGGCCGGAGGACAACAGCGTCGCGGTGTGGCCATAGCGGGCCGTGGCCAGTGGGCCTGCGGGGCTCCACGTGCCCGCGGCTGGGTCATACACCTCCGCGCTGGCGAGGGGGCCGCTGGGGCCCGAGCCACTGGTGACGAGCACCTTGCCGGAGGGCAACAGTGTCGCGGTGTGGCCATAGCGGGCCGTGGCCAGTGTGCCTGCGGGGCTCCACGTGCCCGCGGCTGGGTCATACACCTCCGCGCTGGCGAGGCGACCGTCTGAGCCAATGCCACCGGTGACGAGCACCTTGTCGGAGGGCAACAGCGTCGCGGTGTGGCCATGGCGGGCCGTGGTCAGTGTTCCCGTGGTGCTCCAGACCTTCGTGACTGGGTCGTACACCTCAGCGCTGGCGAGGGGGCCATTCGAGCCAGCGCCGCCAGTGACGAGCACCTTGCCGGAGGGCAACAGCGTCGCCGTGTGGCGATAGCGGGCCTTGACCAGAGGACCCGTCAGGCTCCAAGACCCCATGGCCGGGTCGTAGACCTCCGTACTGTTGAGGGAGGCGCTGGGTCCAAAGCCACCAGTGACGAGCACCTTGCCGGAGGGCAACAGCGTCGCCGTGTGGAAATAGCGGGCCGTACTTAGTGCGTTTGTGGTGCTCCATGCCCCCGACCCCGGGTCGTGCACCTGCGTACTGGCAAGGGGGCCGTTCACTCCACTGCCACCGGTGACGAGCATCTGGTCCGAGGGCAACAGCGTCGCGGTGTGGCCATAGCGGGCCGTGGCCGGAAAACCGATGATGATCCATGTGCCCGTGGCCGGGTCGTACACCTCCGCGCTGGCGAGGGAGTCGCTTGGGCCATGGCCACCCGAGAGCAGCACATGACCGGAAGGCAACAGCGTCGTCGTGTGGCTGGCACGTGCCGAGTTCATCGAGCCTGTGAGGCTCCACGCCCCTTCGCGAGGGTCGTACACCTCCGCGCTGGCGAGGTGGTTCCTTGAACCCCATCCACCGGAAACCAGCACCTTTCCCGAGGGAAGTAGCGTCGCCGTGTGGAGATAGCGGGCCGTGGCAAGAGCGCCCGTGGGGCTCCACGTCCCCGTGGCCGGGTCGTACACCTCCGCGCCGGCGAGGGGGCCGCTCACGCCATTGCCTCCAGAGACGAGCACCTTGCCGGAGGACAGCAGTGTCGCCGTGGGGTGAGCGCGGGCCGTGGCCAGAGCGCCCGTGGGGCTCCACGTCCCCGTGGCCGGGTCGTACACCTCCGCGCTGGCGAGGGGGCCGCTCACGCCATTGCCTCCAGAGACGAGCACCTTGCCGGAGGACAACAGTGTCGCCGTGTGGTGAGCGCGGGCCGTGGTCAGCGGGTCCTTGGTGGGGCTCCACCTCCCCGTGGCCGGGTCGTATATCTCGGCGTTGGCCAGGCGGCCGCTGGGGCCAAGGCCACCGGCGACGAGCAGCCTGCCGGAGGGCAAGAGCGTTGCCGTGCAGCCACTGCGGGCCGTGGACAGCAGGCCCGTGGGGCTCCACGCCCCCGAGCCAGGGTCGTATACCTCCGTGTTGTCCAAGGGGCCGCTGGGGCCAAGGCCACCGGCGACGAGCACCTTGCCGGAGGGCAGGAGCGTTGCCGTGTAGCCACTGCGGGCCGTGGACAGCAGGCCCGTGGGGCTCCACGTCCCCGTGCCTGGATCGTATACCTCCGTGCTGGCCAGGCGGCCATTGGGGCTTGTGCCACCGGTGACGAGTACCCTGCCGGAGGGAAGGAGCGTCGCCGTGTGGCTGGCTCGGGACTCGGCCAGAGCACCCGTGGTGTTCCATGCTTCCGCGTCCGGATCGTACACCTCGGCGCTGGCGAGGTAATCGTTGGAGCCCGAGCCACCGGTGACGAGCACCTGGCCGGAGGGCAGGAGCGTCGCCGTGTGGTTGGTGCGCGACATGGCCAGGGGGCCGGTGGGGCTCCACGTGCCCGTGGCCGGGTCATAGACTTCCGCGCTGGAGAGGGGCCGCTGGAGCCCGAGCCACCGGTGACGAGTACCTGGCCGGAGGGCAGGAGCGTCGCCGTGTGTTTCTCGCGGGCCGTGGCCAGCAGGCCCGTGGGGCTCCACGTGCCCGTGGTCGGGTCGTACACCTCCGCGCTGGAGAAAGGGCCGCTGGGGCTCGAGCCACCGGTGACGAGTACCCGGCCGGAGGGCAGGAGCGTCGCCGTGTGTTTCTCGCGGGCCGTGGCCAGCAGGCCCGTGGGGCTCCACGTGCCCGTGGCCGGGTCGTACACCTCCGCGCTGGAGAGGGGGCCGATGGGGCCGGAGCCGCTGGGGCCCGAGCCACCGGTGACGAGCACCTGGCCAGAGAGCAACAGCGTCGCCGTGTGGTTGGTGCGCGGCATGGCCAGGGTGCCCGTGGGGCTCCACGTGCCCGTGGCCGGGTCGTAGACCTCCGCGCTGGAGAGGGGTCCGCTGGGAGCCGAGCCACCGGTGACGAGCACCTGGCCAGAGGGCAGGAGCGTCGCCGTGTGTTTCTCGCGGGCCCTGTTCATGGGGCCGGTGACACTCCACTGCCGGCCGGACGTGGCCTGGAGGGCCCTGGGCTCGAGCCCTTCCCGGTGTGGCGTTTCCTCACCGCGCCACGAGACTTCGCCGCAAGCAAGCCACAGCAACGCCGAGGCCATGACCAGCCGCGCAACGGCCACCACCCTTGTTCTTGGTGGGGATTGCATGAACGACTCCTTCAGGTGGGATGTGTTTTCCCGGCCCGAGGCATTCGCCCGCGACTCAGGCCGATGTCCACCGAGCGTAGCACCGGCACTGGTGGGCGCCAGTCACGCGCTCCACGGTTCACCGCCCTCTCACCCCCATGGTCCGGCTGGGCTCAGGGAAACAAGCCCACGCCCACGGAGATCAGGACGGACTGGGGCCTGTATCGCTCCCCAGTGACGAAGAAGTGCTCGTAGGCCACATCGGCGAAGGCGGACAGGCGGGAGGTGAACTGCACGTCCACGCCGAGGGCTGCCCGCCCGCCCACGCTGCCGAGGGGGACTGTATTGCCTTGCGCATCCTTCTCCGCGAAGAAAGCCGTGGCGCCCAGGCGGGCATAGGGACGCACCCAGCTCAGGGTGAGGGGATGGAATTGGCCCTCGGCCCGGAGTCCCGGAGCGCTCTGCACCAGCACCGTGGCCACGCCCCCCCACTTTTGTTGGTTGTAGCCGAGGCTCACGGCGGGGGAGAGGGCGGCGGTGAACTTGAGCTCGGACGGACTCTCCTCGGTGTCTTGGACGGAGGTGAGAATGGGCTCGAGCACATCCAACTCGCCGCGCACGCCCAGGCTCCAGCCGTAGCGACGGGGTGGAGGGGCAGCGCTCCGCGGTGTCTTGGAAGCGGCGGCGTTCTGCTCCAGTTCCTGGGCGAGGAGCGTCTTGTCCGCGGGCAGCCCGAGCGTGTCGCGGGCCTGTTCGAAGAGCTTGCGCAGCCGTCTGTTGGCCTGGAAGGGCAGTTGGGCGTCCTTGTCGAGCGCGAGGGCCTGCTTGAAGGATTCCAGGGCCTCGTCCTGGGACAGCTCCGCCTGGAGCACGCCCTGCATGACCTTGAGCCAGACGATCTCCTCGGGGCCATTGGACTTCCATTCCAGGGCCCTCTCCAGCTTGGACAGGGCCTCGGTGAACCTGCCCTGCTCATAGAGCGTGGCGACGGCGTTGATGTAGAAATTCTGGGTTTGAGGCAGCACGACCCTGGAGGACTCCTGGGCGTGTGCGGCGGGGATGGCCAGACAGATGAAGAAGAGCCACAGGGTATGTCGCACGAGGGAATTCATGGAGTCAGCCGTTGGCAGAGGGAGCAAAGCAAGACACCACAACGGATTCGTTCGCCTGGAAGTGCCCGTTGAATGCGTGGTGTGGGTCGACGGTACCAGTTGGCGCACTCGCGCGTGGTGACGTGCTTCACCCTCGAGCGGTGAGCTGCTTCGCTGCTCGGCTCGCAGTCCGGGGCTGCCTTGTGTCTTTGCCTCCGCGGAACGCGCTCTCGCCGCCCCCTTCACTCGTAGTCGACTACGAGCGGTGTGGGTGATTGTCGCATATCGCTCGTAGTCGACTACGAGTGGAGTGCGGCTGCCCGTCCGCGCACACGTCTGGAGGTGGTGACCTCAATCCGGCGAAACGCGTGAGAGGCTCAGCGCGTCCCGCCGCCCAGGACGAGCTGCCGCACGCCCCGGGCCAGCAGCGCGATCACCACCAGGGCGCTCGCGAGCACCGTCTGCGAGCCGCCCACGGGGAAGTTGTAGAAGTAGGCGAAGAGGTAGCCGCCCAGGCCGGAGATGGCGCCCGCGAGCGTGGCCAGCAGGAAGGTCCACGGCAGCCGCAGGTCCAACACCAGCGCCGCGATGGCCGACAGCGTGGAGAAGGCGAACACCGGCAGCGCGCCGAGTGCCCGCGCGGACACGCCCACCATCAACCCGATGGAGATCATCAGCACCGCGTCGAGCGCCCGCACCGGCAGCCCCTGCACCATGGCGCCGGTGCGATCGAAGCTGGCGAAGGTGAGGCCGCGGAACCACCACAGGTGGAAGAGCAGGGTGAGCGCGCCCACCACGCCCACGGCGATGAGCTGGGGCCGCTCCACCAGCACCGCCGTGCCGAAGAGGATGCCCTGGATGTCATGGGCCTCCTGCGAGATGCGGTCTCCCACCAGGATGGAGGCGCCCCCGGTGAACGCGTAGGCCAGGCCCAGCAGGCCCTCGCGCGAGATGCGCAGCCGCGTGGGCTCCATCATCAAGAGCAGCGTGGCCAGCAGCGACAGGCCCACCGCGCCCAGGGTGGGCGCCACGTGCAGGCCCAGGTGGATCTCCGCGTAGAAGGCCAGCGCCACGCCCAGGCCGGCCGATTGCGTCACCGCGGCGCTGACGAACACCATGCGCCGCAGCACCACGTACACGCTCAGGAATCCCAGCACGCTGCCCGCGATGAGCGCGCAGAGCATCGGATCCCTGAACAGCTCGTAGGCGTCCCAGAACTGTGCCCAGGTGTTGGTCTCAGCCAGTTGCGGGTCCAAGGGGGTGTCCTGAAGAAGGATGGCGGGGGCAGTAATCGTCGCCGTACTGGTGCCGGAAGGCAGGATGGCAGAAGACCGTGTTCGCGTCCCCAAGAACCACGGCCGGGGCCTCTCTATCCACGAAGAGCAGCTGGTCCGCGAACTCGGCGGCCACCCGCAGGTCATGGCTCACCACCACCACGGCCAGCCGCCGCTCGCGCGCCAGCTCCGCCAGGCGCCGCATGGTCTCCCGCTCGGCCACGGCGTCCATCGCCGCGGTGGGCTCGTCCAGCAGCACCAGGTCCGCCTCGGTGGCCAGCACCCGCGCGAGCAGGGCGCGCTGCTTCTGGCCCTCGGACAGCTCGCGGTAGGGCCGGTTGGCGAGGGGGCCCGCTCCCGCCGTCTCCAGCGCCGTGTCCACCGCCTGGCGATCCTCCCGCTTGGAGAAGGGCCGCAGGAAGTTCCACCCCGTCAGCCGGCCCCAGTGCACCAGCTCGCGCGAGCGCACCGGGAGCATCCCGTCGATGCCGGACGTCTGCGGCACGTACGCGCTCTTCACCTGGGGGCTGGAGCGGTACACGCGGCCGGACACCGGGTGCTGCAGGCCCAGCAGTGTCTTGAACCACGTGCTCTTGCCCGAGCCGTTGCGGCCGATGACGGCCAGGAAGGTGCCTCGGTGCACCTGGAGGTTGATGGGCGGCAGCAGCGCCTGGCCCTGGTAGCCGATGACCAGCTCCTCGCAGCACAGGAGCAGGTCGGCCTCGTGCTGGTGCGTGGGCCCGGGCGTCTTCGCGGGCCCGCTGTCGTGCGTGTGCTCACCGTTCGCCACGGGTCACCTCCGCTTCGGGCGAGACCGTGGCCAGCCGCTCCTTCAACGCGGCGTGGACCTCACGGTTCTCCTCGTCACTGATCTCCACCACTCCGTCCGAGCCTTCCGTCAGCGTGCTCCAGTCCACGGCGTCGAAGAGCCGGGCCGTGAGCACCAGGTTCAGGTCCAGCTTCGCCTGGGGGGGCGTGGAGCGGTCCGAGGGCAGGTCCATCGAGCCGTCGAGCACCGCCGCTGGCGCTTCGCTGGTCGAGGTCCGGGAGAGCACCCACCGGAAGCGGCGCTCGCCGGGGAAACGCGCGGGAACGCGTGCGTCGCGCACGGTGCCTTCCAGTTGGAGCGACTCGATGCCCCAGCGGTCCTGGGACACGGTGGTCTGGGGCAGCGCACAGTCCGGCAGGCACTCCACCGCGAGCCGCTCCGGCGCCAGCAGGTTCAACGGTCCGGTCACGGGCAGCGTCGCCACCGTGCTGGAGCCGCCCCCACCGCCCGCCTCCGCGGCCACCTGCTCGTAGGGGATGAGCGCTCCGTCGTCGCGGTGGCAGTGTCCGCCGTGGCAGAGCGAGTAGCCCGGGGGCGGGTTGGCGGGATTGAAGCCCCCGCCCGAGCCTCCGGCGATGGCGATCAACTCGATGCCCGACAGCCGCAGCGAGGCCCCGTCCACGAGCACCTGGTAGTTCGAGCTGAGCTGCTGGTAGCCGTCGGGCGTGGTGCGGTCGGCGAGCGGCTCGTACGCGGCGCGCACGGTGGGCTCCAGCACCGCGAAGCCCTGGCCGGGCTCCCACGCGCAGGCGCCGAGGCCCAGGCAGCTCAGGAGGAAGAATGCGCGGCGCATGGCTCAGGTCCCCTGGCCCTTCATGCCCTTCTCGAGCCGGGTCATCAGATCCTCCAGGTGTTGCAGGTACGTCTGTCCGCCGCGGAAGTCGGTGCCCGAGGTGAAGAGGACGAGGGGCGCGGGAATCTTGCTCGCCACCAGCTTGGAGGTGGTGGTGGGGTAGTAGTCCTCCTGGAGGATGAAGCGGGCCTTGCGCTGGCGGGCCTGGGTCAGCACCTGGGCCACGTGGGCGGGGTTGGGCGGGATGCCGGGCTTGGGCTCGAGGTAGGCGATGGTGTCGAAGCCCAGCCAGTTGGCCAGGTACGCCGTCGTCCGGTGGTAGGCCACCACGGGCGTGCCCTTGAGTCCGGCCAGCCGCTGCTCCCAGCCCGCGCGCGCCTTCTCCAGCTCGGCGGTGAACTTCTCCAGGTTGGCGCGGTAGGCCTCCGCGTTCTTCTGATCCAACGACGCCAGGCGGTCGGTGATGCCCCGGGCCACCTGCAGCGCGGCCCTCGGGTCATAGAGGAAGTGCGGGTTGCCTCCGGCGTGCACGTCTCCCTGGCTGCGGTCCACGCGGGTGGTGGGGACCTCCAGGGTGCGCACGAACTGGGCCGCCTCGAGGTAGCCCGGGCTGCCGGTGAGGATGCGGGTGTTGCGGGCGCCATTCTGGAGCGCGGGCAGCCAGCCCACCTCCAGCTCCAGGCCGATGGCGATCAACAGGTCCGCGCGGTTGACGTCCAGGGCCAGGCTGGGCCGGGCATCCACGAAGTGCGGATCCTGCGTGGGCAGGGCGAGGGACGTCACCTGCACGTGCTCGCCGCCCACGGCCTTGGTGATGGCGGCGAGGTCCGGCAGCGTGGTGACCACCTTGAGGTCGGCGCGGGCGGGAAGGGACAGCAGGCCCAGGAGGACGGCGTTCAGGGCCACGAAGCATCGGAAGGGGCTCATCGAAGGCTCCAGAGCAAGACGGGTTAGAAGGAGTGGGCGCCGTGCGCGCCCATCACCACTTCGAGTGCGAGGAAGACCGAGTAGTCCGGACGCTCGCGCCAGCTGGCGATGTCCGTGGCGCCCTGCAGGCGCAGGCGGGAGAACTCGGTGGGCCAGAAGGTGACGTTGGCGGAGAGGCGCTGGCGGTTGCCGGTCCACTCGGGGTCGAGCGGATCGTCCGCCACGGAGCCGTTCTGTCCGTACGCCGGGGTGCCGAGCTCGTAGCGGCCGGCGACGGCCCAGCGCTGATCGAAGCGCCAGGACAGCTGGGCGTAGCCGTTGAGGTCCGACAGCACGTCCTGGGGGACCTGGCGGCGCCGGTAGAGGAGCTCGGCCTGGAGGGCCACGGTGGTGAAGCTGTTGCCCTTGAGCGGCCGGTACTTGAGGTACACATCCGTGCCGAACACGTCGGTGCGGTTGCGGTAGCCGGTGGGGTTGGGACCATCCGCGGCGGACAGGCCCCACAGCAGCGACAGGTCATCCGACAGCGGGAAGAACTGCTTCAGCAGGCCGGTGAACTGGAAGTCGAAGGGGGAGGTGACTCCGCCCAGATCGGCGCCCAGGAAGCTGCGCGCGGTGGACTCGCCGCTGGCGTCGGTGACGGAGCCGAGCACCTCCACGTACCAGGGCAGCGGGGTGAGCCAGGAGCCCTCCACGCCGAGCCCGCGGTTGCCCTCGCCGCCGAAGACGCGGCCGATGGCGAAGGGCTGGTCCACGAACTCCCACGAGTGCGGGTGCGTGGGGTTGATGCGGCCGAAGCGGGTGAGGAACTGGCCGGCGCGCACCTGGAGGTTGCCCGGCAGGTTCGACGTGGTGGCGTACGCCTCCTCTATCTCCACGCCGAACTGGCTGAAGACGATGTTGCCGTCGAAGCGGAAGTACGGGTCCACCGCCGTGTTGATGGACAGCTCCAGTTGCTGGAGGTTGAAGCCGTTGGTGGTGGGATCATGCCCGCCCGTCTGCAGTGGCTCCTTGGAGGTGAAGCCGGCGGCGGCCACGTCCAGGATGAAGGCGAGGTTCAGCCCGTGGAAGTCGATGTTCGTCGGGCTGAGCGTCACGCCGTTGGAGGACGCGGGTGGGGTGGTGGCGGGAGCCGTGCCCGCCTCGGCGGCCGCGGCGGCGTCCTTGCCGAGCGCCTCCTCGATATCCTTCAAGTCCTCGGCGGACAGGCCCGGGTCCGGAGCGGGCTCCGGTTCCTGGGCGGGCGTGTCCGTGTCCTCCCGCGGCGTCTGGGCCGAGGCGGGTGTGAGAGGGGAGAGACAGAAAGACAGGCAGACAGCGAGACCGGCGAGCCGGCACGACGTGGGGGACACAATGCACTCCGCGAACCGGACGTCCGAAGAGCAGGCGGACGTCGACCCAAGGACCACGCTTCGACCGCGCTAGACGCGCACGGGAGGCGAGGCCTTGGGGGCGGTGTCGAGGACGGACAGCGAGGACTGGGGCCGGGGCGGCGCGGTGGCCGGGCGGCTCACCTCGAGGCACGCCTGGAGGACGGGCCGCACCTCGGGGCTCGTCACCTCGTCCCGGGTGCTGACCGAGACGAAGGCGCACGACTCGTGCTTGAGCGAGCCTCCGGGGGAGGCGGGCGGCAGCTTCTCGAAGGCCTTGGCGTCCCGGAGTTGCGCCGAGAGCGCCGAGCCCTTGCTGGACGGGCTCTCCTCGAAGGCGCGGTGGGTGGGGCAGTAGCGGTGGACGTGTTCCTGCGCGTGCGCGATGGCGATCAGCGGCTGGGCAACCCAGAGCACCACCAACAGGGTGGCGATGAGGTGGCCAGCGATGTGGGCGCGCATTCTCATCGGGCAGGAAGACGGTAATTATTCGCTCTACTGGTCCCCTGGAGGGGTGTCAAGGGTGCGACGGCCCCAGTATCCGGGTATTCAGGTGTGGAGGGCGCGCTCGACGCGGGGCGTTGAAGGACGAGCCATGAACGGACAGGAGGACGAGCACTTCATTCCCGTAGCGCACCTGTCTGACCTGGACGAGCGGGGCCGGGCGGTGGTGCGGGTGGGGGAGGAGTGGGTGGCGCTGGTCCAGGTGGACGGACGGCTCCATGCGGTGCAGCAGGCCTGTCCCCACCGCGGAGGCCCCATGTCGGAGGGAGATCAGGACGGGTGCCTCCTCTACTGTCCCCTCCATGCCTGGGCCTTCGACGTCCGGACGGGCATCAGCCCGACGATTCCGGGCGCGCGCGTGCGTATCTACCCGGTACGGGTCATTGGAGACGAGATTCAGGTAGCGGCTTCGGATAGGGTGCCCGTCCCCTGAGGTATCGACCAGGCAACGAGGAAGACACGCACCATGGCCGCAGCTCGAAGGACTCGAGGGGCCCCGCCCGTGAAACCCGACCGGGAGGCCATGGCCACGGCGATCCGGGACTTCCTGCGCGCGGCGGGCCTGCCGCTGGACAGTGATCCCAACCTCGTGGGGACTCCGGAGCGGGTGGCCGAGGCGTGGGCGTCGGAGTTCCTCGACGGCTACGCGCGCACGCCCGAGGAGGCGCTGGGCGAGACCTTCCCGGGACCGGCGGACTCGTCCGGGGAGCTGGTGGTGGTGACGGACCTGCGCTTCCAGTCCATGTGCCCGCACCACCTGCTGCCCTTCGAGGGCCGGGCGCACGTGGCCTACGTGCCGCGCTCGCGGGTGGTGGGCTTCGGCCGGCTGGGCGCGCTGGTGGATTGCTTCGCGCACCGGCTCATCCTCCAGGAGGACCTGGCGCGCGAGGTGGCCTCGTCGCTGGCCCGCGTGCTGAAGAGCCCGGCCACCGCCTGCATCATCGAGGCGGAGCAGTCCTGTCTGCGCATCCGGGGAGATCGGCAGCGCGATGCCCGCACGCACTCGGAGGCCTACGAGGGCCGGTTGCGTGAGGACGGAGCCCTGCGCCGGGAGCTGTGGACGCGCCTGAGCGCCCCGAGGCGTTGAGTGGAGTGAAGAGCAGTGGAGTGAAGAGCAGTGGAGTGAAGAGCAGTCGAGTGGAGCTGTCCGGATGACCCTGCCCGCGGAGCGTACCTTCCCCCGAGTTTCCCCCGGCCTCCTGGAGCGTGCGCGGGCCGCGCTGGTGGAGGTGCTCTCCCCGGGCCAGGTGCGCCACGACGCCTCCACCCTGGAGAACTACGCCGAGGACGAGTCCGACTCGGGCGTCTACCCGCCGGACCTCGTGGTCTTCCCCGAGAACACCGGGCAGGTCTCCGCCGTGTTCCGCACCTGCCAGGCGCTCGGGGTGCCCTTCACGCCCTGCGGGGCGCGCAGTGGCAAGAGCGGCGGCTCGCTCCCCCTGCTGGGCGGCGTGGCGGTGAGCCTGGAGCGGATGAACCGCATCCTCTCCGTCTCGGCCGAGGACCTCACGGCGGTGGTGCAGCCGGGCGTCATCACGGGCGACTTGATGAAGGCCGTGGAGGCGCAGTGCCTCTTCTATCCGCCGGATCCCAACTCGTGGGAGTTCTGCACGATGGGCGGCAACGTGGCGGAGAACGCGGGAGGCCCCCGGGCGCTCAAGTACGGCGTCACCCGCGACTACGTCATCGGCCTGGAGTGGGTGCTGCCGAGCGGCGAGGTGGTCCGCGTGGGCCGCCGTACCATCAAGGGCGTGGCCGGCTATGACCTGGTGGGCCTCTTCGTGGGCTCCGAGGGCACGCTCGGGGTGGCCACCGAAATCACCCTCCAGCTCATCCCCAAGCCCCGGCACGTGAAGACGGCCCTGGTCATCTTCGACTCGGTGCACACCGCCGCGCACGCCATCACCGCGGTGCTGAAGGCCGGCATCCTCCCGCGCACGCTCGAGCTCATCGACGACGTGGCGCTCCAGGCCGTGGATGGAAGGGGCTTCAACTTTCCGGCGGGTGCCGGCTCGGCCGTCATCGCCGAGGTGGACGGCAACATGGAGGAGGGCCTGTTCGCCGAGCTCGCCTGGCTGGGTGAGATCTGCGAGCAGCAGGGCGCCCGGGAAGTCCTCGTGGCCCAGGACGAGTCCCAGCGCGAGAAGCTCTGGGCGGTGCGCCGGGTGGTTTCCACCGCGTTGCGCTCCTTGCGTCCGCACAAGATCTCGGAGGACATCGCGGTACCCCGGTCCCGTATTCCCGACATCATCCTGGCCCTCAAGAAAATGGGGGAGGAGCTGGGGTTGCCAGTGGCCACGTACGGCCACGCGGGGGACGGCAACCTGCACGCCAACATCCTCTACGAGGGCCCCCACCAGCGCGCGTTGGTGGAGACGGCCATCCGGCGCATGTTGGAGCTCACCGTGTCCATGGGTGGCACCATCACGGGCGAGCACGGCGTGGGGCACGCCAAGCGGGAATATCTGGCGATGGAGCAAGCCGAGACGGTGCTGGAGCTGCAGCGCCGTTTGAAGGGCTTCTTCGATCCTTCAGGAATGCTCAACCCCGAGAAAATCTTTCCCGCGCCCAAGCGTTCTTAGTCCTCAGCGGACACGCTCGTTCTTCGGGGAGCAGGTCACTTCCCACCCTGGATGGAGCCGTTACGTGGTCGTAACGGACCCCAGGCCCGCTTGTCGCCAGGGTAAGCGGGTCAAATAACCCCGAATGGAAATGAGAAACGCTTCGGCACGTTGTGCGTCCTAGAGATGTGGACGCGGAACCGGGGGCGAGCGCGTCCGTCACACTGAAGGAACTGGAGACGCGAAACATGGCGAACAGGACGATGAAGTATGGAGCCGAGGGCCTGTCGCACTACCTGCGTCATCTCGGGGATCATTCTCAGCTGACCCGAGAGCAGGAGTACGAACTGGCCGGGCGCGCTCGCAAGGGAGATGAGTCGGCGCGGCAGACGCTCGCGCAGTCCAACCTGGCTTTCGTGGTGGCGGTGGCGAAGAAATTCTCCAACCGCGGTGCCCGCCTGGATGACCTCATCCAGGAAGGCAATGTGGGTCTCATGAAGGCCATCGAGCACTTCGACCCCAAGAAGAACGTGCGCTTCGCCACGTATGCGGTGTGGTGGATTCGCGCCTACATCACCCGCTACCTGAAGGACAACCGCAGCCAGGTGCGCGGCGGTGAGGCCGAGCGCGGCAGCATGACGGACTTCTCGCTGGACGCGAGCATCGACGAGGAAGGCGAGACGACGTTCCTGGATCGCCTGGAGGACGGGGGCCCCTCGCCTCAGCAGGTGTTCCTGGCTCGCGAGCAGAACGAGGAAGTGCAGGAGGCGCTGTCCAAGGTGCGCAAGCGCATTGGCGACCTGGGGTGGGACATCCTCCAGGAGCGGCTCACGCAGGACAAGCCGCGCACGCTGGAGGAGCTGGGCCAGCGTTGGGGCGTATCGCGCGAGCGCGTGCGGCAGGTGGAGCTCAAGACGAAGAACTTCCTCGAGCGCTACCTGGCGGCCTTCAATCAGGACGAGGAGCAGCAGGACACCTCCTCCGCCGACGCCGCCTGACGTCCGGGACAGGCACCATGTCGGCGACAGAATCGGGCGGTACTCGAGGTGCGGAGCACCCCGGGTGCCGCCTTCGTCGTTTCCGGGGCCCTGGCTCGCCGTCCGTCTCCACGGCGGGCAGGCAGGCGGGGAGGGCCCCTGACGCGAGGAGCGAGAAGCCGGGTTACTGAAGAAATGTAGGAGAGGAGGAGCTCATATGAGGGCGGAGACCCAGCTGGCCACCTCGGACGCGCGCAACCTCGTCGAGCTGCTGCTCCAACGGGCCCAGTCCCCCACGAAGGTCGCCGCGAGCTGGAAGACGGGCGGCCGCTGGGAGGACGTCACCTGGGGGCGCATCCTGGAGGACGTGAAGGCGCTGTCCGCCGGCCTCCTCGCCCAGGGCGTGAAGCCGGGGGACCGGGTGGCCATCTTCGCGGACACCAGCCTGCAATGGGTGGTGTGCGATCTGGCCATCTCCGCCGCCCAGGCCATCACCGTCCCCATCTACGCCTCCAACACGCCGGACGAGGTGCGCTACATCCTCAACCACTCCGAGGCGTCGCTCGTCTTCGTGGACCATGACGAGCAGACGCCCAGGCAGCCGGGCCGTGCCACCCGCCTGCGGCAGAAGCTCGCGGAGTGTCCCGGCGTGCGCGAGGTGGTGCTCTTCGAGGGCGCCAGCACGGGCGAAACGGAGCTGACGCTCGCACGGTTGATGGAGCAGGGCCGCACGGCGCATGCCGCGCGCCCGGAGTCCTTCGACGAGCGGGCGCGCCAGATGAAGCCCGAGGACGTGTGCTGCATCATCTACACCTCGGGCACCACGGGGGACCCCAAGGGGGTGCTGCTCACCCACGGCAACTGGGCCTACGAGGCCAACGGGGTGAAGAGCCTCGGGGTGATGACGCCCAGCGATTCGGTGTTGATGTTCCTGCCCCTGGCGCACTCCTTCGGGCAGGTGGTGAAGGCCGCGTGGCTGTCCATGGGCTTCCGCATGGCGTTCGCCGAGTCCGCGGACAAGCTGCTGGCCAACCTCGTGGAGACGCGCCCCACCATCCTCCCAGCGGTGCCGCGCGTCTTCGAGAAGGTCTACAACGGCGTGGTGGCCAATGGCTCCGCCGCGCCCGGCCTCAAGGGCCGCCTGTTCCGCTGGGCCTTCTCGCTCTTCGAGGAGTACGTGGAGGCGAAGACGCAGGGCCGCGAGCCCGCCCTGGTGGGGCTGGCCCTGGCGCGCAAGCTGGTGTTCAGCAAGGTGCGCGCCTCGCTCGACGAGAAGCTGGGCGGCAACATGCGCCTGTTCGTCTCCGGTGGCGCGCCGCTGTCCCGGAAGATCGCCTGGTTCTTCGAGCTGCTCGGCTACAAGGTGCTGGAGGGCTACGGCCTCACCGAGACGTCGGCCGCCTCCTGCGTCAACCCGCCGGAGCGCATCAAGATTGGCACCGTGGGCCCGCCGATGCCCGGCACCGAGGTGAAGGTCGCCCCGGACGGGGAGCTCCTCCTGCGCGGCCCTGGGGTGATGAAGGGCTACTACAAGAACCCGGAGGCCACCACCGAGGTGCTCGAGGCCGATGGCTGGTTCCACACCGGGGACATCGGCGAGGTGGGCGCGGACGGCTACGTCACCATCACCGATCGCAAGAAGGACATCATCGTCACCTCGGGCGGCAAGAACGTCTCGCCGCAGAACATCGAGAACACGCTCAAGACGTACCCGCTCGTCAGCCAGGCGGTGGTCCACGGTGACGAGCGCAAGTACCTGGTGGCGCTCATCACCGTGGCCGAGGAGCCCGCGCGCAAGCTGCTCGACGGCCTGGGGGTGAAGGCCGGGAGCTACGCGGAGGTGTGCCGCCAGCCGGCGCTCCGGGCCGCGGTGCAGGAGCTCCTCGACAAGGTGAACACGGAGCTGCCGTCCTACAGCACACTCAAGCGCTTCGCGGTGATGGAGGCGGACTTCAGCCAGGAGACGGGCGAGCTGACCCCGAGCCTCAAGGTGAAGCGCAAGCACGTCAGCCAGAAGTACAAGGCGGTGCTGGACGGGCTCTACGACAAGGAAGATCGCGCGGACTGAACTCCCTCTCCCTCTGGGAGAGGGTCGGGGTGAGGGTCTACGCCGGGCCCGCAAGCGACGACGCCCGTGCCCATCTCTCACGGAGGAGAGACCGGCGCGGGCGTGGTGCGACTCGGGACGAAACCCGGAGAGCTCAGCCCTGGTGGCTGGTGCTGCGGGCGGTGGCGTCCTTCTCCACCGTGCCATTGCTGGCGAGCGTGCCGGTCGGCTTCTTCTCGTCGGAGGAGGAGGAGGAGCCTTCGTCTTCGCTGAAGCCACGCTTGAAGTTGCGGATGGCGCTTCCCAGCGAGGAGCCGAGCTGCGGCAGGCGCGTGGCTCCGAACAGGAGCAGCAGCACCGCCATGATCAGCAGAATCTCCGACATCTTCAGACCCATCGCGCGCTCCCGGAAGGAAAAGGCCCGGGCAGGATAGCCCCCCGGGGCGCGGGTCGCCAGCACGACGAAAGGGCTGTTCAGACCTGTATGCCCGCCGAGGAAGCGAGGGCGATGGGGAGTGTAAGGTAGAGCGTGGTGCCCCCGGCATCGGCCGTCACCCCGACGGAGCCGCCGAGCGCCTCCACCTCCTGCCGGGCGAGCCCCAGCCGCAGCGGATCCTCCAGCTTCTTCTCCCGGAAGGCGCGTTCCTCCCGCGCGAAGGTGAGGGTGAGCTCCTCCTCCGTCAGGGGCACGCCATCGCGCCGCACCTCCACCTGGAGCATTCCACCCTCCGGCCGGGCCCGCACCCGGAGCTGCTCCCCGGGCTGGGCGCGCAGCAGGTGGTGGCGGATGAAGGCCTCCACGGCGTGCTGCACCCGGCCTCCGTCCACCTCCACCTCGGGCAGGGGGCCTCCGGGCAGCTCCAGGCTCAGCGCCACGCTCGCCGTGCCCGCCGCCTCCAGGTGGTGCTCCACCGCGTTGGCGAGCAGGGGCTCGAGCGCCTGCCGCTCCCGCTCGCACGCCAGCATGCCCAGGTCCGCCCGGCTCGCGTCGAAGAAGTCCTGGGCGAAGGCCAGGGCCTTGTCCGTGTTGCGCAGGATCGTCTCCAGTCCGCGCTTCGCCTTGGGCTCCAACGGAATGCGCCCATTGAGGAGCAGGGCGGCGTACGAGCGCACGTTCGCCAGGGAGCCCCTCAAGTCATGCGACGCCAGCCCCAGGTAGCGCACCCGCCGGCGCACGAGCTCCTCGTCGCCCTCGGCGGGTTGCGTCCACACCAGCCGCGTCCCGTCCTCCAGGGGACTCTCGCCCGCCCGCAGCAGCCGCCCCTCGTGCTCCCACAGGTCCGCACCCGGCCGCCGCTGGAAGCCCACCGCCTCCATCAGCTCCATCAGCGAGCCCACGCTCTCGGGGAGCCGCTCCACCCCCAGATGGGCCCTCAGCCGCCCATCCACCTCCCGCACCAGGCCTCGCCGCGAGAGGATGGCGAACCCGGGCTCGTCCTCTCCGGCCGCCGCCTGCCTCCATTCCCCCGCGTGATTCACGCCTGCCGTCTCCTCGTCCATGGGTTAGGAAAACGGTGGGGAGGCATTGTCGATTTTGCAACGAGCCTGCCCTGTTGCCCTGCGAGCCGGTTGAATTCATCCTTCCTTTCCCGTCCCTTGAGAGAAAATCGAGGGTGCGCGTCACTCAGGAGAAGAACCTGTCTTCCGCCAATCTTCAGCACCAGGGGTCCAACGTCGTGCTGGTGGTCGATGACGACCCGGACATCCTCGAGGCCCTCTCGGAGATCCTCGAGGCCGAGGGCTTCGAGATCCGCCGCGCCCGCAATGGCAAGGAGGCCCTGGAGCGGCTCGAGCCGGATCCGCCCCAGCTCATCCTCCTGGACTTGATGATGCCGGTGATGGACGGCTGGGAGTTCGCCCAGCGCATGCGGCAGCGCCCGTCCGTGGCCGGCATCCCCCTCATCGTCCTCAGCGCGGACCGCAACGTGGGCAGCAAGGCCACGGACATTGGCGCGGTGGGCCATCTGGCCAAGCCCTTCGAGCTCAATGATCTCCTGGAGATGGTCCGGCGCTCGCTGAGCCAGGCGCAGGCCTCCAGCGCCGGACGTTGAGCCACCCCCCGGCTCACCTCGCGGCTTGACCCGCCCGGGCCCCGTCATTACGGTGCCGCCCGGTCGTTGATTCACCAGTCAATTCCTCAAAGGAGAGAAGCGATGGCGAGCGCACAGGACATCATCGAGAACGACATCCCGATCGTGCTGAAGGACAAGCCGGAGCTGGCCAAGGACATTTCCGCGGTCATCCACTTCAACATCACCGGCGACAATGGCGGCACCTGGACGCTGGACTGCACCAAGACCGAGGGCTGGGTCTCCAAGGGCGCCGAGGGCACCCCGAAGATGACCGTCACCGTCAGCAACGACGACTTCGTGAAGATCCGCGCCAAGCAGCTCAACGCGCAGATGGCCGCCATGCAGGGCAAGCTCAAGTTCAAGCCGATGGACATGGCCCTCGCCATGAAGCTGGCGAAGCTGCTCGGCTAGTCTCACCCGGAGCCGCGCCCTCGGGCGCATGGCTCCACGAGCGGCGTGTGCTCCTCTCCCGGGGCCGCGCCGCTTCTTTTTTGTCTCCCCCCTCCAGCCCCCTCCCCCCACCCATGAACACGCTTCCCCTGTCCGGACTCAAGGTCCTGGATCTCTCCCGTCTTCTGCCCGGCCCCTACGCCACGCTGGTGCTCGCCGATCTCGGCGCCACGGTGGACAAGGTGGAGGACCCCCAGGGCGGTGACTACCTCCGCCAGATGGCGCCGCTGCGCGACGACGAGAGCGCGCTCTTCTACGGGCTCAACCGCAACAAGCGCTCGCTGACGTTGGACCTCAAGGCCCCCGAGGCGCGCGAGGCCTTCAAGCGGCTGGTGCGCGGCTACGACGTGCTGGTGGAGAGCTTCCGGCCCGGCGTCATGGACAAGCTGGGCCTGGGCTGGAGCGTGCTGCACGCGGAGAACCCGCGGCTCGTCTACTGCGCCATCTCCGGCTATGGGCAGACGGGGCCGGACCGGCTCAAGGCGGGGCATGACCTCAACTACGCGGCGCGCGCGGGCGTGCTCGGCTACGGCGGCGAGGCGGACGGCGCCCCGGCCTTCCCCGGCGTGCAACTGGGTGACATCGGCGGCGGCAGCCTCTTCGCGCTGGTGGGCCTCCTCGCGGCGCTCCACGAGCGCGAGCGCACCGGCCAGGGCCGCTTCGTGGACGTGTCCATGACGGATGGCGCCACGGCCTTCCTCCACATGCACCTGGCGGCGCGGCTCTTCATGGGCGAGCAGGGCCAGCCGCTGCGCCGCGGCCGCGAGACGCTCAATGGCGGCTACGCCTGCTACGGCCTGTACCGCACCCGCGATGGCCGCTACCTGTCCGTGGGCGCGCTGGAGCCCAAGTTCCTCGCCGGGGTGTGTCAGGTGTTGGGGCGGCCGGACCTGCTCGCGGATGCCTATGACACCGGCGAGGCCGGCGCGCGCGTGAAGGCCGAGTTCACCCGCATCTTCGCCGAGCATCCCCTGGCGTATTGGACGGAGCGCTTCGCGGGCGCGGATGTGTGTGTCGAACCCGTACTGGAAGGCGATGAGGTGCTGGCGGATCCCCAGCTCCGCGCCAGGAATCTGTTCGTGGAGTCTGAAGACACCCAACGTGGGAGACGGGTGACCCACCTCCTCACGCCGCTGCGCATGGGCGAGACCCCGCTGCGTCCTCCCCCGGTTCTTGGACAGCACACACATAAAATTCTTTTCGAGGCAGGCTTTAGCTCGGAAGAAATTGAAAGACTGGTCAAATAGGTTCTGTCTGGAATTGGCTGGGAGTCCGGACGGGAGACACGGGGCGTCACCAATCCCGGATCTCCCGTAAAGTGTGGGGGTCTGTCTTTACCCGCTACACACGCAAATTGAGACATGCGATTTTGCGGTAAGTCGAGCCAGCGCCTCGCATTTCTCCGCGAGTCACGTCTGGGCGCATGCTGGGGGGAGTCGCATCCGTGAGAGGCACCAAGAGGCCGGGACCGCAAAACCAAGCGAAACCCGTGAGGAACGCAATTCATTGACAGTCGGTCGGTTGACAGTGGCCGACAGTGCAGTGGACCTTTGACGGACACAGGAAGGCGACAGTCATGACGGAAAGCGAGAGCCAGCTGGGCCCGGGCACCGGATCCGCCACGAAGGCGGAGCAGGAATTGACGGGCGCCGAGGCCGGGGCCGCGCAGGGAGGGAAGGAAGCGGAGCCCATCGCGGTGGTGGGGCTCGCTTGCCGTCTGCCAGGTGCGCAGGATGCGGAGGCCTTCTGGCGTTTGCTGTGCGAGCGGAAGGATCTGCTCCAGGAGGTGCCCGCGGAGCGGTGGGACAACGGCATCTGGTACGACGCGGACCCCCAGGCTCCGGGCAAGGCCAACACCCGTCATGGCTATTTCCTGGAGCGGGTGGGCGGGTTCGATCCGCTCTTCTTCGGCATCTCCCCGCGCGAGGCGGCGGAGATGGATCCGCAGCAGCGGTTGATGTTGGAGGTGTGCTGGGAGGCGCTGGAGGACGCGGGGGTGCCGGCGGTGGGCCTGAAGGGCTCGCGCACGGGCGTCTTCATGGGGGCCATCTGGCACGACTACGCGGACCGGCACCTGAGCGAGCGCGCGGCGGTGACGCTGCACAGCGCGACGGGCCAGTCGCTCAACATCGTGGCCAACCGGCTCTCGTACTTCCTGGGCCTCAAGGGGCCGAGCCTCACGGTGGACACGGCGTGCTCCTCGTCGCTGGTGGCGGTGCACCTGGCCTGCCAGAGCCTGCGCTCGGGGGAGTCGCGGCTGGCGCTGGTGGGCGGCGTCAACCTGATGTTCTCGCCCGAGGCGAACGTGCTGCTGTCCAAGTTCGGCGGGCTGGCACCGGACGGGCGCAGCAAGGCGTTCGCCGCGGGAGCGGATGGCTTCGGGCGCGGCGAGGGCGCGGGCCTGGTGGTGCTCCAGCCGCTGTCGGCGGCGCTCGCGTCCGGCGCGCACATCTACTGCGTCATCCGCGGCAGCGCGGTGAACAACAACGGCACCGGCAACGGGCTCACCGCGCCGAGCGTGCCCGGACAGGCGGCGCTGCTGCGCGAGGCGTACGCGCGCGCGGGCGTGCCCACCAACCGCGTGCACTACGTGGAGACGCACGGCACGGGCACGGCGCTGGGAGACCCCACCGAGGCCAGCGCGCTGGGCGCGGCCCTGGGGGAGGGGAGGGCCATCGATCGGCCCCTGCTCATCGGCTCGTTGAAGGCGAACGTCGGCCACCTGGAGGGGGCGGCGGGCATCATGGGCCTCATCAAGGTGGCGCTCTCGCTGTCGCGCCGGCTGGTGCCGCCGCACATGCTGCACGGCGAGCCGAGCGCGCGCATTCCCTTCGGCGAGCTGCGGCTGAGCCTGCCGCAGCGGGTGATGCCGTGGCCCAGCGAGGACGAGCCGGCGACGGCGGGGGTGAGCGCCTTTGGCTGGGGCGGCACCAACGCGCACGTGGTGCTGGAGGAGTCGCCGGTGGGCCGCGAGGAGCTGCTGGCCCTGGCGGCGGAGAGCGCGGAGGAGCTGCTGGCCCGGGCGGCGAAGGCCGAGGAGCTGGTGCAGCACGACGAGCATCCGGCGTGCGTGCGCGATCTGTGCCGCACCTGGGCGCCGTACGCGGGGCAGGGGGCGTACCGGGCGGCCTTCACCTTCCGCACGCGGGCGGAGCTGGCCACGCAGTTGAAGGCCTTCCGGCAGGGGAAGCGCCGCGCGGGCCTCTTCACGAGCGAGCCTGGAGAAAGTCCGCGCGTGGCCTTCATGTGCGCGCCGCAGGGCTCGCAGTGGCCCGCCATGGGCCGCGAGCTGCTGGCCACGGAGCCGGTGTTCCGCGCGCGGCTGGAGGCGCTGGACACCACCTTCATGCCGTTGGCGGGCTGGTCGCTGGTGGAGGCGCTGAGGGATCCACACGCGCGGATACTCTCGGACGAGGACGCCGCCGAGCCGCTGACGCTGGCGGTGCAGGTGGGGCTGGCGGCGCTGTGGCGTGCCTGGGGCGTGGAGCCCGAGGTGGTGGTGGGCCACGGCGTGGGAGAGGTGGCCGCCGCCTGCATCGCCGGAGGCCTGGAGGCCGCGGACGCGGTATGGAAGGTGTACCGCGCCAGCCGCCTGAGCCAGTGGGAGCCGCTGCGCGACGAGCTGGAGGCGGCCCAGGAGAAGCTGTGGGAGCGCGAGGGGGGCATCCGCTGGGTGTCCACCGTGGCGCGCGAGGTGGGGCCGGATGGCCGCATGGGAGACGCGCGCTGCCGCACCCCGCGCCAGCCGGTGCGCTTCGCCCAGGCCGTGGAGCGGCTGATGGCCGAAGGCGTCGACGCCTTCGTGGAGCTCAGCCCGCACCCGGTGCTGTGCCGCCCGGTGGAGCAGTTGTTGCGCAAGGCCGGACGCACGGGCGTGGTGGTGGGCTCGCTGCGCCGTGACGAGGCACGGGCCTCCCTGCTGGAGGCGCTCGGCGCGCTGCATGTGCGGGGCGTGCCGGTGCGCTGGGAAGCCCTGCCGCCGCCGGAGACGCCGGTGGCCGTGCTGCCCTCGGACAAGCCGCCCGCCCTGGCGCCGGGCCGCACGCACCTGCTGCCCCTGTCCGCCCAGACGCCCGAGGCGCTCGCGGAGGCCGCCCGCCGCGTCGCCTCCCGCCTGGAGTCGCACCCCCTGTCGCTCCAGGACGTCTGCTACTCGGCGTCCGTCACCCGCAGCCACCTCAACTACCGGCTGGCGCTGCTGGCCCACACCCCCGCCGAGGCCCGCGACGGCCTGACGGCCTTCCTGCGCGGCGAGGTCCGCCCGGGGCTCTCCGTCACCCGCCACGCGGATGGCCGGCACCAGCCCGTGGTGTTCGTCTTCCCGGGCCAGGGCTCGCAGTGGCTCGGCATGGGGCGCCGGCTCATGGCCGAGGAGCCCGTGTTCCGCTCCGCGCTCGAGCAGTGTGACGCCGCGCTGCGCCGCTTCGTGGACTGGTCGCTGATGGAGCTGCTGGCCTCGGACAACCCGGGGTGGATGGAGCGCATCGATCAGGTGCAGCCCGCGCTCTTCTCCATCCAGGTGGCCCTGGCCCGGCTCTGGCGCGCCTGGGGCGTGGTGCCCGACATGGTGGTGGGCCACAGCATGGGCGAGGTGGCCGCGGCGCACGTGGCCGGCGCGTTGGACTTGATGGACGCGGCCCGCATCATCTGCCGCCGCAGCCTGCTGCTGCGCCGGGTGAGCGGCCAGGGCGGCATGGCGGTGGTGGAGCTGACGATGGACGAGGCGCGCATGGCCATCCGCGGCCTCGAGGACTGGCTGTCCGTGGCGGCCAGCAACAGCCCCCGCTCCACCGTGCTCTCCGGTGAGCCGCACGCGCTCGCCCAGGTGCTGGAGAAGCTGGAGGCGCGCGACGTCTTCTGCCGCCGGGTGAAGGTGGACGTGGCCTCGCACAGCCCGCAGATGGAGCCGCTGCGGGAGGACCTGCTGCGCGCGCTGGAGGGCCTGGCGCCCCGGCGCGGCGAGGTGTCGCTCTTCTCCACCGTGACGGGCGAGGTGTCGGACGGCACGGACCTGGAGCCGGCCTACTGGGTGCGCAACCTGCGCGAGCCCGTGCTGCTGGCGCCGGTGGTGGAGCGGCTCGCCCACGACGGGCACTCGCTCTTCGTGGAGGTGAGCCCGCACCCGGTGCTGCTGCCCGCCATCGAGCAGACGATCGCCCACCTGCGCATGGAGGCCACCGTGCTGCCGTCCGTGCGGCGCGAGCAGCCCGAGCGCGAGGTGATGCTGGAGACGCTCGGCGGCCTCTACGCGGCCGGCCGCGACGTGGAGTGGAAGGCGCTGCACCCGGAAGGGGGCCGGCGGGTGCGGCTGCCCGACTACCCCTGGCAGCGTCAGGACTGCTGGTTCCAGCCCGGTGCGAGCCCCGCCCCGAAGCTGTCCCGCGAGGAGCGCAACCAGTCCCTGCTGGGGCCGGTGCGCCGCTCGTCGCTCCGTCCCGGAGCCTTCTTCTGGGACGTGGAGGTGGGCGCGCAGAACCTGCCCTGGCTGGGAGACCACCGGGTGCAGGGCACCATCATCCTGCCCACCACGGCGTACCTGGACTGGGTGTCCATGGCGGTGCAGTCGGCGCTCGGCCCCGGGCCGTGGACGCTCGAGGACGTGCGCATCCATGAGGCCCTGGCCCTGCTCGGGGACGGCACCCGCCGGGCCGAGCTGCTGGTGGACGTGGGCTCCACGGGCGCCATCTCCTTCAAGGTGTCCAGCTTCATCCCCACGCCGGGCGGCAGCAGCGCGGAGATGTGGACGCTGCACGCCCAGGGCCGCGTGCGCGCGTCGGACTCCAACGGGCGCGGCGCGCTGCCCGCGGTGCGGGTGGAGGACCTCCAACGGCGCTGCTCCGAAGTCCGCCTCACCGAGGTGCACTACCTGGACATGGAGCAGCGCGGGCTCCAGTACGGCCCCACCTTCCGCGGACTCAAGGAGGTGTGGCGCCAGGACGGCGAGGCCGTGGGCCGCCTCTCCCCGCCCGAGTCGCTCGCGCAGCAGGGCGAACTCCACCCCGCGGTGCTCGACGCCGCGCTGCAGGTGCTGCTGGAGGCGCTGCCCGCCGGTGACACCACCTTCGTCCCCGTCCGCCTGCGCCGCTTCGAGGTGCTGCGCAAGGGCACGCCGAAGTGGGCCCATGCGCGCCTGCCACCGCCCGAGTCCTGGCGCAAGGGCACGCCCCTCGAGGGCGACGTCGTCCTGCTCGACGGGCAGGGCGTGCCGCTCGTCGAGGTGGAGGGCCTGGAGCTCTCCGCGCTGCCCACGCGCTACGGCCGCACCCGCTCCGAGCAGGACCGCTCCCTCTTCGAGCTGGCCTGGCGCCGGGTGGGTCTGCCCGCGGTGTTCGAGCCCGGCTCGGACGAGTCGCCCTGGCTCATCTTCCAGGACGCGTCCGGCGTGGGTTCCGCGCTCGCGGACATGCTGGAGTCGTGGGGAGGGGCCTGCATCCGCGTGGAGGCGGGCCAGGGTCTGCGCAAGCTGGGGGCCCGGCACTTCGCGGTGACACCTGGCTCGCGCGAGGACCTGCGCGCCATGTTGCAGCAGTGCCTGCCGGCCGGTGGCGCCTGCGCGGGCGTGGCGTACCTGTGGGGCCTGGACATGCCGGCCCCGGACGTGCCGGGCGATCAGGCCCTCGACGAGGCGGTGCGGGCCTGCGGCGGCGCGCTGCGCATCGTCCAGGAGGTGCTGCGGCTCGGGTGGAGGGATCCGCCGCGCCTGTGGCTGGTGACGCGGGGCGCCTACCCCGTGCTGGGCTCGCCCGCGACGGGGGCGCTCCAGGCGGCCCTCTGGGGCCTGGGCCGCGCCGTGGGCCACGAGCACCCGGAGCTGCGCTGCACGTGCGTGGACCTGGACCCTTCCTCGCCCATGGTGGACGTGGAGTCGCTGGGCCGCGAGCTGGCCGCGCGGGCCGAGGATGAGCAGGTGGCCCTGCGGGCCGGTGCGCGCTTCGTGGCGCGGCTCGTCCGGCGCTCGGGCGCGAAGGAGCTGTTCATGGAGCCGCTGCTGCCCGCGGCGGGACGGCCCTTCCAGGTGGAGACGCCCCCGGCGGGCTCCTTCGGCGGCGTGTCCGTGCGCATGTCCGAGCGGCGCGAGCCCGGCCCGGGCGAGGTGGAGATCGCCGTCGAGGCCTCGGCCCTCAACTTCATCGACGTGATGAAGACCATGGGCCTCTACGTCATGAAGGGCAAGGGCGGGGCTCCCGGCGTGCCGCTGGAGGGCCTGCCGCTGGGGCTCGACTGCGCCGGCCGCGTGGTGGCGGTGGGCAAGGGCGTGACGAACCTCGAGGCCGGTGACGAGGTGGTGGCCTTCACGCCCTCGGCCATGGCCTCGCACGTCGTCACGGATGCGCGCTTCGCCGTGCGCCGTCCCTCGGGCATGAGCGCCGCGGAGGCCAGCTCCATCCCCAGTGTCTTCATGACGGCCTGGTACGCGCTGCACCACCTGGCCCGGCTGCAGAAGGGCGAGCGTGTCCTCATCCACTCGGCCGCGGGCGGACTCGGCCTGGCGGCGGTGCAGATCGCCCAGTCCCTGGGCGTGGAGGTGTTCGCCACCGCGGGCACGCCGGAGAAGCGCGAGCTGCTGCGCTCGCTGGGCATCCAGCACGTGATGGACTCGCGCACGCTGGCCTTCGCCGACGAGGTGATGCGCCTCACGAATGGCGAGGGCGTGGACGCGGTGCTCAACTCCCTCTCGGGTGACGCCATCACCCGGAGCATGGAGGTGCTGGCGCCGGACGGCCGTTTCCTGGAGGTGGGCAACCGCGACATCCACGCCGGACGCGCGTTGGATCTGTCGCAGTTCAGCCGCCGCCTCATCTACGCGGCCATCGATCTGGTGGGCCTGCGGGAGCAGCGCCCGGCGCTGTGCTCGCGGCTGCTGCACGAGGTGGTGGAGCAGATGGCCGCGGGCACGCTGAAGCCCGTGACGCACCGGGCCTTCCCCGTGTCGCTGGCCTCCGAGGCCTTCCGCGAGATGGCGCAGGGCCAGCACGTGGGCAAGCTCGTCGTCACCATGGACGATCCGCACCTGCGCGTGGTGCCGCCGCGCGCGGGCTTCCGGGTACGAGAGGACGCGACGTACCTCATCACCGGTGGCCTCGGCGGCCTGGGCCTGGAGGCGGCCCGCTGGCTGGTGGAGCATGGCGCGCGGCACCTGCTGCTCACGGGCCGGAGCACTCCCTCCGAGGACGTCCAGAAGCACCTGGAGACGCTGCGGGCCCAGGGCGCACGGGTCGAGGTGGCACGGGCGGACGTGGCGGACGCCCGGCGCCTGGCCGAGGTGGTGGCCCGCACGCGGGGGGACATGCCCCGGTTGCGGGGCGTGCTGCACTGCGCGGGCGTGCTCGATGACGGCACCCTGGAGCAGCAGGAGCCGGCGCGCTTCCGCACCGTCATGGCCCCGAAGATCCAGGGCGCGTGGAACCTGCACATGCTCACCCGCGACGAGTCGCTGGACTTCTTCGTCCTCTACTCGTCCATGTCCGCGCTGCTGGGACTGCCGGGCCAGGGCAACTACGCGGCGGCCAACGCGGCCATGGATGCGCTGGCCCACTACCGGCGCCAGCGGGGCCTGCCGGCGCTGAGCGTGAACTGGGGCCCCTTCTCCGAGGTGGGGCTGGCCGCGGCGCACGCCAACCGTGGCGAGCGGCTGGCGCACCAGGGCATGGCCAGCTTCACCCCGCGCCAGGGCGCGATGATGCTCGAGCGCCTGATGCAGGAGGGCGCGGTGCACGTGGGCGCGGTGGCGCTCGACGTGCGCCAGTGGCTGGAGTTCTTCCCGAGCGCGGCGTCGCTGCGCATCTGGGAGGAGCTGGCCGCGGAACGCCATGGAGACGGCCAGCGCGGCCGCTCCGCCCTGTTGCTGGAGCTGCGGCGGGCCAACGCGAGCGAGCGGACGGGCAAGATGGAGGCCTACCTGCGCGAGCGGCTCGCCCAGGTGCTGCGCATCGATCCGTCGCGCGTGGGACGGCACGAGCCGTTCCGTGGCCTGGGGCTCGACTCGCTGATGAGCCTGGAGCTGCGCAACCGCATCGAGGCCACGCTGGAGCTGAAGCTGTCGGTGACGCTGCTGTGGGCGCACTCCACCCTGGCGACGCTGGCGGTGTACCTGCTGGATCAACTGGGGCTCACCGCCAAACAGGCCGATGCACCGGCTCCCGCCACCCCGGCGGAGCAGCCGCTCCTCATGAACCGGCCCTCCGCCCAGGCGGAGCCAGAGGCCCACCAGCTCGCGGAGCTGTCGGAAGGGAAGTTGCTCGAGATGGTGGATGACGTGCTGGCGGGCTGGGAGGACACGCAGTGAGTGAGGACGTGAAGGACGAGCTCAAGCAGCGCCTGGCTCGTGCGGTGATGGCCATGCAGAAGATGCAGGCCCGTATCGACTCGCTCGAGCGGGCCCGCACCGAACCCATCGCCATCATCGGAATGGGGTGCCGCTTCCCCGGCGGAGCGGACACGCCGGAGGCGTACTGGGAGCTGCTGTCGGCCGGGAGGGATGCCGTCCGCCGCGAGCCCGCTTCTCGCCGCGTGGGCTCGGACGCGAGCGCGCCGCGCTGGGCCGGGTACCTCGAGGACGTGAGCGGCTTCGACGCGGACTTCTTCGGCATCTCCCCGCGCGAGGCCTCCAGCATGGACCCTCGCCAGCGCCTGCTGCTGGAGGTGGCCTGGGAGGCGCTGGAGCACGCGGGGCAGGACCCCGAGCGGCTGGCGCAGTCCGCCACGGGCGTCTTCGTGGGACTCACCGGGGACGACTACTACCGGCTGCTGCCCACCGAGCCCGAGCGCATCGACGCCTACTACGGCACCGGCAACGGCCACTGCTTCCCGCCCGGGCGCGTCTCGTACACGCTCGGGTTGCAGGGGCCGAGCCTCGCGGTGGACACGGCGTGCTCGTCCTCGCTGGTGGCCATCCACCTGGCCTGCCAGAGCCTGCGCGCGGGCGAGTGCTCCGTGGCGCTCGCGGGCGGTGTGAACCTCGTGTTGGACCCGTCCGTCACGGAGACGCTCCTGCGCATGCAGGCGCTCTCTCCCAACGGCCGGTGCAGTGCCTTCGACGCCCGCGCCAATGGCTTCGTGCGCGGTGAGGGCTGCGGCCTCGTCGTGCTCAAGCGCCTGTCGGATGCGCAGGCCCAGGGCGACACCCTCCTCGCCGTCATCCGTGGTTCGGCCGTCAACCAGGATGGGCGCTCGCAGGGACTCACCGCGCCCAACATGCTCGCCCAGCAGGCCCTGCTGCGGCAGGCGCTCGCCAGCGCGAAGGTGGACCCCTCCGCCCTCGGTTACATCGAGGCGCATGGCACTGGCACTCCGCTCGGAGACCCGATCGAGGTCGAGGCGCTCGTGGACGTGCTGGGCAGGCCGAGGCCGGATGGCTCGCGGTGCGCGCTCGGCTCGGTGAAGACGAACATGGGCCACCTGGAGGCCGCCGCGGGCATCGCCGGCCTCATGAAGACGGTGCTGGCGCTCCAGCACGAGGCCATCCCCAAGCACCTCAACTACAGCCGGCTCAACCCGCGCATCCGGCTGGAGGGCACTCCCTTCTACGTCCCCACCGAGCTCCAGCCGTGGAAGCGCTCGGCGGTGCCCCGGCTGGCCGGCGTGAGCGCGTTCGGCATGAGCGGCACCAACGCGCACATCATCCTGGAAGAGGCGCCTCCTTCGGCCCCTCCCGCGCGGGCGCCCGCTCCACGTCCCACGCACCTGCTGACGCTCTCGGCTCGTGGGGAGGAGGCGCTGGCGGCCCTGGCGCGCCGTCAGGCCGAGCACCTCACCGCCCACCCGGAACTGGACGCGGCGGACGTGTGCTTCACCCTCAACACCACCCGCGCGTGCATGCCGCACCGGCTGGCCGTGGTGGGCGGCTCCACGCAGGCGCTGGCCGCGAGCCTGTCCGCCTTCGCCTCGGGCACGAAGCCGGAGCAGGTGGCCCAGGGCAAGGCGGGGAACCAACCGCCCAGGGTGGCCTTCCTCTTCACCGGCCAGGGCGCCCAGTTCGCCGGCATGGGCAGGAAGCTCTACGACACCTCGGACGTCTTCCGCGACGCGCTGGACCGGTGCGCCGCGCGGCTCGAGCCGAGGATGGACCTGCTGTCCGTGCTGTACCCGAGGGACGGTGCCCCGTCGCCCATCGACCAGACGGGCTACAGCCAGCCGGCGATGTTCGCCCTGCAGTACGCGCTGTCGGAACTGTGGCGCTCGTGGGGCGTGGTGCCGGACGCGGTGATGGGACACAGCGTGGGGGAGTTCGCCGCCGCGTGCGTGGCCGGCATCCTCTCCCTGGAGGACGCGCTGGACCTCATCGCCGAGCGTGGCCGGCTCATGCAGGCACTGCCTCCGGGCGGCGTCATGAGCATGGTGTTCGCCACCGAGGCCCAGGTGGCGCCGCTGCTCGCGCCGTACCAGGACCGCGTGTCCATCGCCGCGTACAACGGGCCGGGCCAGCTCTCCCTGTCCGGTGCGGCCGAGGCCGTGGAGCGCGTCACCTCCGCACTGGAGGCCCAGGGCATCGCGACGCGCAAGCTCAACGTCTCGCATGCCTTCCACTCGCCGCTGGTGGAGCCGATGCTCGAGGCGCTGGAGGCGAGGGCGTCGCGGATGGCCCGGTCTCCCGGGAAGTTGCCCCTCATCTCCAACGTCACCGGCCGGCCGGTGGGCCCCATCGAACTGGGGGCTCCCGGCTACTGGCGCCGTCATGCCCGCGAGGCCGTGCGCTTCCACGAGGGCATGGAGTCGCTGCGCGGCCTGGGCATCGACACCTATGTGGAGATCGGCCCGCACACCACGTTGCTGGGGCTCGGCAAGGCGTGCCTGGGGGACGGGCCCGAGTGGCTCCCCTCGTTGCGCAAGGGCAAGGACGACGTGGAGCAGGTGCTGGGCGTCCTGGGCCGCTTGTTCGTCCGGGGCCAGCAGGTGGACTGGAGCAAGGTGGACCCCGAGCCCGCGCGCCGCAAGCTGGTGCTGCCGCGCTACCCCTGGCAGCGCCAGCGGTACTGGGCCATTCCGGAGTCGTCCTCCGCCGGGAAGTCCGCACAGGCCGCGCCGGGCCAGGACTCCGCCACGGAAGCACCGGACGGCACGCGGGGTGACCTGTACGCGCTGGAGTGGCAGCCCGCGCAGCGTCCGGCGTCCGCTCCCGCACCGGTGAGTGGCACCTGGCTGCTGTTGTGTGATCGCGGCGGAGTGGGCGAACAGCTCGCTGCGAGCATCGAGGCCCAGGGTGGTGCCTGCGTGAAGGTGGACGCGGGTGATGTCACGGCGCTGGAGCGGGTGTGGCGCGAACGTTTCTCCGCGAGCTCGCCCTGTGCGGGTGTGGTGTACCTGGGTGCCCTGGACGTGACGAACGTGGAGGGCTCGGGCATCCGCGAGTCCTGCGCCAGCGTGGCCTCCGTGCTGCGCGTCGTGGAGGGCGCACCGGAGCCCGGTGGCCGGCTGTGGGTGGTGACCCGGAGCGCCCAGGCGGTGGGCTCGGGCGTGGAGAAGGTGGAGCCCGCGCAGTCGACGTTGTGGGGACTCGGGCGGAGCGTGGCGCTGGAGAGCCCGGGCCGCTGGGGCGGGTTGATCGACCTGGGCCCCGAGGACGGCGCACGGCCACTCTGGGAAGAGCTGCGCTCGGCCGGGGACGAGGACCAGGTGGTGTTGCGGGGCGGCCAGCGGTACGTGGCGCGGCTGGTGGAGCGCGAGGCTCCGGAGTCGAAGCCCGTTCCCGTCCAGGCGGAGGCCACGTACCTCATCGCGGGAGGGCAGGGGGCGCTGGGACTCGAGGTGGCGCGCTGGCTGGTGCGCCGGGGGGCCCGGCATCTCGTGCTCACCGCGCGCAGGGCGATGCCCGAGCGCTCACAGTGGGACGCGGCCCTGGCCCAGGGGGGCGAGCTGGCCGAGCGCATCACGGGCGTGCGTGAGCTGGAGGCCGCGGGCGCGAAGGTGCTGCTGGCCCAGGCGGACGTGGCGCTCCGTGACGACATGGCGGCCCTGCTGGAGCGGGTGCGAGCGTCCATGCCCCCGCTGCGCGGTGTCGTCCACGCGGCGGTGGTGTCCTCGACGTCGCGGGTGCGGGACCTGGACGCGGACACGCTCGAGCGCGTGCTGGCCCCGAAGGTGGCCGGTGCCTGGAACCTGCACACGCTGACGCGGGACGAGCCGCTGGACTTCTTCATCCTCTTCTCGTCCATCTCGTCGGTGTGGGGCTCGTCGGGCGTGGGGCACTACTCCGCGGCCAACAGCTTCCTGGACGGGCTCGCGGCGCACCGGCACGCGCTGGGGCTCGCGGCCACCAGCATCAACTGGGGCCTCTGGAGCGGCCGTGGCGCCGCCTCCGAGGAACAGGGCCGCTGGCTGATGAACATGGGCGTGGAGGTGCTGGATCGGCAGGCGGCGCTGGGCTGGATGGAGCGGCTCGTGGGCTCGCGCGTGCCGCAGGCGATGGTGGCCACCATCCGCTGGGAGCGCTTCCTGCCCATCTTCGAGGCCCGGGGTCCCCGGCCCATGCTGTCCCGGCTCCGCACCGGGATGGCCGCCTGGCCCAGGGAACTCCCGGCGGCGAAGAGCACCGTCCCGGCCCCCTGGCGAGAGGCCCCCACCGCCACCGCCCGGCGCGAGGCGTTGCGCAAGTTGGTTCAGGAGTCCGTGTCGCGCATCCTCGGCCTGGCACCCGGCCAGTCCGTGGATGACGAGCGCGGCTTCAACGAGCTGGGGCTGGACTCCATCATGGCGGTGGAGGTGAAGGAGCGGCTGCAGAAGGCGCTGGCCCTCCCGCTGCCGGCGACCCTGGCGTTCAACTTCCCGACCGTGAAGGCGCTCACGGAGCATCTCTCCTCGCAGCTCGAGTCGGAGGCGCCCCGTGCCGCCGCATCCGAGGTCCATACCCCCACGGCTTCGGACGAGCCCATCGCCATCGTCGGCATGGCGTGCCGGCTGCCGGGCGGAGCGGACACGCCGGAGGCCTTCTGGCGGCTGCTGCGCGAGGGCACGGACGCCATCTCGGAGATTCCGGCGGACCGCTGGGACGTGGACGCCTGGTACGACGCGGATCCGGAGGCGCCGGGGAAGATGTACGTGCGCTCCGGCGGCTTCCTGCGCGAGGTGGACCGCTTCGAGCCACAGTTCTTCGGCATCTCCCCGCGCGAGGCGGAGAGCATGGATCCGCAGCAGCGGCTGGTGCTGGAGGTGGCCTGGGAGGCGCTGGAGCGGGCCGGCCAGGACGCGAGCGCGCTGCGCAACACGCGCACGGGCGTCTTCGTGGGCATCACCACGGCGGACTACTCGCGCGTCGTCCTCCAGGGAGCGCCGGAGGACGTGGATGCGTGGTTCGCCTCGGGCAACTCGCTGAACGTGGTAGCCGGGCGCCTGTCGTACACGCTCGGCCTCCAAGGCCCGTGCATGGCGGTGGATACGGCGTGCTCGTCCTCGCTGACGGCGCTGCACCTGGCCTGCCAGAGCCTGCGTAACGGCGAGTCCACGATGGCGCTGGCGGCGGGGGTGAACCTCATCCTCTCGCCCGAGCCGATGATGGCGGTGTGCAAGGCGCGGATGCTCGCGGCGGATGGCCGGTGCAAGACGTTCGACGCCTCGGCGAACGGTTTCGCGCGGGCCGAGGGCGCGGGCGTGCTGGTGCTCAAGCGGCTGTCGGAGGCACAGGCGCGAGGGGACGACATCCTCGCGGTCATCCGCGGCACGGCGGTGAACCAGGACGGCGCGAGCAGCGGCCTCACGGTGCCGAACGGGCTGGCGCAGCAGGCCGTCATCCGCCAGGCACTCGGGAGCGCGGGGGTGAAGCCCTCGGAGGTGAGCTACCTGGAGGCGCACGGCACGGGCACGTCGCTGGGAGATCCCATCGAGGCGGAGGCGGCGTGGTCGGTGCTGAAGGAAGGCCGCCAGGGTGGCGAGTCTCTTTGGATGGGCTCGGTGAAGACGAACCTGGGCCACCTGGAGTCCGCGGCGGGCGTGGCGGGCCTCATGAAGGTGGTGCTGGCGATGCGGCACCGGCAGCTCCCGGCACACCTGCACCTGAAGAAGCCGAACCCGCACATCGACTGGAAGTCCATGGGCGTGAAGGTGCCGGTGGAGCTGACGGCGTGGGAGCCGACGCAGGGCCGGCGCATCGCGGGGGTGAGCTCCTTCGGTTTCAGCGGGACGAACGCCCACGTGGTGCTGGAGGAGGCGCCGCCGAGGCCCGTGCGGACGCGCGAGGTGGAACGGCCGGAGCACGTGCTGGTGCTGTCGGCGCGGAGCGCGGAGGCCCTGCGCGCCCAGGCGGGCCGCTACGCCCAGGCACTGGCCGAGGGCGGCACGGAGCTGGGAGACGTGTGCTTCACGGCGGCGGTGGGCCGCGCGCACTTCGAGCACCGGCTGGCGGTGGTGGGAGGCAGCGGCCAGCGGATGAGCGAGTTGCTGTCGGCGGTGGAGCAGGGCCGCGAGGTGGAGGGTGTGGTGCCGGGGCGTGCGGTGAGCCCCGCGCCCAAGGTGGCCTTCGTCTTCGGCGGTGAAGCCGAGCCATCCACGGCCATGGGACGGGAGCTGTTCGAGACGCAGCCCGTCTTCCGCGAGGCGCTGGAGCACTGCGCGGAGGCGCTGAAGGGTGTACTGGAGAAGCCGCTGGTGGAGGTGCTGTACGGCGCGGACTCCGCGCTGCTGAAGGAGGAACCGTACGGCCGGGCCGCGGTGTTCGCGGTGGAGTGGGCCCTGGCGCGCATGTGGAGGGCGTGGGGCGTGGTGCCACAGGCAATGGTGGCGCGGGGCGTGGGCGAGTACGTGGCGGCGGTGGAGTCCGGTGTCCTCGGCCTGGAGGAAGGGCTGCGGATGGCGGTGGGCAAGGTGCCGTGGTTGCACGCGGAGACGGGCTTGACCGAGGGCCTGGAGTCCCTCCCCCTGCATCCGGGAGAAGCGGAGTGGCCACGGCTGTTGAAGACGCTCGGCGCGCTGTACGTGAAGGGTGTGGCGGTGGACTGGGCGGCCTTCGACGCGCCCTACGAGCGGCGCCGCGTGACGTTGCCCACCTATCCCTTCCAGCGCCAGCGCTACTGGTGGCGGAGCACGGCGCCTCGCGCGGTCCTCGCGCCCCGGCACGAGACGGAGAACCTCCCGCACTTCGGCCGCCGGCTGCGCTCTCCGGCGCTCGACGCGATCGTGTACGAGACGACCTATGGGCCCTCGCGTCCGGGGCATCTCGATGACCATCGCCTCGGCGGGACGATCGTGGCGGCGGGGTCCTCGCACGTGTCGCTGCTCCTGTCGGTCATCGAGGACACCTGGGGCACGCCCGCGTGCACCCTGGAGAACGTGGCCTTCCCGCAGGCGCTGGTGCTCGCGGAGAACGAGGAGCGCACGCTCCAGGTCATCCTCTCTCCCCAGGAGCGGGGCCACGCCTTCGAGGTGAAGTCGCTGGGCGACGACACCGGCGCGGAGACGTGGGTACTGCACGCCAGCGGCGGGGTGCGCGTGGGCCGGGAGGAGCAGCCGGCGCCGTGGACCTCGCGTGAGGAACTGCTGTCACGCATCCAGGCGCGCGTGCAGGGAGAAGACCTCTACCGGGGCATGCGGGAGAAGGGCTACACGCTGGGCTCGGGCTACCAGTGGATCCGCGCGGTGGCCCGGGTGGGGAATGAGCTCCTCGGAGAGATGCGGCTGCCTCCGCTGCCGGACAGGCTGGAGGACTACCCGCTCTACCCGGGCTTCGTGGACTCGTGTTTCCAGGTGCTCACGAGCTGGACGCTGGATTCCCAGGCATGGCACCCGGACGCGATGCTCATTCCCTTCAGCGTCTCGCGCTTCACCGTCTACCGCAGGCCGCGGGGCACGGTGTGGTGCCATGCGCGTATCGAGGGCGGTGGGCAGCCCACAGTGGGAGAGCTCCTCGGGGGCGATCTGCGCATCCTCGACGAGCAGGGGCTGGTGGCGGAGGTCGTCGGCTTCCGGGCCCGGATGGCGAATCGCGAGGCGGTGCGGCTCGGCACGCACGCGCGGCGGGAGGAGGCGCGCTACGAGGTCTCCTGGAAGCCCGCGTCCGAGGTCCAGCCCGTCCCGGCGACCCTGGCGGACAAGCGGCCCTGGGTGCTGCTGATGGATGCGCAGGGCGTGGGCGAGCGGCTCGGGCGCATGCTGGAGGAGCAGGGCGCGCCCGTGCTCCGCGTGCGTCCCGAGGGCTTCGCGCGTGTGTCCATCGAGACGCTCGTGCCAGCCCGCTGCGCGGGCGTGGTGTACCTGTGGGGCATGGACCAGCGGACCGAAGACGACGCCTCGGCGGAGTCGGTGCAGCGGGCCGCGTTGGAAGTGAGCGGTGGGGCCCTGCACCTCATGAAGGGGCTGGCGGGCCGCGACGATGCGCCTCCCGTGTGGATCGTCACCCGGGGCGCCCAGGCGGTGAAGGACACCCGGGCGGGCGTCGCGCTCGCGCAGGCGCCGCTGTGGGGCTTTGGCCGGGTGATCGACCTGGAGGTCCCGGAGCTGCGCTGCACCCGCGTGGACCTGGACCCCGAGGATCTCGAGGGCAGCGTCCGGCTCCTGTACGCCGAGCTGGGCGGTGGCGGTCATGCATCCGAGCGGGAGGTGGCCTTCCGTGGCGGTGTGCGCCTGCACCCGGTGTTGCGCAAGGACACGGGCTCGCGTGCTGGCTCCATCCCGTTCCGGGCGGATGCCACCTACCTCGTCACGGGAGGCCTCGGTGGGTTGGGCCTGGAGGTGGCCCGGTGGATGGTGGAGCAAGGGGCACGTCACCTGGCGCTCGTGGGACGCCGTGCGCCCTCGGCCGCGGCCTCCGAGGCGGTGCGTGCGCTCGAGCAGGCGGGAGCCCACGTCACCGTGGCCTCCGTGGACGTCTCCAACGAGGCGGAGGTGGCGCGGCTGCTCCAGCGCCTCGACGCGGACTCGCCGCCCCTGCGCGGTATCATCCACTCGGCGGGCGTGCTGGATGACGGGGCGCTCGCGCAGCAGGACCTCGAGCGCTTCGAGCGCGTGATGGCGCCCAAGGTGGCGGGAGCGTGGAACCTGCACCGGCTCACCGAGGGCCGGCCGCTGGACTTCTTCGTCCTCTTCTCGTCGGCCTCCGCGATGCTCGGTTCGCGGGGCCAGGCCAACTACGCGGCGGCGAACACCTTCCTGGACGCGCTCGCCCATGAGCGGCGTGCTCGCGGGCTGGTGGCGCAGTCGCTCGACTGGGGCCCGTGGGCGGAGACGGGCATGGTGGGCGCGCCGGATGGAACGTTGGCGCGCGCGCTCGAACGCCGGGGCATCCGTGCGCTCGCGACGAAGCAGGCCCTGGCGCTGTTCGGCGAGGCGCTCGCGAGTGGCCGGCCCCAGTTGGCCCTCATGTCCGTGCAGTGGCCGGTGTACCTGGAGGTGCTCGGGGCCAGGGGGCGCTCGTCCTTCTACGAGGCCATGGCTCCCGCTCGCCCCACCGCCGGGCCGAACGCGGCCGTGGCCGCCTCGCAGCCGCGCCATCCGCTCGCGGAGCGGCTCACGGCGGCACTGCCCCACGAGCGTTCCCAGGTGCTGGAGAGCAGCCTCCAGGAGGAGGTCGCTCGCATCCTCCGCCTGGAGCCCGGGCAGCTCGACTGGCGCCAGGGCTTCGCCGAGATGGGCATGGACTCGCTGATGGCCATCGAGCTGCGCAACGTGTTGCAGAAGGGGCTCGGCGTGTCCGTGCCCGCGACGGTGGCGTTGGATCATCCCACCATCGACTTCCTGGTGCGGCACCTGCTGGAGAACGTACTGAAGCTCGAGGTCCAGGAGCCGCGGCCCGAGCCCAAGGGGCAACTCGAGGAGTCACTCGACGCGCTGTCCGACGCCGAGCTGGCGCGGCTGGTGGCCGAGGATCTCGCCAAGGATTCGTGAGGGGGCGGACATGTCCGAGGAGATCAACTACCGCCAGCTGTTGCAGCAGCAGTTGGTGAAGATCCGCAAGCTGGAGGCCCGGCTGGAGCAGGCCGAGGCCGCGCGCCGTGAGCCCATCGCCATCGTCGGCATGGCGTGCCGGCTGCCAGGAGGCGTGGAGGCCCCGGAGGAACTCTGGGAGCTGATGGTGAAGGGGGTGGACGCCACCAGCGAGCTCCCATCGGGCCGCTGGGACGCCGAGGCCCTGTACGATCCGGATCCCCAGGCGAAGGGGAAGATCCGCACGAAGCGCGGGGGCTTCCTGAGGGACGTGGACCGGTTCGACGCGCGGTTCTTCGGCATCTCCCAGCGGGAAGCGGAGCGCATGGATCCGCAGCAGCGGCTGGTGCTGGAGGTGGCCTGGGAGGCGCTGGAGAGGGCCGGGCACGCGGTGGAGCGCACCCGGAGGGATCGGGTGGGCGTGTTCGTGGGGGTGATGAACAACGACTACGGGCAGCTCGCGCTGGACCAGGGAGGACTGGCGGCGATCGATCCGTACTTCATCGGCGCGAAGGCCAACTGCGCCATCTCCGGGAGGCTGTCGTACCTGTTCGGCTTCCAGGGGCCGAGCCTGGTGGTGGACACGGCGTGCGCGTCGTCGCTGGTGGGGGTGCACCTGGCCTGCCAGAGCCTGCGCAATGGCGAGTGCACGATGGCGCTGGCGGCGGGGGTGAACCTCATCCTGTCACCGGAGGCGAGCGTCTACCTGTCGAGCAGTGGGGCGCTGGCGCCGGACGGGCGGTGCAAGACGTTCGATGCCTCCGCGGACGGGTACAGCCGGGCCGAGGCCTGTGGGGTGCTGGTGCTGGAGCGGTTGTCGGACGCGAAGGCGAGGGGCGCCAACATCCTCGCGGTCATCCGGGGCTCGGCGGTGGGGCATGACGGCCCGAGCAGCTCGTTCACGGTGCCCAATGGCGTGGCGCAGCAGTCCGTCATCCGTCAGGCGCTCGGGAGCGCGGGAGTCCAGCCCGCCGAGGTGAGCTACCTGGAGGCGCACGGCACGGGGACGGCGATGGGAGATTCCATCGAAGCGGAGGCGGCGTGGTCGGTGCTGAAGGAGGGGCGCCAGGGCGGGGAGCCGCTGTGGATGGGCTCGGTGAAGACGAACCTGGGCTATCCGGAGGCGGCCTCGGGGGTGGTGGGGATGATGAAGGTGGTGCTGGCGATGCGGCACCGGCAGCTCCCGGCACACCTGCACTTGAAGAACCCCAACCCGCACATCGACTGGAAGTCCATGGGCGTGAAGGTGCCGGTGGAACTGACGGAGTGGGAGCCGGCGCGGGGCCAGCGCATCGCGGGGGTGACGTCCTACGGGAGGACGGGGACGCTGGCGCACGTGGTGTTGGAGGAGGCACCGGCGAGGCCGGAGGTGAAGCGGGAGGTGGAGCGGCCGGAGCACGTGCTGGTGCTGTCGGCGCGGAGCGAGGAGTCGCTGCGAGCGCAGGCGGGCCGTTACGCCCGGGCACTCGCGGAGGGCCGTGAGCCGCTGGGAGACGTGTGCTTCACGGCGGCGGCGGGCCGCGCGCACTTCGAGCACCGGTTGGCGGTGGTGGGCCGTGACGCCGCTCAGGTGCGGGAGCGGCTCCTGGTGGCGGAGGCACGGGGCCCGGTCACGGTGGCGCCGAAGGTGGCGTTCGTCTTTGGCGCGGAGGGCACGTGGCCTGGCGGCATGGGCCGGGAGCTGTACGAGACACAGCCCGTCTTCCGCGAGGCGCTGGAGCAGTGCGCGGCGGCCCTGAAGGGCGTGCTGGAGAAGCCGCTGGTGCGGGTGCTGTTCGGCCCGGAGTCCGCGCTCCTGAAGGAGGCATCCTACGGCGGGGCCGCGGTGTTCGCGCTGGAGTGGGCCCTGGCGCGGCTGTGGCGCGCGTGGGGCGTGGTGCCGCGGAGGTCCGTGGGGCAGGGCGTGGGCGAGGACGTGGCGGCGGTGGACGCGGGAGTGCTCGGCCTGGAGGAGGGGCTGCGGCGGGCGGTGGGCCAGGTGCCGCGGGAGCGGACGGACGCGGGCTCGCTGGAGGGCACGGAAGCCCTCCTCCTGCACCCGGCGGAAGCGGAGTGGCCGCGGCTGTTGAAGACGCTCGGCGAGCTGTACGTGAAGGGCGTGGAGGTGGACTGGGCCGCCTTCGATGCGCCGTACGCGCGGCGCCGGGTGGCGCTACCCACCTATCCCTTCCAGCGCCAGCGCTACTGGCTGGGGGGCGCGCAGGAGCCGTCCTGAGGCGTGGTGAGGGTGAGCACGAGCTGGCGCACCTCCTGTCCGTTGAAGGGCTTCCTCAGCTCCTTCAGCAGTTGGAGATCGCTGAACTCCTGGAGCAGCTCCCCCCACGAGTAGTCGGAGTAGGCCGAGCAGAGCACCACGCGCAGCGCGGGCGCCACGGCGCGCAGCCGCCGGAGCGTCTCGGCCCCATTCCAGCCGGGTGGCATGCGGTAGTCGAGGAACACCAGCTCGTAGGGCCGGCCCGACATCAGGGCCTCGCGGATCTTCGCCACGCCTTCCTGTCCCTGGAAGGCCGAGTCCACCTCGAACTCCGGATCCACGAGGGCCGGGGCGGGCACGGACGCCGGGCCGAACAGGGCCGCTTCCAGTAGATCCAGATCATCCTGGTCGCGGCGTTGCTCGGGGTTGAGGATCCTCCGGAAGTCGGTGTGGATGGCCTCGGAGTCGTCGATGACGAGGACCCGCTTCTTGTTCGCGCACGCGCTCATGGGACCAGAAAAGGACTGCGGAGTGGCCTGCCGGATATCAGGGGCTGTGTGACGGAATGGACACCGGAGCCGTCACGGGAATTCCTCATGACGCGGAGCCTGGGGCTCGTCAGGAGGGCCCCTGGGGTTCGCGGGGGCCACCGGGTTCACCCGGATTTCGAGGCGCTCTCCTTCGGCGCGGTGAGGGTGAGCGCGAGCTGGCGCACCTCCTGGCCGTTGAAGGGCTTGCGCAGCTCCCTCAGCGTGTGCTGCTCGCCGAACTCCTGGAAGATCTCCGTCCACGAGTAGTCCGAGTAGGCCGAGCAGAGCACCACGTTCAGCGTGGGCGCCACCGCGCGCAGCCGCCGGAGCGTCTCCGCGCCGTTCCATCCCGGGGGCATGCGGTAGTCGAGGAACACCAGCGTGTAGGGGCGGCCCGCCTCCAGGGCCTCGCGCACCTTGCTCAGCCCTTCTTGCCCCTGGAAGGCCGAGTCCACCTCGAACTCCGGCTCCACGTCATGGGTTCGGGACGGCGTCGGGCCGAAGAGGGCCTCTTCCAGCAGATCCAGATCGTCCCGGCCGCGGCGCTGCTCGGGGTTGAGGATGCGGCGGAAGTCGGTGTGGATGGCCTCGGAGTCATCGATGACGAGGATCCGCCGCTTGTCCGTGGGATTGCTCATGCTCGCTCCTGTGGGCCAATAGAGGGACATGGGCAGAAGCCTTTCGGCCACCACCCGTCGAGAGCCGGGTTCAAGGGACGGTTTGCCGGAAGTCGATGGAATGTTCTGTCCCCCACAGATAGTGGCACTGTAAGATTTTTCTCGAAGTCTTGCACCACGAAAGCGGAGGGGGAGGAGCGAGTCCCCTCAGGCGCTCTGTTGAGCCGAGGCGTAGGGCAGCTCCAGCGTGAAGGTGGCCCCCTGTCCGGGTCCCTCGCTGTGCACGGTGAGCGAGCCGCCCAGCTCCTGGGCCGCCAGGGCGCTGGAGTGCAGGCCGAAGCCATGCCCCTCCTCGCGGGTGGTGAAGCCGTACTGGAAGATGCGGGTGAGCATCTCCGGCGCGATGCCCATTCCGTTGTCGTGGACCTGGATGCGCACCAGCCCGGTGGGGGTGCGCTCCATCTTCACGGTGAGGATCCGCTCGACGGGGGGCACGCCGTCCATGGCGTACTTGGCGTTGCTGACGAGGTTGACGAGGATCATCATCGCCTTGTGCTTGTCGGTGAGCACCGGGGGCAGGGCCTCGAGCTGCCGCACCACCTTCACCTGGTGGCGGGTGAGCCCGGCGGCGTTGATGCGCAGGGCGTCCTCCACCAGCGCTTCCAGGTGGACGGGCTCCTGCACCCGGGGCGTGCGGGCGTAGTTCTGCTGCACCTTCACGATGTCGCCGATGTGCTCGGTGTAGCGGCCCACGTCATCCAGCAGCGTGGCGATCTCCTTGCGCTCCTCGAGCAGGTTCTGGCCCAGCTTGCCCAGGAAGGGCAGGACGTTCCTGCCGCGCTCGTCCTGGGCGAGGAAGGCGCCGATGTCGTCCTGGTGCTCCTGGAGCATGCCAGCCACGCGGCTCACGTGCTCCAGGCGCAGGCTCGTCATGCGCTCCCTGGCGAGCTGGGCGGCGGTGTAGACGCTGTTGAGCACGTTGCCCACGTTGTGCAGCACGTTGGTGGCGATCTCCGCCATGCCGGCGCGCCGGGCCGACTGCACCAGCTGCCGGTGTACGTCCTTGAGCTCGCGGGTGCGCTCCTCGACGCGCTGCTCCAGGCTCTCGTTGGCCTCGCGCAGGGCCTTCTCGCGGCGCCGCACCTCGTCCACCATGCACTGGAAGGAGTGGGCGAGCTGCCCCAGCTCGTCATTGCGCGAGGTGTCCAGCTCCACCTGGAATTCACCGGAGGCGATGCGGTCGGTGGCCTGGGTGAAGGTGAGCAGGGGCCTGGTGATCTGCCACCGGAGGACCCAGGCCATGATGGCCAGCTCCAGGACGAGCGACAGGATGCCGAGCAGCAACACGTAGCGGGCGGCCAGGAGGGCGGGCTGGGACACCACGTGCTCGGGGAGCACGGTGACGAGGTTCCAGCCGGGTCCCAGGAGCCGGGCCACCGCGAGGTACTCGTCGTGCTCCGGCAGCTTCAACACGGACACCCCGGGCGGACGGGTCCTCACGCTCTCGATGATGCGCCGCAGGTGCTCGCCCTCCATCTGCGTGGGGGGTTGGACGATGGGCGTGCCGTCATCGCGGAAGAGCAGGTTGTACGCACCGGGCAGGTGATCGTTGATGGTGTGGTCCATCAACTCCTCCAGCATCACGTCCTGGCTGATGGACGCGGCATGCCGGCCGTCGAGGTCCAGCGGGGTGGTGGACGTGGACATGGACCTGCCGCTGACCTCGTCCGTGTAGACCTCGGACCAGAGCGTCCGCCGCTCCGGGTTGTTCTCCGGCAGGCTGGTGGAGAAGTACACCTGTTGGGTGACCATGAAGTCGGGCGTGGTGTCATGGATCCAGGTGGGATGCTCGGGCCAGTAGATGACGATGGGCCCCTCGGGCAGCGTGACGAAGGTATCCGAGAAGCGGACGTGGAAGGCGGGGCCGTAGGAGGTGAGCACGTCGTACGAGGCCAGCAGCCGGCGGCGCATGTCCTCGTCGACCTTCACGCCCCGGGGCACGAAGACGCCCACCGTCCTCGTGCCATCGAATCCCTCGGGACGGCTGCGAACCGAGCCATCGGCCATTCGCACGAACAGCCGATCGAAGCGGGGGCCGAGGTCCTCGGGGCCGAGGGCCCGGATGCGCTCCTCCAGGGCCCGCTTGATGAAGGCGAGGTTGTCCTCGGCCAGCAGGAAGATGCCCTGCTCGCTCTGGGCGCGCTCGGTGACGTGCTGCTCCAGGTGCGCGAGGGCCTCGGTGCGCAGCGTGTGCAGGATGTGGAGGTAGCTGAAGAAGGTCGTCAGGGTGATGACGACCGCGATGCGCACCCCCATCTTGAGGAGCGTCGAGCGGGCCAGCGGAGCGCGAAGTCGGGAAGTCGGCTGCATGAGGAATCTGGCCGCACTGACACGAGATGCGAGCCGGGAATTCCGCTGGGGTGCGGGCGGGGGGCCGCCCGCCTGGAGGGTGTGTCCGCCCGGGGCATCATCGTCCTGGATGCATGCGGGGCATGTCCAGGACGGGATACACTACATCCGGTATGTGACCTTCAGCCCGCCAATGGCGAGTGCGCGCTCGGCCCCCACCAGGGGCAGGCTGGCGCCCAGCTCCGCGCCAAAGTGCTCGCCCGCGCGGAAGCGCAGCCCGAGCGCCGGTGCCACGTAGTCCAACACGGCCCGGTGGCCGAAGTGCAGGTTGGCATCGAGCACGGCGGCGAAGCCGCTGCAGAGCGCGTACTCGGTACCCACGTTCATCAGGAAGCCGGCGCGGGGCAGCGCGGGGCCCGCCCCCAGGCCCATGTCTCCATCCAGGCCCACGTAGCCGTGCACCTCGAAGCGGTTCGTGGGCCGGTACAGCAGGGCGGCGCCCACCTCGGCGCCCAGCGTGCGGGTCCTCGGGCTCGCGAAGGACGTGGGCAGTTGCAGCCGCGCGCTCGGGGCGAGGACGAAGGCGCCTCGAGTCAGCGCCACCCAGGTGCCGCCCACGGTGAGCTGGCCCAGGTGCAGGGTGGTGCCGGTGAGGGTGGCGTTCTGGACGAACTGGAAGCGCGTGGCCTCCAGCGTGGCGAAGACCTCCAGGTCCGGGCGCACGGCGTAGCTGCCGCTGAGGAGGGCGGCCCCGGTGACGGAGCCGTAGAAGTTCTCCGTCTCGATGATGGCGCCCCCCTGGACGCCGAAGCCCACCTCGGTGCGGGGGCAGGCGCGGCGGCCGGTGGCGACATCGGCGGACAGGAAGCCGAAGGTGATGGGGCCCTCGGCCAGCGCGGGGGAGAGCCACTGCTCACACCCGCCCTCGGCGCGAGCGGTGGCGGGCAGCAGCAGCAGGACGGCGAGCGCGGAGAGCAGTCGGGACGGGTTCACGGTGTGCCCTCGATTCACTGGGCGGCCACGCCGGGGGCATCGAAGCGTCCGTTGCCGTTCCGGTCGAGGAGGAAGGGGTTGGTGAAGGACATGGGGTAGCCGCCGGTGACCACCTGCGAGAAGTGGAACTGCGAACTGGCCTCGCTGGTGGGCGGAGCCGGGGTGCGCAGCGGGCCGTAGCTGGAGCCCTCGGCGATGTCGGCGCGATCCACCTTGCCGTCGCCGTTGTTGTCGCCGGTGTCGGGGATGCCGTCCGGCTTGCCATCGGGGCCACCGAAGTCGGCGGCGAGCGGCAGGCGGGCGCCGGCCTCCACCACCACCCACGCATCCCCGCTCACGCCGGAGAGCAGCTCGGAGAGCGCGAGGTTGCCGTTGTAGCGCATGAGCTTGCTCTCCACGCTCAAGAGGTCGAGCGGATCCTCTGGATGGAAGAGGTCCGTGCCGCTGAGCGTCTTCACGACGTTGCCGTTGACCACGATGCGCACCTCCTCCACGGGCACCCAGGGGGCGGCGGAGACCCTGAGACGGAGCTGCGCGTCGGCCGCGGGGGCGAACGGGGTGAAGCCGAATCGGCGGGGACCGCTCGCGGTGTCCACGGTGGCCTCGATGACGGGACCGTTGGTGCCGAAGGACTCACCGGCCTTGAGGGCCTTGTTGAACTCGGCGGTGTTGAACGAGGTGCCGGGTCTGGTGCTGGTGTAGACGATGTTGCGCGGCACGCCCACGGTGTTGTCGGTGAGGCTGTGCGAGTCGCTGTTGGCGGTGCCCGCGGCGAACTGGCCCTGGTTGAGCGTGTAGAACCAGAAGGCGCGGTAGGGCAGCAGCATGTCGTTCTGCGTGCCGTTCATCACCTCCTGGGCGTGCTGGCCGTTGTTGGCGAAGCCGCCCTTGGGCGTGCGCACGTACATGCCGGCGCTGGTGCCGTCATCGCTCGCGGGCAGGTTCTTCGTCGTGTCGAGCGCGAGCGCGCGCGGGTAGCCCAGGTCGCGGCCGAACTCGGCGTCGGACCAGGGGTGGTTGAGCTGCACCAGGAGCTGGTCGCGCAGGGCGGGCGGGGCGCTCTCTTTCACGCGGTCGAACAGCTCACCGGGCTCGACGAGCTCGTCCGGCGGGGCGCCGTTGCGCGGCTTCGTCGGGTCGTACTCGAGCGGCCAGAAGTTGTAGTGGCCCACCACGAGGGGCACGGAGGCGCCGGGGCGCTTCATCCAGAGGATGTGGCCGGTGGTCTCCAGGCCCACCACGGCGCTCATCTTGTTCTGCAGGCCCAACTCGCGCACCGTCTGGGCGTAGTCGTAGATGACGTCGTGGTCGGTGGAGACGATGACGTCCAGGTCCGTGGCGGAGAAGGAGAGCACGCGGTCGTACTCGGGGATGGAGCTGTCGAAGCTGGCCGCGCCGTGCACGTGCAGGTCCGCGCCCACGGTGTTGAGGGGCTGGAGCGCCAGCTTGTACAGGGCGAGCTCCACGGTGGTGGTGGGCTCGATACCGAAGCTCACGGTCTTCCGGTCGATGGTCCAGAAGGGCCCCTTGAAGGCGTAGAGGTAGAAGCGGCCCGCGGGGACGTCCACGGTGGCGGTGCCGTTGCGGACGAGGAAGCGGTTGCAAGCGGGCGAGGGGCCCGGAGGAGGACCGAGCCACGGCGCGCAGGTGCCGAAACGGCCATGCAGGGAGCCCTCGGTGCCCTTCAGGGTGGTGTCGTCCACGGGAACGAGGAAGACCTCGGCGTCGAGGCCCGCGTTGGAGACCCAATCCACCACGTTCACGGTGAGGCGCGAATGGGAGGACACGGCGAGCGTCCCCAGGTCCGTGTCCGCGTTCACGTTGTCGAGCTGGCGGTCGGCCACCTTGCGGCCGAAGGCGTGCAGCTCCACCACGTAGTCACGGCCGGCGGGCACGCGGGCCTGGAAGCGGCCCTCCTTGTCGGGCGTCACCTGGGTCCACGGGACGCGGTTGGCCTGGGTGGTGGTGAGCTCGCCCTCGCTGACGAGGACGCTGACCTCGCGGCCCGAAGTGGAGACAGGCGCCCCGTTCCGGGTCACCACGCCACTGAGCGTCACGTACTCCTCGCCGCGCAGCTTCTGCCGGGCCTCGAGCGCCAGGTCCGCGGCGGCGGCCACGTCTCCGCGCTCGGACACGGCGAGGAAGCGCTCGAAGACGAGGTAGTCACGCGGCTGCACCACGGTGCGCGCCAGGCCCGAGGAGGAGATCTGATCGCTCTGGAAGCCCTCGAGCAGGTCCGCCTCGCCGCAGGCCACGTGGGCATAGCTGGAGGCCGGATCCGAGGCCATGGCGGCCGTCAGGTAGGGGAACTTCTTGAAGGCGTTCCCGATGGAGAGGAGGCTGAAGGACGGGTGCTGGTAGCCCGAGCCCTCCGCGGGCGTGAAGGGCAGGGCCTCGCGGCCGCTCCAGTAGAAACCGTCCGCCAGGGCCCACAGCTGCGGATCCACGGCGGTGTTGAGGACCTCGGTGCGCACGCGGATGCCAGGCTCGCACGGGCGCATCTCGTAGATCGTGTGGATGGGGAACTCGGGCTTGCCGTCGAGCGTGCCGTTGAACTGCACCGCCACGCGGGTGGGGCGCTCGTCGATGATCTTCATCGACGTGTAGTGCGCGGCGTCCCCGGGGAGGATGCCCACCACCTGGAGCACCTGGTTGAGGCCGTCGTTGTCCTTGCCGCGAGCGCTCAGGTCCAGCAGCGAGCCGCCGTTGGGATCCAGCAGGTTCGTGTTGCCGAGACCGGCGATGACGGCCACCGCCCGGTCATTGCCCAGCAGGATGTCGCCGCGGGCGCCGAGGGCGTTGAGGCCGCCGGGCACGGTCTCGGGGCCCGGGACGGGATCATGGCTGCCCACGCGCTTGTCCGTGGGCGTGAGGGTGCGCACCTCGAGCATGGAGCCGGAGGCGGCCTCACAGGAGTAGCTCAGTTTCTCGCAGGGGCTGACGACCCGGCAGTTTTCATCGTTGCCGAGGCAGCTCTCCTTCTTGCAGCCGGCGAGCGTGAGCCCGAGCAGGGCGAGACTCGCGGCCAGGAGGCGGAGGGGGGAGGACATGATGGATGCTTGTATCAACCTCCCCGGTGGTTCCTCCAGTAGCTCAGCCCGTGGGCGGCGTGGCACGCGTCGCCGATGAGGTCCAGGTAGAGCTGGTACTGCGCCGCCTTCACGGACTCCATGTCGCGGAAGGCCCCCGAGGCCTCGAGTCGACGCACCGCGCCATCGAGCAGCGCGAGGGCCTGCTCCACCGCCCGGGCTTGCTCGGGCGTGGGTTTCCATCCCGTCTCCTCGCGGTAGCGGCCGAGCGTCTCCAGGAAGTGCCCGTGGAACTTCACCATCTGTACGAGCACGGGGAGGCGGTACGCGGGAGGAGCGGAGGTGAGGGCGGCGTCGTACTGGCGGGACTCGGAGCCGAGCCGGTAGACGAGCACGTCCACCTGGGTGTCGAGGCGGGAGCCCCAGGCCTTGCGCACCGCGGGGTGGCGCGCGTGGCTGGCGACGGCCTGGAAGAGGTGCAGTCCCCCACAGGGGTGCGCGTAGATGCCCTGCTTGCGCTTGGGCACCTGGGGCAGCCCGGCCTTCATTCCGGCCAGCAGCTCCGCCTGCTCACGTTCGAGCAGGGCGAGCGCCTCGTCCATCACCGCGTCGAGGCGGACCGTTTCGCCCGCGCCGGTGGTGAAGGTGGCGCCCGGAGGCAGGGCGTGGGAGAGGGCATCGAGCGTCCAGGCGCCGTGGGGCGAGAGGGCGGCATCGCGGCGGAAGTCGCGCTTCAGGTCCTCCACGAGCGCACCGAGCGTGACGGGACCTCCGCTGGCGCGGAAGGACTGGGAGGCCGGGAAGCCCGCGAGCAGCAGCGTCTTCACGAGGAGGTTGGGGTGGGGCTCCACGGGCGTGCCGTCGGTGGCGAAGGCGTCGAAGCGGAGGTCCGTGCCCTCTCGGCGGAGGAAGTCCGAGACGATGACGTCCGCGGCGCGGCGGCCATCGCGGGCCTTGAAGGCGCGGCCCTCGGCGGTGATGCCATGGGCGAGCGCCCAGGGGTTCTTCGGGTCCGCGGCCCAGGTGCGGCACTGCGTGCGGAGCACCTCCTCGGCCGAGGGGCGTGCGGCCGGAGCGGCCGACAGGAGCGCGAGCAGCGCCAGGGTGACAGAAGTCATGGGTGTCCTTGTCCGCGAGGACGACCCTTGTACTATTGACTCTCCAATCAATCATCCCGAGGAGCCACAGCGACCATGCTGAACCCGTTCACCGAGGAGCATGAGGCCTTCCGCAAGACGGTGCGTACGTTCGTGGAGAAGGAGCTGACGCCGCACGCGCTGGAGTGGGACCGGGCGGGCATCTTCCCCCGGGAGCTCTTCCAGAAGTGTGGCGAGCTGGGCTTCTTCGGCATCAACCACGATCCCCAGTACGGCGGCAGCGGGCTGGACTACTGGTACGTGACGGCCTTCACCGAGGAGCTGACGCGCAGCCGCAACGCGGGCGTGAACATGGCGCTGCTGGTGCAGAGCCAGATGGCCACGCCGATCATCAACGAGATCGGCACGGACGAGCAGAAGCGGGAGTTCCTCGCGCCGGCGTTGGCGGGCGAGAAGATCGCCGCGCTGGGCGTGAGCGAGCCGGGAGCGGGCTCGGACGTGGCGAACATGCAGACGACGGCGCGCGTGGACGGGGATGACTACGTCATCAACGGCTCGAAGATGTGGATTACCAACGGCACGCGGGCGGACTTCATCACGCTGGGCGTGCGCACGGGCGGGCCGGGGTACGGGGGAATCTCCCTGGTGACGTTCCCCACGGACGTGAAGGGCTTCACGGTGTCCAAGAAGCTCGACAAGGTGGGCAACCTGTCGTCGGACACGGCGATCCTCTACTTCGAGGACTGCCGGATTCCGCGCCGCTACGTGCTGGGCGAGGAGAACCAGGGCTTCTACCACATCATGACGAACTTCCAGGGCGAGCGCCTGGTGGGCGCCATCTCGGCGGTGGGCGGGATGGAGCGGATGATTGAAGACGCGCTCGAGTACGGGAAGGAGCGGCAGGCGTTCGGCAGGCCGTTGCTGGGCTTCCAGGTGTGGCGGCACAAGCTGGTGGAGCACATGGCGGCCATCGAGGCGGCCAAGCGGCTCACGTACCACGCGGTGGCGCTGTTCGACGCGAAGGAGAACCCGGTGCGGGAGGTCTCCATGGCGAAGCTGTTCGCGGGAGACCTGGCGCAGAAGGTGGCCTACGACGTCCAGCAGTTCTTCGGAGGCATGGGCTACATCGAGGAGACGCACATCGCGCGGGCCTGGCGGGACATCCGCCTCATCACCATCGGCGGCGGTACCTCCGAGGTGATGAAGGAGATCCTCTCGAAGATGTCCGGCTTCTGAGCTCATTTTTCCGTGCCGGAGAATAATGGCTCGCGTTCCCAAGGGATGGAACGGGCGGCGGACCCCTATCGGGTCCGCTCGGGTCCGTTCTGCTTTGGGAGACACCATGAAGCGCATGCTGCGTTCGCTGTTCGTCACCGGCCTCGCGGGCCTCGTCCTCTCCGCGTGTGGTACGCCCCTGGCCACGCCGGAGTACCCCGGGGAGCCGCTGCTCACCCTGAGCGGCACCGTGACCAGTGAGCGGACGGAGCCACTGCCGTCCCCGACGGTCGAGCTCGTCTGGCTCGTCCCCCGGGTGGGTGAGGATTTGATCGTCACGGATTCCGTGCCCGTGCAGGGCCAGTTCCCGAGCCACTTCACGCTCTCGCTCCATCGCCCTCCCGATGACAGCGCGATCGTTCAGACCGCGTATGGACGGATGGCCATCGCCTACATCGGGGTGTTCGACGAGGACGCGCGGCGCTTCCTCGGGGCCGCCGAGAACTACGTGCTGAGCTACCTCCCAGAGCCCGTCGAGGCGGGCAGTGAGATCTCGAAGTGGCTCGACAAGGGAGGGGGCGCGCGTGCCCTCTCCGCCGGCTACCACCTCATCCACGCCGAGCCCCCGTCGGAGGCGAAGTACCGCGCGTACCAGGAATGCCTGGCGAACGCGCCCACGCCCGCGGATCGGATGGCCTGCTGGGACCAGCACGACATGTTCGACACCTTGACCGTGGCCGGCGATGACCTGAACACGAGCATCAAGGTCCGCATCCCCAACGACCCGAGCAAGCTGCGCCTGCCGCAGTTCACCTGAGCGCTCGCGAGGCACGGAGGACCGGCCGGCACATGAGGAGCAACGGGGACATCGAGCAGCTCTACCGCGAGCACGGCCACCTGGTGCTGCGCCGGGCACGTCAGGTGCTTGGCGAGGAGCAGGAGGCGCGGGACGTGTTGCAGGAGCTGTTCACCTCGTTGCTGCACCGGCCCGGTCAGTTCCAGGGCCGCAGCCAGGCCATCACCTTTCTCTACTCGGCGACGACCCACCTGTGCCTCAACCGGCTGCGCAATAGGCGGACGCGGTTGAAGCTGGTGGAGGAGGCGATGGCGCCGCGCCAGTCCGAGGTCGAGCTGCCCCGGGCGGAGCGGCTCGCCGAGGCGCGGAGTCTCCTGTCCCGTCTGCCCGAGGAGCTGCGCGAGGTGGCCGTCTACTACTACTTCGATGAGATGACGCACGAGGAGATCGCCGGCGTGATGGGTTGCTCCCGGCGGCACGTAGGCAACCAGTTGGAGCGCGTCCGCGAGCAGGTGCTGCGCCTCGGTGGTGCGTCTGGGAAGGAGAGGTCATGAGCCGCCGCGAAGGGTGCCTGTCGGATCTCCAGTTGGACCTGTTGCTGGGACGTGCGCTCGCCGGCGGAGAAGAGGGCAGGGCGCGCGGGCACCTCGCCACCTGTGCCGACTGCTCCGCCCGGCATGACGAGCTCCACGCGGACCGGGAGGCCTTCCAGGCCGCGATGCCTCCGCTGGACCTGCGAGCCCCCGAGTCTCCGCGCCGTCTGGCGCCCCGGCGGGCCGCGTGGGTGGGCAGTGCGATGGCCCTGGCCGCCTCCGTGGTGTTGGTGGTCCTGGTGGGGAGGCCGTCGCGCGAGGGAATCGAGGTGGGCCAGACGAAGGGCTCGGGCTGGTCCGGGTTCTACGTGCGCCACCAGGACGTGGTGCGCGAGGGCGGGCCGGGTGAGGTCGTCCGGCCCGGGGATGCGCTCCAGTTCACGACGTCGCTGACCGCTCCCGGCTACGTGGCGGTGCTGAGCGTCGATGGTGCACGGCGCGCCAGCCTCTACTACCCGGCCGGGCCCATCGCCGCCTTGCAGCCCGCGGGCGAGGACGTGCCCCTGCCGCTGTCCACCCTGCTCGATGACACGCTGGGGTTGGAGACCATCTACGTGCTCGTCTGCCCGGCGCCGATTCCGCTGGAGCCCCTGGTCTCGGCACTGGAACGGGAGCCATCCCGGCCGCCCCCGGCCGAGGGCTGCGACGTGGACGTGGTAGCGATGGACAAGCAGGAGGGTCCATGAGGGCGGTCCCGTTGTTCCTGGCGCTCGCCGGGGTGTTGAGCGTGGCCAGTCCGGCCGGGGCGGAGGTGGTCCGCTTCGGGCTCGTGATGGGCAACAACCTCGGCGAGGCCGGCGAGGAGCCGCTGCGGTTCGCAGAGGACGATGCGCGCAAGGTGCGCGACGTGCTGGGAGAACTCGGTGGCTTCGCGCCCGAGAACCTCGTGATGCTGTCAGGCGAGGACGCGGCGACGGCGCGCCGGACGCTCATCTCGCTCAATGATCGCATCCGCTCGGTGGCGGGCAGGCCGGGGATGCAGGCCATGCTGCTCGTCTACTACTCGGGCCACGCGGACGCGCAGGCGCTCCACCTGGGGACGACACCGCTGGAGATCTCCGAGCTGGAGCAGCTCGTGCGAGGCTCGGCGGCGGCCTTCCGGGTGCTGGTGCTCGATGCGTGCCGCTCGGGTGCGCTCACCCGGGTGAAGGGAGGCACCAGCGCGCCGCCGTTCTTCCTCCGGTTGGATCAACAGCTGGCGGGGGAGGGCGTGGTCTTCCTCACCTCGAGCTCGGCGAGCGAGTCCGCCCAGGAGTCGGAGGCGTTGCGGGGCTCCTTCTTCACGCACTATCTCGTGTCCGGGCTGCTGGGGGCCGCGGACCAGAACGAGGATGGGCACGTGGCGCTGGAGGAGGCGTACCGGTTCTCCTACGAGAACACGCTTCGGGCCTCGAGCCGGACGTTGTCGGGCACGCAGCACCCGACGTTCCGCTACGAGTTGAAGGGGCAGGGGGACGTCATCCTGACGGACCTGGGCCGGCGGGCCGAGCGGCGGGGGAGCCTCGCGTTTCCCGAGGGGCGCACGTACCTGCTGTTCACCGACACCTCGGCGGGCTCGGTGGTGGCCGAGGTGGGGGCGCACGATCGGGTCCGCCGCATCAACGTGCGTGCGGGCCGTTATTTCGTGCGGGGCCGGGGCGCGGACTTCCTGCTCGAGGGCACGGTGGCCGTGACGCCCTCGGCGGTGACGGTGGTGGAGGACGGGAAGTTGGAGCGCTTCGACTACGCGCGGCTGGTGCGCAAGGGACAGGCGGAGGCGCGGGCCGTGCACGCGGTCCAGGTGGGTTACCAGGTGCACACGGCGCTATGGCAGGGAGCGTCCAACTGCCAGGGTCCCTGGGCCGCGTGGGCCATCGAGCTGGAGCATCTGAGCCTGGTGCCGCGGGTGGGCGTGTGCCGGGGCGGCTTCCGCAACGAGAACTTGAGCGCGCGCATGGACGAGCTCGGCGCCGAGCTGGGGGTGGTGCACGCGTGGGATCTGCCCCGGGTGACGGTGAGCGTGGGGGCCTCGGCGGGGGCGGCGGTGCTCCACCAATCCTTCGTGACGATGGGGAAGGCTCCGGACCGGACGGCCATGGCGGGGACGCTCGCGGTGAGCGCCGGGGCCACGTACGACCTTCCCTTCGGCTTCGCCTTCCTGCTGGAGCTGGCCGGGCAGACGTTTCTCTTCCCGGAGCTGACGTCCGAGGGTAGCCGTTCCGCCGCGGCGCTCACCGTGCGAGGCAGCCTGGGACTCGCCCGGCACTGGTAGCGGCCCAAGTCCTAGTGGAGTGTCCGCGAAGTTTTTGGACATAGTCGCGGAGGGATGGATAACTCCGGTGGATGAGGAGACGTCCTCCGCGACTCATCCATCTCTCGCCCGAAGAAGTGACGTACCTTGAGGGGCTGGTGCGAGACGGACGTACCGAACAACGCATCGCCCGGCGGGCACGCATTCTACTGGGTATGGCTGACCCGGCGACAATCGTCTCGGAGTTGGCCGACCGACTCGGCCAGGATCGCAGGACCATCTGGGCGCTATGTCGTCGCTTCGAAGCTCTCGGCGTGGATGTAGTGAAGGACTCCTACCGCCCAGGGCGACCGCGGGCGCTTTCCCCCCCTCCAGCGGGTCGAAGTGGAGCGACTGGCCTGCAGTGAGCCGGCTGGAGTCGGGCTGCACATGACCCACTGGTCCACGCGCAGCCTGGCGCGTGCTGCTCGCCTGCGGGGCATCGCCCCCGCCATTTCACACTCCACCGTGGCCGTCATCCTTCGCGATGCAGACCTGCAACCGCATCGCTCCCGGTACTGGAAGACACCGACTCCTGACGACGCCTTTCGCCATCAGGCGACGCAGATTCTCTGGTGTTACGAGCAGGCCCAGAGACTGGCCGCACGAGGTGAGGTGGTGTTGTGCCTGGACGAGAAGCCCAACATCCAGGTGCTGGAGCGTAACCAGCCCACGCGCCTGATGAGGCCTGGGCGCATCGAGAACCAGGAGTTCGAGTACACGCGGCACGGCACGGTGAACTTCCTGGCGAAGTTGGTGGTGCATACCGGCCGGATGCGGGGCTGGTGCCTGGAGCGCAACGACGGCGCCTGCCTGCGAGCAGTGCTCCCCCAACTGCTTGGGGACCACCGTGACGCGCACCGCATCCACCTCATCTGGGATGGAGGCTCCAGCCACGTCGCCCAGGAGACGCTCGACTTCCTGCGTAGACGCTACCCTCATGTCCGGGTGCTCTTCACGCCGGCGCACGCCTCCTGGCTCAACCAGGCCGAATTGCTGCTGCGCGCCTTCGCAGCGCACTACCTACAGCGGGGAAGCTGGGCCAGCCGTGATGAACTCATCGAGCACCTCAACGCCAGCTGGCCCGAATACAACCGTCTCTATGCCCACCCCTTCACCTGGTCGTGGACCCGCTCCAAGATGCACGAGTGGGTGGAGCGCCGCCGCTTGTGACTATGTCCAAAAACTTCGCGGACACTCCACTAGTCCCTGAAAGATGCCCTTGGCAGTAGCCCAGTGCTGCTCCCCGGCCTTCTCGCCTGCTCCGCTGGGTAGTGTATCCCCTACCTGTCCTTGAAAGTGGTGGTCCTCAAGCCCCCTCAGCACGTCGTCCGCCGGACGGGTACTCTGATGGGGCATGGCGCCTCCTTGAATGGGGAGCATCCGACCTCGGACGACGCGCCCCGGGAAGGAGTTGACTGCCGGGTGCGCGACACTTCCCTCATTCCACAGCGTCTTCCGCACCATCCCCCGCTGTCTCTCCGGTTTCAGCGCCGAGGGAATGTCTGTGCTGCACTGCCATGGCCCTCCTCCTGAGTAGAGGCCACGAGGGGAGCTGCAATGCGCAAGATCAAGAGGACGATGGGCAAGGTCAAGCTACAGAGGTCGACTCGGAAGAACGCGTCGGCCAGGAAGAACGCGTCGGCCAGGAAGAACAACAAGCCCCGGCACTGGGGCGGGCGGAGCACGGCGGCTGAGCATGTGCTCGCGCTCTTGTTGTCCTTCCTGGCCATGACGTCGTTTACGGTGAACGGCGGTGGCGGATGCGCCATTCACCACGAGGCGTCAGCGGCTCCGAACGGGAGCGGCCGTTAATCCACCCGAAATTCACATTCCAACACTCGGTACCCTGGAGCTCCAAGGTGCCGTACTTCCTCACGAATTTTCGGGCGGAAGGAGTGGATGTCCGAGTCGAGCGCGTTGGTTGCTCCATCTACTGTGAAGGGAGGCTCAATATGCCTAAGCACAAGGAACGGAGGAGGGATCCAATGGAGCTGAACATCTACATGCTCCCTGCGAGTGACGCGAAGAATGCCCGATTGCGCGAGTTCGTGCGTTCGACGCTCGGCAAGCGCGCCACACCCGGAACCCTGGAGCAGCTCCAGGCGCAGGCTGGATGGGAGAACGATCACATCACGCTCAAGCTGGTGGCGATCACCTATCAGCACCTCAAGAAATACAAGGAGAGCGAGAGGCTCCTGCGCAGGCTCTTCCTCATTGCACGGCATGGAACGGACCGCTGCGCTGCCCTCGCCAACCTGGCTGTTGGCTACTTCAGGCAAAACCAGTATGAACTCTCCTTCCTCCTGGCCGTCCGTGCCATGCGGTTCGACCCCACGGTCGTCAGTCCCTGGCTGATTGCGGCAGCTGCCGTGGGACGTCTCGGGGATTACGAGCAGCTCGCGCGGTTCTGCATCATCTTCGAACAGGCCTTCAACGATCTCGCGAAACATCCAGCGGTGGTGTGGGCTCTCCTTGGAGATCCAGACTTGGAAGAATTCGTGTGCTCCGAGGCTTTTGTCAGCAGGCTCGAGGACAAGCTGCTCGAAGCGCAGGAAGCGCTCGAAGCTTCAGGCGTGGCGCACGGGCCTGAGATGGCTCTTTCGGAGCAGCTCCTGCCACTGGATTTCGATTTTGAACTGTGCACCCAAGAGCAGCTTCAAAAAGCCTCGAGATCAGTGGACCTGCCCCTGGTCGGCGAGCACCTCAAGAACATCAAGAAGGCGTCCTTAAACTGAACCAGTTGCTGCACGACACCAAGCGGAGGTGGTCATGAATCACATTCCGAATACCTAGTCCGAGTCTGCGCTCATCCTGAGCAGTTCGGCGTGAACCTGATCCTTTTCCCGGGACTTCTCGATGGCTGCTGGGTTGAGTTTGCCATAGGAGTCATCAGGAGTTTCCCGGGGATGCTCGGCGTGAGTTCCTCCTCCTGGTCTTCAATCGCTTCATCTCTAGGGCATGCGTCATGAATGGTGCTCCAGATACGAGCCGGTGGCACGAATTCTTGGAAATCTTCAACGCCAGTGGTGCGGAGCGCAGCATCAAAGGCATCATGCGCTTGTGGCGCATGGACGAGGACTTCCTCGCAGATGTTCGCCTCGTGCTCTATGAGCAATGGATGGTCGACCCTCTGCGTGTGAGGTGCTTTCGCACCTGGGCGAAGACCGTCGCCAAACATTTCGCGGGAGGGCGTGCGGGTAACCGCATGCGTCATGCAAGCTGGGTGGAGCGGATCACCCCGCTTCTCCTCGAAGAAGCCAGAGTCGAAGAGCTCGCCAACACCGAGCGCCAGCTTCGCAAGATTCTCGACGAGCAGTTGTTGTGTCTCATGAAGAGGTACACCGACTGTCTCACTCCTCAGGAGAACGCCGCCCTGCGTGAATTTCAGCGCCGGTTGGAAGCCGCGGAGCGTGGAGAAGTGCTCCCGAGGTGGCACCCGAATATGCACAGGGCATTCTGCCGTGCACGGAAACGTCTCCTCGAACTGCTGACTGCGGTTGATGATACCGACGACGAAAAGGAGCCAGTCTGACCCGGAGCGAGCGATCTGAATTCATGGTCGCTCGCCGCGACACGACGAAAGACGCCAACCCTCCGCTCTTCGCTGGGTGTCAGCCAAGCTTGGTCCCCGCGCCCGGAAACTGTGTAGTGCTGCCAGGAGTCAAGAAGAGCCTGTTCTACACCCGCTTCCTCAGGGAGTCCTCGCGGATTCCACCGCAGCCCGGGGAATGCAACGCTGGTTCGCCACACCATTTCAGTTGAGGGTAGGCGCCGGGATGCCGTCAGCGCATCCGAGATGGGGGCTGGGCATGATGCATCAGCGCATCGTCCGTGTTGCGAGAGGCCGGCGGCGATCATGGCCATGTCTTTGAGCATGTGGCACTTTTCCCCAGGTAGATCGAGTGCCGGGCCGGCGGATGTGATGCGATTGAGCACGCCCTATTCCTTTCGCCGGAACTCAATCCCGAGGAAGGCTGCAACAGCTAGGTGACGGCCGACATGCGCAATGCACTCCCTGATTCAGTCGAAGAGCTTCACCGTCAGGTTCGCTCGGCCTTCATCCGGCTTGCGCAGCAGTAATTATCGGCTCAAAGTATAACTGTAATGCTAATGACTCGGGGCGGAAGCCATGTCCTGGGATTCCCGGTGCTCCGTTCCGGTGGTGGGCGGCCCGGCGCAGGGCAGCTCCACCGTCAGGGTGGTGCCTTTTCCCGGATGGCTGTCCGCCCTCACCGTGCCTCCGAGCGCGGAGACGATCTCCCGCACGATGTGGAGCCCCAGCCCGAGTCCCCCGTAGTTCTCCACCGAGACCGCCCGCTCGAACCGCTCGAACACATGCGGCAGGCGGTCGGGTTCGATGCCGATGCCCTGGTCGCTGACCTGGAGCCGCGCCACGTCTCCCTCCTGGGAGAGCGTGATGTCGATGGGCTTGCCGGCACCGAACTTGAGGGCATTGGACAGCAGGTTGGTGGCCACCTGTTCCAGCCGGATGCGATCCCACCGGCCCACCACGCCCCCGTGAAAATGCAGGGACAGGGGGCAGTTCGCCCGGGAGATCGTCTCCCCCATGCGCTCGATGACGTCCTGCACCACGTCCGCCAGCGCCACCTGCTCCAGACGCAGGTGGATGCGTCCGGACTGGATGCGCGTGACGTCGAGCAGCTCCTCGATCAACTTCGCCAGCTTGCGCGTCTGGGCCTCGGCGCTCCGGATGCCCCGGGTCAGGGGTTCCGGCAGCTCGGAGCCGCAGCGCCGCAGGAGCCCCTGCACGGAGAGGCGCAGCGCGGTGATGGGGGTGTAGAGCTCATGCGCGGCGACGGACAGGAAGTTGTCGCGCAGTTGGATGGAGTCCTGGGACTCGCCGTACAGCCGGGCGTTGTCGATGCAGACGGCGGCCCGGCGTGCCAGCTCTTCAGCCAGGTGCAGCTCCGCCTCCGTGTACCTGCGTCCCGGCGCCGCCGAGGCGAACATGATGGCGCCGAGCGTCTTTCCGCGGGCGATGAGCGGAACGATGATGCCCGTCCGGACCGCGACGGCGTGGAGCAGCTCGAAGAAGTGCTCCTCGCGAGCGGGGTTGTTCCTTCGCAGCCGCGCGTCGTCGAGCTCCGAGAAGAGCACGGACTGCCCCGTCCTCAGCACGCGGACGAGCGGCTCGGGCGTCATCCAGTTGTGGGGATATTCCCGGTTGAGCTCGCGCAGGATGACTTCCTTCGCGGGGTCCACGTGCGCCATCGTCACCGGACGGATCCTCCCGTCCTTCTCGATGACATCCACCACGCACCAGTCGGCCAGGTAGGGCACCACCGAGCGGGCCACCTTGGTCAGCGTCGTCTCGAAGTCCAGGGACTCCGACAACGTCAGGCTCCACTCGGCGATGAAGCGGACGGCCTGCTCCGCCCGTCTGCGCTCCTCGACCTCGATGCGCAGCCGTTCGAACAACTGGCTGTTCTCCAGCGAGATGGCGATCTGCGAGGACAGGAGCCGCAGCACGCGGACCCGCTCCGGGGTGAAGGCCCGGGTGGCGAGGTTGTTCTCCAGGTAGAGCACGCCAATCGTCTTCGGGGGCCGTTGGATGGGCACGGCCAGGGCCGACTTGAGGGCGTGCCGGGCCACATAGGGATCGGAGACGAACGCGCCCTGCCGGGCGGCATGGGCCAGGACGAGGGATTCGCCCGTGTGGCAGGCGTACTCGATGAGCGTGATGGGGACCTGATCCGACTCCTTCAAGGGGGTGCGTCCCAGCGCGACGGGTTCGGAGACCGCGCCCAGGGCTCGCACCATCAAGGTGTCCTTCTCCCCGAGGACGAGCGCTCCGCGTTGAGCTCCCGCCGCCTCCAGGCACACCGCCATGAGCTTGTCGAGCAGGCGGTCCAACACCACCTCGCTCACCAGGCTGTCCGCGGCCTTCAGGATGCTGAGCATGTCGAGGCTCGCGCCCCCCACGGTGCCACCCGCCGCGGGGCGCTCCGGGGTCTTCCAGGCCACCGGCTCGGTGGACTCCAGGTCCGGGAACTCCTCCTGCAGGGCGGACACCTTGGCCTGCGCGCCCCAGCGGGCATAGCCCTCGATGGCTGCCCTCAAATAGACGTGGGCGAGCCGTTTTCCGCCGGCCGTCCGGAAGTAGCGGCCCGCCAACTCCTGGGCCAGGGCCTCGTCCTGGACGAACCCCTCCCGATGGGCTCCCTCGATGGCGCTGTCGTAGAGCCGCAGGGCCTCCACGTGCCGTCCCTCGATACGCGCGACCTCGGCGTTGATCAGCTCGTACTTGTGGCGGAAGTTCTCCGGGCAGTTCTCCGCCCAGAGGCCGAGCTGGTGCTGGTGGGCGGCGATCCCCGCGAGCAGGTGGGCCCGCTCCTCGGACGTGGCCGTGGTGCAGGACGCCGCCAGGACCAGCGAGGTGTAGACATTGTGCTCGGCGACGAAGAACCAGCCCGGCATGGTGTCGAGGCTCGTCGCCGCCTCCCGGGACATCTCCCGGGCGTCCTCGAGGTCGCCCAGCAGATAGGACACCTGGAGGCGCAGGATCCTGTACAGGGTGATCGTCGCGCCGATGCGCTGGTTCGAGGCGAGGAAGTCCGCCTCGTCGAACGCGTCATCCTCGAAGCGGGCCCGCTCTCGTGTCTGGTCCTGCAGGCACCGGAGGGCCTGGCGAAGACAGCGCAGTGAGTCGACCAGCCGATGGACACTGCTCTTGTCGAGGAAGGTGAGGCCGCTCTCGAGCTCGGAGAGCACGAGGGAGAACGCCGTCCCCATCGAGAACAACGTGTGCACCTGCACCGGGATGGTGAAGCCGGCGAACTGGAGATCGCCGCTCGCCAGCCCGGCGGTGATGGCCTCACGGTAGAGGGGCAGGGCCGTCCGGAGGGGGGCCCTCCAATGATTCACGCTCACCGCGAACGTGAGGATCGTCCTGCTCCGCTGCCGTGGATCGTCATACCGCAGGCAGAGATCCACTCCCAGGCGGCCGAAGGCATGGCCGGACTCGTAGTCGCCCAGGAGCGCTCCCAGGCGCATGCCATGGATGACATACGAGGTGGAGGAGTAGACCGTGTTGCCATGTTTCAAGGTGAGGTTGACGACGCGGAGGTTGATGAAGGCGAACAGGAGGGGATCGAAGAAGAAGGTGACCGTGCTGATTTCCGAGAGGATCCGCACACAGGCCAGCTGCTCCGGCTCCTTCATCTGGGGGGCTTCCAGGAGCTCCTCGAACGAGCGGCCGCGCAGATTCTCCTTCACCGCCGCCAGCTCGGCCGCGAAGGCCCGGGGGAGGTCCGGCTTCTCCGGCAGCTCCACGCCGAACAACCGCAGCCCTTCCTTTCCAGACTGGAGTGCCTCCTGGTGGTCCCGCTTCACCAGGCAGGTGAGCAGCCGGAGGATGTAGAGCTCCGCCTTCTCGAAGCGGGACCTGGCCTGGCCCAGTGCGGAGGTGAGGAGCTTCCCGGCGAGCTCCGGATCGCCCGTGAGGTAGGCGCACTCCGCGGCCTCGCGATGAAGACGAAAGGTCAGCTCATGGTTCGACCGCCAGGTGCCCGGTGGAAGGAAGCCGAGACCACGGGTCAGGTAGCCCAGCGCGGACCGGAACGCCGAGGCGGCCTTGGCCTTGCGGCCGGCCTGGAGGTTGAGCCGGGCCAGCTCCAGCCGCTCCGTCTCTTCCGTCACCAGCTCCGCGCCCAGCTCGAGCTGGTCGGCCACCTCGAAGATCCGCGCGTCGAGCTCGTGTTCGCGGGTGCTCCGCAGCAGGCGTCCCGCCTCGAGGTGGATCCGCTTCTTCTGGCCCTCCTCGAGCAGGGAGTACGCGGCCTGTTGGATGCGGTCGTGCGCGAAACGGTAGAGGCCGGGGCGTTCCAGGACGAGCAGCCCCTCCTGGAGGGTGCTCCAGAGGGCCGTGGCCGTCTCGTCCACGGACATGCCCATCAACGTGGCGAGCAACTGGAGATCCACCCGGTTGCCCAGGCAGGCCGCGACCTTCAGGAGGCGCTGGGTGCGCTCGGGGAGCCGGCGGATGGTCGTGATCATCAACTCGACCACGTTCTCGGTCATCTCCACCTGCTCCATCCGGGCGAGGTCCCATTGCCACGTGCCGCGCTCGACGTCGAAGCGCAGCAGGCCGGACTGGTGGAGGTAGCGCAGGAAGCGGGTGACGAAGAGGGGATTGCCCGCGGTCTTCCGCTGCACGAGCCCGGCCAGCGGCTGGACCTGCCCGGGCCCGCGGCGCAGGGTGTCGCAGCAGAGGGCCGTGAGCGCGTCGAGGTCCAGCGGAGACAGCTCGAGAATCGTGAGGGCCGCGCCTCTTTCGCGGATGGCCGCGAGCGTGCGGGCGACGGGCTGTTGTGGCCCGGTGGCCTCGGGCCGGCAGGCGCCCACGAGCAGCACGTGCTGGGACTCCGGGTCCCGGGCCAGGCACTGGAAGAGCGAGAGCGAGGCGGGATCGGCCCACTGCAGGTCATCCAGGAAGAGCACGAGGGGCGCCTGGGGTGAGGCCATGGCCCGGATGAACGCCTGGAAGGTCAGATGGAAGCGGTTCTCGGCCTCGGCCGGCTCGAGCTCCGCCACGGGCGGCTGGGGGCCGAGGAGCTGCTCCAACTGCGGGAGGACCTCGAGGATGACGCCGCCCTGGCTCCCCAGGGCTTCCAGCAGCCGGTGCCGCCACGAGTTGCGCAGCTGGGCCGGCTCGTTCATCAGCTCGCGCACCAGCCCCTGGAAGGCGTTCACCAGGGGCGCGTAGGGCACGTTGCGCCGGAGCTGGTCGCACTTGCCGGAGAGGAACCAGCCCGCGCGCCCGAGGCGCTGGCTCAGCGTGTGGACGAGCGACGATTTACCGATGCCCGGCCCCCCCACGACCACCACGCACTCACTGGGACCGCGTTGGACCCGCTCCAGGGTGGCTCCGAGCTCCGCCAGCTCCCGCTCCCGTCCGTAGAGCCGTTCCGGGAGGGGGAGCTGGCGGGACAGATCCATCCGGCCGAGCTCCAGGGGTTTGAGTCTTCTCGAGGCCCGCTTCCGTCTGCTCAGCTCCTGGAGATCGGCCAGGAGGGACTCCGCGCTCTGGTAGCGCTCCTCGGGCATCTTCGCGAGCAGCTTCAGCACCAGCTCCGAGAGCGCCTCCGGAATCCTGGAGTTGGCGTGGACCGGAGGAAGGGGAGGCCTCGCCAGATGGGCGTGCACGAGCTCCATGGGATCCGGCGAGGTGAACGGCGGCTGACCCGTGAGCATCTCGTAGAACGTGGCGCCCAGGGAGTAGAGGTCCGAGCGGTGATCCACGAGGCGGTCCATCCGCCCCGTCTGCTCCGGCGAGATATAGGGCAGCGTCAGCTCGAGCTCTCCGAGGAGGCGCGCCGCATCGGCGAGCCCGGCGGCCTTCGTGGCGATGTCGAAGTCGATCAGCGTCACGCGGAGCTCCTGCCCGGCGAGGATGATGTTGGAGGGGTTGAGATCCCGGTGGATGACGTGGCGCTGATGGAGCTCCGCGAGGATCTTCACCAGCTGGAGGGCCAGCTCGAGGAAGGTGTCGGGCTCGGCCGGGTGGCGCTTCAGCCATTCCCGTAGATCCCGGGGCCCGGCGTCCTCGAGCACGAGCGTGACGCTCTCGGCCACCTCCTTCAGGGCCAGTGGCCTCACCACACCTGTCACGCTCCCATCCGCCAACTCCCGCAGCAGCGCGAACTCGTGGTGGAGCATCGCCGCGCTGGTGGGGGCGAGGGAGCCCCGCCGGGCCTGCTTGAGGATCAGGGAGACGCCCTCTCCCGTCCATACCCGGGACACGACGTACCGGCGCCCGCGGTGGATCTCCTGCGAGCCCTGGCCTCCCTCGTTGGTCGGATGCAGCGCCATTCGGTCCCCCGCGAGCGGGAGTGGCCTGGCGCTCGCGCTGTCCCGTTCAGCGGCGCGAGGATTCAGCCAGTTGGCCGCGTCTGGGCTCCCGCTCTTTGCTGAACATTTGGTTGGAGGACCGGGACGGGAAGTGTTCCCGCCCGCTCGCCGCACACGGGACGGAGCGCTCGGGTGCGCGTCCGTCACTTCTTCTTGAAGAGGGCCTCGGCGGCGGACAGCAGCGCGTCCTTGTTCTCCCGGGCGTGCAGGCCGCCCTCGCCAACCTGGAAGAACTCACAGAAGTTGGCTTCGTCCTTGTCCGAGGGCACCTCGGCGAAGGGCTCCTTGCACTGCTTGGCCACCGTCTCGTCGAAGTGGCGGCAGTTGCGGCACGAGTGCACCTCCTCGCCGCAATGGGGGCAGGTGTCCCTCCGCCCCACCTGGTTGCCCACGATGTCGAGTTTGCCTCCGCAGTGCGCGCAGCCCGGCATGCCCTTCCTCCCGGTCAGGGGTGGAGGAGTCCATACCAGCGTGCTCCTCGCGCCGCGAGTCCTCTAGGAGCGCGAGGCCCGGACGGTGGCTCCCAGGGGGGCCGGCTCGGCGGCTCGCGCCTGCTCCAGCTCCTGGCTCGCCTCCTCCAGCTCGCCATCCAGGCGGCGCATCAGGCTCAGCAGCCAGGCGCAGGTCCCCGCCGCCACGGTGAGCATGATGCCCAGCGCCTGGCCGCGCTGCCACAGGTGCGCCCGCTCCAGCACCGCCCGGCGCCTGGCGAACGTCTCCAGCTGCTGGGTGGCCAGGGCGTCGTTGAAACTCTGGGCGAACTCGCTCGCCTGGGCCTTGCTCCGCTCCATCAGCCAGTCCGCCTCCGAGCGCAGCTGCTCCGCGCGGTACCAGCACCCCGCCGCGCAGGCCGCTGTCAGCAGGGAGACGCACACCGCCGTCGTCACGCTGAGTCGCATCGCCCCTCCGGTCCGCCATTTCACGGGTTCCACGACCCCCGCCGCTGCTCCGGCTTCCCGAAGACAGTAGCCGATGGTAGGGACCCCATCCGCCATGGGCAAGCCCTACCGTCCGAAAGACCACTATTTCAAGAAAGCCAAGCAAGAAGGGCTGAGGGCCCGTTCCGCCTTCAAGGTGGATGAGATCCTCAAGCGCTACCCCTTCTTGAAGAAGGGCGCCACGGTGCTCGACCTGGGGGCCGCGCCGGGCGGCTTCCTGCAGATATTGGCGGACGCGGTGGGGCCCAACGGCCGGGTGATTGGGGTGGACATCGTCGCCATCCGGCCCTTCTCGCAGCCGTACGTGAAGACGGCGGTGCTGGACGTGCTGGCCGACGACTTCGACGCGAAGCTGAGCGCGCTGTACGAGGGGCCCTACGACGCGGTCATCTCGGACATGGCGCCCAAGACGAGCGGCATCCGCACCACGGACGAGGCGCGCAGTCTGCGGCTGGCGCGCAAGGCGCTGGAGCTGTCCCTCACCCGGGGCCGTCCGGGCTCGGCCTTCGTGGCCAAGCTCTTCATGGGGGGCGAGTTCGAGGAGTTCCGCGACGAGGTGCGCGCCGGCTTCGAGGAGGTGAAGCTGGTGCGCCCCGAGGCCACCCGGGGTGCCAGCATGGAGGTGTATGTGGTGGGCCTGCGCCGGAAGGCTCCGTCCGCCCCGGCCCCCGTGGCGCCGTGACGGGGCTCGTCCTACACTGACGCCTGGTACGCACTCCGGGAGCCAGGCCCATGTCCGACCCAAAGCCCACACGTGGCAATGCCTCGCGCAAGGCGCTCAACGCGCTCGGGGGTGACGACGAGTTCAGCGTCTTCTCGGTGGAGCCGGAGGCGCAGCGGCCCCCCGTGGCGCTGGAGCAGGACACGCAGGGGCGGCCCGAGGACACGGCCGTGTCGTTCTCGGTGGTGCGCTTCTTCCGGAAGATCTTCGGCGACTAGAGGGCGTCAGACGAGGAGCGTGGATTGGCTGGCCACTCGCTCCACGCAGGCGGCCACGTCGTTCGTGGGTGAGTTCACCACGCGCGCCACCTCCCAGGCCTCGAGGGGCTCGTCCTCGTTGGGGACGAGCAGGGGCTGGAGGACCGAGGCCTCCTGGGGCTCCGGACGCAGCCACAACTCCTGGGCCGCATGCGGGAGGATGACGGGCATGCGGTCATGGATGGGGGCCATGAGGTGGTTGGGGCCGGTGGTGATGACGGAGCAGGTGCGGAGGATTTCGCCGGTGTCGGGGGCGGTCCATTCCTCCCAGAGGCCGGCGAAGGCCATGGGGCGGCCGTCCTTGCGGCGGAAGAAGTAGGGCGTCTTGGGCTTCGTGTTCTGCTTCCACTCGAACCAGCCGTCCACGAGCACGAGGCAACGGCGGCGCTTGAGGGCGGAGCGGAAGCTGGGCTTCTCGGCCACGGTCTCGCCGCGGGCGTTGATGAGCTTGCTGCCGATGGAGGCTTCCTTGGCCCAGGAGGGGATGAGGCCCCAGCGGTAGGCGTCCAGCATGCGCTCGCCGTCGTTGATGACGACGGGCATGAGCTGGGTGGGGGCGAGGTTGTAACGGGGGCGCTCGATGGCGGTACGGACGCCGGTGAGGGCGAACTCACGGGCGATCGCCAGGGCGGGGGTCTGGATGGTGACGCGGCCACACATGGGCCGCAGTATGCCCCGGGAGGGAAGGGCCGGCGAGCCTCAGTCCAGGAAGCGGCGCTCCCACCGTCGTAGGGCTTCCTGGGAGAAGCTGTCCAGTTGGAGCCAGGGCTCCAGGACGTGTGCCAGCTCACGATAGGCGGGCAGGGTGTTTCCCTGCTCGGTGTCTCCCGCCTCCGGCCATTCTCCCAGCGTCACCACGGCCCGTTCTTCGTCGAGTGCTTGCACGGTGGTTCCAGGAGAACGCAGGCGGGTGCGCAGGCTCTCGGTGCCTCCCAACTCTCGCAGTACGGGCGGGCCCAGGAAGTTGAGCCAATGCACTCCGTTCACCCGCGTGCCGATCTCCAGGGACGTGAAGAGCACCCCCGGAATGTCCAGACCGGGGTGGCGGAAGGAGAGGTCGCGGATGGCATCGAGGACGCCGAGGAAGCTCTCCGGGAAATTGAAGCAGAGCCCGGCGTGGCCGGAGTTGAAGGGCAGCTCCGCCGCCAACTCCAGCGCCAACGCCCTGACACGGTCCGGTCCGTGTTCCTCCAGGTACTCCGTGGGGAGCATGAAGGACACCGTGCTCGCCGCATCTGCATTGCTCACCTCGAGCAAATGGCTTTGGTAGAGGAATTCATACCCCGTGGTGGCATTGGGGAGTTCTCGCAGCCAGATGGAGGTGGCGGGTTCTTCGAGCATCTCCCGCTGGATGTATGCCCATCCCTTGTCATCGAGCTCATCCCAATCACCGCTATACGGGTCGGCGTACCACCCGAGAGATTGCGGCCCAACCGCGCGGCGGTAGACCTGCAGGGCGCGCATGACCTCCCGCAGGATCTCTTGATGGGAGCGCTTCATGTGGAAGGTGATGCTCACGCTCTCCCGGATGAGCAGGAAGTGTCTTGTTCCAACGATCTTGTCGATACGTATGCGCGGGTAGTGAGCACCCATCATTTGATTCCTGATGGAGTGGAGAAGGACACATCCTTTTTCTTCAGGCGAAGTGCTTCCTGGTACATATCTCCCTGATTTTTCGGATGATGGGGTTGGCCGCTGGTGTATTTCCCCCAAGAAGGATCGTTTTCACGAGGGCACGGGAACTTGAGATCGTAGACGCGTTGGGCCTGATTCGGATTTCCTGGTGCATGAATGACGATATCGGGAACCAGTGCTCCCCAGAGCATGCTCTTGAGTCCGATCTGCAGCCATTCCTTCACCTGCTTGGGATCGACCCACCTCCACAGTCCCGTGTTGGGAGCCTTCTGGTAGGTCGGCGTCACACTGACATGTTTCGCGAAGTCTTCCGCGACGGCTGCCCGTATACAGTCGAGTGCCAGTTCGTGCTTCCTGGTGCCGAGTTCCATGGCTCGCGTCACCTCCCGATTCCCTTCCCGGCGGACTACCTTCTTGCACTGCTCACGAGTGGGGTCCTGCCCCCGAAGCTCCGGGTCTTCCTTGTTGACCTTCTCATCTGCTTCCAGGGCGCACCGGGTCAGAATGCTCTCGATGATTGTGACATCCGCGTCCTCCAGCATCGCCGAGACGGTCGAGGCGGTACGGGCCGCGCGCTCGGTGTGTGACAGCCAGGGAATGATGGCTTCCTCTCCTGGCGGGGGCTTGTAGCAGGCGGGATTGCGCAGGCAGCCATTCGTCGCTGAATCCGTCTGGCCCAGGGCTTCCATCGGGAAGCCTCCCGCCAGCAGCACGAGCGCGAACGTCCCCGGCAAGCCAGTCACGGGTGACGGTTGCCTCTGCCTTCGGTGGGATGGGCTGGTAGGTCGGGTGGACATGGTGGAGGCAGCTTCCCCAAGAAGCTCGACAACGTCCAGCGCAGGATCTACGCCATGGCCATGTCTCTCCTCCCGAGCCCCCGGACGCTTGCAGCCCTCCTGACGCTCCTCGCCCTGGTTCTCTCCGTCCCGGCCGCCCAGGGGCAGCAACCCGTGCCGTCATGGAAGGACATCGACGCGCTGGTGGAGGACCAGAAGCTCGAGGCCGCCATCCAGGGCACCGAGGCGCGGCTGGCCCAGGCCCGCGCACAGGCCAACGAGGACGAGTGGACGCGGGCGCTCGTCCGCATCGAGCAACTCCGCACGGCGCTACACGGCGAGGAGACGGCGGTACGTTTTCTCCGGGAGCAGCCGTGGCCGGAGGGCCTGCTGCCGCGCACGGCGCTCCATCTGTATTACGCCGCATCGCTCATCCACTACGCGGGGCGTTACGGCTGGGAGATACGCCAGCGCGAGCAGGTGGTTTCCGGTGGGCCGGTGGACCTGAAGCGGTGGACGGCCGAGCAGATCTACACCGAGGCCCGGCGTGCGCTCGCGGAGGTGTGGGGGACGCGGGAGCGGTTGGGCTCGCGAAAGGTCGGGGAGCTCGCGGGCTATCTGGCGCCGAACACCTATCCCCCCGGCATCCGCGACACGCTGCGTGATGCGGTGACGTACCTCTGGGTGGAGATGCTGTCGGATGAGGCCCAGTGGCGGCCGGAGCAGTCCCGCGAGGTGCACCGCCTGGACCTGGGAGAACTGCTGGAGGGCACGCCGCGGGTCGACCTGGTGGACCCGGCGGTGCATCCGCTGCGCAAGCTGGCCGCCGTGTTGGGTGACCTGGAGGCCTGGCACCGGGCCTCGGGCAGGCGCGAGGCGGCACTGGAGGCGCATCTGCGGCGCGGCGAGCGTCTCCTCGAGGCCTTCCAGGAAGAGTCGGACAAGGCCCTCATCCGCCGGCACGTGGCCGGGGTGCTCGAGGGCTACCGGGACGCGCCGTGGTGGGCGATGGGACAGGGCTGGTTGGCGGAGCAGGAGGAGTGGGCGGAGCGGCCGGTGAGGGCGCGTGCGATCGCGAAGGCCTGCGCGGCGGCCTTCCCGGAGAGTCTCGGGGGGCGGCGGTGCGCGCGGCTGGTGGCGCGACTGGAGGCCCCGGACTTCTCGGTATCCAGCATGCGTTACGACGGTGCCGGCAAGCGGTCCATCGAGGTGACGCACCGGAACCTGCCGCGGCTGTACTTCCGTGCCTACGCGTACGACCTGGAGCCGCGGCTCGAGCGGGGCGACCTGCACGACGAGCTGTTGATGGAGGACGCGGACAGCGAAGAGGCGCTGCTCCGCCTCACGGCGAGGGAGCGGCCCGTGGCGGCCTGGAGTGCGTCGCTACCGGGGACACCGGACCTGCGCTCGCACCGGACGTTCGTGGTGCCGCCGCTGACGGAGCCGGGCAGCTATCTCCTCGTCGCCTCGGCGCGCGAGGACTTCCGGAAGGAGGGCAACGCCCTGGTGGCGACCTTGATGACGGTGACTCCCTGGGTCTTCGTCAGCCGGTATGACCCGGCGGGACGCATCGAGGTGCGGGTGGTGGAGGGCGAGTCGGGCCGGCCCTCGCCCGGTGTGGAGGTGCGCCTCTTCCAGGCGGGAGATGGGCGGAACCAGCTGCTGCGGAGCCTGAAGACGGACGCGCGGGGCGAGGGGGTGTTCCCGGAGCTGCCGGAGCGGACGGTGCATCGCCTCTCCGTCGCGGTGGGCCGGGGCCGGCAGGTGTTGTTGGATCAGACGCCACGCTATGTCTTCGGACGCGAGCCGGAGAAGGATCGGACGCGGGCTCTCGTCTTCACGGATCGCGGCGTGTACCGGCCGCTCCAGCAGGTGCTGTGGAAGGTGGTGGCCTTCCGGGGGAGTGCGGCGCAGGCGCGCTACCGGACCCTGCCGGAGCAGCGGCTGACCGTGTCGCTGGAGGACGTGAATGGCCAGCTCGTCGAGAAGCGGGAGGTGGGGACCAACGGCTTCGGCTCGGTGGCCGGAGGGTTCACCGTGCCGGCGGGGCGGTTGCTCGGCGGATGGCGGGTGAGGGCGGTGGTGGGCGAAGAGACCGTGGGCTCCGCAGACGTTCGAGTGGAGGAGTACAAGCGGCCCACCTTCGAGGTGACGATGAAGGACCCGGACGTGGCGCTGCGCCTCAATCGTCCAGCCATCTTCCGGGGGGAGGCACGCTATTTCTTCGGGCTGCCGGTGACGAACGGCTCCGTGCGCTGGCGCGTCCACCGCGAGCCGCTCCTGCCGTGGTGGTGGAGCCGCTGGGGAGGGCTCTCGCTGCATTCGCGGGTGGTGGCCAGCGGTACCTCCGCCCTGGAGGGGGACGGGAACTTCCAGCTCTCCTTCACCCCGGAGGCGGACGAGCGGGCCCTCGCGTCGCGGGAGGTCTCCTGGCGCTACCGGGTGGAGGCGGACGTGACGGACGAGGGCGGGGAGACGCGCTCGGCCAGCAGGGCCTTCCGGCTCGGCCTGGTGGCGGTGGAGGGGCGTGTGGAGACGGACGAGGGCTTCTTCCGTGAGGGAGTGCCCGCGGAGGTCCGCCTGGTTCGCGCCAACCTCGATGGGGTGCCGTTGCCCGGAGCGGGCCGGTGGAGGCTGGTGACGCTGAAGCAGCCCTCGCGGCCGCTGATGCCGGACGAACTGCCCCCGCCGCGCTTCCCGGAGCAGCGGGTGGACGCGGACGCCTGGGTCACCACCCCGGGGGACCTCTCGCGGCCCCGATGGCTGAAGAGCGAGTGGGAGGAGGAGAAGGAGGGGCCGCTTCGTGGCTGGGCGGATGGCGAGGAGCTGTCACGAGGCGAGGTGACGCATGACGCGCGGGGGCTCGCACGGGTGGAGCTGCCCAGGCTGAGGCCCGGTGCCTATCGCGTGCATTACGAGACGGAGGATGCCTTCGGGGAGCGCTTCACCATCTCGAGAGAGGTGCTGGTCGCGGGCGAGCGGGCACCCATTCCATTGCCGGCGCTGCTGCGGCTCGAGCGCACCACGGTGAAGGTGGGCGAGACAGCGCGCGTGCTGGCCTTCTCCGGGTTCGAGGACCAGCCGCTGTTCCTGGACCTCTACCAGGGAGAGCGGTTCATCCAGCGGCACCTGTTGATGGGGCGGAAGGACCCGGCGGTGTTGGAGCTGCCCGTCACCGAGTCGCTGCGGGGCGGTTTCACCGTGTCGCTGGTGGCGGTGAGGGACTACCAGGTGCTGCGGTTCGAGCAGCCGGTGTTCGTGCCCTTCGATGACAAGGAGCTGCGGGTGGAGTTCGAGACCTTCCGTGACCGCGTGCGACCGGGCGCGAAGGAGACATGGCGGGTGACGGTGAAGGGCCCGGCCGGAGCGAAGGTGGAGGCGGGGGCGGCCGAGCTGCTCGCGTACATGTACGATCGGTCGCTGGACCTCTTCGCGCCGCACGCGCCCCAGACCGCGGCGGAGTACTACCCGCAGCGCACGGAGGCGGTGGAGCTTCGGGCCAGTCCGAGTCAGGGCTCGAGCTGGTGGCTCACCAGCGGGGATTGGGTGCACGAGCCGAGGTGGGTGCCTCCCCGGGAGGATGAACTCGTGTTCGTGGAGGGGAACGGTGTGGGAGGACCGAGCCGGCGCGGCCTTTCGTTGATCCCCATGGTGAAGGGGTTCGCGCTCATGAGAGGCAAGAGCTCCGCCATGTCCGAGGCCTCGCGGAAGGAGGCGCGCTACGTCGTCGATGGGCTCTCCGCGAACGATGAGGCCTTTGGCATCAACCGCGCGCCGTCCCTGGACGAGACGACGTCGCGCGCCCCTGGCCCCGTGGCTCCTTCGGACGCGGTGCGTGCCCGGTTCGAGGAGACAGCCTTCTGGGTGCCGCAGCTGCTCACGGGGGAAGACGGCTCGGCGGTGCTGGAGTTCACCGTGCCGGACTCGGTGACGGCGTGGAACGTCTGGGTGCACGCGCTGACGAGGGACTTGAAGGGGGGCTCGCTGCAACGCCAGACCCGGAGCGTGAAGGAGCTGATGGTGCGTCCGTACGTGCCGCGCTTCCTGCGCGAGGGGGACCGCGCGGTGTTGGAGGTGGCGGTGAACAACGCGGGCGAGGCGGCGCTGGAGGGCTCGCTCGTGCTGGACATCGTGGACCCGGAGACGGATGCGAGCCTGCTGTCGCGCTTCGGCGTGGAGGTGGCGAGCCAGCCCTTCCGGGTGGAGGCGGGGAAGGGGACGACGGTGCGCTTTCCGCTGAAGGCGCCGGCGGAGCTGGGAGCGGTGGCCTTCCGGGTCACGGCGCGGGCCGGTGACTTCAGTGATGGGGAGCTGCGGCCGCTGCCGGTGCTGCCCGGCCGCATGCACCTGACGCAGTCTCGCTTCGTGACGTTGCGAGGCCGGGATCGCGAGGTGATGGAGTTCGCGGATCTGCGGCGTGGGGATGATCCGAGCCTGCTCAACGAGCAGCTCGCCGTCACGGTGGACGCGCAGCCCTTCCACGCGGTGCTGGGGGCGCTGCCGTACCTGGTGGACTACCCGTACGAGTGCACGGAGCAGACGCTCAACCGCTTCGTGTCCACGGGCATCGTCTCCAGCCTGTATGGCCGCTACCCCGAGGTGGCGAAGCTGGCGAAGTCGATGAGCACACGCACCACGCGCTTCGACACGTGGGACGCGGTGGACCCCAACCGGAAGATGGCGCTGGAGGAGTCTCCCTGGTTGGAGGAGGCCCGGGGCGGGAGCAGTGGGGAGCTCGGGTTGGCGAAGGTGTTGGATCCGGAGGTGGCGAAGGCCGAACGGGAAGCGGCGCTGACGAAGCTGCGTCAGGCGCAGTTGTCGAGCGGAGCCTTCCCCTGGTGGCCGGGAGGGCCGCCGTCGCCGTACATGACGCTCTACATCCTGCACGGGCTCGCACGCGCGGCCGAGCACGGCGTGAAGCTGGACCCGAGCATGACGAGGCCGGCGTGGGCGTATCTCGCGAAACACTTCCGCTCGGACTACGCGGAGAAGCTGCGGAAGGCGGGCTGCTGCTGGGAGTTCCTCACGCTGCTCGAGTACGTGGCGTCGAGCTTCCCGGACGCGAGCTACATGGGAGACGCGCTCAGCGCGGAGGAGCGGGCGCGCATCCGCGACTTCGGCTTCCAGCATTGGAAGGAGCACTCGCCGTACCTGAAGGGCTACCTGGCGTTGGCGCTGAAGCGGGCGGGGAGGGAGCGGGACGCGCGGCGGGTCTTCGAGAGCGTGATGGACTCGGCGAAGACGAGCGAGGAGCTGGGGACGTACTGGGCGCCGGAGGAGCGGAGCTGGCTCTGGTACAACGACACGACGGAGACGCAAGCCTTCGCGTTGCGCACGCTGCTGGAGCTGAACCCGAGGGACGAGCGGCGGCACGGGCTGGCGCAGTGGTTGCTGTTGGACCGGAAGCTGGGCCACTGGAAGTCCACGAGGGCCACGGCGGAGGCGGTGTACGCGCTGGTGAATTACCTGGAGGGAGAGGGGACGCTGGGTGCGCGCGAGGATGCGAAGGTGACGGTGGGAGGCCGGACGGTGGCACTCGCGTTCGCGCCGGAGGTGTACACGGGGAAGGGGAGCCGGGTGGTGGTGCCGGGGCCGGAAGTGAAGCCGGAGACGAGCGGCACGGTGGTGGTGGAGAAGGAGGGGAAGGGAATGGCGTTCGCCTCGGCGACCTGGCACTTCTCGACGGAGCGGTTGCCGGAGGAGGAGCGGGGGGACTTCTTCCACGTGTCGCGCCGTTACTTCCTCCGGGAGCAGACGGGGACGGAAGCGGTGTTGCGGCCCCTGGAGGAGGGGACGAGGCTGGTGTCCGGGGACGAGGTGGAGGTGCACCTGTCGCTGAGGACGAAGCACGCGGCGGAGTACGTGCACCTGAGGGACCCGCGGGCGGCGGGGATGGAGCCGGCGAGCACGCAGTCACGGCACCGGTACGACCTGGGAATCGTCTGGTACGAGGAGCCGAGGGACTCGGGGACGAACTTCTTCTTCGAGTGGCTGCCGGCGGGCGAGTACACGTTCCGTTACCGGCTGAGGGCGAACATGGCTGGCACGTTCCGTGTGGGTCCCGCGACGGTCCAATCCATGTACGCGCCCGAGTTCACGGCGTACTCGAAGGGAGCGGTGCTCGAGGTGGGCAGATAACCAGCCCCCCAAGGTTCCACTCACGCATCCACCCCTCTCCCTCTGGGAGAGGGACGGGGTGAGGGTATCGAGCTCCCGGGTTGAGCCCCGGTCATCGCGGTTCCGCGTCACTCGCCGCAGGTGGAGCGTTCGTGGGTGGGATACAGCGTGGCGATGCCGTAGGAGCCATTGCGCGTCCCGCACCAGATGCGCCACGACTTGCCTCCGAGGTCCGGCGCCGAGTACACGCCGCCCTCCCGCTTCGCCCCATCGCGAGCGCAGCACCGGGCGAAGGCGCGGGTGCCGATGGCCACCATGGCCACCGGATCCTCCGCCTGCGCGAAGCCGCCGAGCTTCTTCTCGGCGCAGGACCAGGGGGCCACGCCGCGGAAGCGGATGAGGTACTGCGAGCCCTGGAGCGCCTTGCCCCCGCGCGCCGGGCCGTCGAAGCACAGCTTCCCCTCGGACTCGAGCTGGGCGTAGCGAGGCAGGTAGTGCAGCCCGCCGATGTTCTTCTCCAGCCACTCGTCGCCGCAGAAGACGTGGGTGAAGGCGTTGCGTGGTCCGGTGCTGACCCACAGGCCGGTGAGCCACTCGAGGTTCCCCTGGCGCGAGCCCGGGCGGCCCGCGGCGGACAGGGCGCGCTGGATGCGCGGATCGTCGTAGTGCGCGGACATGAAGCGCTGCACGTCGCCGCGGCTCACCGAGGCGTCGGGCCGCGCCGGGCACATTCCGAGCACCTCGCGGTCCACGGGCTTGAGCGCGGGGAGCTGGCGGAACAGGGGCGGTTTGTCGCAGCGGGTCGCGCAGCCCGTGGCCTGGGGGATGTTGGCTGGCATGGGAGTGGCCTCGGGGGCCCGGTCCTTCGAGGCCAGGAACTCACCGCTCATCCGCGGCTGCTCCGGCAGCTCCGCCGTGCCGTCGCACTTCACCCAGCCCTCGCCGGTGGCCCCCTTCAGCTTGCACCACGCGCGTCCGGGGCCTCCCTTCTTGAGGACGGGATAGGCCTTGTCCGGCTCGACGGTGAAGACGACCCGGGTGGACTCGGGTTCCGCTACGGCCTCCAGCCGGGTGCCGGAGACGAAGGCGCCCGAGGCGTGGGCTCGGAAGGGGAGGGTACAGAGGGCGATCAGCAACAGGGTGAGGGTCCGCATGGGTTCGCGGAGGATACCCTCACCCCGACCCTCTCCCAGAGGGAGAGGGAGTCAAGCCAGCTTGATGCGCGCGGACTTGTGCTTGCCCACCTGCACCAGGTACTCGCCCGCATCCAGCTCGTGCTTCGGGTCCGTGGCCTTCTCCCCGTTCACCTTCACGCCACCCTGGCCCATCAGCTTGCGAGCCTCCGTGACGGACGCCACCAGCTTCGCCTCGGCCAGTGCCTTCGCCAGCAGCAGCTTCGGCGCTCCGCTCATCCCCACCTCGACCAGCGGCTGGTCCTCGGCGACGATCTTCTTCTGCGAGTAGCGCTCCTCCCACCCCTGCATCGCCTTCTGCGCCGACTCCGCGTCGTGGAAGCGCGCCGCCATCTCCTGCGCGAAGCCCGACTTGGCCGCCTTCGGGTGCACTTCCCCGCTCGCCACCTTCTGCTTCAGCTCGGAGAGATCCTTGAGCGTCCGCGACGACAGCAGCTCGTAGTACCGCCACATCAGGTCGTCCGTGATGCTCATCAGCTTGCCGTAGATCTGCTCCGGCGGATCGCTGATGCCCACGTAGTTGTCCAGGCTCTTGGACATCTTGTCGCCGACGATCTTCCCGTCGACCATCTTCGCGTCCAGGCCCTCGAGGATGGGCCCGGTCATGATGACCTGCGGCTCCATGCCCTCTTCCTTCATGAGCTGCCGGCCCACCAGCAGGTTGAAGAGCTGATCCGTCGCGCCCAGCTCCACGTCCGCCTTCAGCGCCACCGAGTCGTAGCCCTGCAGCAGCGGGTAGAGGAACTCGTGGATGGAGATGGAGCGGTTCTCCCGGAAGCGCGTCTTGAAGTCGTCGCGCTCCAGCATGCGCTGCACCGAGTAGCGCGCCGCCAGGCGGATCATTCCCTCCGTCCCCAGCTTGTCCAACCACTCGGAGTTGAAGCGCACCTGCGTCTTCGCGGCGTCCAGCACCTTGAAGACCTGATCCTGGTACGTCTTCGCGTTGACCTTCACCTCCTCGCGGGTGAGGGCGGGGCGCGTGACGTTCTTCCCGGAGGGATCGCCAATCAGCGCGGTGAAGTCACCGATGAGGAACACCACCTGGTGGCCGAACTCCTGGAAGCGCCGCATGCGCGTGAGCAGCAGCGAGTGGCCCAGGTGCAGGTCCGGCCGGCTCGGATCGAAGCCCGCCTTGATGATGAGCGGCTTGCCCGTCTCATACGAGCGCTCGAGCTTCTTCTTGAGCTCCTCGGGCACCTGGATGTCCACGGTGCCGCGGGTCACTTCCTCGAACTGCTCCTGGGGGGTCGCCTTGCGCAGCGGATTTTCGGACATGACGCGGCGCAACCTACCCGAAAACGAGGGCAGGTGGACAAAGGACGTCGCCCGGCGTGCACGCCGCTCAGGTTCCCGGCAGGTGCTCGCGCACGCGCTCGATGCCGCGCGCCTTCCCCGTCTTGTCGTCCATGTCGATGAGCACGCCCTGCAGGTAGACCAGGTTCTTGGCCAACTCGTAGGGGACGTGGCGCAGGGTGATGAAGCGCTCGATGGAGGACTCCTTCTTCATCCCGATGACGGAGTCCAGCGGGCCGCACATGCCCACGTCGGTGATGTAGGCCGTGCCGCCGGGGAGAATCCGCTCGTCGGCCGTCTGCACGTGGGTGTGGGTACCCACCACCGCGGACACCTTGCCGTCCAGGTGGGCGCCCATGGCGTTCTTCTCGCTGGTGGCCTCGCAGTGCATGTCCACCAGGATGCAGGGCGTCTGCTTGCGCAGCTCCGCCACCAGCTCCGGCGCCACCGTGAACGGGTTGTCCAGGGGCTTCATGTTGACGCGCCCCTCGAGGTTGAGCACCCCGAGCTTGCGCCCGTCCGGCGTCTGGATGACGGTGTGCCCCCGTCCCGGCGCCCCCTTGGGGTAGTTGGCCGGCCGCAGGAGCAGGTGTGGATTGTCCTCCACCCAGGGGAGGATCTGCTTCTTGGTCCAGAAATGGTTGCCGCTCGTCAGGAGGTTGACCTCACTGGCGAGCAGCGCCTCGGCCGACTCGGGGGAGATCCCCGCACCGCCTTCGCTGTTTTCAGCGTTGGCGATGACGAGGTCCACCGAGTGGCGCGCGATGAGCTTGGGGAGAAGGGTGCGCACAGCCGTCACGCCCGGCTTGCCCACCACATCGCCCATGAAGAGTACTTTCACGTGTCCAGGAAATCCCAGTCGCGGTAGAGCCCGCGCAGTGTCTCCGACTCGGTGACGACGAGGTCCATGTCCACGTCCTCACTGGTGGTCGGCATGGTGTCGACGACCTGGTCGCCGAAGGCCAGCCCCACCCGCCGGCTGCGCGCGGAGGCCGCCTTCAGGGTGGCGTCGTAGTAGCCGCCGCCCCGGCCCAGCCGCTTGCCGTCGCGTGTGAAGCCCAACCCGGGCACCACGAACAGATCGATCTGGTCCACCGGGATGAGCTCGGCGGAGTTGGTGGGCTCGCGTACTCCGAGCCTGCCCGGCTCCAGCTCCGCCTCGGACTTGATGGCCCGGAAGGACAGGATACGTCCATGGACGTGGGACAGCGGGTAGCAGACGATCTTCTCGTCCTGCAGTGCCGCGATGAGGATGTCCCGCGTGGGCACTTCACCCCGAATGGGGGCGTAGAGCGCCACCGTCCTCGCCTTTTGGTAATAGGGTGCTGCCAGGAATCGGGCCTGCACCTTCAGCCCACGCTCGTCGATGATGTCCGGCGTCATCGCCTTGCGTCGCGCCGTGAGCTCCTCGCGCAGAGACACCTTCCGAGCCGCTCCCTCTTGTGCCACCGTCTCGCTCGCCACCTGCCCCGCTCCCGCCAAGAGTGAAGAAAAAAGTCCCCCGCCGAATGGCCGTGTGCCTAGCGTCCATTGAACCCTAAAAAGCCAGGTGGGGTTCGAAGTCGTGGCTCCGTAGGCTTCCCTCATCCCGCGAGGGGAGGGCTTGCTCATGGAGCTCGAAACGGACCCCGTGATGGACGTATCGGTTCGAATTTCTGCTGGGCATCACGCGCCCCGCAGGGGACAGCCCTTCTACCAAACCTCTCCTGACTGCAAACGCTTGAAACTCCTGGGGAAACCCAGGAATGCCTGAAGGAATGATAAGAACGCGGAGCGGATGGGTCAAGCCATTGCCGCGCGTTTACAAGGCAGGCGGCCACCTCCTATGATGGAGGGGCTCCCACTACACCCATGGCGTCCGTTTCCAGAACAATCGGCCTCGCGGCCTTCATCGCCGCAGTCCCCGGAGCCGCCGCCAGGGCACAAAACGTGCCCCAGGGAAGCTACCAGGCGAACGTGCTGGGGCGGGTGGAGTGGAGCGTCGCGAACGAGCGCGTGGTCGCCCACTCCGTCGATGGGGGCCCCTGCCGCTTCAAGCCCCAGAGCCCGGTGCTGGAGGGGCAACTGCTGGGGAACGTGCTGGTGGGGCAGCTCACCCTGTGCCTGGAGGGCCCGTCCTGCCCGAGCCTGGGCACCGTGCCCGTCCTCGCCGTGTACAGCACGGAGGACCGGTCGCTGACGGCCTATGTGCGGCCGCAGGCGGGGTGCCAGGTGCCGGGGCTGGGCAAGGGGGGGCTGCTGGTGCTGCAGCCGGCGGAGGCGGTGTCCGCGCAGGCTCCGGTGCGGGGGGGCGTGGCGCGCCTGCGCACGGAGAAGCGCAACACCGAGGCCGCCAAGGAGGCGCTGGAGCGGGGCAACCAGCTCCTGGGCAAGAAGGATTGGAGCGGCTCGGCGGCCGAGTTCGAGCGGAGCATCACCCTCGATGACCGCAACTGGGTGGCCTTCTTCGGGCTGGGCACGGCCTGGTTGATGCGCGGCCAGGCCCAGGACTCCATCGACGCCCTGAACCGGGCGCGGTTGCTCAATCCGCGCGAGTCCAGCATCCATTACAACCTGGCCTGCGCCTACAGCCGGCTGGGTGACAAGAAGCAGGCGCTGGCCAGCCTGGGGCAGGCGGTGAAACTCGGTTTCGCCATCACCGAGGGCTCGCAGGACGCGGAGTTGGATCGGCTCTTGAGCTCGGACGGGGCCTTCCTCAACAAGTACCTGGGGCTGCTCCAGCAGGCAGTCGCGAACAACAAGGCCTCTGCCGGAAGGCGGCAACAGACGGGACCCTGAGCGCGTGAGCACCTCTCCGACGCCGAGGATCCCCCGGATCCTCGGCAACTACGAAATCCAGTCGCAGCTCGGCAAGGGGGGCATGGCCGAGGTCTTCCGCGCCCGCGTCCGTTCCGGACCCCGCCAGGGCTGGACGGTGGCCGTCAAGCGGCTGTTGCCCGCCCTCACCAAGGATCCGGCCTCCGTCGCCCTCTTCGCCTCCGAGGCCCGCCTCACCAAGCAGTTGGATCACCCCAACATCGTCCAGGTGCTCGACGTCGGCGTGGTCGAGGGCCAGTACTTCATCGTCATGGACCTGGTGGACGGCCGGGACTTGGGGCAGATCCTCCGCCGCTGCAAGCACCGCGGCATCCACCTGCCCCTGGACTTCGCCGTCTACCTGGCGCGCACGCTGCTCGAGGCCCTGGCCTACGCCCACTCCGCCACCGGACCCCAGGGCGAGCCCCTGGGCATCGTCCACTGCGACATCTCGCCCTCCAACCTGTTCATCTCGCGGTTGGGGGACATCAAGCTGGGTGACTTCGGCGTGGCGCGGCTGCGCGTGGACGGCGTGCTCCAGGGCGGCGAGGTGCTCGGCAAGCCCTACTACCTGTCGCCCGAGGCACTGCAGGGCGCCATCGCGCCGTCGGTGGACCTGTGGGCCGCGACGGTCGTGCTGTACGAGCTGCTGACGCTCCAGCGCCCCTTCACCGGCACCACCCCGGAAGAGGTCTTCACGAAGATCGTCTACCGGGACTACCTGCCGCCGAGCCTCATCCGCCCGGAGATCCCCGAGGCGCTGGATGAGATCATCCACCGCGGCTTCGCGGTGAATCCCGAGGACCGGTTCCTCACGGCCGAGGCCTTCGCCGAGGCGCTGGCGCCGCACTACGACGAGCGGGTGGGCACGCCGTTGGCCATCGCCGCCGTGGTGCGTGGACTGTTCGGCATCACCGACGCGAAGTAACGTGCATCATCCCCTCCCTCGCCCTCCGGGAGAGGGTCGGGGTGAGGGTGCCACGCATCCCGGGTTGGCTCCGTGGGTGCTCCCTCTCCCTCTGGGAGAGGGCTGGGGTGAGGGTCTCCGCTTCCCTGTTTGCCTGGTCCCCGGATGCCAGTCCTCTGTCCGATGCCGATCTTCTCCCGCACGAGCCAGGCGCCAGCGCGCCAGGGAGGATTCGAGATGGCAACCCAGAAGGAGCAGAAGCCGCGGGAGACCCGCGAGGCGGACACCGAGCGCAAGGTCGAGCGCACGCCGGACAAACCCCAAGAGTCCCATGAGGGCTCGCCGGGGTATGGCCAGCCTCCCGATGAGGTCCGTGAGAAGCAGCTCCCCGACCAGAAGTGGTAGCCGAGGGGCACGGGTGGGGACGGATGACCCTCACCCCAGCCCTCTCCCAGAGGGAGAGGGGGCAGACACGGGTTCAACCTGAGAGCCGTGGCACCCTCTCCCCGTCCCTCTCCCGGAGGGCGAGGGGAGATTGATTACTCCAGGTTCAGCTCCCGGGCCCTCGGGACATGCGTGCTCAGGGCCTCCACGATCCGGACCACTTCCTCTTCCGTCGCCGTCGGTCCCAGCGAGAAGCGCAGGGCTCCGTGCGCCTGCGCCGGCGTGAGCCCCATCGCCAGCAGCACGTGCGAGGGCGTCAGCGTCCCCGAGGCACACGCCGCTCCCGACGAGACGCAGATGCCCTCCAGGTCCAACGCGATCAGGAGGGCTTCGCCGTCCGCTCCGTGGAAGCACAGGTTGCTCGTGTTCGGCACCCGCGGCGCTCCCTCTCCGTTCACCGTCACGTCCGGAATGCGCGAGCGCACCTCCCGCTCGAACGTGTCCCGCAGCCGCTGCACCCGCGTCGCGTAGGCCGGCTGCTCCTCGTGTGCCAGCTCCAGCGCCAGGGCGAGCGCCTCCGCGTAGGGCACGTTCTGCGTCCCTCCGCGCAATCCCGCCTCCTGGTGTCCCGGCGTCAGCGCCTGCAGCTCCACGCCCTTGCGCACCACCAGCACCCCGGCTCCCGCCGGCCCTCCGAACTTGTGCGCCGAGAGCGCCAGCAGATCCGCGTCCACCTCGCGCAGGTGCGTCGGCAGCTTTCCCGCCGCCTGCACCGCGTCCGTGTGGAACAGGATGCCCCGCTGACGGCATACCCGCGAGAGCTCCGCCGCCGGCTGCACCACGCCCGTCTCGTTGTTCGCCCACATCAACGAGCACAGCACCGTCTCCGGCGTCAGCGCCTCCACCATCGCCTCCAGCGGCACCCGGCCGTCCCGCTCCGGACGCACCCGCACCACCTCCGCGCCCAGCGCCTCCAACTGCTTCAACGCCGCCAGCACCGCCGGGTGCTCGATCGCCGAGCTCACCACGCGCCGCCGCCGCGTCTCCTTCCTCGCGAGCCAGGCTCCCTTCACCGCCAGCGCGTCCGCCTCCGAGCCCGAGCCGGTGAAGCACACCTCCTTCGGCTCACAGCCCAGCACGCGCGCCACCCGGGCCCGCGCCGCGTCCAGCCGGCTCCGCGCCTCGCGCCCGCTCCGGTGCACGCTCGAGGCGTTGCCCCATCCTCCCCCGGCGAAGGTCTTCGTCAGCAGCGCCGCCACCTCCGGCCTCACCGGCGCCGCCGCGTTGTGATCCCAGTAGATCACGGCGAGGGCGCGGACAGCAGTCCCACCGGACGCTCATCCGCGACTCCAAAGGCCTCAAGGAACTTGCGCACCAGCTCGCGCTTCACCGCCTTGCGCTGCGTCGCCCTCCCCGACAGCGGAATCCTCGCGCCCGCCATGCTGCCGTGGCCTCCCGACGAGCCGCCGTAGTCCTCGCAGATCTCCCGGATCAGCCGCCCCGCGTTCATCCGCCGATCCTTCACCCGCAGCGACATGAAGAGCTGGTTGCGGTACGTCGCGTACGCCAGCGACCACTTCATCCCCTCGAGGAACATCAACCGCTCGGCCACCTCGGCCACCATGTCCGGCGAGTAGACCTCCTCCAGGTCCGTCACGATCGCCGTGTCCCCGTACACCTTCGCCCGCTCGAAGGCCGTGTGGTACAGCTGGAAGTAACGCGCCGGCAGCTCCGGGTGCTCGATCTGCGCCAGCAGGTGCTTCTGCATCCGCGGGAACAGCCACAGGTACGTGTCGATGTCCGTCTGGGTCGTCTCGCGCCCCAGATCCCGCGTGTCCGCCTTCAGGCCGTAGAACAGCGCGGTGGCCACTTCCGTGGAGGGCTCCAGCCCCGCGGCGCGCAGGTACTCCACCAGCATCGTCGACGTCGAGCCGAAGTCTCCTCCCACGTCCGCGAAGGGCGACTCCAGGCTCTCGTTGCGCAGCGGGTGGTGGTCGATGACGATGTCCACCTCACCGCGCAGGCGCGGCGGAATCGCGTGGTTGCCCGTGGGCGGCTGCGTGTCCACGAGCGCCAGCAGATCGTACTCGTCCAGATCCAACTGGGCGATGGGCACCACGGGCAGGCGCAGCACCTTCACGAAGGCGATGTTCTCCGCCCGGCCGATGATGCCGCCGTAGCCCACCCGGGCCTCCTCCACGTCCGCCCGCTCCTTCAGCAACTGGGCGAGTGCCACCGCCGCGGCGATGGAGTCCGGATCCGGATTGTCATGGGTGAGCACGAGGGCCTTCTTGTGACCCTGGGCCACCCGGAGCAGCCGCTCCAGCTTGGCGCGTGCCGGCAGGTTCGCGAGCCGGGGGGGCGCGGGCTCGGGGCCCTCGCCGCCTCCGGGCGTTCTGCGGCTGTTGGCTGTCGGTGTAGCAGGCATGGGTGCTGTGTTTACTTCCTCCGGCCGAGCGATTCGAGTCGCCTGATGGTTTCTGCGTAACGCTCGGGGTACGGGGTCTCCAGGATTCCAATGGTGTTGACGAAGCGCGAATCCTTCATCAGGCAGCGGAAGGGCGTGAGCCCGATTGCTCCCTTGCCCACTTCCTCGTGGCGATCCACCCGGCACCCCAACGGCTTCTTGCTGTCGTTGAGGTGGACGCAGTGCACCCGCTCCAGCCCCACCACCCGATCACACTCCTCCATCACTTCATGGTAACCGGCCTCCGTCGAGAGATCGTATCCGGCGGCGAACAGATGGCAGGTGTCCAGACAGATGCCCAGGCGCCCCGCGTCCGCCGTCCGGGACAGCACCTCCGCCAGGTGCTCGAAGCGCCAGCCCAGGCAGTTGCCCTGGCCCGCCGTCACCTCCAGGCAGAGGCGTGACTGGAAGCGCGGCGTGCGCGCGTGCACCTCGTCCAGCGCCCGGGAGATGAGCTCCAGCCCGCGCCGCTCGTCCGGGTGTCCACCCGGGTGGAGGATGAGGAAGGGGATGCCGAGCCGCTCACACCGGGTGAGCTCCTCGACGACGCAGTCCAGCGACTTCTCGCGCTGCGCCGGCTCCTCGGCACCGAGGTTCACCAGGTAGCTGCCATGGGCCACCACCGGCAGCCCCGTGCGCCGCACCTCCTCGCGGAAGGCGAGGCACTCCTCCTCGGTGAGGGGCGGGGCCTTCCAGCCCCGGGCGTTCTTCGTGAAGACCTGCAGGCTGCGCGCGCCATGCTCCTCGGCTCGCGCCAGTGCACGGCTCACGCCTCCCGCGATGGACTCGTGGGCCCCGACGCGCACGGCCTAGTTGATGGCCTTGTACCGGCGGCTCATGTCCTTGAAGTACTTCACGCCGTTGTCCAGCGAGTTCTCGATGGCGTCCATCAGCAGCGCGCGGAACACGCCCTCGGCGCCTCGCAGCGACTCGTAGTACCGCTGACGATCGATCGAGTGGATGATCGCCGGCATGTACCCGTTGCGCAGCAGCACCAGGTTGGTGAGCATCCGCCCCACCTTCCCGCTGTTCTCCGTGAACGGGAAGATCTGCATGAACTTGTGCTGCACCACCGCCGCCTGCTTGATGGGGTGGAACTCGCGGTACTCGGCGCTGCCCGTGTAGTCCACCAGCTTCTCCAGCGCCGGCTGGATCTTCGCCGGCTGGGAGATCTCGTGGAAATACGTGCGGTGCAGGGGCATGTCCTTGCGGTAGCCGCTGCGCTCCCGCTCCTTGGCCAGCTCCTTCTCCGTGCGCTCGCGCCGCTCGATGTTGGCGCGCGCCTGCTGCGCCTCCGGCGTGTTGCCGCACAGCAAGTCGTGGATCCGCTTGATGGTGGTCAGCGTGATCTGCGTCTGCTTCTTGCCCGTGCTGGCCGCGTCTTCACGCAGGAAGTCGCACGCCGCCTTGTGGTTGCGCACCTCCAGCACCACGGGGATCATCGCCGGATCCATGCTCGCCCGCTCGGGGAAGAGCGCCGACACCAGCTCCTGCTGGGTGTACACCGTCCCCTCGAGTGCGGCGTCGTGGTAGATCCACGACATCTCGAACTTCTCCAGGAAGTCGCGGCTCCTGTCCTTGAAGATGCCAAGGTAGTCGCGCAGCGTTTCGTTCTTCTCGTCGATCTCTTGGTAGCGTTCCTTCACGGACGTGACGCTCCTTCACACCGGCTGCCAGCGGGACCGGCGGGTCGGTACGGGTAAACCCGGCCAGTGGGAACAACGGTTCACGGATTGTAGAAATTCCAGCAGCTTAGGACAATTAAAACGGCACTTGTCTCAGAGGCTGACCAGGAAGACCTCGCACGCCTGGTCGAGCAGGTCCTTGGAAAGGGCCGGGGGAATCTGCCGGTAGCGTGCCGCGTCCTTGATGAGCTGCACCAGATCTCTCGGGTGGCAGGCGCGCAGCTGCATGTTGTTGGGCTTGTAGTAGTGCTCGAAGAGGTAGGTGACGGCCTGGTCCACGTAGGGGATGCCGGAGGCCTCGCACACCCGGGCGAAGATCTCCCGGTAGACGTCCTCGTCGGGGTTGGTGACCTCGATCTTGTACTTGATGCGGCGCAGGAAGGCCTCGTCCACCAGCTCCTTGGGGTCCAGGTTGGTGGAGAAGACGAGCAGCTGATCGAAGGGGATCTCGAACTTCTTGCCCGTGTGCAGGGTGAGGAAGTCCACCCGCTTCTCCAGGGGGACGATCCACCGGTTGAGCAGATCCGTGGGGTGGACCTTCTGGCGGCCGAAGTCGTCGATGAGGAGCATCCCGCCGTTGGCCTTCACCTGGAAGGGCGCCTCGTAGAAGCGCGCGGTGGGGGAATAGATGAGGTCCAACGTTTCGAGCGTCAGCTCGCCACCCACGACGACGGCGGGGCGCCGGCACAGCTGCCAGCGGTTGTCCATCTCGAAGGTGGCGCGCCGGCCCTGGGCATCGCGCTCGGACTCGAGCGTGATGGGGATGTGGTTGAGGGCGTCGAAGACCTTGATGATCTGGTTGTCGATCTCCAGACAGTGGGGGATGAAGACCTCGCCGCCGAACATGCGGCTGATGGCCTCGGCGAGGCTCGTCTTGCCGTTGCCCGGGGGCCCGTAGAGGAAGAGCGAGCGGCCCGAGTTGACCGCCGGCCCCAGCTTGTCCATCAGGTCCGCGTTGACGGTGAGGTGGGCCAGGCCCTGGACCAGGTCCTCGCGGCTGATGACGGGGCTCTCCTCCGTCTGGGCGGTGATGAGGGCGTTGTACTGCTCGATGGGGATGGGGGCGGGGCCCACGTAGGTGCTGCGCTCGATGGCGCCGCGGGTGTACTCGCGGCCCTTCTCGGTGAGGATGAAGTCCACCGAGGCGCGGCCGAAGCCCTTGCCGCCCCGGAGGTCCACGAGCTTCTCGGCGGTGAGGAAGTCCACCACGCGCTCGATGACACCGGGCCAGGGCAGGCGCAGCTCCTGGGCGATGTCCATGCCCGTGGCGGTCCCCTGGTAGTACAGGTAGCGCAGGGCGATGTCCGAGAGCAGGCCGATCTTCAGGCCCGTCTCCTCCAGCGACTTGGGCTCCGGCGGAGCGATGTCGAGGATGGACGGGTTCTCGAGATTGAAGGGATTGGGAGGGGCGTTGTACTCAGGGCGCATCGACCCGTACTTCTAGCCGATCCGCCCCCCTTCCGGCACCTCCAGAGTCCCCTGGCCGCTCAGGAGGCCGTCAGACGTAGGTGAGCCACTCGATGTAACGCGGCTCCTGGCCCCGGACGGTGCGGAAGTAGGTCTCCTGCACATACTGGGTGATGGGGCCGGGCTTGCCGGCGCCCACGGTGCGGTTGTCCACCTCGCGCACGGGGGTGATCTCCGCGGCGGTACCGGTGAAGAAGACCTCGTTGGCGATGTAGAGGGCGTCGCGGGTGACGGTGACCTCCTCCACGGTGCGGCCCGAGTCGCGGAGAATCTTGAGCACCGTGTCGCGGGTGATGCCGTCGAGGATGGGGCAGGAGAGGGGCGGGGTCTTGATGACGCCCTTCTTGTTGACGAGGAAGATGTTCTCCCCGGAGGCCTCGGCGACGAAGCCGCTGATGTCCAGGAGGATGGCCTCGTCATAGCCGGCGAGCACGGCCTCGCGCTTGGCGAGGATGGAGTTGACGTACTGGCCGGAGATCTTCCCGCGCACCATGTTCACGTTGACGTGCATGCGGGTGTAGGAGCTCACCTTGGCGCGGATGCCGTCGCGGATGCCCTTGTCGCCGAGGTAGGCGCCCCAGTCCCAGGCGGTGACGGCCACGCGGGTGGGGTTGATGGCGCCCAGGCCCATGGCGCCGTCACCCATGAAGGCGATGGGGCGCAGGTAGGCCCCGTTGGCGAACTGGTCCTTCTGCTTGCGCAGCAGCTCCAGGCACGCCTCCATGAGCTGCTCCACCGTGTAGGGCAGCTTCATCATGCAGATGTGGGCCGAGTCGAAAAGCCGCTCGATGTGCTCTCGCAGGCGGAACACCGCAAGTCGGCCATCGTGGGTGCGGTAGGCGCGGATGCCCTCGAAAACGCCCAGCCCGTAGTGCAGGGCGTGGGTCATGACGGGCACATGGCCGTCATCCCATTTGACCAGCTTCCCATCGAGCCAGATCTGTTCGGAGCGCACGACGTTGCCGGAGGTCGAGCTCATGAAGGGGTCCTCTTGGTGAAGGGGAAAAGGCCCATTCTTCCAGGAAGTCGTTTGAATTCAAAGCAGCCCATCACCCCAGGTGGGGGAGGGGCGAGAGCATGCGGGAGAGGAAGGGCATGTCCGCGCCGAGCTGCTTGCGGCCGTAGTGCATGGCCTTGGTGGCCAACTGGACGGAGGGGACCAGCTCCAGGGGGGAGAGGGTGGTGCCGAAGCGTTTGACGAGGTGGGCGTAGGGGAGGTTGGGCGCCACCGTCATGGCCGCGAGCCGTTGCAGGGGCAACCAGAAGGGGGTGGTGAGCTTGGGGGCGAAGCCGTCGAGCGCGAGGAAGAAGGCGTTGCGCGTGCCGATGTTGCCGTGGTGCACCGCCTTCCAGGCCGCCTTCACCGGGAGGTTGTCCACCAGTCCTCCGTCCAGCAGCCGGAAGATGCCCTTGTCCTCCATCATCCCGTCCAGCAGGCCGCGCATGTGCGCGTCGTCGCGCAGCATGTCGTAGTGGATGACGCCGGGCAGCGAGGAGGAGAAGCCCGCCGCGTCGATGGCGTCGAACCCGGCCGTCGCCTCGTCCGCGCCGAGGTGGAGCTTCACCATGATCTCCGGCCGGGTGAAGAACTCGGCCAGCGTGCCCATCACCGCCTGGATGCGGCGCGCCACGCCCGTGGGGGTGAGCAGGCTCACCGGGCTCGTGCCCAGCAGACGCTCGTAGTACTCGATGGGCCGGGGCAGCATGCCGCGCCGGATGCCACCCACCGCGACGATCATGGGCACCGGCAGATCCTTCAGCCGCAGGCCCGCCTCGGGCATGCCCGGCCCCGTGTTGAAGTAGCGGCCCAGGCCCGAGCGGAGGAACAGCCGCAGCGCCGCCGGCAGCCCGTAGCGGTTCTCCGTGGAGATGAACCGGAAGAGCTTCCGCCAGGAGAGGCTGCGGATGATGCTCACCAGCTCGCCCTGGTCGAAGCGCGCCATGCGCGAGCGCATCAGCATCAGGATGGCGCCCATGGAGGTGCCCGCCAGCAGCGACGGTTTGAGGCCGTGCTCGTCCAGCAGGCTCATGACGCCCAGGTACACGTAGGCCACGCCGCCACCGCCACCGGCCACCACCACCAGCGACTTGTGCCGCAGCTCGCGGTGGAGGACCTCCTCGGGCACGCGCCCCTGGAGGTGGTGGACGAGCTCGTCGCGCAGCTCGAGCACCGGGGCGCGCAGGTCGCGCACGTGGGGCACCAGTTGATCCCGCGTGATGCGGCGCCCGCCGAGCAGCACCGGGCCGAGCCTCCGCGTCACGTCCTCGCGCAGGGGCGCCGTCCAGGTCTCCACGGAGTGCTCATGGCCCTCGTGGCGCAGCTTGTAGAGGCGCGCCAGGGACAGGGCGGTGCGCAACACGGCCTCCTCGCGCGAGTCCAACAGCGAGGGCGAGTCCACCGCCGCGCGCACCAGGGCCACTTCCATGTCTTCGAGGGGCCGGAGGATTTGAAAGCGTTGCTTCAGCAGCACGGGCAGGAGGACTCAGACGGGGCGCGGGGCGCGAAGGACGCGAGCATACACGTCCCGCACGCGGGCGGCGCTGGCTCTGTATTGGGCGAGGAACGTTTCTCCCGGCCCGGTGCCGAGGACACCCAGCCGGCGCGCGAGCTGCGCCAGGGGCCGGCCACCGGTGGGCATGTGGGCCAGGGAGCTGGCGTGCACGAGCCGCAGCCGGTTCTCCACCCGGCGCAGGAAGAGGTAGCCCTGGCGCAGCGCCTCGGCGTCCTCGGGGGGCAGGAGGCCCTCGGCCTGGAGTCCCTCCAGCGCCGCCAGCGTGTTGGTGCTTCGCACCCGCGGGTGCTCCCGGCCGTGTACCAGTTGCAGGTACTGGACGGTGAACTCCACGTCCACCAGCCCGCCCTGGCCCAGCTTCGGGTTGAGCTGCCAGGCGTTCTCGTGCGCCAGCTCGCGCTCCATGCGCGTGCGCAGCCGGTCGATCTCCGCCGCCGCGTCCGGGGGCAGGGGACGCTCGTAGACGAGCGGGGTGAGCACCTCGTCCCTCAAGGGGTGGAAGCGCACCGCGTCTCCCGCGGCCGGCCGGGCCTTGATGAGCGCCTGGCGCTCCCAGAGTTGGGCCCGCTTCTGGTGGTGCTCACGCAGGGTGTCCTGGCTCACCACCAGCGCCCCCTGGTTCCCCGAGGGCCTCAGCCGCGCGTCGATCTTGTAGAGGTGCCCCTCACGCAACTGCACCTGGAGCAGCGTCAGGAGCCGCTGCACCGCCTTGGCGAAGTACTCGTGGTGGGTGATGGCGCCACGGTTGCCTCCGCTCGTGTCCGCCTGGCCGTTGCCGCTGTAGACGAAGAGGAGGTCCAGGTCCGAGTGGTAGCCCAGCTCGTACCCGCCCAGCTTGCCCATGGCGATGACCACCAGCCCCTCGCGCTTCCCGCCCGCGTCGAGCGGCAGGCCGTAACGCTCGCGTTGCTCCTCCAGCGCCAGGAAGAGGCACTCGTCGAGGATGGCGTCCGCCACCGCCGTGAGCTGCCGCGCCACCTCCGGCACCGAGAGGTCTCCCCCGATGTCGTTGAGCCCGATGCGCAGCACCTCCTCGTTCTTGAAGCGCGGCATCGCCCCGTGCTTCGTCTCCGCATCCGGGTGCCGCGCCAGCCGTGCTCCCAGCTCCTGGCGGATGCGCTCGGTGGACTTGTGCGCCTCGTCCAGCTGCGCCTGCACCAGGGCGTCCAGCAGCTCCGGGTGCCGCAGGAAGATGCGCGAGAGGTAGTCGCTCTGCCCGAAGAGGTTGAAGAGGCGCCGGCTCGCCCGCGGCATACCCGTGAGCAGCCGGAGGTAGCCCTCGGGCTGGTGCAGCCGCGCGAGGAAGTCCGAGAAGTGCAGCAGCGCCTGGTCCGGATCCGGCGTCTGTGCCAGCTCCGACAACAGCCGCACCGCCTTCACCCCCGAGCCACCATCCGCGAAGGGCGAGTGGGGCACCCGGGCCAATCGCTCCAGCTCGGCCAGTGCCCGATCGGGGTCCTCGAAGCCCCGCCGCGCCAGCGCCGCCCGGCGTTGTTCCAGTGCGAGGTCCGGGTCCAGCGCGAGCGCCAGCAGCGGCTCGTCGGGTACCTCGTCCCGCGCCGTCTTCCCCAACAGTGTGTTGAAGGACTCCAGCACGAAGCGCCGGTGCCGCTCCAGCTCGGCCCGGAAGGTGTCCCAGTCCCCGTGGCCCAGCGACGTGGCCAGCCGGCGACGCTCCCGCTCTCCCGTGGGCAGTGCCTGCGTCTGCCGCTCCTCCAACATCTGCAGCCGGTTCTCCACCCTCCGCAGGAAGACGTACGCCTCCTCCAGTGCGTCCGCGTCCGGCCCCGAGACGAAGCCCGCTCGCTCCAACTTGCGCAGCGCCCTCATCGTCCTCGGCTCGCGCAGGCCCGGGTCCTTGCCTCCCTGCAACAGTTGCAGCGCGTTGACGAAGAACTCCACCTCGCGGATTCCCCCCGGGCCCAGCTTCACGTCATCCGCGCTCGCCTTGCCGCGCATGTCGATCTGCGCCTTCAGGTCTCGCAGCCCGTCCACCGCCGACAGGTCCAGGCTCCTCCGCCAGATGAATGGGCCCAGTTCGCTCGACAGCTCTTCCGCGAGGGTTGCGTCTCCCGCCACCGCCCGCGCCTTCGTGAGCGCCGCTCGCTCCCACATGCGCCCGAAGGTCTCGTAGTACGCCAGCGCGGCCTGCAGCGAGAGCACCATCGCCCCCGCTCGCCCCTGCGGGCGCAGGTTCAGGTCCACCCGGTAGCAGAAGCCCTCCGCCGTCACCTTCGTCAGGGCTTGTGTCACCGCCTCGCCCAGCCGCGTGTAGTACTGCACCGTGGGCAGGGCACCCGACGTTCCTCCCGTCGTGTGTCCGTCCGACCGGTACAGGTAGATGAGGTCCACGTCCGAGCTGAAGTTGAGATCCTCTCCGCCCAGCTTCCCCATCCCCAGGATGCAGAAGCCCGGGGTGTCCGGTGTGCCGTATCTGGCCTGGAGGCTCCGCTCCGCCCAGGACAGCGCCGCTCGGATGAGTGCTTCGGACAGGGCCGTCTGCTCCCGGCCGAGCTCCGACATGGGCGCTCGCAAGGTCGCGTCGCGCACCATGAGGCGCAGCAGCTCGCGGTACTTGTAGCGGCGCAGGCGGCGGTACAGGCCTTCCGCATCTGTTGCCGCGATGCGCCTCGTGGCTCCCAGTGCCTCCCGCCGGTAGTGCTCCCGCGGTTTTTCCCGGGTCAGTGTTCGTGAGCCCGCGAGCCAGCGCAGGAGCCCGGGCCTCGTGGTCAGGAGTCGCGGCGCGAAGGTGCTCGCGTGGAAGACCGGGGGGAGCCAGTCCAACAGGCGGGTGAGGGGGGCTTCCGGGTGGCCTCTCAGGCCTTCGCGGATCCGGTCGAAGGCCGCGATGAGCTCGTCGGGCTCCGAGGTCCTCTTCGCTGCCTCGTGGATTCGTTTCGCGGCCTGGTCTCCAAGTTCCGCCGATAGCGCCGAGAGCTCCTTGGCCGCTCGCTTCGGGTTCTCGAAGCCCTCTGCTCTCAGCGCTTCCTCGGTCCAGGTCATCTCGACCCTCACCCCAGCCCTCTCCCAGAGGGAGAGGGGGCATACACGGGTTCAACCTGGGATCCTGGCACCCTCACCCCGTCCCTCTCCCGGGGGGAGAGGGTGTTTGTTGTGCGTTGGGTGTTGGGTGGGCGTTTGGGGGGCGGGCTCAGGCCTGCGCGATCTGCGCCAGGTTGCTCTTCGCCTTCTCGATGTCTCCCTCGTGCTTCAGCACCAGGTTCAACGTCGCCGCCACCATGTCCGCCGTCAGCGACTCCGCGTTCAGCAGCGCCAGGCTCTGCACCCAGTCCAGCGTCTCGCTGATCGACGGCGCCTTCTTCAAGTCCAGCTTCCGGATCGCCGCCACCGCCTCCACTACCTGCTCCGACAGCGTCCTCGACACCTCCGGCAGCCGCTTGCGGATGATCCTCAGCTCCCGCTCCCGGTCCGGGAAGTCGATGTGCAGGTGCAGGCATCGTCTCTTCAGCGCGTCCGATAGCTCCCGCGCGTTGTTCGACGTCAGCACCACCCGCGGCACGTGCTTCGCCTTGAACGTCCCCAGCTCCGGAATCGTCACCGCGTTGTCCGACAGCACCTCCAGCAGGAAGGCCTCGAACTCCGGATCCGCCTTGTCGATCTCATCCACCAGCAGCAGCGCCGGCGTGTCCGACAGAAGGGACTTCAGCACCGGCCTCGGCAGCAGGAAGCGCTCCGAGAAGAACACCGCGTCGCTCGACGCCAGCCGGTCCGCCGCCTCTCCCAGCGTCCCCGTGCCCTGCACCATCTCTCCGATCTTGTCCTTCAGGAGCTGGGTGTAGAGCAGCTGCTTGGCGTACTCCCACTCGTAGAGCGCCTTCGCCTCGTCCAGGCCCTCGTAGCACTGCAGGCGGATGAACTCGCGCCCCAGGGCCTGCCCCAACGCCCGGGCCAGCTCCGTCTTGCCCACCCCCGCTGGTCCCTCCACCAGGATGGGCTTCTGCAGCCGATCCGCCAGGAAGCTCGCGGTCGCGATTTCCGGAGAGGCCAGATATCCCACCTGCTCGAGGCGCGTCTCCGCGTCCTCCACGCTGCTCAGGGTGTGTGCTTGGGTCGAAGGGGAGGGGGTGTTCACACCCCTCAACTTAACCGAAGGGTTTTCAGGCCACTGCGGCAAAAATGCCAGACCTCCAGCCCCTTCCACGCCCTCTCGCCGGTTGCTCGCTGTGCAAGTGGCCGGAACAACTTGGGAAATTATTTCCCCACGATGGGCACGCGACGTGCAAAAGAGCCGCGCATTCGTAGCTGGGAGGCGGCGGTCATGTCCTGGATGTTGCGCATGGTGCTCGTGGTGGCGGTGGCCCTGATTCCAGGAGCCTTCATGCTGCTGCTCGCCTACGTCGCCACCCGGACCATGCGGGCTCGCTGGCACCAGGCCCGCCTGGAGGCCCAGTCCCACGGCACCCACGTGTCCTTCCGCGAAGTGGTCGCCACCGTCGAGTTCAAGGATCTCGTGCGCCAGGCTCGCGCCGCGCTCTGAGCCACCCGTCGTAGGCCGTTCCGAGACACCTCCCGGCCGCGCTCGTCACGAACTTGTCCAACTGTTGGACAAGTTTCGCGAGACCGGCCCCGGAGGGTGCTCCCACCATCAAACGTCGGCCGCGCGCGGCAGGGGCGCCACGCGCGGCCGGTGAACCACACTACTTGTCCAGCTCGTCCACGAGCGAGGTCCAGTCGGCCTCGTCCGAGGCGGCGGCCGGGGCGGGGATCTGCATGACCACGGTGCGGTCGGAGACGCCCTCCTCCTCGACGGGGGGAGGCGCTGCGGCGGCCTTCTTGGCCACGGTGTTCTTGGCGGCGGGACGGGCGGCGGCCTTGGCCGGAGCGGCGGGCGCGATGGTGTTGAGCTGCGTGGTGAGCACGCTGTCGTCCTCGTCCGCCAGGGGCCTGGCCGCGGCGGTGGACTTCGCGGCCGCCGTGCCCGGGGACTTCGTCTTGAAGCGGGCCAGCTCCAGCTCGGCGACCTTGAGGGCCTTGCTCTTCTCCTGCACCGACTGCTGCAGGCGGGCGATCTCCTGGGCCTTCAGGGAGTCGCGGCGCTCCAGCTCCGCCTTCTGACGGTTGGCCAGCTCCTCGAGCTCCTTGGCCTGCCGGGCCTCCAGCTCCTTGCGCTCCTTGGCGGCGGCGGCGAGCCTGGTGGCGGTGTCGGCGGCCTTGGCATCGGCGGCGGCCAGCTTGGCGTTGAGATCCTTCTCCACGCGGCTCTTGGCGCCGGCCGCGTTCTCCACGGCGAGCTCCAGCTCCTGGATCTTCTTGGCCCGGGCGGTGAGCTGCGTCTGGGCCTCCTTGACCTTGGCGTCGGCCTCGGCGGCGCGCGTCTGCGCCTCCTGGGTGAGCTGGGCGGTACGGGCCTCGGCGCGGGACAGCTTCGCGGCCAGGTCGTCCGCGGCGCGCTTCGCCTCGTTGCGCTCCTGGGCCTGGGCCTGCTGGAGCGCCTGGAGCTGTGCCTGGGCCTCGGCGAGCTGGTTGGCCAGCCCGTCGCGATCCGATAGCAGCTTCGTCTGGGTGTTGCCCGCGGCCTTGAGCTGCTCGTCACGCGCGGTGATCTGCTTGCGTGCGTTCTCCAGCTCGGTGTTGAGGGCGCCGGCCTGCCGGGTGAGCTCGTCGGCGGTGCGCCTGGCCTGCTCCGCCTCCTGCTGGCGGCGGGCCTCGAGCTGCTTGAGCTGCTCGGCCCTGGCGGCCACCTCGGCGCGCTGACGCTCCTTCTCCTGCGTCATGCCGGTGAGCTTCTGCATCGTGTCCGAGAGCTCCTGGCCCTTGGCGGCGACGTCCTTCTCCAGGAAGTCGATGCGGCGCTGCGACTCGGCGGTGAGCGTGTTGAGGCGGTCCTCCACACGGTGGTGCTCGTCCTGGGACTCGGCGAGCTGCGCGCCGAGCTGGGTGACCTCGGCGACGCGGCTGCCCAGCTCCTGCTTGGTGAGGAAGAGCTGCTCCTCCAGCTCCTGGTTCTGGTCACGCGTCTGGGCGAGCGTGGACTCCAGCTCCGCCTGGGTGGCGGAGGCCTGCTGCTGGGTCTGCACGTGGGCGGCCTGCTCGCCCGCGAGCGCCTCGCGGGTGGCGGCGAGGGCACCCTGTGTCTCGGCCAGCTCGTTGCGCACCTGGCCGAGCTGCTCGGACAGCTCCTCCTCCATGGCCTGCTTGAGGGCCTCGGTCTCCTGGAGGACGCCGCTGACGCGGGTGATCTCCGCGTTGGCGGCCTGCAGCTCCGTCTCGCGGTCCGTGCGCTCCTGCACGGTGCGGGCGAGCTCGTCGCGGGTCTGCTCCAGCTGGCCCTGCGTGTCGGTCAGCGTGGCCTGGGTGTCGGCCAGCGACTGGGCGGTGGCCTCCAGCTCGCCGCGCGTGCTGGCCAGCGTCTCCTCGGTGGCGGAGAGACGGCCTTGCGTGTCGGCGAGGGTGGCCTGCGTGTCGGCCAGCGTGCCCTGCGTCTCGGTGAGCGTCTGGGAGGTGGCCTCCAGCTCGCCGCGCGTGGTGGCCAGCGTCTCCTCGGTCTGCGAGAGCGTGGCCTGCGTCTGCGCGAGCGTCTGCGAGGTGGCGTCCAGCTCGCCGGTCAGGTTGGAGATCTGCGTGTCGCGGTCGGCGACGGTCTCCTGGAGCGCCTGGAGCTGCCCGTTGAGCTCGGCCTCCAGGGCGTTCTTGGAGGCCTCCAGCTCGTTGCGAGCCTGGGTGAGGGCCTCCAGCTCGGCGGTCAGCTCGGCCTCGCGGTCGGCCAGGTGGGCCTTGACGGACTCGACCTCGCCCTCCAGCTCGCCGATGCGCTCCATCTGCTGCTGGATGTTGGCGTTGAGCTCCGCCTCGTGGTGCTCGTTGCGGGCGATGGTCTCCTGCAGCTCGCGCTCGAGCGTGGCGACCTTCGCGTCGCGCTCCTCCAGCCGCCGCGTGAGATCGCTCTCCAGCGCGTCCTTGTCCTGCTGGAGCTGGTCGCGCTCGCCCGTCATGCGCGACAGGTCCGACTCCAGGGCGGCGATCTGCTCGCTGAGCCGTGCCTCGAGTGCGTTGCGCTCCTCGGTGAGCCGCTGGAGCTCCGCGTCCGCCCGGGCGCCGTGGTCCTCGGCCGCGAGGGCGCGCGACTCCAGGGCGCGCACGGTGGTGTCGCGCTCCTGCTCCGTCTGGGCCAGCCGCTCCTGCAGCGCCTGGATCTCCCCGCTCAGCTCGGCGTAGCGCTGGTCGCGCTCGCTGACGGTGCGGGCCAGCTCGCCCTCCACGGAGTCGATGCGCTGCTGGCGGCGGGCCAGCTCGGCCTCGTGGGCCTGCACCGTCTCGGTGAGCTTCTGCTCCTTGACCTCGAACTCGAGGGTGACGATGCCCAGGTGCTTCTCGAGCTTGTCGTACTCCTCGCGGGCGGTATCCAGCTCGCCGGCGCGGCGCGACAGCTCGTCATCGCGGCTGGACACCTCGCGGCGAAGGACGTTGATGTCCTTCTCCTTGGAGGCCACCACCTCGATGAGATCCTTCTCGGCGGAGAACTTCTGCAGGAGCAGGTCGTCGACGGTGGCGCCGTGCTCGCGCTCCTTCTGGAGCATGCCCTGCTGGGCCTCGTTGAAGCGCCGCAGCAGGTCATCCACCTGCATCTTCAGGCCCTGCAGCTCCACGTCCTTCTCGTGGAGGCGGTCCTCCACGGAGAGCAGCTCGCGCTCGCGGACGTTCCAGATCTCCGAGATGCGGGCGATCTGCGCCTCGCGCACCTTGAGTTCGTCGCGCAGCAGCTGGACCTTGCCCTCGGGCGTGCCCATCAGGTCGCGCCGCGGGGGCGGGCGCTTGAGCTGACGGGACTCGGCGAGCAGCTCGGCCTTGCGGTCCGCGATGGACTGGAAGGAGCGCTCGAGGAAGCCGCGATCCTCCTCGGTGATGGCGCTGCGGCGCTCGCGCTTGGGCAGCCGGGGCGGGCCACCCGCGGGAGAGGGCGCGCCCTTGAGCGGCGGCGGCATGGCCGGCGGACCGTCACCCGAGTGGCCGGCGGGGGCCGGCTCCTCGTCGGGAGGCAGGATGCCCACGCTCATGGAGGCGAGCTCTCCCATCTCGAAGGGGATGATGAGGTAGCCGTCCGCGGCACCCGGCGTCTGGCGGTGCTGGTTCAGCCCCTCCACGCCCGTGTCCGAGGACAGCAGCAGCACACGGAGGTTCTGCCCCCACTTGCCCTTCTTGATCTGCCCGCACAGGGTGAAGCCGGACTGATCCGGCAGCTCGGCTCGGACGACGACGAGGTCCGGCCGACGCTTCTCCATCTCACGCTGTGCGTCGGCGGCGGTTGCCGCCATGGCCGTTTGATAGCCCGCGCTCTTGAGCACGGTGGCCATGCTGAGGGCGAAGTCGTTCTGGCTTTCGACGATGAGGACGCGGCGCTCCATGCAGCCCTTTTACCCACGAAAAGTGCAATGAAAACCGGCACATCCTAGCCATGCGCGAAAGGGCTTGGAAAGTTTCCGTGTCAGGCTCGCCCGCTTGCCCCGCGAGGAAGATGCATCTCTCTCGGATTATGAGGGTTTACCACGTGACATTCCCTGCGCCTTCGGGGCGGGGGGCGGGGCGGGGTCCTCGTCCCGGCCGGGCATGGTGGTGGGCGGGGTGTGCCGGGCGAACTGCGTGCCCTCGGGCGGGCAGTAGCCGTGCGCCAGCTGGGCGAACCACGGGTTCAACCGCGACTCGGGAGGCTCCCGGGGCGGCGTCTCCGGCGTCTCCGCCTCGTGGATCTCCGCGCTGCTGATCTCCTCCGGCTCCTCCAGGGGCTGGGCGTCGGTAGGTGTCGGAGCGCTGTCTACCTCTTGAATCTCCTCGGCCTCGGCCTCGGAGATTTCCTCGGGCTCCTCGGTCCTGGCCGGGGTGCGCGCCTGAGCGGCGGGGGCAGGGGGCACCTCCGTCGGGGTGAGCACCGGTGGAGCGGCGGGGCGGGCGTCACCCGGAGGCCGGGCCCTGGGCGGCAGCGGCGGAATGGAGATCGACGGGCGCGACTTCTCCGGCAGGCTGGGGGCCTGCTGGAGCAGAACGGGGGGCTCCGCCGGGCGGGGGGAGGGACGCTCCTCGCGGCGGGGCGGCAGCGCGGGAGGCCGGGCCTGGGCCGGCTCGGGAGCCGCGGCGGGTGCCGGGGCCGGGGCTGGCCGGGGCTCGGCGGAGACCGCCCGGGTGAGCAGACTCGCGCGGGGCGGAATGGGAGGGGGAGACGCGGGCGGGGCGGGAGCGGGGGGGTCGCGCAGGGGCAGCCCCATGATGACCGGAGGCCCGCTCGTCCGGACGTCCTGCTCCGTCAGCGCGTTGTCCCGGTCCTTGAAGGAGGGCTCGCGCAGGGGCAGCCCCATGATGACGGGAGGACCATCGGGCCGGGCGGCCTCCGGCTCCGTCTTGATGAGGCGCGTGTCGAGGCCCTCTTCATAGAGGATGTGGCCCGTGACGAGCGGCAGCTCCTCGCGCGCGGAGCCACCCTGGCCCGGGTCGGTGTCCGGGATGGGCTCGCCCGCGGAGGCGCCCTCGAGGGGTGCTGGGGCCACGGAGCCGGGGGTGATCGCACTCACCGTCCCCGCGAGCGCGAGGATGCGGTTGGTGGGCGTGCCCGTCATCGTCGGGCTGAGCTTGGACTCATCGGCGGGCGCCGTCGGCACCGGAGTCTTGCCGAGCAGGCCGTCGTAGATGTCCAGCAGCCGACCCCGGATGAGGCCCGCGTCGAGCCACTGCTCGGCATGGGCCCGGGCCTGCTTCCCGAGGGAGACGCGCCGGGGCACGTCCCGCGCCAGCGCGATGAGGTGGTCCGCGAGCGCCTGGGCGTCACCGGGTGGATAGAAGACACCGGCCGAGGAGGGGATGAGCTCCCGGGCCACGGGGAGATCGGCGGCGAGCACCGGACGGCCCGCGGCGAGGTACTCGGAGACCTTGGCGAGGGCGCCGCCCTGGACGCGGTTGCGGTCCACGTCGTCCAGCGGCAGCACGCCCACGTCCGCGAGCGCGAGCACCTTGGCCACGTCGTCATGGGCCACGGGCGGCTGGAACTCGACGTGCTCCTTGAGACCGAGCTCGGAGACCAGGTCCTCCAGGTGGGGCTGCCAGTCCGGGTGGCGTGCGCCCACGAGCGTGAGCCGCACGTCCACCTCCCGCACGGCGAGTGCGAGCCCCCGCAGCAGTCCGGCCAGTCCCTGCCAGGCGACCTGGCTGCCCAGGTACATCAGCCGCATGGGGGTGCCATCCGGCGAGCCGAGCGCCTCGGGCGAATAGGGCCCCAGGTCCACCGGGGCGCGCACCACCTGTACGGACTCCTGGCCCACACCCAGGGATTGGATGAAGGAGCGCGTGGTGGGCGAGCCGGTGATGACCCGGTCCGCGTTCATCAGACAGAAGAGCTCCTGGCGGCGGACCTTGGAGAGGAACTTCCGGTCACCCTCCAACTGCGGGTGCGTGTAGCGCAGCTCCTGGGAGGGGAAACCCTGGGCCTCGTAGATGAGCCGGTAGCCGTAGTCGCCCTTGAGCTCGCACAGGGCGTAGCCGCCGAAGGGGTCGGTGAAGTGGACGAGCGCGTACTCCTCGCTCTCCAACTGGCGGCGCACGGCGCGCTCGAAGGACTGGATGCGCGAGGCCAGATCTCCAGCGCCCACGGGCACGCGGAGCAGGCGGGCGCCCTGATACTTCTCGATGTGCGAGTGGTCCGGTGTCTTGACCGAGAGCACCACCACGGAGAAGCGATCGGGCAACGCCTTCAAATACTCCGTCACCCGCCGCGACGAGCCAGAAGGGCCGGGGAGGACATCGAAGCTGCACAGCAGGAGTCTGGGCAGGTCGCTCAAGGCGGACGGGAGAATACAAAGTCGACTCCCGGCTTGTCACCGCCCCCCGACGAGTCCCGAGGTAAGACCACGAACAGTAGTGAAATCGCTCGTTGACCCCCGAGCCCTGGCGACCTAAGCCGATAGGTGCCTATGGCCGACTTCAAGAGCGTCACGGTGGAGTACCTGCGGGAGCTCGCGCGCAAGCATCTCGGACGCGGGCATAGCAAGCTCAAGACCAAGAAGGACCTGCTGGCGGCGCTCGCGAAGCGGGTGCCCAGGCTGGCGAAGCTGGCGGGCCTCGAGGAGCAGGGGAAGGGGGCCGTCAAGCAGAAGACGCGTCCGGCGGATGGGACGGTGGGGACGACGGGCTCACGCAAGGCCCCGGTGGCCGTCTCGGCGGCCTCGCGCACCGAGAAGCCCGAGGACGAGCGTCCCAAGCAGCCCGCCGCCCCGGAGCACCCCCTGCCCGGCGATGACGACGAGAAGACCCCGGTCCGCCCCCTGCCCCGCCCCGCGGAGGTGGTGACCTTCCCGCCCAAGCCCAGGTCGCCGGGCCGGCTCTCGGTCGACGAGGAGGTCACCCTGGTGACGCCGGTGGACCCGGCCGCGCCTCCGGAGGCCGTCCCCGTGGCGCAGCATGCCGCCGAGCCGCTGGTGGAGGGCTTCTTCGTGGCCCGCATGGCGGGAGAGCAGGAGGCCTGGCACCACCACCTCACCGAGGCGCAGAACCGCCGGCCCCGTGAGGCGCTCGGCTCGCCCGACTACGCCGAGCGGCTCGGCGAGCTGCCGATGGACTACGAGGACGACACGGCGCTGCTGCTGGCGAGAGATCCGCATACGCTCTTCGTGCTCTGGGACTTCAGCGCCGAGGCCCGGCGGCGTGCCCTGGACGGGATGCAGTCGCCGCGCGCCGTGCTGCGCGTCTATGACGACGCCGACGTGCTGGTGCGGGTGATCGACGTCGCGCTCGAGTCGCGCAGCTACTACATCCACGGGCTGCCGCCCGGCCGTCCCTACCGTGTGGAGATCCATTTCGTGGGCAGTAGCGGCCGCTCGCGCCGCATCGGCCACTCCTCCAACCGCATCTTCCTGCCGCCGGGAGGGCCGTCCGAGGACATCTCGGTGCGCTACCTGCGCATGCCGCCCGTCGCCGTCCGGGGCGGAGAGATGGAGGCGGTGGCGGCCACCGCGCCCACCCGGACCCCGCCCTACGAGGAGCGCGAGTACATCCTCTGGCGCCGCGTGGCCCTGCCGGGCAGCGGGGGCTTCGAGGACATCCCCGAGCGCCAGCGCGAGCGCACCGGCCCCGGTGCCCCGGACGAGGTGCCCCCCGGCCAGGATTATCTCCAGGCCCGCCGCGCCGAGGGCTCCTCGGAGCAGCCGTGGATGGGCTCCTGGGGTCCCGCTGGCTCCTCGGAGCAGCAGTGGATGCGGTCGCAGGGTCCGGGCGGCTCCTCCGAGCAGGCCACGGCCTCGCGGACGCAGGCGGGTCCCGCCGAGTCGTGGTGGATGAAGTCCCAGGGGCCGAGCGGCTCCTCCGACGAGTGGGCGCGTTCGCAAGGGCCGGGCGGGTCCTCCGAGCAATGGGTCTGGGCGTGGATGCGTCCTTCCTCCTCGGATCTGGGCCGGTAGGGAGAAGACATGAGCATCGGCTCGCTCGCGCTCGTCCTGCATGCCCACCTGCCGTTCGTCCGTCACCCCGAATACGAGGACTTCCTCGAGGAGGACTGGCTCTACGAGGCCATCTCGGAGACGTACCTCCCGCTGTTGCTCGTCTTCGATCGGCTGGCGGAAGAGGGCGTGCCCTACCGGGTGACGATGACGCTCACGCCCACGCTCGTCACCATGCTGCGCGACGAGCTGCTCATGGGCCGCTATGCGCGCAAGCTGGACCAGCTGTGTGAGCTGGGCGCGCGCGAGGTGCACCGCACCCAGAACGATCCCGTCTTCAGCCGGCTGGCCCACTTCTACCGGGACCACTTCGAGACGCTGCGCGGCGCCTTCCGCGAGCGCTACAAGAGGGATCTGGTGAGCGCGTTCCGTCGGCTGCAGGACGCGGGGCACGTGGAGATCATCACCTGCAACGCCACGCACGGTTTCCTGCCGCTGATGCAGCAGACGCCCGAGGCGGTGCGCGCGCAGATCACCGTGGCGGCCAACCACTACCGGCAGACCTTTGGCCGGGACGCGCCGGGCATCTGGCTGGCCGAGTGCGGCTACTTCCCCGGGGTGGAGAAGTACCTGGCGGCCGAGCGCATCCGTTACTTCTTCGTGGACACGCACGCCCTGACGGATGCCACGCCGCGGCCGCTGCATGGCCCCTTCGCGCCCATCTACACGGAAGCGGGCGTGGCCGCGTACGCGCGGGATCCCGAGAGCAGCCAGCAGGTGTGGAGCTCCCAGCACGGCTACCCGGGGGACCCCGTCTACCGCGAGTTCTACCGGGACATCGGCTGGGACCTGGACCTGGACTACATCCGGCCCTTCATCCAGCCCACCGGGGATCGCAAGAACACGGGCTTCAAGTACTACCGGATCACCGGCAAGACGCAGGACAAGCAGCCCTACGAGCCGGACGTCGCGCGCGAGCGGGCCGCCCTCCACGCGGGCAACTTCCTCTTCAACCGCGAGAAGCAGTTCGAGTGGCTCGCGGGGAAGATGGGAGGCCGCAAGCCGGTGGTGGTGGCGCCCTACGACGCCGAGCTCTACGGCCATTGGTGGTTCGAGGGACCCTGGTTCCTCGAGGCGCTCATCCGCAAGGTGGCCCGGGAGCAGAAGACGTTCCAGCTGGTGGCGCCCTCGGACGATCTGGCCGAGCACCCGGAGAACCAGGTGGCCACGCCGCCCCTGTCCTCGTGGGGCGCGGGTGGCTACGCCAACATGTGGCTGGACGGCTCCAACGATTGGATCTACCGGCACCTCCACCACTGTTCGCGGCAGATGGTGGCCCTGGCGAAGGACCACCCCGATGCCCCGACGCTCATGCGCCGGGCACTCAACCAGGCGGCGCGCGAGCTCCTGTTGGCCCAGGCCTCGGATTGGGCCTTCATCATGAAGACCGGGACCATGGTGGACTACGCCATACGCCGCACGCAGGAGCACATCCTCCGCTTCCAGCGCCTGCACGAGCAGATCCGGAACGGGACCATCGACGAGGGCTGGCTGGCCCACCTCGAGGGCAAGAACAACCTCTTCCCGGAGATCGACTACCGGGTGTACCGCCCGGGGTAGGGGGCCGGGGCGCTCGCCGGGCTGTTGAGGGTGTGGCGCCTACATCCCTGGCTCCCATTCTCGGGAAGAGAAGGAGGGCCTCACTGTTTCCCAGTCGCGCGGGCAGGGCGGATCCGCCTTGCCTTGCCGTCTTTCCGTCTTATTTCGGGGGAGACCATGATCAAGCGACTGAATGCATCGCGGCGCGCTCTTACGGGCGCCCTCATCGTAGCGCTGCCGGTGCTGGCGCAGGCCCAGACGGCGGCTCCTTCCGCTCCTCCAACCCAGCCGGCCACCCGGGAAGCGCAGGCCCTGCCTTCGCTCGCCCCCCTGGTCGAGTCCGTGAAGGGGGCGGTCGTCAACGTGGACGTGCAGTCCAAGGCCTCCGGTTTCGGACAGGGAGAGAATCCCTTCATGGATCGCTTCTTCGGAGGCGGAGAGGGCCGGGGCCGAGGGCGTGAGCAGATCCGGCAGGGCTCGGGCTCGGGCTTCATCATCGACGCCAAGGGCCTGGTGTTGACCAACAACCACGTCGTCGAGGGCGCGGTGGCCATCCGCGTGCGCCTGGACGATGGGCGCAGCTTCGACGCGGAGATCGTCGGGACGGATCCGCTGACGGACGTGGCCCTCATCCGGCTCAAGGGCAAGGTGGAGAACCTGCAGACGGTGAAGCTGGGGGACTCGGACGCGCTGCGCGTGGGTGACTGGGTGGTGGCCATCGGCAACCCGTTCGGTCTGGCCTCGAGCGTGAGCAGCGGCATCCTCTCGGCGCGAGCCCGCGACATCCACTCCGGCCCGTACGACGACTTCCTGCAGACGGACGCGGCCATCAACCCGGGCAACTCGGGTGGTCCGCTCTTCAATCTGAGGGGCGAGGTGGTGGGCATCAACACGGCCATCGTGGGCGGGGGCACGGGCATCGGCTTCGCGGTGCCGAGCAACCTGGTGAAGGCGCTCATGCCGCAGCTGGAGAAGGACGGCGCGGTGACGCGTGCGTGGCTGGGCATCGGCATCCAGGATCTGACGCAGGACCTGGCCAAGGCGTTGCGGTTGCCGGTCAACGAGGGCGCGATCGTGTCGCAGGTGAACGAGGGCTCCCCGGCGGGCAAGGCGGGCATGAAGTCGGACGACGTCATCGTGGCCATCGACGGGCAGAAGGTGGGCTCGGGAGGCCAGCTGACGCGCACGGTGGCGCTGAAGAAGCCGGGCACCACGTCGACGGTGGACGTCTTCCGGGATGGCAAGAGGCAGGCGCTGAAGGTGCAGCTGGGGACGCGTCCGGACCGCGAGGGGGTGAGCTCGCGTCAGCGGCGTGGCGGCGAGGAGACGGAGCAGTCCTCCAAGGCGCGCGTGGGCGTGTCGTTGAGCAACGTGGATCCGCGGATCGTGGAGCGGACGGGGCTGCGCTCGGAGCAGGGGGCGCTGGTGACGGACGTGTTGCCGGGCTCGCCGGCGGAGCGAGCGGATCTCCAGCCGGGGATGGTGGTGGTGGAAGTGGATCGCAAGCCGGTGCGCAACGCGGAGGAGTTTGCGAAGATCATCCGCAAGGCGCCCGCGGGCAGCACGCTGCTGTTGCGCGTGGAGGTGCCGGGCAACGGCCGTTTCCTGCGAGCCCTGCACATTCCGTAGCGACCCATCACCCCTCGCCCCCCACTCGACAATCCACTCCCTCTCCCCTCGGGAGAGGGTCGGGGTGAGGGTATCGAGGTCCTCGAGTCCAGGCCCGTGTCACCCCCGAGGTGGCGCGGGCCTTTCCATTCCAGACTCACGCCTTGGCGATGCTGGTGGGGGAGGAGGGATCGTTGGGGCGGGAGAGGCCGCGTTCGCGGCCGGGGTGCAGCTCCATGCCGGACGTATAGGCGGTGACGCTGTTCCGTCCGGCGCGCTTGCTGGCGTAGAGGGCGGCGTCGGCGCAATCCACCAGGGTGTCCTGCGAGGTGGAGTCGGTGGGCATGGTGGCCACGCCGATGGAGACGGTGATGTGGCCGCCGGGCTGGGTGGGGGCGGCGAGCTGGGGAGCCTCCATGATGGAGCGCCGGAGCTTCTCGGCGACGTCGAAGGCGTCGTCCTTGGAGACGTTGGAGAGCACCAGCATGAACTCCTCGCCGCCGTAGCGCGCGAGGGTGTCCACCTTGCGCAGGCGGGCGCGGAGCACATCGCACACCTTGCGCAGCGTCTCGTCACCGGCGCGGTGGCCCGCGGCGTCGTTGAGCTTCTTGAAGTGGTCGATGTCCACCATGAGGATGGACATGGGCGTGCCGAAGCGCTGGGCGCGAGCCACCTCCAGCTCCAGGCGCGCGAAGAGGTGGCGGCGGTTGGGCACCCCGGTGAGGGGGTCCGTCATGGTGAGCTTCACCGCCTCGGCGTGGAGCATGGCGTTCTTCACCGCCGTGGCGGCCTGATCGGCCACCGCGGTGAGCAGCTCCAGCTCCTCGGGGGCGAAGCTGGCGATCTCGGGGCGCCGGAAGTTGAGCACGCCGAGCACCGAGTCCATGTGCACCATGGGGATGCACAGCACCGCCCCGGTGTCGTGCCCGGGCATCAGCACACTCCGGGCGAAGGCGCTCGAGGGATCCTTGATGTCCGGCACGTACACCACGCGCTGCAACTCCGCGGCGCGTCCGCTGGCCCCTTCGCCGGGCTGTACCGTCATGCCCTCCAGCTCCGGGTGCTCCGGGAAGGTGCTCTTGACCTCCAGCAGCCCCTCCGCGTTGACGAGCATGATGGAGAAGTCGGGGATGTGGAGCCGCTCGGGCACCAGCCGGGTGACGCGCGAGAGCAGCTCGGACAGCTCGATGGTGGAGTTGACCGAGCGCGCCACGTCGAAGAGCAGGGCCAGCTCGGCGATGCGCTCCTCCAACTCCTCCTTGAGGGAGAGCTTCCACTTCGTCACCTGGAGATCGCGGTGGGTGTCGATCTCCTCGGCCTTCATGGAGGTGAGGCGCGCCAGCATGGCGTTGAAGGCCGAGCCGAGCCGGGAGAGCTCATCCGAGCCGCGCACCTCGGCGCGCACCAGGAAGTCACCCTCCTCGGCGCGCCGCATGGCGGCCGTGAGCCGGCGCAGGGGGCGGGTGAGGAAGAAGTGCAGGGAGGTGCCGGTGGCGACGATGAGCATGGCGCCCAGCACCAGCACGGCCACGAACGCGGCGCCGAGGGCATGGGTGAGCTCGCGGTGCACCACGGGCTCGGACACGCGCAGGTGCACCATGCCCACGCGCGTACCCTGGGCGTCGGGATGGCAGCCCTCGCACGTCTTCTCACCGAGCGAGCGGAGCACCTCCGTCTCATGGGCATCCGAGCGGGCCCACTGGGGGCCGGGGGCCGTGAGACGCTCGGCGTCGGGGTGCCGCGTGCCCACCTCCCGCGGGCTCACGGACCAGCGGATGTGGCCGTCCGGGGACAGGATGTTCAGCTCCGCCGTGGAGCGCAGCAGCCGGGTGTCCGACCGCATCAGCTCGGTGACGGGGAAGTGGGGGGGAAGGCCCTCGGGCGTGGGCAACCGGAAGGTGGTGGCGACGAACTCCGCCAGCACCATCGCCTCGTCGTGCGTGGCGTCCCGGGCCGCGTTCCGCGCCTCACGCCAGAAGTAGCCCAGCCCCAGCAAGCCCGCGAGCAGACCGGGCAGGGCGACGCTCCAGAGGAGCTTCCTGCCAACGGTTTCGAGAGCCAAAGCCATAGTGCCCCTGTAAGTTTCTCGGATTGTCAGATCGGGTGACGCACACTGTCAAACGGTCACCGTCAGAAATCATTCGATGCTGTGATTGCATCGGAAGCCCTCTACGAAGCCACCCATGTCCGTACACCCTTCGTCATTGGTGACGTCCTCACTGCTCCCCGTGCCCCATGGCTTCGCCACCCGAGCGGGAGGCGTGTCCGAGGGCCCCCATGCCTCGCTCAACCTGGGCTTCTCGGTGGGTGACCTCCGAGAGCGGGTGGAGGAGAACCATCGGCGGCTGGCGGTGGCGGCGGGCGCGGCGCTCGAGGCGTTGCACAGGGTGAGTCAGGTGCATGGAGACCGGGTGGTGGAGGCCGGAGCGGGGGAGGGGACGACGGGGGCGCTGCGGCCATCGGAGGGGGAGGCGGACGCGCTGTGGACGGAGCGGCCGGAGCACTGGGTGGCGGTGGGGACGGCGGACTGTGTGCCGGTGCTGCTGGTGGATCCAGAGGGCCGGCGGGTGGCGGCGGTGCACTCGGGGTGGCGGGGGACGGAGGCGCGCATCGTGGCGCGGGCGGTGGAGGCGCTGGTGGCCCGGGGCTCGCGGCCCGAGCGGTTGCTCGCGGCGGTGGGCCCGTCCATCCAGCGCTGCTGCTACGTCGTCTCCGAGGACCTGGGCCAGCGCTTCACCGCGGGCTTCGGGCCGGAGGTGGTGGTGCGCGCGGGCGCGGACGTGCGGTTGGATCTCACACGGTCGGTGCGGGACACGTTGCTGGGAGCGGGGCTGAAGGCGGCGCACGTGGATGTGCTCCCCCACTGCACCTCGTGTGATGCGGAGCGATTCTTCTCGCACCGGCGTGACGCGGGGCGCACCGGCCGTCACCTCAATTTCGTGGTACACCGGTTCTGAGGGGGGTCCTCCAGGCCGATTTCTTGACGGTCTCCGACACCGCTTCCTATCCTCCCGGACGGACCCCCCGAAGCCTCGTGCTGGAGCACCGCATCATTCGCCGACTCTTCGCCATCGCGCCCCTGTGTGCGCTGACCGCCTGTGCCACCACCGGTTCCGCCCAGTCGGAGCTGGCGGAGCTCAAGGCCGAGGTACGCGCCATGCGCGAGACCCAGGCGCGCCTGGAGAAGCGGCTGGAGCGTGTGGAGCTGCACGCCAGCGTGAGCCAGTCGCGCACCGCCGCTCCCGCTCCCGCGCCGGCCCGGGAGGCCTCCTCCGCGCCGGCCGCTCCCACCTCGTCCGGCTACAGCACGCCGGACCTCGCGGTGGTGAAGCTCAAGCCTCGCAACGAGCCCGCTCCCGCTCTGCCCACCCGGGTGGCGGTCGTCGAGCCCACGTCCGACGACATGGAGATGTTCATCAGCCCCGCGCCCGACGGGGACGAGGCCCCCGCCACGGCCGAGGTCTCCGAGCCCAAGGTGGATGAGGCGGCCCTGGCCGTGCTGGACGCCGAGTTCGAGCAGGCGGTGGCGGCGCTGCGCACCGGCAACGTGGAGGGCGGGGTGACGCGCCTGCAGTCCTTCGCGGAGCAGAATCCCCGCCACCCGCGCGCGGACAACGCGCTCTACTTCAGCGGGCTCGGGCAGATGGGGCTCAAGGACCATGCCTCCGCGGCGAAGTCCTTCGAGCGGCTCATCTCCAGCTATCCAGCCGGTGACGCCGTGCTGGACGGCATGCTGCGGCTGGCCGAGTGCCGGATGCGGCTCAACCAGAAAGACGACGCGCGGGCGCTCTACACCCGCATCCTGACCCAGTTCCCGGGAACGGCCGCCGCCACGCAGGCGGAGCAGCGGCTCGCCTCCCTCTCGCACTAGCTGTCCGAAAGGAAGTCCTCCGATGCGCTCGCGGATCTTCTCCTCGCTCCTTCTCGCCGCCGTTCTCGCGCCGCCCGCCGTGTGGGCGCAGGAGGCGGAGGACCAGGAGCCCGAGGCCGGTGAAGAGACCGAAGGGGCCGATGTGGCCGATGATCAGCCCGCCCGGCCCCGTCCCGGTCAGATCGCCATTCCCCCGGGCCAGGGTGGCCGTGAGTCGGCTCCCGGCGAGGTCCACACGGTGGAGCGGGGCGACACGCTCTGGGACCTGTCCCAGAAGTACCTGGGCAGCCCCTGGTACTGGCCCAAGGTCTGGTCCTACAACCCGGAGATCGCCAACCCGCATTGGATCTACCCGGGCAACAACGTGCGCTTCTTCCCCGCGGGAGAGGAGGTCCCCTCGCGGGTGGAGGCGGGCGTGGGTCCGGCGCCCATGGAGATGGTGGCCGATCCCGGGGAGATCTCCGCGGCCACCGAGATGGGCCCCGCCAGTGGCGAGGAGCTGGTGTCGGTGAGCGGGAAGCTCACCTACGAGCCCAAGGCGGCGCGCACGGTGATGACGCAGGGCTTCGTCACGGCGCGCGAGCTGGACGAGGCGGGCCGCATCGAGGGCGCCGCCACCGGAGCGGAGATGCTGTCCTTCCCGGACGTGGCCTACGTGCGCTTCAAGCGCAAGGCGGACGCGAAGCTCGGGGACCGGTACGTCATCTTCCACACCGCCGAGTCCGTGAAGCACCCGGTGACGGGCAAGCCCATCGGCTTCCTCACCGAGTTCGTCGGCACCCTGAAGGTGGTGGCGCTGGGCGACAACTTCGTCAAGGCGCAGGTGATGGACACGTGGGACGCCGTGATGCGCGGTGACCTGGTGGGCCCCTTCGGGGAGCGGCTGGTGGAGTCGGTGGTCCAGCGCCGCAACGAGAAGGAGGTGCAGGGCTACGTCGTCACCGCGCTCGTGCCGTACCTGACGCTCACCGCCGAGCACCACTTCCTGGTGGTCGACAAGGGCAGCGCGGATGGCGTGCAGGTGGGCAACACCTTCACCATCCTCCGCAAGGGGGACACCACCCAGCAGCGCGTGCTGGAGCTGGAGCTGCCCAACCAGAAGAAGAAGGGGCCGCAGCTGCCCATGGAGAACGTCGCCCTGTGCCTCGTCACCGAGGTGAAGGAGCGCACCTCCAACTGCGTGCTCACGTACTCCATCCAGGAAGTGGCGCCCGGGGATCGCGCGGTGATGCGCATCAACAACGGGCAGCCCACCGCCCAGCGCTGAGGCACCCCGGGGTGGAACCGCGTGCCCCCCTGGACGGGGCACGGAACCCCTTGGATCGGCTCGGCCGGCCCCTACCGCGGGGGACGTCCCGCTTGACCATCGCCAGTCCGGTGTTTAAGTGTCCCGCCCCCTTCCAGTCGGACCCATCTTCTATATAGGTGGGCTCCAGGAGGGGGTCGGGTATGGTGGACGTCACGACGGACAGGGACATGGTGGAGCGGCGTGCGCTCCTGGCACTCTGGGCAGTCCCCGGGCTTGGCCCGAGGGCACTGGAGCGTCTGCGCGCCTATGCCCGGGGTGAGCTCGCTCGCCTGGTTGCCTGCCCGGTGAGGGAGTGGGTGGGTGGCGCACCCCTGCCCGTCCCCGTGCGCCGCCGGCTGCTGGAGGTGCCCGAGCTGGGCCCCCTGGCGGACCGCGTGCTGGAGCGCTGCGCGGCCGTGGGCATGGGCGTGGCCTTCCAGGGGGATGCGGCCTACCCGGCGCGGCTGGCCGAGACGGAGGACGCGCCCCCGCTGCTCTTCTACCGGGGCGAGGTGGGCCCTCCGCGCCGCCGGGTGGCCATGGTGGGCAGCCGGCACCCGGATCAGGGATTCCTTCCCTTCGCGCGCACCTTCGCCCGGCAGGTGGCGGAGGGTGGGGTGGGCATCGTCTCCGGGGCCGCCGCCGGGGTGGATCGGGCCTGCCACTGGGGCGCCATGGACGCGGGCGGCGAGACGTGGGCCTTCCTCGGCTCGGCGCTGGACGAGCTGGATCCCGCCCAGGCGAAGCTGTTGCCGCATTTCCTGGCCCGGGGCGGGGTGTTCTTCAGCGAGCTGCCCCCCGGTGTCCGGGCGAGCACGACGACTTTTCCCCGGCGCAACCGGCTCATCTCCGGTGCATCGGACGCGGTATTGGTCCTCCGGGCGGGGGCCACGTCGGGCAGCCTCTACACGGCGGAGGCGGGCCGTACGCAGGGGCGGCCGGTGCTGGCCCTGCCTGGTGATGTGACGAACGAGGGGGCGGCTGGTTGCAACGCGCTCATCCGGGATGGTCATGCCCGGGCCTGCCTCTCCGTTCAGGAAGTCTGGCGGGCCGTGGGGTTCCATCCCCTGCGGGTGGTCCCGCCAACGGAGGGCTCGTCGTGGCGGGACGAGCTCTCGGCGGAAGCGAGGGGGGCCTACCAGGTGTTGGACAGGGTTCCCAGGTCATTCGATGAGGTGCTGGCCGGTAGCCGGCTCTCCCCCGGAGCGCTCACCAGCGCCCTGGTGGAGCTCGAGCTGTCCGGGCTCGTCATTCAGCATCCTGGAAGGTTGTACGAGAAGGTTTGAGGAGAATCATGGCGACGCGCACGAAGAAGACGGCAACGGCGGGCGAGCTGGAGGTCGAGGAGACGGCGGCCCCCAAGAAGGCAGCCAAGAAGCCGGCGGCGCGCAAGAAGACGGCCGCCAAGAAGAAGACGGCGGCCAAGAAGAAGACGGCCGCCAAGAAGGCCTCCGCACGCCGCAAGGGCGCTGACGGGGAGCTGCCCACCGTGGAGGTCGACGCCGAGGACGGCGAGGCCACGGAGTCCCCCAAGCGGGGCAAGGGACCGCACTACCTCGTGGTGGTCGAGTCCCCCGCCAAGGCCAAGACGATCAAGAAGTACCTGGGCTCCGGCTACACGGTGAAGGCCTCGGTGGGCCACATCCTCGACTTGCCCAAGAGCAAGATGGGCGTGGACATCGAGCACGACTTCGAGCCCCAGTACGAGGTCATCAAGGGCAAGGAGAAGGTCCTCAACGAGCTGAAGAAGGCCGCCCAGGGCGTGGACAAGGTCTTCCTCGCCACGGACCCCGACCGCGAGGGCGAGGCCATCGCCTGGCACATCCACCAGCAGCTCGGCCACGACAACGCCTACCGGGTGATGTTCAACGAGATCACCAAGCCGGCCATCCAGGAGGCCATCGCGCATCCGCGCCAGCTCAGCCAGGAGAACTACGACTCCCAGCAGACGCGCCGGATTCTCGACCGGCTGGTGGGCTATCAGATCTCCCCGCTGCTCTGGAAGAAGGTGCGCCGGGGCCTGTCCGCCGGCCGCGTGCAGTCCGTGGCCGTGCGCCTCGTCTGCGAGCGCGAGGAAGCCATCAAGGCCTTCGTCCCGCAGGAGTACTGGACGCTGGACGCGCTCGTCCAGGGGCCCTCGGGTCCGCCGACCTTCAAGGCCAAGCTGTCCCGCGTGGACGGCAAGAAGGTGGAGCTGAAGGACAAGGCCACCACCGACGCGCTGGTGGCGGAGGTCCAGAACTCCTCCTTCGTGGTGTCCAAGGTGGACAAGCGCGAGCGGCGCCGCAACGCGCCCGCTCCGTTCATCACCTCCAAGCTGCAGCAGGAGGCGGCCAACCGGCTGCACTTCACCGCCAAGAAGACGATGGCGCTCGCCCAGCGGCTCTACGAGGGCGTGCTGCTCGGTGAGGAGGGCCAGACGGCGCTCATCACGTACATGCGTACGGACTCCACCCGTCTGTCGGATCAGGCGGTGGCGGGCGTGCGTGACTTCATCGGTGCCACCTGGGGCAAGGACTACCTGCCCGAGGCCCCGGTGGTGTACCGCACCAAGAAGGGCGCCCAGGACGCCCACGAGGCCATCCGTCCCACGTCGCTCGAGTATCCGCCCTCGAAGGTGAAGGCGCAGTTCGACGCGATGAACGACGACATGGCCGCGGACATGTTCCGCCTCTACGAGCTCATCTGGAACCGCTTCGTGGCGTGCCAGATGATGCCGGCCGTGTACGATCAGACGAGCGCGGACATCACCGCGGGCCGGGCCACCTTCCGGGCCTCGGGCTCCACGCTGAAGTTCCCGGGCTACCTGGCCGTCTACGGCGCCAGCCTCACCCCCGAGGAGGAGGCCGCCCAGGAGAAGGCGCGCGCCGCCGGCGAGGACGCCGACGACGACGGCGTGGGCGAGCTGCCCGTGCTCGACGAGGGCCTCACCCTCCACCTGCAGAAGCTGCTCAACGAGCAGCACTTCACCCAGCCGCCCCCGCGCTTCTCCGAGGCCACCCTCGTCAAGGAACTCGAGGAGCAGGGCATCGGCCGTCCGTCCACGTACGCCGCCATCCTCTCCACCATCCAGGACAAGAAGTACGTGGAGAAGCTCGAGGGGCGCTTCCGTCCCACGGACCTGGGCGTCATCTGCAACGAGCTGCTCGTCAAGCACTTCCCCCACGAGCTGGACGTCGCCTTCACCGCCAGCATGGAGGAGAAGCTCGACCAGATCTCCGAGGGCGGGGCCAACTGGAAGGCCGTGCTGCAGGACTTCTACGCGCCCTTCAAGGAGACGCTCGAGAAGGCCGAAGCGGAGATGCGCGACGTCAAGCGCGAGGAGATCAAGACCGACGTGGCGTGCGAGAAGTGCGGCAACGTCATGGTGATCAAGTGGGGGAAGATGGGCCACTTCCTCGCGTGCTCGAACTACCCCGAGTGCAAGAACACCAAGGACTTCAAGCGCGACGCCGAGGGGAAGATCGTCATCATCGAAGAGGAGACGACGGACGAGAAGTGCGAGAACTGCGGCAAGAACATGGTGGTGAAGCGCGGGCGCTTCGGGAAGTTCCTCGCGTGCTCGGGCTACCCCGAGTGCAAGACGTCCAAGCCCATCTCCATCGGGGTGAACTGCCCGGACTGCAAGCAGGGCTACCTCACCGAGCGCCGCAGCCGCTTCGGGAAGATCTTCTTCGGCTGCAACCGCTACCCGGACTGCAAGTTCGCCGCGTGGGACAGGCCGCTGCCGGAGGCCTGCCCGAGCTGCCAGGCCCCCTACCTGGTGCAGAAGTACTCCAAGCGGGACGGCCCCTTCATCGCCTGCCCCAACAAGGAGTGCGACTACCGCCGGCAGATCGTCGAGCCGGAGGCCGCCGCGGCCGCCGCGGCCACGCCCCCACCGGCCGGTCCGGATGCCTCCTCGGCCGCTTGAGAGGCTGAAAGTTCAAGGATTACAGGGGCATGGCCTGCCCCTGGCTTGACACCCCGGAGGGGGGTCCTCTAGAAGTTTGGTGGAAAGGACCCCCTTCCCGATGATTCCCATGTTGAGCGAGCTGCTGGACGTGGTCCTCACCCAGGCCCCGGCCGCGGCGGAGGCCGTGAAGGCGGCGCCGGCCAAGCTCGGCGTCGTGGACTCCACCATCAAGTTCTTCAAGGACGGTGGTCCGTTCATGTTCGTCAATCTGTTCTGGCTGGCCGCGGCGCTCGCGGTGGCCCTGGAGCGGATTGTCACGCTGATGTTCCGCTACAACCTCAACGCGCCGCCCTTCATGGAGCAGGTGACGAAGCTGGTGATGACCGGCAACGTGGACCGCGCCGTGAAGTTGTGCGCCGCCGCTCCCCACTCGCCCCTGGCGAAGATCATCCGCGCCGGCCTCACCCGCGCCAACCGCGGCGAAATCGAGGTGGCCAAGGCCGTGGAGGAGGCGCTGGTGGAGAACAGCCCCCACGTGGGCGCCCGCATCCCCTGGCTGTGGTCCCTGGCCAACATCGCCACGCTGGTGGGCCTCGTCGGCACCATCTTCGGTCTGATCGGCACCTTCCAGGCGCTCGGCAACGTGCCCGCCGAGCAGAAGCAGGCGCTGCTGTCCGACGGTATCTCCAAGGCGATGAACAACACCGCCTTCGCGCTCTCCATCGCGGTGCTGTGCATCATCTTCCACCTCTTCCTCACCTCGTACGCCAAGAGCATGGTGGAGGCGATGGAGCTCAACGCGCTCAAGCTGGAGAACCTGCTGGCGCGCAAGGCCGCCGGCGAGACGCAGGTCGACGAGGCCCGGGCCGCCTGAGGCGCCAATGGCGTTCTACTACTCCAGGCGGAAGCTCAAGCCGCGTGAGGAAGAGGAGTCGGGGGAGCTGAACATCATCCCCTACCTCGACATCCTCATGAACCTCATCCTCTTCATGCTGCTGTCCATCAACGGGCTGGCGGCCTTCGGCATCGTCAACGTGAGCGCGCCGAGCTACGGCGGCCCCAGCACCTCGGTGGCCCCGCAGGAGAACCCGGAGCAGCCGCGCCTGACGCTCAGCGTGCTCATCAGCAAGCAGGGGCACTTCATCAACAGCGAGAACGCCATCCTCGGCCAGCAGGAGGGCGTCCCCACCGTGCCGCTCGGGGCGGATGGCGTCTACGACTACGCGGCGCTCAACGCGCAGATGGTGAAGATCAAGAGCGCCTTCCCCTCCGAGACCAAGGTGATCGTCGCCGCGGATCCGGAGATTCCGTACGACGCGCTCATCCAGACCATGGACGCCATCCGCGAGACGCGGGAGCGGCCGCACCGCGAGCTCTTCCCCGACGTCACCCTGGGAGCCCTCTAGATGGCCACGGGCGACATGGTTCCGCGGGTGCCGGAGGACGAGCGGATTCAGCGGCTGCGTTTCCGCAAGGCCCTGGCGCGCAAGAAGCGCAAGGAGCGCGAGGCGGCCGGGGAGATCAAGGAGCTGAACATCACCGCGATGATGGACATGATGACCATCCTCCTGGTGTTCCTCCTGAAGTCCTTCGCCTCGTCCTCGGCGGCGATGACGGCCAGCGAGGACGTGCGCCCGCCCGTGTCCTCCACGCGCGCCACGCCCAAGGACACCGTCGTCGTCACCGTCACCCCCAAGAACATCCTCGTGGGGGAGAAGGAAGTGCTGCGGCTGGTGAAGGGGCAGATTCCTCCCGAGGCGCTCGAGGGCCGGGTGGTGATGGCGCTGGATGCGCAGCTCAAGAAGGAAGTGGAGAAGCTCAAGTACATCGCCGAGCGCAACCCGGCGGCTCCCTTCAGCCGGGAGCTGTCCGTCATCGCGGACAAGGCGATCCCCTACGACATGCTGCTCACGGTGCTCTACACCGCCGGACAGAACGAGCTGGAGAACTACCGCTTCGTCGTCCTCCAGGACGAGGGCAAGCCGCAGTAGGGCCACCCGGTTCCCCGGAGGCCCCCACGGTCCGTGCGCCTCGGGGCGCCCACCCTCGAGGTGTCAGAAGGTCGGCGTGGCCTGGTGGCCCCCGCGGACCTCCAGCTCGTGGCGCGTGGCGTCCTCCTCGCAGCGGATGGCGAACGGCAGGGCCTCCAAGCGCTCGATGGGGATGTCGTAGCCGCAGTCCACGCAGGTGCCGAACACTCCGGTGTCCATGCGACGCAGCGCGGCATCGATGAGCATCACCTCGCGCCGTTGCGCCTCCATCAGGCTGGAGAGGGTGTAGTCCGCCAGTTCCGCCTGGGCGTTCTCCTCGTACTCGGGATCCCGCTCCTGGTCCTTCAGCGACGAGAGCTCGCGTTGGGCCCCCTGGTTGGCCATCAGGATGTCCCGGCGGCGCCGTTGGAGTAGCTCGCGGATCTTCAGAAGGTCGTTGGTTCGCTTCATGGCCTGTCGCTCCGTCAATGGTGCACTGCGTCGCCCGGCCCGATTTCCCGCGCGATGAACGGGGAAAACCTAGGAGCCACAGGTAGGTAGGGAAACTGTTTCTGAAGACCTTACTTGTCGGATGGCCGAGGAGGGGGCGAGCGGGCAGGGGCGCGGCATCCGGGGGGTGGACACACAGGAGAGGAAGGGTGGGACAGGGGAGGGGGCTCCTGCTAACAGTTGGCGGACGGGCAGAAACCGGCCCGTGGAGAGAGGGTTTCGAGACGTGAAGCTTCAGCGGGTGACGGTGATTGGCGGCGGACTGGCGGGCAGCGAGTGCGCCTGGCAGCTGGCGCGGCGCGGGGTGCCGGTGACGCTGCGGGAGATGAAGCCGCAGCGGCGTTCGCCGGCGCACAAGTCGGACCAGTTCGCGGAGCTGGTGTGCTCCAACTCGTTGCGCTCGGACAACCCGGAGAGCGCCATTGGCCTGCTGCACGCGGAGCTGCGGACGCTGTCGTCGGTGATTCTGGGGTGCGCGGACACGCACCGGGTGCCTGCGGGGGACGCGCTGGCGGTGGAGCGCGAGGCCTTCTCGGCGGAGGTGACGCGCTCGGTGCGTGGCGCCCCGGGCGTGGAGGTGGTGCCGGGCGAGGTGGACACGTTGCCCGAGGGCATCGTCGTGGTGGCCACCGGGCCGCTCACCTCGGATGCGCTGACGAAGGAGCTCGAGCGGTACGTGGGAGAGAAGCTCTACTTCTACGATTCCATCGCCCCCATCGTGGCGGGGGATTCCATCGACATGAACATCGCCTTCCGCGCCAGCCGCTACGGCAAGGGCGGGGGGGATGACTACATCAACCTGCCGATGAACAAGGAGGAGTACTACCGGTTCATCGCCGAGGTGAAGGCGGGCCAGAAGCTCCAGCCGCACAGTTTCGAGGAACCCAAATACTTCGAAGGCTGTCTGCCCATCGAGGTGATGGCCGATCGAGGCGATGACACGCTGGCCTACGGGCCGATGAAGCCGGTGGGGCTGAAGGATCCGCGCACGGGCGAGGAGCCGTACGCGGTGGTGCAGCTGCGCATGGAGGACAAGGCGGGCACGTCGTGGAACATGGTGGGCTTCCAGACGCGCCTGACGTGGGGCGAGCAGAAGCGCATCTTCACCACGTGCGTGCCGGGCCTGGCCAACGCCGAGTTCCTGCGCATGGGGCAGATCCACCGCAACACCTTCATCGACTCGCCGAGGCTGCTGGGCAGGGACTTGTCGCTGAAGACGGAGTCGCGGCTGTTCTTCGCGGGGCAGATCACCGGGGTGGAGGGGTACGTGGAGTCGGCGGCGTGCGGGTACCTGACGGCGCTGGCGGTGTACGCGCGGCTGACGGGGGGCGAGTTCGTCCCGCCGCCGGCCACGACGGCGATGGGCTCGCTCTACCGTCACGTGACGGGCGAGGCGCACCCGCCGGATTATGACTACCAGCCCTCGAACGTCATCTTCGGGCTGTTCCCGCCGCTGCCGGGGCGGGTGAAGAAGGCGGACAAGCGGGCGCGGTACGCGGAGCGGGCACGGGCGGACCTGGCCACGTGGCTGCCGAGCGTGCCGCCGGCACAGGAGCACCAGGGGACCGCATGAACCGACGAAGCGTGATGGCGGGGGCGCTGGTGGCGCTCGCGCTGGTGGGGTGCAAGCGGAGCGAGGACAAGGGCGGCGGAGGAGGGCAGGGGAAGGCCCGCTCTGGAGCGGCCGTGGGCGGCATGGGCGTGATGCTGGCCGGGGGCCCGGCGGAAGATCTGCGCGTCACGGAGGATGGGCAGTTCGCCACGTACCTGACGAAGACGCGCAAGCCGACGGTGGAGGGGATTCCACCGCAGATGCGGCTGGGCACGCTGAACGTGGTGCCGGTGACGGGCGGCTCGCCGCGTCCGGTGGGGGATGGGGTGACCAACGTGCCCGGGGGGATGCTCTTCACCCCGGACTCGAAGCACGTGCTGTACCTCACCGGGTACAACCTGGCGAACCAGTCCGGCTCGCTGCACGTGCTGGCCCTGAGCGACCCGAGCGCCGAGCCCCAGAAGCTGGGCGATTCGGTGGGGTATTTCCTGCCGAGCCCGGACGGGACGAAGCTGGCCTTCGTGGACGGCGGGGTGCTGAAGCTGGGGCCACTGCCCACGGGGCCCTTCCGGCAGGTGGGCGGAGAGGTGTCCACGGCGGAGTTCTCTCCGGACGGCAAGACGCTGTTCTTCAAGCGGAAGCTGGTGGCGGCGGGCGGGCTGCTGGCGGTGCCGGTGGAGGAGCCCGCGGGCAAGCCGGCCGAGCCGCGCAAGCTGGCGGACCAGGTGGGCGACTACGTGTTGTCTCCGGACAGCAAGCGCGTGGCGTACCAGGTGCGCAATCCCGCGCTCGCGGGGATGTATGACCTGTACCTGGCGGACGTGCCGGAGCTGACGGGCCGGAAGGTGGCCACGGGCACGACGGCGTTCGCCTTCTCCCCGGACTCGAAGTGGCTGGCGCGCAACGACGGGGGCAAGCCGGAGGTGCCGGGGGACCTGTACGTGGGCCCGGCCTCGGGCGAGCCGGGGCGGAAGGTGGGCGAGCGCGTGAAGGAGCTGGCCTTCTCGCCGGACTCGCAGGCGCTGGGCTTCCTGGCGAAGTACGACCTGCCGGCGGGGGCGGGGCTGATGGGCGTGGTGGCGCTGCCGGACGGTGAGCCGAAGCTGGTGGGCAGCCGCGTGCCCAACTTCACGTGGGGCAAGGACGGCAAGTACGTGGCCTTCCTCTCGCGCTTCCTCAAGCCCATCTACTCGGTGGACCTGATGCTGTACCAGGTGGGCGCCGAGAAGGCGGAGAAGGCGCACCCGGGAGTGTTCGGCTACGGCTTCGCCCCGGGGGCGCTGGTGTTCCGCGCTGGCTGCATCCGCGAGGGCCGTGCCTGCGACTTCAAGGCGCTGCCGCTGCCCAGGGACGCGCAGGCCCAGCCTCGGACGTGGCTGCAGGGCATCTACAGCTACAAGCTGTCCGATGATGGCAACCGGATCCTCGCGACGTCGGCGCGGATGGACTCGGACACGTTCGACGTGGCCGTGTACGACGTGAAGACGCAGGCGAGGAAGACGCTCGACCAGGGGGCGCAGCTGCCGGCGTACTTCGCGGGGCAGAACGACTCGCTGGCGGTGTACGTGCTGAAGGGCGCGAACGCCGGGGTGTACGTGGCGCCGGCCCAGCCGTGAGAAGCTTGCGGGCGGCCCGGTTGGGTCTACGCTGGGGCCGCCCATGAGCACCGCCGAGCTGTCGCCACTGCTGGAGAAGTTCCGCGCCCACCTCGAGCACGAGAAGGGCTCGAGCCCGCACACCGTGCGCAACTACCTGATCGACCTGGTGGACTACGAGCGCTACATGGTCGAGCGGATGAAGCTGTCGCTGCTGTCGGCGTCACACGCGGCCATCCGTGGGTACATGGGCACGTTGACGGTGGACCATGAGGCGACGAGCCGCGCGAGGCGGCTGGCGAGCATCAAGAGCTTCTACAAGTACCTGGTGCGGCAGAAGCTGTTGCCGGGCAGCCCGGCGAAGCTGGTGAAGAGCCCGAAGCTGCCCAAGAGCCTGCCCAAGGTGCTGCCGGTGGACGAGCTGTTCGCGATCCTCGACATGCCGTCGCAGAAGACGGTGCTGGGGCTGAGGGACCGGGCGATTCTCGAGATTCTCTATGGCGGAGGCCTGCGCATCAGCGAGCTGTGCGGGCTGAACCTGGTGGACGTGGACCGGAGCGGGCGGATCATCCGGGTGATGGGCAAGGGCAGCAAGGAGCGGCTGTGCCCGGTGAACGCGCAGGCCATCCGGGCGCTGGAGGCGTACCTGGCGCGACGGGGAGAGCTGCTCGCGGTGCCACGAGAGGGGCAGGACGCGGAGGCGGTGTTCCTCAACTACCGGGGAGGCCGGTTGACGCCGAGGAGCATCGGGAGGCACCTGGACACGTACGTGGTGCAGTGCGCGTTGCAGCGCAAGGTGAGCCCGCACGCGCTGCGCCACTCGTTCGCGACGCACCTGCTGGGGGGAGGGGCGGACATCCGGAGCATCCAGGAGCTGCTGGGCCACGCGAGCCTGTCCACGACACAGCGGTATACGCACGTGAGCTGGGAGCAGCTCCAGCAGGTCTACGACGCCGCGCACCCGAGAGCCTGATTTCCTCCGCGCCAGATTTCCCCTCTCCCCTCGGGAGAGGGACGGGGTGAGGGTGCCACGTCTCCAGGGTTCAGTTCGCCTGGTCGTCCAGCACGTCGACGCGACTGTCGGTCAGGGTGAAGAGGCGAACAGCCGCTCGGGGAATCGTGGAAACGTCCGCGTCCACTTGTTAAACCCCCAGACATGTTCCACGGCACCACCATCCTCTGTGTGCGCCGAGATGCGAAGGTCGTCATCGCGGGTGACGGTCAGGTCAGTCTCGACAAGACCATCATGAAGAACACGGCGAAGAAGGTCCGCCGCATCGGCGATGGCTCCGTGCTCGCCGGCTTCGCGGGCAGCACCGCCGATGCCTTCACCCTCTTCGAGCGCTTCGAGGCCCGCCTCAAGGAGCACCAGAAGAACCTCGCCCGCGCCTGTGTCGAGCTCGGGAAGGACTGGCGCACCGATCGCTTCCTCCGCCGCCTGGAGGCCCTGCTCGTCGTGGCCGACCGCGAGAAGACCTTCATCCTCTCCGGCGCGGGCGACGTCATCGAGCCAGACCATGGCATCGCCGCCGTGGGCAGCGGGGGCTCCTACGCGCTCGCCGCCGCCCGCGCCCTCATGACGCACACGCAACTGCCCGCGCGCGAGGTGGCCACCCACGCCATGCAGATCGCCGCCGACATCTGCGTCTACACCAACTCCAACATCACCATCGAAGAGCTCTGAGGGGGCATCACCGTGAGCAACGGACGCAAGATCCCCGCCTTCACCCCCCGCGAGGTGGTGGGCGAGCTGGACCGCTACATCGTCGGACAGACCGCCGCCAAGCGCGCGGTGGCCATCGCGCTGCGCAACCGCTGGCGCCGCCAGCAGGTCCCCGAGGAGCTGCGCGATGAGATCCACCCCAAGAACATCATCATGATCGGCCCCACCGGCGTGGGGAAGACGGAGATCGCCCGCCGGCTGGCGAAGCTCGCCCAGGCTCCCTTCGTCAAGGTGGAGGCCTCCAAGTTCACCGAGGTCGGTTACGTGGGCCGCGACGTCGAGTCCATGGTGCGCGACCTCGTCGAGGCCTCCATCGCGCTCGTGCGCGACGAGGAGACGGAGAAGGTGCGCGCGCGCGCCATCGAGATCGCCGAGGACCGGCTGGCCCAACTGCTCTCCGGCAACGCGCCCTCGCGTCCCTCCGGTGGAATCGGCTTCATGGCGCCTCCTCCCACGCCCGCCGCGCCCCGGCTCGGGGACATGGAGCGCGAGAAGCTCCGCGCCCAGCTGCGCGCCGGCACGCTCGATGACCAGGAGGTGGAGGTGGAGCTCTCCGACAGCGGCTCCCCCACCTTCATGCGCAACTTCTCCGGCCAGGGCATGGAGGAGATCGGCGTCAACCTGCAGGATCTCTTCAAGAACATGCCCGGCATGAGCCGCTCGCGCCGGCGCAAGGTGCGCGCCCCCGAGGCCCTCCGGCTCATGGAGCAGGAGGAATCCGCCCGGCTGGTGGACACCGATCGCGTCAACCGCGAGGCGCTCGTGCGGGCCGAGACCGGCGGCATCATCTTCATCGACGAGATCGACAAGATCGCCAGCCGCGAGGGGGCGGGGAAGGGCTCCGGCCCGGACGTGTCCCGCGAGGGCGTCCAGCGCGACATCCTCCCCATCGTCGAGGGCTCCACCGTCAACACCAAGTACGGCCAGGTGAAGACGGACCACATGCTCTTCATCGCCGCGGGCGCCTTCCACGTCTCCAAGCCGAGCGATCTCATCCCCGAGCTCCAGGGCCGCTTCCCCATCCGCGTGGAGCTGGATCCGCTCAGCGGCGAGGACCTTGTCCGCATTCTCCGCGAGCCGCGCAATTCCCTCATCCGCCAGTACACCGCGCTGCTGGCCACCGAGGGCGTTCGTCTGGATTTTTCCGACGATGCCATTCTGGAGCTCGCCCGCATTGCGCAGTCCGTCAACGAGCGCACCGAGAACATCGGAGCGCGGCGGCTGCACACGGTTCTGGAGAGGCTGCTCGACGATGTATCCTTCAACGCAAGCGAGCAGGGACCGAAGGATCTACAGATAGACGCCGCCTACGTGCGCGAGCGCCTCGCCTCCGTGGTCCAGGACGAGGACTTGTCGCGCTACATCCTCTAGTCACACCCAGGAGCCCACGTGCCGCTCACCACGCCGACGAGAACCGCCAAGACCGACTCCGCCGCCCCTCAGTCCTCCACCACGGGCAAGAACCAGGAGTGGATGGACAAGGCGAAGGCCCACCTCCTGCAGAACTACAAGCAGCAGCCCGTCGTGCTGGAGCGCGGGCTGGGCTCGCGTGTCTGGGACGCGGAGGGGCGTGAGTACCTGGACCTGATCAGCGGCATCGCCACGTGCGGGCTCGGCCACTGCCACCCGGAGGTGGTGGTCGCCGTGAAGGCCCAGCTCGAGAAGCTCTGGCACGTCTCCAACGTGTTCTTCTCGGAGCCGCAGATCGAACTGGCCAGCCGGCTCACCGCCGCCTCGGGCCTGGATCGCGCCTTCTTCTGCAACTCGGGCGGGGAGGCCAACGAGGCCCTCCTCAAGCTGGCCCGCAAGGTCCAGAAGGACCGGGGCAACCCGGACCGCTACGAGGTCATCACCTTCGACAACTCCTTCCACGGGCGCACGCTGGCCACCGTCACCGCCACGGGCCAGCCGAAGTACCACAAGGGCTTCGAGCCGCTGCCCGCCGGCTTCACCCACGTGCCCTACGGGGACCTGGAGGCCGTGCGCAAGGCCGTGGGTCCGCACACCGCCGCCATCCTCGTGGAGCCCATCCAGGGCGAGGGCGGCGTGCGCCAGGCGCCCCCGGGCTTCCTCAAGGCCCTGCGCGCCCTGTGCGACGAGAAGGGCCTGCTGCTGCTCGTGGATGAGATCCAGACCGGCATGGGCCGCACCGGCAAGGTCTTCGCCTTCCAGCACGAGGACATCCTCCCGGACGGCATCAGCCTGGCCAAGGCGCTCGGCAACGGCCTGCCCATTGGCGCCATGCTGTGCACCGAGGAGGCGGGCAAGAGCCTGGTGCCGGGCACCCACGGCTCCACCTTCGGCGGCAACCTGGTCGCCGCCGCGGCCGCCAACGTCGTCGTGCGCAAGGTGACCGAGCCGCAGATGCTCCGCGACGTGGCCCAGAAGGGCGAGTACTTCCTCTCGCGCCTGCGCGAGCTCCAGGGCCGCCTGCCCACCGTCATCAAGGAGGCCCGCGGCCTGGGCCTGCTGGTGGGCGTGGAGCTCTTCCAGGACGCCGCGCCCTTCATCGCGAAGTGCCGCGAGCTGGGCATGCTCGTCAACGCCGCCGGGGAGAAGACGATCCGCTTCGCCCCGGCCTACACCGTCGCCAACGACGACCTGGACCACGGCGTGCGCATCCTCGAGCGCGCCCTCAAGTCCTGAGCACCCACCGCCGCCGTTCTTCCTCGGGGAGTGCACCCTGGTTCTCCAGGAGTGCGCTCCCCGAAGTTCGTCAGGGTGTTTGTCGTACGAGTGGCTACATTGTGTCTGAAAAAATCCGCTAATAGTGTTTGACGCGATGCGGGTGGATGCCTAGGATTTCCGGAGGTTTTGCCGGTTTCCTGAGTTCCCCCGAAGGGGCTCTGTTCTAGAGGTTCCCGATGATCGCGCCTCAAGTCTCTCCTGGTATCGATCCGGGCCACGATGTCCTCCGGGCCAACCAGCTCATCGAAGCGGGGTTCTGGCTGCAGCTGGGTGGTGACACGGCGGGCGCGCGGAGCCTGTTCGCGCGCGCCTTGGAGCATGATCCGGACAACCGCCGGGCGCGGGAGTCGCTCACGAAGGGGGAGGGTGTGCGTGCCGCTGGACCGGTCACGGCGGTGCCGCCACCGGCCGTGAGGCCCATGTCCCTCGCGTCCGTCCCCCCGCTGGCTTCGCGGTTCGCGGCACCCCAGCCCGTGCTGGAGGTGAGCGTGGTCCTGCTGGACGAGCAGGAGGTGGCGCCCGAGGGCCGCCACATCACCGCCGACGTGCTGGCCTTCCTCTCCGAGCCCGAGCCTCCCAAGCCGGCCGCGCCCGCGCCGGTGGCCGCCCGGCCCGTCGCGCCCGCGCCCGTTGCCGCCCGGCCCGTTGCTCCCGTTGCCGCCCGGCCCGTCACGCCCGCTCCCGTGGCTGCCCGGCCCGTCGCCGCGCCCGCGCGGACGCCCGCGCCCGTGCCCCAGGTGGCTCCACGTCAGGAGCTGCCCACGCTGCTGCAGGGAGTGGAGGATCTGCTCGCGCTCGGAGACGTGACGAGCGCGATGGAGCTGCTGCGCAAGGCCGAGCAGTTGGCGCCGGGTGACGCGCGGCTGGCGTCGGCGCGCGAGCGCTGCGTGCGCCAGTACCAGGCCTCGCTGGAGGCGAAGCTGGGGGACCTGAAGCGGGTGCCCACGCTCAAGCTGCGCATGGCGGAGCTGATGAAGCTCAGCCTGGATCCCCGCGCGGGCTTCCTGCTGTCGCGCATCGACGGGAGCCTCAGCTTCGAGGCCCTCTTCTCCGTCTCCGGCATGTCCCGGCTGGACACGCTGCGCGTCCTGGCCCGGCTGCTGGACCAGGACATCATCGCCATCCGCTAGCTAGAAGCGGAACACGCGGAAGCCGTAGTTCCCCGTCACGCCCTCGTCCGAGTACATGACGATGTAGAGCGTGGTGGTGCTTTCCGCGCGGATCTCCACGAACGAGTTCTTCCACGTATAGAAGGGCGTCTTCACGTCCTCCTTGGTGAAGCCGGCCATGGCGGGCACCACGCGGCTGGTGTCGAACTCGATCCGGTACAGGACGTCCTTGGTGACGGCGATGGCGAACCAGTCCTCGTCCTGCTCGTACTCGAGCCGCCCGTCGCGGTTGGTCGGCGAGGAGGTGCCGGCCACGTCCGGGACGATGGTGGTGGCCTCCGTCGGGCCGTCGCCGTGCACGTCCTCGCCCACGGGGGTGAGGGTGAGGGCGTACTGGCCGGTACCGGCGGACGGATCGAACGGCGAGTGGCTCACGCGCACGTAGTAGGGCGCGGTGGCGCGGGCCTTGAACCCCACCTGGGCCTTGGGCCGGCCGTCCTTGGCGGTGAGCCACTGGCCGCCCTGATCGAAGACGTCCAGGCGAGGCATGAGCGTGCCGGCGCCGGGCTCCACGGTGACGCTGTAGACGGTGCGCAGCTTGCCGTCGACGCGGAAGAAGTCGTAGTCGCCCACCGGCTCGATGGTCTGCTGGCGCTGCACGGTGGCGTCGGTGGCGAGCGTGACGGCGCGGGTCAGGCAGTCATCCGGCTCGGAGCTGTCGCCGGCGTGCTCGGGGCAGTTGAGGGTGGTGATGGGCTCGCACGTGCCGTTGGGCCGCTGGATGGTGCCCTGCTTGCACAGACAGCGCGCGTTGCCCGCCTCGTTGACGCACAGGGTCTTGTCGCCCTGGGTGCAGGGGTTGGGATCGCACGGATCGTCCGGCGTCTCGTCGGGGCCGGAGGTCACCAGGCAGCCGGTGCCGAGCACGGCGGCCAGGGGCACGAAGAGGAAGCGGGAGAGGGGGAAGTGCATGGCTAGCGGCTCCGACGGGCCTGGGCGCCCGATTCTTCATCCGGGGGAGGAGTGGGGGTGCGATCGAGCGGATCCTCCACCTCGGAGGCCTGCTCGCGGCGCTGGCGGTACTGTTCGCGCACGTAGGCCACGAGCTGATCCAGGTACGAGGAGAGGGGAGGGCAGCGGATGCCGGTGCCGTCCAGCAGCTCCAGGGTGTTGTGGCAGTTGTAGATGGCCAGGTGGTTGACGTAGCTGAGGGCGGCGCGCTGGGGCCGGGCCAGCTTCTCGAGCACGGGCAGGCGCATCATCACGTCCGCGGCGCGGGCCGAGAGGTTGAAGCGGGGCAGCTTCTTGTTGGCCTTCTCGGCGATGAGCTCGTAGACGCGGCGGGCGCTCATCGGGTTGGGGTCCACCAGGTGGAAGGTGCGGCCCACGGCGCGCTCGTCGTGCGACAGCGCCCAGACGGCATTCACCACGTAGTCCACCGGCACCACGTTGAGCGGGGCCACGCCGTTGCCGGGCAGGGGCAGCGGCACCACCAGCGGGCTCGTCACCAGGAGGATGCCCAGGTAGTAGGGGCCCTCGAAGCGGTCGATCTCCCCCGTGCGCGAGTCTCCCACCACGCTGCATGGGCGGAAGATGGTGGTGGGCACGGTGGCGGCGGCGCGCTGGACGAGCTTCTCCGCCTGGAACTTGGTCTCCTCGTAGACGTTGCGGAAGTCCTGGCCGCAGTCCAGCTCGTCCTCGGCGATGACGCCCACGCGGTCACCGGAGACGTGGCAGGAGGAGAAGTGGTTGAAGCGCCGCAGGTGCTCGCAGTCGCGCGCCAGCTCCAGCACGTTGCGCGTGCCGTCCACGTTGATGCGCCAGGCCGTTTCCTTGGGCACGCCCATGTAGAAGACGGCGGCCAGGTGGTAGATGTGCGTCACCCGCTCGCACAGCCGCTGGTACTCCTCGCCGGACAGGCCCAGGTGCATGTCCACGATGTCGCCCGTCAGCAGCTCCAGCGTGGCCCCGGTGCCCTGCAGCCGGGAGGCGAGCTTCTGCGCCTCCTTGAGGTGCTTGGGCTGCACCAGGGCATAGACGTGGGCCTTGGGCTCCTCGCGGACGATGTGCTCGATCAGCCGTTTGCCGATGAAGCCGGGGTAGCCGGTGATGAAGTACGTCCCGGCCTTGCCTCGGGGCTCCTTGCGCTTCTCGCTCATGGGCGGCGGAGCATACCCGGCCCTCAGCCGCGCGCGAGCATGGCGCGCCACACCTCTTCCACCCGGGCCCGGGTTGTCCCCAGATCTCCCGAGTTGTCCACCAGCCAGGTCGCATGCTGGCGTTTCTCATCGAGTGGGAGCTGGGCGGCCAGCCGGGCTTCCGCCGCCGCCTCGTCCAGGCCGTCACGCTCCATCAGCCGGGCCTTCTGCACCTCGCGGGGCACCCACACCAGCACCACCCCGTTCATGGCCTCGTGCAGCCGGTTCTCGATGAGGAGGGGGGCGTCGTAGATGACCCGCTCCACGCCCGACTCCGCCAGGGCCTGGGTGCGCAGGAGGAACTGCTGGCCGATGAGCGGGTGGAGGAGGGCGTTGAGGGCGGCGCGCTCCGTCGCGTCCCCGAAGACGCGCATGCCCAGCTTCGCCCGGTCCAGGCGGCCGTCCGCGTCCAGGACGCCGGGGAAGCGCTCGGCCACGGCCTGGAGCCCGGGGGTGCCCGGCTCCACCACCTCGCGGGCGATGACGTCCGCGTCCAGCACCTGGGCACCGAGCTCGCGCAGCATCCGGCTCACGGTGCTCTTGCCGGAGGCGATGCCCCCGGTCAGTCCATAGATGTCCACGCGCGAGGCCTACTTCCCGGCCGGCTGGGGCGTGAAGATGAACGAGTGCACCGTCTTGCCGTCCTCGTTGAGGAACACGGCCAGCCCGAGCTTCGCGTAGAGCATGTAGGTGCGGAAGTCGTCGGTGAGCTTCTTCTGGTAGCAGGGGCCGGCTGGTGCCTTGCCCGCCGGGCAGGCGTTGCCGTACGTGCTCTCCACCGACTCCTTGTCGATGACGGGGCCGGGGAAGACGTCGATGCGCTCGACGAGCTGCGTGCCCGGATCCACCTTGAATTGTACCTGCTTGGTGCCCTTGATGGCCTTCTGGTCGAAGTAGGCGATGATCTCCTTGCCTTCGGTGGTGACGACGCGCGAGGGCTCTCCGAACTTCTGGATGAGCAATTCCCGCTTGGTCTGCCCGGGTTCGACTCCCTGCCAGGGTTTTGCCACCACGGGCGCGGCGGCGAGGAGCACGGCGACGATGGCGATCGTTCTCATCCTCCCGGTGTAACGGATTCCCCCGCGCCGCCTCAAGCTCCCCCCGCTTCGTCCGGGAGGTCACAAGAGCGCCAGGTTTCGCACCTCCGCCTTGCCCCCTGGGGGGTCGTCTGCTAGTGACCCGGCCGATGCGCGCTCGCGGCTCCTGGCTCCTGTCCCTCGCCCTCGCTGCCCTGTCCCTCTCCGGCGCCGCCCTGGCCGCCGATTTCCTCGGCCCGGAGAGCTGCAAGGGCTGCCACCCGGCGGCCTATGACGCCTGGATGCAGTCCAAGCACGCCCGGGCGGGGGACTCGCTCTCCGAGGCCCAGCGCAAGGACGCGCGGTGCCTGTCCTGCCACGCGCCGGACCAGGCCTCGCAGGGCGTCAGCCACGTCACCTGCGAGACGTGCCACGGCGGGGTCAGTACTACTCGCCTGGTTATGTGATGAAGGACGCCGAGCTGGCCCGGTTGGTGGGTCTGGTGGACCCCTCGGAGAAGGCCTGCCGCAACTGCCACGACGCGTCCTCCCCGTCGCTCAAGCCGTTCAATTTCGTCGAGTCGCTCAAGGCCATCGACCACTGGTCGGCCGCGCGCACCGGCAAGTCGGCCCGGGCCGAGAGCCCCTCGCCCGAGCCCGCGAAGAAGAAATAGCGTGATCAAGATTCTCGACGCCCGTTTCGTCACCACCGCGGTGGAGCCCAAGGGCTACCCCACCAGCCCCGCCCCCGAGGTGGCCTTCGTGGGCCGCTCCAACGTGGGCAAGTCTTCCATGATCAACGCGCTGGCCGGCCGCAAGAAGCTGGTGCGCGTCTCCAACACCCCCGGCCGCACCCGCGCGCTCAACTTCTTCGACGTGGACGTGGAGCGCGGCACGAAGCGCCACACCGTCCGTTTCGCGGACCTGCCCGGTTACGGCTTCGCCAAGGTGAGCAAGACCGAGCGCGCCGAGTGGCAGAAGATGATCACCGCCTACCTGGAGAAGCGGCGGGACTTGAAGATCGTGGTGAGCATCATCGACGCCGAGGTGGGGCCCACCCCGGACGACTTCCAGACGCTCGACTACCTGCAGGAGTCCAACCGGCAGATCCTCGTCGTCGCCACGAAGATCGACCGGATGCCCAAGGCCCGCCGCAAGCCGCGCCTGCAGGCGCTCGCCGAGGAGCTGTCCCTGCCCCGGGAGGCCGTGATGCCGTTCTCGGCCACGGAGAAGCTGGGCTTCGACGAGGTGTGGGACGCGTTGCTGAACACCCTGACGGCCTGAGCCCCCGGCCGTGCCGCCGTTGTGGTAGGCACGCGCCGTGTCCAACGGAAATGGAAGCAAGGGCAACGGCAGTGACATCCAGCAGGCGCTGAGCACGCTGCGGCGGCAGCTCGCGTCGCTCCCCGCCAAGCGGCGGCTGGATGCCCTCATCGAGTCGCGGGACGCGCGGGCGCTGGTGCGCTCGCTGCCCGCGGAGGACCTGTACTTCACCATCATGGAGGTGGGGCTGGCGGACTCGACCGAGCTCGTCCAACTGGCCTCGCCCGAGCAGTTCCTCACCTTCGTGGACCTGGGCGGGTGGAAGAAGGACCAGGTGGAGTCGCACCAGGTGCTCACGTGGCTGCGCGCCGCGCGAGGGGACGAGGCCGGGGACTTCCTGCGCAAGCTGCGCAAGGTGGACGCCGAGGTCTTCGAGCTGCTGGTGCGCGAGTTCACCCTCATCCACGACCTGGAGGAGAACCCGGACGTGGTGGTGGAGGGCGTCACGCTGGAGACGCCCGAGGGCCGCTACCTGGTGGAGTTCAAGGGCGTGGAGGGCCCGGAGCTGGCGGCCATGCGCTCCATCCTCAACGACCTCATCGCGGACAACCCCTTCGAGGCGGTGCGTTTCCTCGAGGCCACGCGCTGGGAGGTGCCGGGCGAGCTGGAGGAGACGGCCTACCGCTTCCGCACGGGGCGGTTGCAGGACCTGGGCTTCCCCTCGTTGGAGGAGGCGGCGCGGCTCTTCAGCCGGGTGGACACGGGGACCGGGCCGGCGCCAGCGGCCGTGGCGGCGTTGGTGGCCACCAAGGCGCAGCCGGACTACCTGGACGCCGCCTTCCGGGCCCTGGAGGACGTGGAGCGGGAGAACCTGGAGGGCGAGCTGCGCTACCTGGCCAACGCCACGCTGGTGGCGGAGGTGGAGGACCCCGGGAACCTGGACGCCATCCGCCGCGTGGGCGAGATGGTGCGCGACTACCTGTTGCTGGGCCTGGAGCACCTGACGGGAGGAGACCCCGGGCGGGCCGCGCAGGTGGTGCGCGACACGGAGACGCGGCGCGTCTTCCAGGTGGGCTTCTCCCTGACGCTGGGGCTCAAGTTCCGCGCGGACCGGCTGATGAAGCAGCCGCTGGCGCAGGTGGACGGCATGCCGCTGCTCTTCACGGAGGAGGCCACCGCCGTCGAGGCCCTGCGCCGCAAGCGCCCGCGCCGCACGTTGAAGGTGCCCGGGGCGGAGCCGGTGCCCTTCCGCTCGAGGCGCGAGCTGGCGGCCAGCGAGGAGGTGTTGGCGCGCGCGGAGGCCCAGGTGGCGCTGCTGGGCGCGCTGCTGGGCGGCACGGAGAAGAAGGCGCACGAGGTGCTGGCGCTCTTCGGCGTGGATCCGCGCGTACTGGGCGTGGAGCGCTTCTTCGCCGCCGCCGTGGCCCTGGCCCTGCTGGAGGGCAAGGTGGGACCGAGGCCGGTGCCCTCGGCACGGCGGGACGAGCTGGGCGCGCTGCTCTTCGAGGGCACTCCGGAGGCCCCACGGTTGCGAAAGGACGTGGCCGAGCGCGCGGTGGCGGTGCTGGAGCCGGCGGTGCCCGAGTCCGCGCGGCCGGAGCTGCGCCGCCTGGTGGGGGCGACGCTTGCCCGGTTGTTGGAGGAGCTTGCTCCGTCGTTCCTCCAGGAGGGTAGGTTGAATCCCATCGCCTCCGTTCTCCTGCCCATCGAAGGCGGAGAGCCGTAATCCTTTCAGTCCCACCTCCCGTGGGTACCGCCCCCCCTGAGCGCTAAGGGCCTGGATCCACGAGCCTTTGCCAGCATGAGCCGCTGGCATGTTGGCTGCTAGCGGATAGAGGCGTTCATGGAGCCGTACCCATGAAGCCTGTGTTTCCGAGCTGACGAACGGAAGGTACTTCCGGGCTGGGCGGGAGGAGGACGGGATGGGGTTGGGCGACAAGGCGGAACGCCGGGACGTGGTGTCCTTCTATGCGCTGACCGCCTTCGCGGCGCTGCTGTACATGGTGCCGCAGGCATGGATACCCGCGCTGGCGCCGTTGCGGCTGGCGCTGCTGACATCGGGGTTGGCGGCGGGGTTCATGGCGCTGAGGCGGGTGGGGCGCGCGGAGCCGCTCTACTTCGATGGTCTGCGAGGGGTGGCGCTGCTGTGCTTCGCGGGGCTGGCACTGGCCTCGGTGATGTGGTCGGTGAACCCGGAGGTGAGCCGGTTCACGGCCGTCGAGCTGCTGAAGCTGACGGCCATCTACCTGACGCTGGTGAACGTGGTCACCACGCCCAGGAGGCTGGCGGTGGTGTGTGGGGCGCTGGTGGTGGCCTCGATGGTGACGTCACAGGGCGTCATCCATACCTACTTCACCGGCACGCCCGAGACGCTGGTGGAGGGCTACCGCGCGCACTGGGTGGAGGTGTACGCGGACCCGAACCGCTCGGCGATGAACCTGGCGCTGGTGGTGCCGCTGGCGGTGGCCTTCCTGGCGCGCAAGGAGAGCGGCTGGCTGTGGCGCACGGCGTGCGCGGTGGCCATCGCCATGGCGGTGGTGGCCATCGTCTTCACCTACTCGCGTGGTGGCTTCATCGGCCTGGCGGTGGCCATGGCGCTGTGGGCGATGCGGGAGCAGAGGAAGCTGCGCTCGGTACTGCTGGGCGTGGCGCTCGCGCTGGGCCTGGTGGTGTTCGCGCCGAAGAGCTACTGGGAGCGCAACCAGACGGTGGCCACCTTCCATGAGGATGCCTCGGCCATGGGCCGCGTGTACGCGTGGCAGGTGACGTCGCGCATCAGCCTGGACAAGCCGCTGCTGGGCGTGGGCGTGGGGGCCTTCCGCTACGCCTGGCACCTGTACGCGCCGCCCCAGGCCACGCGTGCCTACGTGGCGCACAACGTCTTCCTGGATGTGATTGGAGAGCTGGGCTGGTTGGGCCTGGGTCTCTTCCTGCTGTTCGCCGGAGGCGCGACGGGAGGTGCCTTCGAGGCCTCGCGCAACCCGCGGGTGGGGTGGCTGGCCCGAGGGCTGGCGGCCTCCATGGCGGGCTACCTCATCTGCCAGTTGTTCGCCGGTTACATCCTCTCCGCGCACCTGTACGTGCTGTTCGGCCTGGCGGCCTGCGCGCAGCGCATCGCCCGGGCGCAGGAGGCGGAGGAGTCGTCGAAGGTTCCAGAGGTCAAGGGTCGGCTGGTCGCGAGCTGGGAGGGCTCCAACCATGCGGCGTGAAGAAGTACGGATGGCGGAGGAACCCCTGCGCCTGGTGCAGTTCACCAAGTCGTTCCACATCGGAGGCACGGAAGTCCAGGTCGTGGAGTTGTTGAGGGGCCTGCCGCCCAGCTACCGCGTGCAGCTGGCGGTGCTGCAGGACCAGGGGCCGTTGATGGAGTCGGTGCTGAAGCTCGGCTTCGCGCCGGAGGTGTTCCCCCTGAATGGCTCGCTGGCGCGGCCCAACTCGGCGCTGCAGGTGTTGCGGCTGGCGCGGTGGTTCCGCACCCAGCGGGTGGAGTTGGTGCACGCGCACGACTTCTACTCGACCATGCTGGTGGTGCCCGCGGCGAAGATGGCGGGGACGAAGGTGATCGTCGGGCGGTTGGATCTGGCGCACTGGCACGGGACGGCGCGGCGGGCGCTGCTGCGCAGCCTCACGCTCATGGCGGACCACGTGGTGGGCAACGCCGAGGCCATCCGCCGCATGCTGGTGGAGGAGGAGGGGCTGCCGCCGGAGCGGGTGTCCGTCATCCCCAACGGCCTGGATCTGACGCGCTTCCACGCGCGGATGCGCGAGGGGCTGAAGGCCCCGCTGCCGGACACGCGGGGCGCGCCGGTGGTGGTGCACGTGGCGAACATGAACCACCCGGTGAAGCGGCAGGAGGATCTGCTGCGGGCGCTGGCGATGGTGCGCCTCAAGGGACAAACGCTGCACGCCTTCCTGGTGGGGGATGGTCCGCGGCGGGCGGAGCTGGAGCAGCTGGCGGGCTCGCTGGGGCTGACGGACACGGTGCACTTCCTGGGACACCGGGCGGACGTACCGGCCGTGTATGCGCGGGCGGACTTCGGGGTGCTGTGCTCCACGGCCGAGGGCATGTCCAACGCGGTGATGGAGGGCATGGCGGCGGGGCTGCCCATGGTGGTGACGCGGGTGGGCGGCAACCCGGAGCTGGTGGCGGACGGGGTTCGAGGCCTGGTGGTGCCGCCGCTGCGGCCCCAGGCGATGACGGAGGCCTTCTGCACGCTGCTGGCGGACCGGGAGCTGGGCCGCCGCATGGGCGCCGAGGCCCGTGCCTTCGTGGAGCGTGAGCTGTCCCTGGAGCGGCTGGTGCGCCGGCACGACGTGCTGTACCGGCGGGTCGCGCGGGGCGGGTGACCGCGAGGCGGCTGGTGGTACCGATCAACGGTGCCGCTCGGCCACGCGGTAGAGCCAGGTGAGCGAATGGTCCAACAGGGCCTGGCGCGAGCGCATGTAGTTGCGGGCCCGGACAAAGGGCAACCAGACACGGTGGCCCACGAGCACCTGGGCCTCCTCGAGCTTCTGGCGCGGTATCCACCGGCCCCCGAGGTGGCGCACCAGCACCTCGCCCAGGTACGCGCCGATGGCGGGCACCGCGCGCTCTTCAATGGCTTCTCGCAGGCGGCTGGTGGGGAACTCCTCGTGCCAGAAGAAGAAGTCGACGTCCGTGAGCGACTCGGGCGTGGCTTCGAAGACGGAAGGGACCTTCGTGTGCAACAGGGCCACGAGGTGCTCGGCGAGGGTGTTGTAGTGCTCGAGGGCGCGCTCGAGGTTGTCCACGTCCGGCGGGAGGGCGGAGCTGGCGGGACGCCATTCGTCGGGCTCGGGTGGCCGCCAGGCGTTGAGCTCGACGATCTTCCGCTGACGCTCGTGGCTGGCGACGTCATCCACCACACGGGATAGGAGCGGTGCCAGGTCCGGAGGGAAGCGGGGCTCCACGGGAGCGAGCATGGCGCTGCGCTCGCGCAAGGTGCGTAGCACCGTGTCGAAGTCCAGGTCCGGCCGGAGGTGCACGTGGGCTCGGGCCTGGGCGAGGCGTGCCTCCTTGCTGGCGAAGTCCGTCACGGTGGGCCGCATCACCATGAGGACGCAGCCGTTGGGCAACTCCTCCACCCGCCAGGCTGGAGTGGACAGCACGCGCTCGCGGCCGATGCTCTCCACCAGCTTGGGGCCGAAGACGTTGAGCCAGAATACTTCGTAGACCTTGTCGAAACCGTCCCTGTGCCAGATCTCCTTGTCACAGCCGAAGTGGGGAGAACCGGTGAAGTGTGTGTCATCCGTGCTGTGGGCCTTGGCGTGGGAGACCGGGTAGCGGCAGGCCCAGGCGCGTACCATCTCCACGAAGTGGAGACAGCGCTCCGCCTCCGAGAAGAAGGAGAGCGGCTTCACCTTGATTGAGATGTGGAGCTCGGGAGGCCGGGGGGGATGTCTGAGCCAGAGGGTCATGTCCAACGCGGGCCAGGTCGTACGGTAGAGCCCGAGATCCGTGCTGTTTCCGTTGCGTCCCTCCGCGAGAGCCTTCCAGAGGGCGGCACGAGAGTATTTGCGCCGCCGCGTGCCCTCTGCGATGTCCGGCATCCACCCGTCGGCGTGCTCTTCGAGCGCTTGGAGGAAGGGCTCCAGCTCACGCTCCGGTGCCGACTGCTGGTCGAAGGTACAGTCGAAAGTGAACCAAAGGCAGTCCTCAGCTCTCGAGTCGTACATACCCAACGGCTTCATTGGACCAACACCTCCACCTCTGGAATCTCACTTTCGAGCTGATTCACCACTCTGTTCAATACGTTCGTGTCCTTGGGCCTGAGTTCGCCGCCCTCGTAGATGAGGCGGACCCGCTGGACGGGCACCGGACTGCCCTCGCGGAGAAGAGGCTGGAGGGAGTCCCGGCGGATGTCCAGCGTCCCGCCGTACTTCAGGAGGGCCTCCTTTGCATCCTCGAGCATCTGTGCCTTCAACGTCTTTGGGTTCAATTCCGAGAGGTCCCGGCTCTTGAAGCTGAATGTCTCGAGGCGAGGTGTCCTTCCGGTGAGCTCGCCCTCCTCGATGATGAGCACGTCCGCGTAGCGCAGGCCGCTCTCCGGCTTCTTCACGCCCACGCTCCTCAGAACACGAGGCTTGTTGAAGCTCCCGAGGAAGCGGCGCTGGGCACGGGGCAGGGCGGAGTCTGCTTCCAGCAACGCCACCATGAAGCGCTCGAAGGCCAGCCCCCGGGCGAACCACCCCCTCATCTGCTCGTAGGGTGCCCAGTGCAGTGGCCCCTGGGCAGCCTTGCCCTGTTGGAGCTCACTGACACGCTTCTCGTAGCGGGTGCCAGCTCACGCGAGGCCTGCTCATAGCGGCCCTCGAGGAGCGAAGCGGCTCCCTGGCTCGTGCCCGCCACCAGGTAATAGAAGCCCAGGGGGACCCCGAACGTCATGGAGTCGAAGGAGCCAAGCGCTACGTTGCCCTCGGAGAAATGCCGCAGCGCCAGCGCCCGCTCCACCTCGCGAGCGGCCTGCTGGTAGGGCGGTGGCAGTTGCGCCCATCGCCCGGTCATCTCCATGTAGCGTGCGCCATCCACGAACTGGCTGGTGGCGAGCGCGTCGCGAGCGGCGCGGCCCATGCCCCGCAGCACATCGCCGGACCGCTCGGCCCGCTCCGGGTAGTGGGAGAGCGGAAGGCCCCGTGCCTCCAACTCCTCGCGCACGGCGGGCATGAGGGCCAGCGTCTGCCCCAGCAGCTTGTCCCGGGCCAGCAATCGCAGCACCGCGTCCACTTCGTCGTCGTGGGCCGAGTGCAGCACGAAGAGGGCGAACACCTCGGCGTGGAACGGTCCGTAGCGCTCGGTGGCGCTTACCAGGAAGGCGGCGCGCTTGCGCTGCAGCAGGGGGGCGGCTTCTTCGCGTATGGGCCCCAGGGCGCCCAGCCGTACCGCGTTCCAGTCGTCCAGTGCTTCCACCAGCCGGGTCATGTCCACGCGCCGCTGCAACGCGACGTACTCGGCGGGGGATGCGCAGGTGAGGAAGGGAGCCAGGAGCGCGTCCTCTCCGGAGGAGAAGTCGGGCCAACCCGGCGGTGTCGTCTGGCCTCCACAGGTCGAGGGCTCCTGGAGAGTCGTTCCCCCGAGGGGCACCTTGTTCCTGGTCGCCTCGCCCCAGCCCTCTCCTGTCTCCAGGGCGGCGAGTGAGAGGGAGGTGGCGTGTGCGCTCGAAAGGGCGCGTGGGCTTCGGAGGCCACCTGCTCCCGTGGGTGCTGTCAGTGAGACACAACCGGTGGCGAGCAGGGCGGCTCCCAGCATCGCTACCCACCTGCGTGTCCCATCCGTTTGCTCGAGCCGCATCCTGGTGCTCCCATGGGTTGAAATCGTTTTCCCGCGGGCCCGTAGGGGAGGGGGACAACCTTCTCCCACGAGGCCTCCGCCGTGAATCTCGCCCTGCTGCTACTCCTTGCCGCCACGCCCGCCCCGCAGTCCTGGCAGTTCGAGACGGATGGCACGCCGAAGGTGAGCGTCTCCAACGTCAACGGCTCCATACAGGTGGACGCAGTGAACGGGAAGACCGTATCCGTCGAGGTGACGCACAAGGGCAGCGAGGCCGAGCGCGCCCAGTACCCCCTCCAGGTTGAGCAGGACGGGGACGAGGTGACGGTGCGCATGTGCTGCGGCTCGTGCTCGAAGAAGCTGTCCAATTGCAACAACCCGCCGGAGGCGCGCTTCGTGGTGAAGGTGCCGCGCGACTCGTCTCTGGAGGCGAGCTCGGTGAACGCGCCTGTGAAGGTGTCCGGCGTGGTGGGCGAGCAGGAGGTGTCGGTGGTGGCCGGTGACGTGTCGGTGAAGGGCTCGCGGGGCAAGCTCGAGGTGGCCTCGGTGAGTGGCAACGTGGAGCTGGTTCCCGAGTCGCTCGCGGACACCGAGGTGAGCACCGTGTCCGGCAACGTGAAGCTGAAGCTGCCACGAGGCGCGGGCGCCAACGTGGCGTTCTCCTCGGTGGGCGGCCGTTTCAACGGGCGTGACGTCAGCCTGGGCTCCACCAAGAAGAAGTACGGCAATGGCGAGCACGACGTCGAGGTGAGCACCGTGGGGGGGACGCTCGACGTGCAATCCGAGTGAATGTTGGTGTAGAAACTAATTCACGCGCCGTGCGGTCACGGTGCGTTGAGAGGCGCTCGCCGGATGCACTCCAAGGATCCGGCGAGCGCCTTGTTTTTTCGTGGAGCCCATGACGAGCCCGACCCTCCGCCTTTCGACGCCCGTGGACGCGCACCGGCTGTTGGAGATCTGGGAGGCGGCCGTGCGCGCCACCCACCACTTCCTGACCGAAGCCGACATCGACGCCCTGCGGCCGCAGGTCCGGGCCTACGTGTCCACCGCGTCGTTCGAGCTGGCCACGGATGAGCGGGGAGCCGTGTGCGGCTTTCTCGGCATGACGGGGAGCAACATCGACAGCCTGTTCGTGCATCCGGACGCTCACGGACGCGGACTCGGGCGGGCGCTGGTGGACCACGCCGCGGCCCTGCATCCGGTGCTGACGGTGGACGTCAACGAGCAGAACCCCGGCGCACGGGCCTTCTACGCCCGCCTCGGCTTCGAGGTCGTCGGACGCTCGGAGACGGACGATGCGGGTCGTCCGTTCCCCCTCCTGCACCTGCGCCGCGTCGTCTGAAGGGCAGCAGGCCCGTCAGGGCTCCGCACCCATTCACATTCCCCGGGGGTTCTGCGCGGGGCCCTTCCTGACCAACAAACCGACGCACTTGTGGGCGGCCGGGTTGTATGAAAAATGAATGACGTTGGTGTCTCCAGGCTCCTCATCGCGAGCGGCACCATCTGCGGCAGGGACGCCATCACAGCTCAAGCCAGGGGGACTCACCGAAGGAGTTTCCGCGAACCTTCGTGCTCCATGGGTCCTCCGAAAACACCCGTTTTCTCCCTCTGCAGCTACGTTTTCCCTCTGCGTAGCGAGGAGGAGTCCTCCGAAGCCTTTATCCTTCTGGGCATGATGCGACTCATGCTCCGCCGCCTCTCCTGAGTGCTCCTGTTCAACCCCCTCTTAACCAGAACAACTGACAGGAATAAATTTACAAACAATAAACGACAGGCTGTTTTTGCTTGTTTTCCAGGTTCGCCTTCGTTAGAACCCATTCATCACGCGTGGGCGTTGGAGGGGGAAGGCTCCCCCGTGCCGGCCGTTCGTCATCAAGGACAACTCAAATGAACAAGTTCATGAAGGCAGCCGGGCGCTGCGGCGTGGCCGCGGCCCTCGTGTTTGCGGGCGTGTCATCGGACGCTGAGGCCGGAGATGGCGCGGGCATGGTCGTAGGTCGCCGCGGGGCGGACTTCTACGTCAGTGGACTGCCGTTCAAGCACGTGGGTGCCAACATCCCGCAGTTGGTGTGGATGCCCGCGTGGCAGGTCCAGCAAGAGCTGGACTACGCCGCGGCCTCGGGCGTCAAGCAGGTTCGCGTGTTCCTCCCGAACGACGCGCAGACCTGCTACACCTTCGATGGCGTCTATCACGATCCGTGCACGACGAACGACGTCATCGCACGCCTGCGTTATGTCGTCGACGAGGCCTACAAGCGCTATCTCCGGGTCACGGTCGCGCTGGCCCACAACTACTATCAGGATGTCTGGGGTTGGGAGAAGGGCAACCGCTACGACACCAAGGAAAACCCTGTCCGCCACGCGTGGGGAGCGGACGGCCGGCCGAACCCGTGGTTTGAAGACGTCGCCACCGGGTTCTACGCCCGGCGCGACGACGGGCTGGTGATGCTCAACGACAGCTGGATCGACTGGGGCTACGGCGCCTACTACAAGCCGACCGTCCTGCGGATCGTGGGCGCCTTCCAGGACCATCCGGGCATCTTCGCGTGGGACATCGCCAACGAGGTGAACAGCACCGATCCCACTCAGTGGTGGATCCCCAACTTCTACAAGAACATGGCGGCTGCCATCCGCCAGGCGGATCCCACGCACCTCATCACCACGGGCCTCATCAGCTCGAGCTGGGCGGTGGCCAACGACACCCTGCGTGACGCCATCTACAACGATGCCAACATCGATTACATGACCGTCCACATGTATGACGGTTGTGGGACGACGCTGAACGGCAACGCGCAGATGGATGACCTGTGGCGCGCGCGCAACCGTTATGGCAAGCCCATCGTCATCGAGGAGAACGGCTTCGAGAACGGCACCACGGACGGCATCAGCAAGGCTCGGTCGTTCTACAACGATCGCTTCGCGGGCGACGTGAACTGGCGGGCCAACGCCATCCTCCAGTGGGGCTGGACGGCGAACGAGACGGCCGGGAACTGGGGAACGGGTGACACGAACTGCGCCCCGCGCGTCCAGGGCAAGCAGCGCGAGTACCGGGCCCTCATGGGGCGTTGGGGCGGACAGCTCGACACCCGTCTGCCGCTCATCGTGGACAGCGATGCGAACTACAACGACGGCAGCCGTGCCCAGGTCTCCGTGCCCGCGGGGTGGGCAGTCTCCAGCTACTCGGGTCAGCGCTGGGGCTCCAACTACTACACGAACACCACCAACAACGGCGCCACGGGTGAGTCGGACGCCTTCTCCTTCAAATTCTACCTGCCCGCCAACGCGTGCAAGTACGTGGATGCCTGGTGGAACGGGAACACCAGCCGTACTGCGGCCGCGCCTTTCGTGATGTACAACGCGAGCAACCAGCACGCGGGCACGGCGGTCATGAACATGCAGGACCCCAATCTGAACGATCGCTGGGTGCAACTGGGCCAGTACTGCTTCACCGCGGGCTGGAATCGGGTGGTGCTGTCGCGCTGGTCCGGTGCGCCCGGTTACCTGATCGCCGACGCCATCCGCATCCGCTGAGGGTCGCTCAAATCCACGGGGCAGTCCTCGCCAGTCCCGCCTGTCGCCTGAAGTAGGTCCGCCCTGGACTGGCCCTCTCCTCTGCTCGACAGCCTGCCACCGTCCTCGGGTGTGAGATCCGGGGCGATCTTCAGGAAGAGGGGCTTGCCCGGGGCCACCTGCTCCAGGCGCGCCTTCACCGCCCGCAGGAGCGCGGTGAGCTGCTCGGGCTCCTGCAACTTCCGGAGGCCCGGGGTGTTGGGCGAGCTGGCGTTCACCACCATAGTGTCGGCCGACATTTTTCCTCGGACTGAATCGAAAGTCACCCGTCCACACTGGAGGGTTGACGTTCTCTCTCGGAAGGTGAAAAGGCGAGCCCAGCGCCTGAGGCAACACCGAAGGCGGAGCCGAGCAAGGAGCGGACGCCACGAGTGGATGGGGCCAGGCAGCTGCGCCGCACGGAAAGCCGTGGACGTCCTGGCCTGTGCCTGGTGTGGAGGCAGGCGCCGGGTGTTGGCGTACGTGACCGCACCCGGCGGGGCTGCTCGCTCGTCACGGCGGTGACTACCTTGTCCTGAAGGATCATCGCTGCCTGGCTGCCAGGCAGGGGGTGAGACGTGGGCAAGTGGCTGGGGCTGGGTCTCGTGGCGCTGCTGGTGCTTCTCGGGCTGGGGGCGGTGGGCTCGTACAACTCCCTGGTGCGGCTCGAGCAGGCGGTGGACGCGCAGTGGGGCCAGGTGGAGAACGTGTACCAGCGCCGGTTGGATCTGGTGCCCAACCTCGTCGCCACGGTGAAGGGCGCCGCCAGCTTCGAACAGCAGACCTTGACCCAGGTGATCGAAGCGCGGGCGAAGGCCAGCCAGGTGAGCCTCACGGCGAGCAGGGAGCTGCTCGAGGAGCCCGCGGCCTTCCAGCAGTTCCAACAGGCGCAGCAGAACCTCTCGGGCGCGCTGTCGCGGCTGCTGGTGACGGTGGAGCGCTACCCCGAGCTGCGCGCGACGGAGAACTTCCGCGAGCTGCAAGCGCAGCTGGAGGGAACGGAGAACCGCATCGCGGTGGAGCGGATGCGCTTCAACGAGGCGGCGCGGGCCTTCAACACCCGGCGCAACAGCTTCCCCACGGTCCTCTTCGCCGGATTCTTCGGCCGCCGATTCGCCGAACGGCCGTACTTCCAGGCGGAGCCAGGGGCGAAGACAGCCCCCGAGGTACGGTTCTAGGCCGTGCACACGAAGGCGCGAGGGGCGGGACTGGCCGCCATCCTTCTGGGCCTCGCGGCGCTCGCGGCCTCGTTCCAGCCGCCTCCGGCACCGGAACGGTGGGTCACCGACACCGTGGGCTTCCTCTCGGAGCCGACGCGGCGCGCCCTGGATGCACGGCTCGAGCGGTACGAGCGGGACACGGGCCGCCAGGTGATTGTCTGGATTGGCGAGAGCACCGGGGACGTCCCGCTCGAGGAGTGGGCCGCACGGACCTTCGAGGCGTGGGGGATTGGCGGCAAGGGGCGAGACGATGGCGCCGCGCTCTTCGTGTTCGCGAAGGATCGCCGGCTCCGGATCGAGGTGGGCTACGGCCTCGAGCCGGTGGTGCCGGATGCCATCGCCTCGCGGCTCATCCAGCAGGAGGCGATCCCCCGGCTCCGGGCAGGGGATCCGGATGGGGCGGTAAGCGCCACCGCCGGGGCCTTGCTGGGGGCTCTCGGCGGAGAGACCGCTCCCCCGCCCGCCGGGCCCACCGTCCGCCCCTCCCTCCCCGCTCTCGGAACGGGACAGCTCATCCTGCTCGGGGTGCTGGGCCTGTTCCTGCTCGTGTTCCTCGTCACCCACCCGCGCATGGCGCTCTTCCTGCTCTTCCAGATCATGAGCAGGGGTGGCTCGGGAGGTGGATGGCGCGGCGGAGGGGGCGGCGGATTCCGCGGAGGCGGTGGGCGCTCGGGCGGCGGAGGCGCGAGTGGTTCCTGGTGAGAGGAGGCGGAACACACATGGGGCCGATGACTCGAAGGCAAATCCTCCAGCGGATGGAGGTCCCGCGGGTGGAGGAGGCGCTGCGGGCCGCCGAGCGGCGAAGCTCGGGGGAGATCCGCGTCTCGCTCGTCCCCTTCTTCTGGGGAGACGTGAGGCGCGCGGGCGAGCGCGCCTTCCACCGGCTGGGGATGACGGCCACGCGCGAGCGCAATGGTGTGCTCATCTTCGTCGTCCCGGCGCGGCGCCGGTTCGCCATCATCGGGGATGAAGGCATCCACGCCAGGGTAGGACAGGACTTCTGGGAGCACGTGTCACGAATTCTCGCCAGACACTTCCAGGCCGGAGACTTCACCACCGGGCTGGTGGAGGGCATCCAGGAGATTGGCGAGCGGCTCGCCGCGCACTTCCCGTCCGCTGGCCCCCGCGACGAGAATGAGCTGCCCGACGAGGTGGACCTGGGCCAGCCTGTGTAACGCAGCTCGGTCGGCCCCAAATGGCGAAAATCGAGTCAGAGCGAGACCAGTTCCTCGACGATGGAGCGGAGGCTGGGGTTGCTCTCAATCACGATGGTGCGAAGTTGTATGTCATCGGCAATACGCTGGAGGAACTCCGGGCCATCAATGGCCTTGTCGTACTTGCGGCGCTTGCCGAGGCCACGGAACAGTTCTCCAACAGCCTCGGCGGCGCGACGCGCGGAGTAGACATCCATCACGGCTTTGCCCAAGCCTAGCCGGTCAGCGACCGGAAGGATGAGCGATTCTCGCTCCCATACCAACACGTGTGCATGGAAGCCCTCATGAATCCCCGCCCACTGCTGCTCCGTTCGGGAACCACGCGCGATTCCAGCCATCCTGCTGCGGATGATGTCGATGAAGGAGGGGAAATTCTGCTCGTAGGGGGGGAGGAGGTGCCTGCACCCCGAGCTGGGGCAGGTCCCACGCATTGCGCGCGTCGATGACGTAGAACACGTGGTCGCATCGTGGCGAGTAGTTGAAGCGAAACAACTCATACTTTTCGCACTGCTTGAGCAGCTCGGCATTGCCATTGACGGTGCTGGGCCTGGAGAACTGCAAGCGTGCTTTTCCACACAGCCGGCGCTGGTGCTCGGCCTCCGCGTGGAGGACAGCCGCCAATCCACCGCCAGTCCGGTCCTCGGTGACCAGATGGACGCGCGTCACGAGACAGGCCTCCACTCCTCCAATTCCCGGCGCATGTCTCGCAGGCTGAAGGTCTTGAGCCACTCCCGCAGCTCCTCCGGCCCGGGGCGTACCAGCCGGGCCTCATCGTCCTCCCGCTGGGCCACCACCACGCTCTCTGGCGTATCATCCAGCAGGCCGATGAGGGTGTCCGACTGGGTGGTGAGGAGAATGGGCTGCCGTTCGGACAATGAGCGAGCCGCCCCAACCAGACGCATCAACGCATCCGGGTGCAGGTGCGCCTCGGGCTCGTCGATGGCCACGAGCGCATTACCCGGCTGGAAAAGGGCGCAGAGAGTGGCCAGGAAACCCAGGGTGCCATCGGACAACTCCGAGGCATCGAATGAATTGCCCTTGTCATCGACCCAGAGGAGTTGGACCATTCCCCGGCTCACTGCTGGCAATCGTAGCTCTCGCATTCGGGGAAATGCCCGGCGGACGATGCGCGAGAAGTCCTTCCAGTCCTCAGA
>NZ_JPMI01000044.1 GCF_000733295.1 Archangium violaceum Cb vi76 | reverse complement strand
ACAGTCAGGGGCGCAGCACCGTCATTGGTTATCGTCACATCCTGGGTGGCGCTGAGAACGCTCCTCTTCTGATTGCCAAAGTCGATCCCCTCAGGGGAAACCTCGATGCTGCGCTCCGCGACGGTCAATGTGATAGCAACATGGGAAGCACAGTAATCCCCATCATCCGGAACGATCGTGATCTGGTTCTTGGTCGTACCCGTGAGCCAACCAATACCTGCGGGGTCCGCTTTGTTGAACGCCCTCGCCGGGTGACAAGCCGAGGACGATGTACAGGTACGATCCGCGACGCGGAAGGTAGTGCCACCGCCAGAGTAGTTGAGCGACGTGCCGTTGAGCTTGACACCGACGTCCGTATTGCCAGAACCGGAGGTATCCACGCTGGCGCCAACCACCTCCGCCTTGAATCCCACCACCAGCAGACCCTCGGGAACAGTGACGTCGATGTCCTTCGTCCACTCAGTAGAGGTCGAGCTCCCCGGGCAGCGGTATCCACCGGAACCACACGACAGGCACGTAGTCGCCGAGCCTGGACCGTTGCCCGTCCACTTGAGGGTATGAAGGATGGGGTCGGTGGAGACCGCCGCGGACCTGCGCTGGAGCGACACCGGTGGAACCGAGGGAGCCGCTGGAGCCGCTCCCTCTGGTTCACTGGACCTGCAGGAGGCCAGCACTCCAAGGCACAGCAGGACCAGCACATTGAGTCGGAGCACTTGTCTCTCCCCACATAAAGCGAGGTAGAATTCTACCCGATCATGAGCATACCGTCCTCAACCAGGGGTGCAATGGCCGTCATGTTGTTGGGCTGCTCGCTGGCCTCGGCGCAGTCCACCGACCAGTTGCCCGGCTTCGACCTGGAGCGGCTGGACGCCAACACGGGACGCGGCACGGCACTGGTCGGCAACGGCGAGCTGATGGTGCCCGGAGGAATGAGCGTGAGCCTGCTGGGGCACTACCAGCGCCTGCCCCTCGTCCTGAATGACGGTGAGCAGGATCTGGCGGTGGTGCGAGACAGGGCGACCGCGCTGCTCTCGGCCAGCTACGGAGTATTGCCGTGGCTCGAGTTGGGGGCCCAGGTCCCCTTCGTGCTCTGGCAGCAGGGGGATGATCCGAATACGGTGGGTCTGTCCTCACTGACCGCCCAGGGCATGGGAACCCCCGTGCTCCAGGCTCGGCTGGGCCTGCTGTCACGCCGCCAGCGGCAACCCGTGGACCTGTCGGCGGACCTGGGAGTGGGCCTGCCGGTAGGCACCGGGCTGGCGCTGGCGGGCGATGACGGGCCTCGTTTCCATGCGCGCATGGTGGTGGGCACGATCCTGGGTTCGGTGCAACCCTCCCTCGAGGCGGGCGTCCTGTTCCGCCCCACCATCCTCCTGGGAACCACCGAGGAGACCGCGGTCAGACAGGGCGCGACCTCGGAGGTTCGCCTCGGAGCGGCGCTGGCCACGACGGGAACTGGGTTGAGGGGCGAGCTGGCGCTACGGGCCACGCTCGTGCCCCAATCGGCCCAGGTTTCCATGGATCTGCTCGGAGGCGTGCGGTTTCCGCTCCTGGTCGGGTTGGACGCTTTCGTCATGGGAGGACCTGGCCTGGGCGGAGCACTCGGAACGCCTCGCTTCCGCATGCTCCTCGGCGTCTCGTTCCGAAGCGAGCCGCCACCCAGGATCTCCTTCATCGACGAGCACGTGGATCGCGAGTTCCAGCTCTCACTCGCCACACCGAAGCCCCCGGAAAGAGACGATCGGATCCGTCCGGCCGGCACCTGGGAGCTCATGTCCGTCACCCGTGACGACCCCCAGGGGACGTCGGACGTCAGAACGCCGCGGGAGCCTCCACGGCCCTATCAGCCCGGTCCCCAGGATCGACTCGTGATGAGGGGTGAGATCCACTTCACCCAGGGCAACTCCGAGTTGCAGGGTGTGGTGCCTCTGCTGGATCAGGCCGTCCTGCGGTTGTCGGAACTTCCCAGAGGGGGCACCCTCATCATCGAGGGGCATGCGGACACCGAGGGCACCGACTCGTCCAACATGATCATGTCGCTGCGACGTGCCCAGGCAGTGCGGCGCTATCTGCTCGATCAGGGCGTTCCCGCGACCCAGGTGCGGATACGCGGCTTCGGCTCGGATTGGCCGGTGAGCGCAAGACCCGCCACCGAGCAGGAGCGGCAGCTCAACCGCCGCGCAGAGGTACTCCTCATCACCGAGGCGCCGGCCCCACTCACCACCCAGGCTCCGGCCCCGTAGCGCTCCTCCCCGCTTCTGGGCGGGTAGCGTGAGTGCCAGCCCGCCTATCGGCCAGGCATGGCCCCGGCGCGACTCTCCCCTTCGACTGGAGCGAGGTGGAGGCCCCTGCGTGAAAGGCGGGCAGTCGAGCGCGTCATGAGAGGAGTGCACCACCGCAGCATCCACCAACGTCCCTCCTCGCGACCGATTCGTCCTATCATCGCGACCCTCTAGTCGTGAAAAGGAGTTCAAAATCCATGAGACTCAACAAGGCGCTCCCCTGGCTTCCCGCGCTACTGGTGCTCGGAGGGTGCCCTGGCGGAAATACCAAGGATCCAGCCCATCTGAACGAGATCACGGTGACCTGTGAGCCCAACCCCGTGATCGCCGGCCAGACCACGAAGTGCACCGCTGAGGCCAAGGATCAGTACGGCGAAAAGTTCACCGGCGTTTCCGGTTACGACTGGAAGTCCAGCAACGAGTCCGTGGCGAAGGTGATGGACAAGACTGGGAATGCCACCACGTCCGCCGCCGGAACAGTGACCATCAGCGCCAGTGCCACCGCGGGCAATGAGACCCGGCAGGGAGAGGTCACCCTCACGGTGAACCAGCGCCCGCCCACCCTCCACACCACCAACATCACGACTTCCGAGACGTGGCGAGCGGCCGAGAATCCGCACGTGGTGAGAGGGCAGCTCGTGGTGAACGGCTCTGGCGAAGCCCCCACGCTGACCCTCGAGCAGGGCGTGGAAGTCCGCTTCGACCAGGACGCCGAGCTTCGCATCTCCAACGGAGCCTTCCGGGCCTTGGGGAGCCAGGGGGCACCGATCCGCATGGTGGCCAACCAGAGCGCGCCCACCAAGGGCTACTGGCGGGGTGTGGTGTTCTCCACGGAAGGGAGCGGTTCGGAGCTGAGCTTCGTCACGTTGAGCGACTGTGGGAACGCCGCGGGGGCGGGCGCATGCCTCGCAGTGGAGAACAAAGCGGCCCCTGTGCTTCGTGACGTGACGGTGCAGAACAGCGGCACCGTGGGAGTGAGGGTGGCGGATGACGGGAGTGCCTTTGGAACTGACTCGACCAGACTCCATGTGTCTGGGAGCACAGACTACGCGGTGCGAATGGGCGCCAACCAAGCCGGCACGCTCCCGACCGGAGGCTCCTTCACGGGTAATACCCCCGACGCCGTCGAGCTCAGCGGCAATGTCTCGCTCTCGCAGACCTGGCCCAACCCCGGCATCCCCTACGTCATCAACAGCCTGATCCTCATCGAGAACCCCCCGGACGACAGCACCCCGGAGAATGCTCCGGGCCCTACACTCACCCTCTCCGCTGGCACGGTATTCCGCTTCGGAGCCAACGGTGAGATGGTCGCTGGCTACCACCTCACGGGGGATTTGATCGTCAATGGAACCGAGTCCTCGCCCATCCTTTTCTCGGCCAACTCGGACAGCCCCAAGCCCGGCCAGTGGAGGGGGTTGCACTTGGCGGACCATGCCACCGCCGCCAGCCGCATCTCCTACGCCACCATCGAGTACGCAGGTGCTCCGAGTAGCCTCCTCGCGACGACGGGCAATCTGAATGTGCACGGGTCTCTTCATCCGTGTGAGGTTGATGGTCCCTGTCCCAACATCCAGAACGTCATCGTGCAGAAGGGCAGCGGATACGGCGTCTACATGTCGAATGGTGCGAAGTTCGGCCCGGACTCGACAGCACTGACCCTCCGCGACAATGGCAACTACCCCCTTTCGATGGCAGCCCACGTCGTCGGGACGATCCCCACGGGAATCACCTTCAGCGGCAACACGAACAATGCAGTGGAGATCAGCGGTGGCGGCGTGGACATCACCCAGACATGGCGGAACCTGGGCATCCCCTACGTGCTCCAGGGAAATGTGAACGTGGGCAATACGACCAATCCAACGCTGACCGTGGAAGCTGGAACGGAATTGCGGTTCGCCCAGAACACCGAGCTGACCATCGGAAGTTTCGCCAGCCATCCCGGTGCGCTGATCGCGGTGGGAACCGCGGAAGCACCGATCCACTTCATCCCGAATACCCCGACCCCGACGAAGGGGTACTGGCGCGGGCTGCACTTCTTCCAGGGAGAGGGAAGCCGGCTTGACCACGTGCTGATCTCCCATTCTGGAGCCGCTGGCCGGTTCTTTGGGGGCAATCTGAACGTCTACAAGGAATTGGGCGCATTCGTGACCAACAGCACGTTCAGTTCCTCGGCCAGTTGCGGCGTCACCGTGAGCGATGGGTCCTACTCGGGCACCACCGCCGTGACGACGGACTTCTCCCTGGCCACGTACAACAACACCTTCGTCAACAACGGCGTCAACCGCCAGTGCGCGGACGCTTGGATTCCATGACGTCCACGACCCCCTGTTCCTGGAAGAGGTAGGTTGGGACTTCAGCAGAGACCCACGACTCCGCTCGGCGGCCGGGGCGCGCCGCCGAGCGCAAACATGGAGTGGGCTCCCTTGCCCACCCACGCTGGCAACAGGTGACGCTCAGCTCCGGGGAGCAACGACGCCAATCCGGACGAGGAACCGGGCCTTTCGCTCCAGATCCCGCTGCAACTCATGCAAGTGCCGGGTCGAGTCGCGCACCGCCGGCACACTGGTGGGCGGGCTCGCTGGCGACGCGGGCACGAGCTGCGGAGGGCTCGAGGGCCGCCGCTGTTCCGGCTCTGCCTGCGATGCCTCGCGCTCGGCCGGCACGCTCCGGGCCTTGCCGATCAGCGCCTGCCGGACCGGAAGCGGAGGCACACGATCATCGACCGCTCGGCCGTAGAGCCACGCACCGCATCGCCAGAGCACGTCGTAGCGCTGATGCAGCAGCGTCCAAAAGCGATCGCGGAGCTCGACAGCCCTGATGAGGGAGGGCGACCCTCCTTCGCTCTCGACGCCCTGCTGTCCGAGCATCACGCGCAACTTCCCTACGATTTGCTCCGCCTCGGCGATATCAGAAGCAACCACCGGCGATCGGCCGGAGATCCGCGCCTCGTTCCTTCGCAACAACGCGACAAGCGCCGAGCAATCGTCCAGGACATCGTGCTGCCCGCGGAGCCAGACCTCATCGACATCGGCATCGGGAAGGAGGCGAGCCTCGGCAAGGGCGTCGGCGGCCTTACGCAACTTGCGGCGCAGCTGCTGCACCCGATCGAACAACTTTCCGAACGAGGCGGCCTCGAGCTCTCGGTCTACCTGCAGCGCGGCGAATGCCAGGCCCTGAGCAAGCCGCGGGAGCATCGAGAGTTCCACGACGTTGATGTTGGGCAGCCTGCCGATGACCACCGTCCCACTGCCCAGCACATTCTCCACTCCGCGCATCACGGCTTGATAGGTGAGCACGATGTCGGCACAACACTCCTCGATGAAGCCTGGCTCCACGGCCTTCGCCTCGACGAGGAACGCCTCGTAGGCGGCCTGCGAGCTGATGCTTTCGAGGTCAGTGGCGTCCGCCGAGCCTTTCTCCGATGTTTCCGACTTGCCGCCGTCATCCTCTGCCATGCGGGCAGATTATCGAGCGCGCTCCGGTGCTGCAACGCGCCGCCTCCGTGTTTGGGGCGCGGGAATCCCGAGACTCCCGGTCACAGGTCATCGCCCCCTGAGCGGGCAACCAGGCACGTGGGCCGATGCCTTGAAGGACATGACTCGCGGTCGCGGTGAATGGCGCCAGGCCCTGTGAACGTGCGCACCCGCTCCATGTGAGGTGCTTCACAGCACCTGCCTCGCGCCACTGGTAGTCAGCCCGCGAAATCAGTTCTCGAGGGGGGAAAACGAAACATGTGGAAGCAATATGCAGGGGCAGTCCTGGCGGCGGGGCTATGGGCCTGTGAACCCGGAGAGATGACCCAGGGGCAAGAGGAGAAACCAGGCGCCACTTCCGCGCCGCTGACGGCAACGGCCACCTACGATTCGACTTTGAAGGTCCCCCGGTGCACCGGGGTGGCTTCTGGTTGTGACTCGGGCGGCCTCGTCAATGGCCGTGGACCGGTGGGGCCCGAGCTCAACGCGCCCAACACGCTGGGCGGGACCTGCATGGACGGTACCGCTGGCGCCTACCACTCCGACGAGTCGGTGGATCGGGTGAAGATCTACACCACAGATGGCACCGACCTGGCTCCCGGTAAACAAGTGACCCTTGAAGTCGAGGTATGGGCCTGGTCCAACTACACGCAGGACTCGCTGGACCTGTATTACGCGGCGGACGCGAGCAACCCGACCTGGAACTTCATCACCACCCTGGTGCCCACCGGAGCTGGAGCACAGACGCTGCGGGTGAATTACACGCTGCCAGCTGGCGGCAGCACCCAGGCCGTGCGCGCGGCCTTCCGTTACATGAACTCAGCGACAGCCTGCGCGGATGGTTCCTTCGAGGACCGGGACGACCTAGCCTTCGCGGTGGTGACTGGCCCTCCCAAGGTGGCGGCGGGATATTTCCACAGCCTGAAGTTGAACCCGGATGGGACCGTCCTGGCCTGGGGAGACAACGCCAATGGCCAACTCGGCAACGGAACCACCGCCTCGAGCACCACGCCCGTACGGGTGACGGGGCTCAACAACGTGGAGTCCATCGCCGTGGGTGCCCATCACTCCCTGGCGCTGAAAAAGGATGGCACCGTGTGGACCTGGGGCTACAACTCGCACGGCCAGCTCGGCAATGGAACCACCACGGGAAGCACGACGCCGGTGCGGGTGACGGGGCTCACGAACGTCGTGGCCATTTCCGCCAAGCAGGAGCACTCGCTGGCCGTGAAGCAGGATGGAACCGTGTGGACCTGGGGCAACAACTCGGACGGCCGGCTCGGGGACGGCACCACCACGACCAGGACCACCCCCGTGCAGGTCCCAGGGCTCTCGGGTGTGCTGAGCGTTGCAGCGGGTTGGTTTTCTTCGCTCGCGCTGAAGCAGGATGGAACTGTGTGGGCCTGGGGCGACAACTCCTATGGCCAGCTCGGCAACGGAACCAGGACCTCGAGCACCACGCCAGTGCAGGTCCTGAGCCTCTCGGACGTCACCCTCCTCGTCTCCGGCCACCTCCATGCACTGGCGCTGAAGCAGGATGGAACCGTATGGGCCTGGGGCTACAACTACGCGGGCCAGCTTGGTGATGGCACCACCTTGACGAGCAACATCCCCGTGCAGGTATCCGGTCTGGCTGGCGTCACGAACATCGAAGCGGACTTCTCTCATTCGCTGGCGGTGAGGAACGATGGAACCGTGTGGGCCTGGGGCGAAAATTACTCTGGCCAGCTCGGCGATGGCACCACCACCAGGCGCAGCGCACCGGTGCAGGTGATGGGGTTCTCGGGTGCGGTGGCCGTCCAGGCTGGCGGCGTTCACTCCCTGGCGCTCAAGCAAGATGGAACCGTGTGGACCTGGGGCTCCAATTCCTACGGCCAGCTCGGCGATGGCACCAACACGGCTCGACACACCCCAGTGTGGGTGCTCACGGGCATCGAGCTCCGCCAGAAGCCTTCAACGGTGGCAGCGGGGTACTCCCACAGCCTGAAGGTGAACCCGGATGGGACGGTCCTGGCCTGGGGGTACAACTCAGACGGCCAGCTGGGCAACGGGACCACCACCTCGAGCACTACACCGGTGCAGGTCGTGGGGCTCATGAATGTGGAATCCATTGCCGCAGGTGATCATCATGCACTGGCGCTGAAGCAGGATGGAACCGTGTGGGCCTGGGGCTACAACTCGCACGGGCAGCTCGGCGACGGTAGCACCACCTCGCGCTCCACGCCGGTGCAGGTCGTGGGGCTCACGAACGTGGTGGCCATTTCCGCGAAGAAGGAACATTCGCTGGCCGTGAGGCGGGATGGAACCGTGTGGGCCTGGGGCAACAACTCGGATGGCCAGCTCGGGGACGGCACCACCACGACCAGGACCACGCCCGTACAAGTCCCGGGGGTCTCGGGCATGATGAGCGTTGCAGCGGGTTGGTTTTCTTCGCTCGCGCTGAGGCAGGATGGAACAGTGTGGGCCTGGGGCGACAATGACCATGGCCAGCTCGGGGACGGCACCTCTACTTCGAGCACCACACCGCTGCAGGTCATGGGACTCTCGGGAGCCACTGCCATTGCATCAGGTCACTTCCATGTACTGGTGCTGAAGCAGGACGGCTCCGTGTGGTCCTGGGGCGACGGCCCCAATGGCGAGCTTGGGAATGGCTTCACCGGAAAATGGACCTATCCAGTGCAGGTGTACGGCCTGAATGGAGTCACGAGCATCGAAGCGGACCTCACTCACTCACTGGCTGTGAGGAACGATGGAACCGTGTGGGCCTGGGGGCGCAACTCGAACGGTCAACTCGGTGATGGCTCTACCACCGGGCGAACCACACCGGTACAGGTACCAGGGTTCTCAGGTGCGGTGACCATCCAGGCTGGTGGCCAACACTCCCTGGTCCATAAGCAGGACGGTTCCGTGTGGACCTGGGGTAACAACTCCTACGGCCAGCTCGGCGATGGCACCCACACCAGTCGCTACTCTCCAATAAGAGTGCTCCCGTAGGAGCCAGGCTCAACGCCCGGACCAGACTGAAAGAAGTCCGGCCCCATCATCGACCCCTGCTTCCCTTCCAGGCGGCAGGGGTTTTCATTCGCGCGCTCCGGCTCACTGCGCGCCGAGCAGCAGCCACGTCCGCATGGGCCCCTTCCCCTTCACGGGGACGATGCCCTGATCCTGGAAGCGATAGCGGCCGCGCAGCCGCTCGTGGACCGCTTCCGACAGGTGGATGCCGTCCACCACGCCGTGCGACTCCATCCGGCTCGCCGTATTCACCGTGTCGCCCCACAGGTCATACGCGAACTTCTTGCCGCTGATCACCCCCGCCGTCACCGGGCCCGAGTGCAAACCAATCCGCAGGTGCAGCGGAATCTGCAACTGGTCTCCCAGCTTCAACACCTCGGCGCGCATGGCCAGCGCCAGGCCCGCCATGGCCTCGGCATGATCGCTCCTCGGCAGCGACAGCCCTCCCACCGCCATGTACGCGTCCCCGATCGTCTTCACCTTCTCCACCCCGAACTCGTCCGTGAGCTGATCGAAGATGGAGAAGACCATGTTCAACACCTGCAGCACGTCCGGCGGCGAGTGCTGCGCGGCGAAGCGGGTGAAGTCCACCAGGTCCGCGAACAGCACCGTCACGTCCGGGAAGTTCTCCACGATGATCCGCTGGCCGTGCTTCAACCGGTCCGCCACGGGCTTCGGCAGGATGTTGAGCAGCAGCTGATCCGCCCGCTCGCGCTCGCTCTCGATGGTGCGCAGGTGCGCCACTTCCTGCTCGTGCATCCGGCGCAGCTGGGTGAGGTCGTGGTAGATGGCGACGAAGCCCACCCGCTCCCCCTCCACCGTCACCGGCAGCGCCACCAGCTCGACGTCCACCGGCGTCCCATCCTTTCTCATGCGCCGGGTGACAATCTTCACCGAGCCCCGCTCGAGCGCCTCACGCGAGGTGGCCTCGGCCTCCTCCCGGAGGGGCCCCTCCCCCGCCACCAACCGCAGGATGTTCCGCCCCTTGGCCTCCCGCGCCGTGTAGCCGAACAGACGCTCCGCCGCCGGGTTCCAGGACACCACGCTGAACCGGAGGTTCACCGTGACCATGGCCACCGGGCTGTGGAGGACCAGCGACTCGTAATACTCCTTCTGATGGCGCAGCGAGGCCTCGACCTCCGCCTGCGCCGTCAGATCCCTCAGCACCAGCACCCGGCCTTCCGGCACGGGCACGCAACTCACGCGCAGCACGTGCGCATGGCGCGGGGACCGCTCCGTCCCGTGCCACACCCACTCCCCTTCCCTCGGCGGCGCCTCTGGCGACGACGGCTCCGGCGGCGTCCACCGCGGCAGCAGCTCCGAAATGGGCCTGCCCCGCAGCGCGTCTCCGGACTCCCCGAACAGCCGCTGCGCGGCGGCGTTGGCCTCCACGAGCCGGTCCTGGAGATCCAGCACCAGCACGGCGTCGGACGTGTGCTCGAAGAAGGCGGTATGGGCGCGGCGCACCAGGTCGGACATGGAGGATTCCATCCCCAGTGTAGGACACCCTGCTGACGTGGACACCACGTCTCTTTCCTACTTCAGCTCCCGCTGAAGCTTCGACAGCAGATTGAGCGCCTCCATGGGCGTCGTCTCGTCCACCTTGACCCCCCGGAGGGCCTCCAGCACCTTCTGGTGCGAGGGGTCCAGCTTCGGCCCGGGCTCGGCGACCCCACCGAACAGCCCCAGCTGCCCCGGGGACGGCGCGCGCGACGTCCTCCGCGCCAGCCTCGGCCGCCCGCTGTCGTCGAACTCACCGGACTCGAGGTTCTGCAGGATGTCCCTCGCCCGCGTCACCACCTCCGGCGGCAGGCCCGCGAGCCTCGCCACCTCGATGCCGTAGGAGCGGTTGGCCCCGCCCGGCACCAGCTTGCGCAGGAAGAGCACCTTGCCGCCCTGCTCCCGCACCGCGATGCACATGTTCTTCACCCGGGGCTTCTCCCGGGAGAGATCCACCAGCTCGTGGTAGTGCGTGGCGAAGAGCGTCCGAGCTCCCACCTTGTCGTGCAGGTGCTCGGCCACCGCCCAGGCGATGGACAGGCCGTCGTAGGTGGACGTCCCCCGGCCAATCTCGTCCAGCACCACCAGGCTGCGCCGCGTGGCGTGGTGCAGGATGTGGCTCGTCTCCGTCATCTCCACCATGAAGGTGGACTGCCCACGCGCCAGGTTGTCCGCCGCGCCCACGCGCGTGAAGATCCGATCCGACAGGCCGATGTGCGCCGCGCTCGCCGGCACGAAGCTGCCCGCCTGCGCCATCAGCACCGTGAGCGCCACCTGCCGCATCACCGTGCTCTTGCCCGCCATGTTGGGGCCGGTGATCACCAGGATCTGCGCGTCCTCCGAGTCCATCTTCACGTCGTTGGGAACGAACGCCTCGCCCGCCCCCAGCATCCGCTCCACCACCGGGTGACGCCCGCCGGTGATGGAGAGCACCTCGGACTCGTCCACCACCGGCCGCACGTAGCCGAACTCGGCCGCGCAGCGCGCGAAGGACAGCAACGCATCCGCCGTGGCCACCGCCTCCGCCGCCGAGCGCAACCGCGGCGCCTCCTTCACCACCTGCGCCCGCAACTGCTCGAAGAGCTCCAGCTCCAGCGCGCTCCGACGCTCCTCCGCCGTGAGCACCTTCTCCTCGTACTCCTTCAGCTCCGGGGTGATGAAGCGCTCGGCCCCCACCATCGTCTGCTTGCGGATGTAGTCCGAGGGCACCAGGTGCAGGTTCGCCTTCGTCACCTCCAGGTAGTACCCGAACACCTTGTTGTAGCGGATCTTCAGCGAATTGATGCCCGTCCGCTCCCGCTCCCGCGTTTCGATCTTCAGCAGGAAGTCCTTGCCGGAGGTGGACAGCTCCACCAGCTTGTCCAGCTCGGCGTGGAAGCCCGGGCGGATGAAGCCTCCCTCCTTGAGGCCGGTGGGCGGCTCGTCCACCACCGCCCCCAGCAGCAGCTCCGTCAGCTCCGGCAGCGCGCCGAGCGGCCCCGCCAGCGACTTGAGCAGCGGAGACGCACAGCGCGCGAGCACCGCCCCCAGCCGGGGCAGCTGCGCCAGCGACAAGCCCAGCGCCCGCAGATCCCTCGCGTTGCCCGCCCCCAGCGACAGCCGGCCGCACAACCGCTCGATGTCGCCCACCTCCTTGAGGAGGCTCGTCATCTCCTCGCGCCACACGCTGCGCTGGGACAGCTCCTCCACCGCGTCCAGCCGGGCGTTGATCTCCGGCAGCGAGCACAGGGGCGCGGCCAGCCACCGGGCCAGCTTGCGCGCCCCCAGTCCCGTGGCCGTCCTGTCCAGCACCCCCAGCAGCGAGCCCTTGCGTCCCCCGTCCCGCAGGGTGCGCAGCACCTCCAGGTTGGAGCGGGAGGCCTCGTCCATGAGGAGGTGCACGCCCCGCTGGTGGCGGCTGAGCCTGTCCACGTGGGCGGCGGCCGTCTTCTGCGTGTCCTTCAGGTAGCGCAGCGCCGCGCCCGCGGCCCCGGTGGCCAGCGGCGCGTCCTGCAGCCCGAAGGCCTCCAGCGACTGCACCGCGAAGTGACCGCGCAGGAAGACCGTGGCCCGTCCGGGCTCGAAGGCCGCCTTCTCCAGCTCCGCCACCGCCGGAGGCCGGGACAGCCGCGACACGAGGGCCACCGTGTCCGGGGAGTCCTTCTCGCCCTCGGGCACCAGCAGCTCCCTCGGCTCCACCCGGGCCAGCGCCTCCACCAGCTCCTGCGTGGTCTCCGCCTCCAGGCAGAAGAACTCACCCGTGGAGGCCTCCAGCAGCGCCGCCCCGAAGCCCTGCGCCCCCGGGTACACCGCGGCCAGGAAGTTGCTCGCCCGCGGCTCGAGCGCTTCCTCGTCCAGCACCATGCCCGGGGTGATGACGCGCGTCACCTCGCGCCGGACGATCCCCGGCCCGCTGCCCGCCTCCTCCACCTGCTCGCAGATGGCCACCTTCAGCCCGTGCTCCACCAGCTTCGCGATGTAGCGGCGCGCCGAGTGGTACGGCACCCCGGCCATGGGCACCTTCTCCGCGTTCTTCGCCCGCGCGGTGAGGGTGATCTGCAAGAGCTCCGAGGCGCGCACCGCGTCCTCGAAGAACATCTCGTAGAAGTCCCCCAGCCGGAAGAAGAGGATGGCGTCCGGGTTGAGCGCCTTCACCTCGAGGTACTGCCGCATCATCGGAGTGAGCGCGCCAATCTCCCGCGCCCCGGCCTGCTCGGCCGCCGCTTCCACCGGCGCCTCGTCCCCGTGTCCCTTGCCTGCCTTCGCTTGCGTCGCGCCCATCGCCGCCTCTTGTGTCATGCGTCCGGTTCCGGATCAACAGAACACATGACTTCTGCCGTCCACCCGTCCGCACCTACTCCGCCGATGGCTAGCACGTCCCCCTGACGGCCAGCCGTCCCGGTCCGGAAAAATCGTGAGCCACTCCTCCGAAAACGGTTGGCCCCACCCACTCCGGAGGGCAACCTGCCCCCCGTCATGGAGACCCGTCCCGAGACCGTACAGCCCGTCCCCCTCCCCCGGCTCTTCAAGGTGGCCGTGGCGCCCGTGCAGGCGTTCTTCAAGCTGGAGGCGAGCGGCGGCATCCTCCTCGCCCTCTGCGCCGTGGTGGCCATGCTCTGGGCCAACTCGCCCTGGGCCGACACCTACACCGCCCTCTTCGACGCGCCCCTCGCCGTCGGCTCGGGCAGCCCCCTCTTCCATTTCACCTTCCGTGAATTCATCAACGACGGGTTGATGACGATCTTCTTCTTCCTGGTGGGGATGGAGATCAAGCGGGAGCTGGCCGCCGGCGAGCTGCGCACCCTGTCCAAGGCCCTGCTGCCCCTCATCGCGGCGGTGGGCGGCATGGTGGTGCCCGCCGCCCTCTACGCGGCGCTCAACGCGGGGACACCGGCGCTCAAGGGGTGGGCCATCCCCATGGCCACGGACATCGCCTTCGCCATCGGGTGCCTCACGCTGCTCAAGGGCCGGGTGAGCCACGGGCTGGTGGTGTTCCTCACC
>NZ_JPMI01000043.1 GCF_000733295.1 Archangium violaceum Cb vi76 | reverse complement strand
GCGGCATCCTCGTCATCGCCATGTTCTACGGCACGGGGCTGCACGTGGAGTGGCTGCTGGCGGCGCTGGGTGTCACCGCGGTGCTGGTGGCGTGCAACAAGTTCTACGTGCGCAACGGGCTGATGTACGCGGTGCTGCTCGGCGCGCTCTGGTACACCATGCACCACGGCGGCGTGCACGCCACCATCTCGGGCGTGGTGGTGGGAATGATGATCCCCGCCCGGCCCGTGCGCCGGGGCCGCCTGGTCCTCGAGGAGCTGCACGGGTTCATCGGCCAGCTGCTGCGCGAGCCCGAGGACGAGACCTTGCGCACCAACCAACTGCTGCACATCGAGGAGCAGCTCGAGGACATCGAGCCGCCGCTCACCCGCTTCGTGCACATCTGGCACGGGTGGTCCGCGTACGCCATCGTCCCGCTGTTCGCGCTGGCCAACTCGGGCATCTCCCTGGCGGGGATGAGCCTGTCGGATGTGCTCCAGCCGCTGCCCCTGGGGGTGGTGCTCGGCCTCTTCGTGGGCAAGCAGCTGGGCATCTTCCTCTTCACCTGGGTGGCGGTGAAGACGGGGCTGGCGGACATGCCGGGGCGGGCGGGGGCGATACAACTGCATGGCGTCTCGGTGGTGGCCGGCATCGGCTTCACGGTGGCGCTGTTCGTGGCGGGGCTGGCCTTCGCCAACGAGCCGCACCTGCTGACGGAGGCCAAGCTGGGCATCCTGCTGGGCTCGCTCCTGTCCGCGGTGGTGGGCTACCTGGTGTTGCGTTTCGGACCCACGCCCCGGCCCCAGACGGCGCCGGTCACCGGCACCACCTCCGGGGCGGCCTGAAGCCGGCGGCACCGGGCCTTCTTGGGGTTTGCGGGCGGGGCGGGCCCGTGGAAAGGTGCCGGCCACCGTGCTCCTCCAGGATTTGAACCGCGTCCGGCAGATTGGGGTCATCGCAGCGCGCCACGGCTTCGGCGAGTGGCTGGAGCGCGCGGGCTTGTGGCGTCAGCTCGGGCGGCGGGAGAAGGTGGAGGTGTCCCCCGAGGCCCAGCGCGCCTCCACCGCGCGCCGCTTCCGGATGCTCCTCAATGATCTCGGCCCCACCTTCGTGAAGCTGGGGCAGATCCTCTCCACGCGCGCGGATCTGCTGCCGGCCGAGTACATCGAGGAGCTGGCCACGCTGCAGGACAACGTGGAGCCCGTCCCCCTGGAGGACGTGTACGCGCAGATCCGCGAGTCGCTGGGCCGCGAGGTGGACGAGCTCTTCAAGCAGATCGATCCCCAGCCGCTGGCGGCGGCCTCCATCGCCCAGGTGCACCGGGCGGTGACGCTGGAGGGCGAGGAGGTCGTGGTGAAGGTGCAGCGGCCGGGGATCGCCGAGCAGATCGACTCGGATCTGGTGGTGCTGCGCTCGCTGGCGAGGCTGCTGGAAGCGGTGGTGGAGGAGACGGGCATCTACTCGCCCACGGGGATCATCGACGAGTTCGACCGGGCCATCCACGAGGAGCTGGACTTCGTGCACGAGGCGTCGAACATCCGGGCCTTCCTCGAGAACAACCGCAACCGGCCGTACATGAAGATTCCGCGGGTGTACGACGGGCTCAGCAGCCGGACGGTGCTGACGATGGAGTTCGTCCGCGGGGTGAAGATCAGCCAGGCGGAGCTGTCGCCGGAGGACCGGCGGGAGGTGGCGGGCCACATCCTGGACGCGAGCTTCCGGCAGCTCTTCGAGGACGGGCTGTTCCACGGAGACCCGCACCCGGGCAACCTGCTGGTGCTGGAGGGCAACCGGCTGGCGCTGCTGGACTTCGGGGTGGTGGGCCGGCTGTCGCGCGCCATGCAGGAGACGCTGGTGATGCTGGCGCTGGCGGTGGCGCTGAAGGACAGCGACTCGGTGGCGCGCATCCTCTACCGGGTGGGCGTGCCGGACGCGCGGGCCAACCTGGCGGGCTTCCGCGACGACATCGAAGGACTGCTCGGCAGACACCTGCCCATGACGCTGGGCCAGGTGGACGCGCGCAGCCTCATGCGGGAGCTGTTGGACCTGGCGGTGAAGTACCGGATCCGGATTCCGAAGGAGTACGCGCTGCTGAGCCGGGCCTCGGTGTCCACCGAGGGCATGCTGCGCAGCCTCTACCCGGACCTGAACATCCTCGAGGTGGCGATGCCGTACGCCAAGGAGCTGCTGGCGGACCGGTATGATCCGAGCCAGCTCCAGGGCGGACTGATGCGCACGTTGCTGCGCTTCCAGTCGCTGGCGCAGGACCTGCCCACGCAGCTGTCGCAGATATTGCTGGACCTGGAGTCGGGGAAGTTCAGCGTGACGGTGCGGGCGGAGCAGTTCGACAAGCTGAACGACAACCTGCGCAGCGCGGCGATCGTGATGTTCATGGGCCTGTGCGCGTGCGGGCTCATCGTGGGAGCGTTCATCTCGTTCGCGCAGACGCCGTGGCAGTACCACGGCCTGCCCGTGCTGGGCCTGCTGGGCATCATCCTGTCGGCGGCGATCTTCGGCGCGGTCTTCACCTGGTACCTGTTCGGCAGACGCTTCGGGAAGGTCCGGGTGAGCCGCTGGCTGACGAAGAAGCGGCCAGCCCACCGTAAAGGGTGACCTCGGGCAGTGACTCCCCAGGTGGTCCTTCAAAGGGGCAACGCCTTCTGGTTGAAGCAGGGGCGTGCTCATCCTCCCACGCTTCTACTCGACCTCCACCACGGCCCGGCTCGAAACCCGGGCGCGGCAGCTCGGTCTGCGCCTGGGCATCTCCTACGGCGAGGGCGACCGCTGCGATCGCTACTTCATCGTCTCGGTGAACGGGAAGAAACTGGAACGCATGGTGCCTCTGGGATGGACGGGACCGGAGGCCGAGCAGGCCCTCGTGCAGTACGCGAAGGACATGCACGCGTCGAAGTGAACCCACCGGGTTCCCTCCCGCCCTCGCGCACCCTGCCAACCCGTCACGTCCGGGGCTGGAAGCGACCGCTCTGGTAGCCTCCGGCGCTTTTCGGAGGCAGGCTGGATGCTCGACGGAAGCGGCGGACAGGGTGCTGCTGCATGGCCGGGGTTGGCGCCCGGTACGGTGGTCGCGGGTTTCACCATTGAGGGACTGCTCGCCAGCGGCAGCTTCGGCACCGTGTACCGGGCCAGGCGGGAGGGCCGCCCCTTCGCCATCAAGCTGGTGTCCCTGGCCCCTCGCGGAGACCGTGAGGTGGACGCGCTGCGCCGGATGCGGCACCCGAATGTCGTGGGCTTCCACGGCTATGGCCTCTGGCCAGAAGAGCAGCCGCATTCCCTGGTGCTGGCCCTGGAGCTCGTGGAGGGCCTCCCGCTGGACCAGTGGGTCCAGGAGGTGAATCCAACCGCGCTCGATCTGGTGGGCCGGGTGCTGTTGCCGTTGGCGCTCACCCTGGCGGACGTGCATGCCCTGGGCGTGGTGCACCGGGACGTGAAGGAAGCCAACATCATCGTGCGGCAATCGGACGGGCAGCCCGTGCTGGTGGACTTCGGCGCGGCGGGCCTCGAGGGGGCCCCCCGCCTGACGCAGTGGATGCCACCGGGCACCCCCGAATATCGCAGCCCCGAGACGCTGCGCTTCGGCCGGCAATGGGAGGGCGAGCCCTACCAGATGGGGCCGGCAGAGGACCTGTGGGCCCTGGGGGTCGTCACCTACGGCCTGCTGACGCGCATGCTTCCCTTCGGGGACCGGCACGACCCCGGGATGGTACGCGCCATCCTCGAGAAGACGCCCCCAGCGCCAGATGAGCTCAACCCGCGAGTCCCTCGCTCCTTGAGCGAGCTGTGCATGCGGATGCTGGAGAAGGAACCCGAGGACCGGTACGCGGATGCCAGGGCGCTCGCGGAGGCCCTCTCCACGGCGTGGAGCGAGGCGGACCGCGCCTGGCGCGTGCCCCTGTTCCCCGAGGTCAGACGCGAAGAGGCACCAGCCCCTCCCCCACCCCCGCCTCCCGCTCCAGAGGCGCCAACCCAGCAACAGACACCCACGCCACGGAGGATGATCTGGCTCGCTCTTGGCGCCGCCCTCCTGGGAGGAGTCTTGATTCCTTCCGCCCAACGTTCCGGGTCGTCCTCCCCCCCAAAAACGCAACAAGCCAGTGCTCGCCAGGAATTGGCTCCTCCCGAGGTGACGGGAGAAGTTGGCCACGTCGCGGGACCGCAAACGTCACCTCCCCCCGCGCCCGTCGCCAGCGCGACGCCAACCCAGGAGCCCAAGATGATCAAATCCCAGAAGGTCCGTTCCGTCGCCGCCACCCTCTTGACCGGCGCCGCCTGCATGGGGGCCGGATGCGCGAGCATTCCGAAAGAAAAGGAGGGGCCCCTTCCGAGCTCGCCATGCCCGCCCGGTTCGGAGGAGGGCCAGAAGCAACTCGGCATCGAGCCGGGTGACAACATGCGCATCGAAATCCCCGCCAATGATCCTCAAGGACTCACCACCGAGATTTCGGAGGGCGCGGTCATTGCTCGAGTGATCACTCCCAGGGGGAAGGTGCCGTCGGACGGCCTCGTGTACGGCGAGTTCATCTTCAGGAAGAACCATGTCTATGGCCACTTCACGCGCGCCCAATTGCAGAACGGGGAGCTCGTGACGGTCTGCATGGAGTTGGCGACGTCGCGGGGGATTGGTATCGCGAAGGAGCCCGGCAGCACCTCCAAGAAAGCCATCGTCAAGAACATCATGAGCGTCGCAGTGGTGTCGAGTTTCGATTAGGCCGCGCAGAAAGATCCTCACCGTGCTCCCCACCCTTCCCTTTCTCCTGTCCCTGGTTGTCCTTCAAGGTGCTCCTGACCTGGAATTGGCAGTCGCGTGTGAGGACTCACTGCGAATCGATTTGACGTTGACACCCTCGACGAAGGCTCGGGAGATATGCGTCAGCCCGGGAATGATGACGGGCTTCCTCTTCGACACCATCCCGGGATCATGGGAGTTACAAGAGGAAGTCCGTTTCGTGGAGGTGCTGCGCGGCCAACGTGGCATCAGCTTCGTGCCACCCAAAGACATGATGCCTGGAGAGCGCTTGCGGCTGACGGTCCGTTTTGGAGCCGCAGCCTCCCAGGAGGTCATCACCTTCTTCCTGGTGGCCCACCGGGGACAAGCCACCCGGCAGGTCGAGGTGTATCGAGACAGGCGCCCTCAAGAGTCCTACCAACAGGAGGCCCAGGAGGAACGCGCGAAGAATCAACAACTCCGCAACGAGAACCAACTGTTGCGGACTCAGCTGGAACGGGTACAGGGACTCCGGAGCCTCATTGCCAACACCATCGTGGGGCGGTCCGGGGTCCAGACCCTGGAGCTGCCAGTGGACAAGATCAACATCCCAGCCGGAGCCGTGTTCTTCGACAGCGCCACCAGCTACCGCGCAGACAAGACCGCGGTAGTGGAGATGTGGCTGAGGAATTCCAGCTCAGCACCGTGGAAGACCATCCGGGCATCATTGCTCACCACCAACGATGAGGAAGTGCCCGGGATACAGTTCCTCCAGGTGGATACCGTTGCTCCCACCATGCGCCAAGCAGTCTACCTGGAAGTCAATGCAGGCAGGAAGAAACTACAAGGTGAGTTCAAGGTGGTGCTCTGGGATGAGACATCGCGAGTCATCACCCTTCCGCGGGTGAGGTTTCCGTAGGCCTCGCTTCTTGCGTGGCTAGGTGCTCTCGGGCTCCACTTCCGTGTTGATCTCGAACCCATCGGCCATCGAGAGCGGGTAGAGGGCTCGATGGTTGACGTTGGGGTGATACACCGCCAGGTAGAGTTCTCCGGAGATGAGCGCCCAGGTCCGCCTGGGTGGTGCGGATTGCGCACGCAGCCATGCCTCGGCTTCCTGGCGCGTGTCAAAAGAGGCAGTGGCGGTGGGAGGGCTGTCTTGCTTTAGACTGACGAGGTAGTACTCGAGGTCGCGAGAAGGTGGCAGGTAGCGGCCGTTCGTCTCACGATCATACGCGACGGTGTGGTACCTGCCCGCGATCAGGATGCTGGCGCAGTGAGGAGGACTCGGGTGGTTCTTCAGCCAGGTCTCCGCCTGCTCACGTGTATCGAAAGAGGCGACCACTCGGGGTGGCTCGTTGGAATCGAGTTCCTGGAGATAACGGTTGAAATCGTCGAGCTGTCCAGTCGAGGCGATGAAGCGGAGCGCGTCGATGATGACGAGGGCCAGCGCCCGTTCTGGCTCTGACCGGAGTTCGTCGCGGCTCCGCTCGAAGAAGCCCTCTGCGGCGAGGTCCCGGGAAGGTTCGTGCATCGCAGGTACCCTGTCTGTACCGGAGGGTGAACGCTCTCGAGACGGGTTCTCGGCCTGAAGTCGCTTGCGGTAATCCTCGAAGCGATAGGGTTGACCGGTGGAGCAGATGAAACTCAAGGCATCTCTTGCACAACCCAGGATTCGAGCCTGCTCGGGAGACTGCTCCTCCTTCCAATAGTGTCCGACAATCCGCTGTGCCTCGTTGAGGGTATCGAGGATCGTCATTGCGACACCTGCGCGGTGGCGGGCTCGCCCGAGGGACTCGACGAGGCCATCAGCATGACAGGCACGAGCACGAGAGCACCCGCCCCAGCTGAAACGGTGACGAAGACCACCCCAGCGATGACGACAGTGCTCCCCACGAGAACCTCTTCGCGGTGGCTCTTCAACCAGTCGACCGCATCGGCAATCACCGTGAACCTCTGAGGCTCGAGTTCACGCAGCCGGCAACAGTCGAGATAGGGCTGCATGCACTTCTTCCGGCAGAAGTCATACTTCCCCCCGCGCTTGCGATCGGGTGTGGTCACGTGCCCATATCCCGGGCGCATCCTGCTGCTCATGCAGGCATCCTCACACCCATCACGCTCTTGCTCACAGTCACGAGTCCAGGCGGCGGGGACGACTGCTCCAGCGACGCGCTGCTCGTTCGGGAGCGATGGGTACCGAGAGAAGTCGAGTTCCTCCAGGGGTTGCCAGGAATGAGCCACCTGCCCATCGGACATTTCCTCGATGATGAGCACGGATTGGGAAAGCTCGCCGGCTCCTTCGGGAGTTCTGGCCCCATGGCGGGTGGAGCTACAGGAGGCGAGTAGCAAACTGAGAATCGAAACCGCCAGCCACTGATGCATCAAGGAGGTACCCATGCGCTCCGGACTCTACAGCCTCCGCCGTTTGATCGAGCCCCAGAAGAGTGTCCACCAGACAACATTACCCGTCTTCTCGTTGATTCCGGGTCTGGCGGGCATTCATGCTTCCCTGCTTCGGCGGCGCCTCGCCGCCATTCAGGGGGAAATACCGCATGCGTACCCGGATGCTCGCCGCCAGCCTCGCGCTGGCGCTCACCGCCTGTGACACCGAGCCGATGGAGCCTTCCACCGGCCCTGGCTCCATCGAGGATGTCCAGGCGGCCCTCGCCGCCCTGCCCTCGGCCCAGGTGATTGGCGCTCACGAGGACGGTGTGCCGTACATGATTCGCGGCCGGCTCGGCACCTCGGGAAGCGCGCTCCGGGGCGCCTCCACCTCCGAGGCCCACTCGCACGTCAGCTCCGCCCTGTCCCGCATCACCCCCGTCTTCCGGCTCAACGCCTCCGACCTCGTCGTGCGCCGGCTCTCCGTGGACGAGCAGGGCCACACCCACATCCGCTATGAGCAGACGAAGAACGGGCTGCCCGTCGTGGGCCACGAGCTCATCGCGCACGTGGACGAGAATGGCGTCGTCTATGCCGTCAACGGCTCGGCCCGGGATGGCGAGTCCGTCCCCTTCCGCGCCCGCATCGCGCCCGAGGCCGCTCGCGCCACGGCGCTCGAGAGCACCCCAGGCACCGTCCAAGCCGAGGAGGTCCCGCGCCTCGTCTACGTCCGCTCCAGCGCGGATGGACGGCTGAAGCTCGTCTTCGAGGTCCTCGTGGCGGGCAATGACGGGGAGCAGCCCATCCGGGAGCATGTCTTCGTCAACGCCCTGGATGGCTCCATCGAGGAGCGCACCTCGGACATCCACGAGGCGCGCAACCGCCGGGTGTACTCGGCCAACAACACCACCATGCTGCCGGGAACCCTGATGCTCAACGAGGGAGGCATCACCACGGGCGATCCCGTCGTGGACAAGGCCTACGCCAACCTCGGCACCTTCTATGATTGCTTCAAGGCCAACTTCAACCGCGACTCGGTGAACAACGCCGGGGCGACGCTGACGGCCACGGTGCACTACGGCAACAACTACGTGGGCGCCTTCTGGAACGGCACCACCATGGTCTGCGGCGACGGAGACGGCGTCAACTCGGGCCCGCTGTGCAACGACATGGACGTCATCAACCACGAGTACAGCCACGCGATCATCAGCGCCGAGTCCAACCTCACGTACGCGCTCGAACCCGGCGCGCTCAACGAGGGCTTCGCCGACGTCTTCACCGCCTACTGCGAGAGCTGGAGCAACGCCTGGAGCACGAGCGCGGACGTCTTCAAGATCGCCGAGGACATATGGACTCCGGCCACCGCGGGTGACGCGCTCCGCTACATGTGCGATCCGGCACTGGACGGCGCGTCCAGGGACTACTACCCCGACCGCTACATCGGATCGTCCGACAGCGGCGGCGTGCACTGGAACTCGGGCATCGCCAACCTGGCCTTCTGCCTGCTGAGCAAGGGCGGCACCCACCCGCGCGGCAAGAGCACCACCCTGGTGCCGGCCACCGGCGTGCAGAAGGCCGGCGCCATCTTCTACAAGGCCAACTCGGACCTGATGACGGCCTCCACCAACTTCGCCCAGGTGAAGACATACACGGAGCAGGCGGCCGTGATGCTCTATGGCACGGGCTCGGCGGAGCACACCGCCGTCACCAGGGCCTGGGAGGCCGTGGGCGTGGGCGTGACGGTGCCCCCCGCTCCCGCCACCGCGCTCACCAATGGCGTGGCCCTCCTCAACCAGTCTGGCGCCGCCGGCTCGCAGAAGTTCTACTACCTGGATGTGCCGGCCAGCCGCCCGGTGTCCTTCACCATCAGCGGCGGCACGGGCGACGTGGACATGTACGTGAAGTTCGGCTCGCAGCCGAGCACCTCCTCGTATGGCTGCCGCCCCTACCTGAGCGGCAACAACGAGACGTGCAACATGGCCGCGCAGCCCACGGCGGGCCGCTACCACGTCATGCTCAACGGCTACAGCGCCTACTCTGGCGTTTCACTCAAGGGCACGTACTGACCCGCGGCTCGCGGGCTCCATGCCCACAGGTGTCAGCCTTCCGGTCTCGATGGTGAGCAACTGGTCCGACTGTTGGACCCGTTGGCACGCCGCGCGGCCGGAAGGCCCCCGTGCTTCCCGCGAGGCTCAGCTCCCCGCGAGCCGGGGCTTGTCCTCCTCGACCACGGACACGGACTCCCCACCGGAGCCCGGGCCGTGCTCGTCCGAGTCCCCGGAGCCACCCCGGAGCCGACCCAGCCGCGCCTTGAGCCGGTCCGCCACCACATAGAAGGCGGGCACCACCAGCAGGCTGAGCACGGTGGAGACGGAGAGGCCGCCCAGCACGGCCACGGACATGGGGGCGCGCGTCTCGCTGCCCGCGCCCAGCGCCAGCACCGCGGGCACCGCCGCCATCATCGTCGCCAGCGACGTCATGAGAATGGGCCGCAGGCGCACCGGCCCCGCCCGCTGCATGGCCTCCACCGCGTTGGCGCCCAGCTCGCGCTGCTGCAACGCGTAGTCCACGAGGATGATGGAGTTCTTCTTCACGATGCCCATCAACAGCAGCAGGCCGATCATGCTGAAGATGTTGAGCGTCGTGTTGGTGCCCCACATCGCGAAGGCCGCTCCCGCCACCGACAGCGGGAGGATGGTGAGCACCGTGACGGGGTGGAGGAACGAGTTGAACTGCGAGGCCAGCACCATGTAGGCCACCCCGATGCCCAGGAAGAGGGCGAAGAGGAGGCTGTCCATCGACTCCTGGAAGGCCACGCTGGAGCCGCCGAACACCACGCGCGTGCCGCCGGGCAGCTCCCGCGCCAGCCGCTGCACCGTCTCCATCGCCTCCTGCTGCGTGGAGCCAGGGGCCACGTTGGCGTAGATGCTGATGGCGCGCTCACGGTCCTTGCGGGTGATGGCCTGGAGCGCCGGACGCTCCTCCTGCGTCACCAGCGAGGAGAGCGGCACCAGCTCGCTCGAGGCGGTGCGCACCTTGAGGATCGACAGGTCCTCCGGCCGCGAGCGCTGATCCTTCAGGAGGCGCAGCCGCACGTCGATGCGGCGCCCGCCGCTGCTGTACTTGCCCACGCGCACTCCGCCCACCAGGGCGTTGAGGGTGGAGCCCACGTCCTGCATGGACACGCCCAGGTCCGCCGCGCGCGCCCGGTCCGGGGTGATGCGCAGCTCCGGCATGCCCACCTGGTAGTCCGTGTCCACGTCCACCACCTTGCCGCTCGCCTGGAGCTTCTCGCGCATGTCCGTGCTGGATTCGATCAGCCGCTCCCAGTCCGAGCCTCGCACGCTGAACTCCACCGGGAAGCCGCGCGAGCCGGTGAAGCCGCTCTGCGACAGATCCATCACCACCGCGCGCAGACCCGGGTACGAGTTGAGCTCCTTGCGCACCACCTGGCTGAACTCGGACATGGGCATGCGCTGGTCCTGCGGCAGCAGGGTGACGAACAGCATGCCGCCGTTCACCCCGCCGCCACCGCCGCCCACCACGGCGAACAGGCGCGTCACCTCGGGCCGGTTGCGGAGGAACTCCTCGGCCCGCAGGAAGAGGCGGTCCGTCTCGCCCACCGTGCTGCCCACCGCCGTCTGCATGCGGATCATCACACGGCCCTGATCCTGCGAGGGGACGAACTCGCTCGACAGGCTCTTGAAGGCGAAGCCGGACAGCGCCAGCAGCACCACCGCGCCGCCCAGCACCCACCAGGGCCGCTTCAGCCCCTGGGCCAGCACCTTGCCGTAGTGGTGCTCCAGCCAGGTGAAGGCCTTGTCCACGGCCAGCCCCACCTTGCTGCGGCCCTCGCGGCCCGTCTTGAGCAGCTGGGCGCAGCGCGCCGGCGCCAGGGTGATGGCCTCCACGTAGGACAGCAGCACCGCCACGCACAGCGTCACGCCGAACTGCAGGAAGAACTTGCCGATGACCCCCTTCATGAAGATGACGGGGATGAAGATGGCCACCACCGCCAGCGTGGCCGCCAGGGCCGCGAAGGTGATCTCCCGCGTGCCCTCGCTCGCCGCCGCCACCCGGTTCTTCCCCTCCTCCGCGTGCCGGAAGATGTTCTCCATCACCATGATGGCGTCATCCACCACGATGCCCACCGCCAGGGACAGGCCCAGCAGCGTGAAGGTGTTGAGGGTGAAGCCCAGGAAGTAGATGACCGCCACCGTGCCCAACAGCGACATGGGGATGGCGAGGATCACGTTCATCGTGCTGGAGAGCGAGCCGAGGAACGCCCAGCACACCAGCGCCGTCAGCAGACAGGCCAGCAGCAGCTCGAACTCGATCTCATGGACGCTCTCCTCGATGAACTGGGTGGAGTCGAAGTTGACGCCCAGGTCCAGGCCCTCGGGCGCGTCCTTGCGCAGCTCGGCCAGCTTCGCGCGCACGCCCTGGGCCACCGCCACCGCGTTGGCGCCACGCTGCTTGCGGATGCCCAGGCCCTGCGCGGGCTGGCCGTCCACGCGGGCGATGCGGCGCTCGTCCTCGAAGCCATCCTCCACCAGCGCCACGTCGGACAGGTAGATGGGGGAGCCGTTGCCCTCGCGCACCACCAGGTGGCGCAGCGTCTCCAGATCCAACGCCTCGCCCATGACGCGGACGTTGACCTCGCGGCCCACCGTCTCGATGCGGCCCGCGGGCAGCTCCACGTGCTCGCGCTGCAGCGCGGTGACGATGTCGGTGACGGTCAGCCCCCGCGCGTCCAGCTTCTGCGCATCCACCCAGATGCGGACGTTTCTATCCAGCGAGCCCCCCAGCGACACCTCGCCCACGCCCGGCACCGTCTGCAGCACCTCCTTCACCCGGTAGCGCGCGTAGTCGGAGATGAACTGCCGCGAGAAGGGGCCGGACACGCCCAGCCACATGATGGGGTTGTCCTCGGGGTTGCTCTTGGAGATGACCGGCGGATCCACGTCCCGCGGGAGGCGGTTCTGCGCCTGGCTCACCTTGGCCGTCACGTCCTGCAGCGCCTTGTCCACGTCGCGCGAGAGATCCAGCTCCACGGAGATGCTGCCACCGCCCTGGCTCGCCCGGGAGGTGAGGGCCTTGACGCCCTCCACCTGCATCACCGCCTCCTCGAGCGGCTCGATGATGTCCGTCTCCACCGCCTCCGGCGAGGCCCCCTCCCAGCTCACGCTGACGCTGATGACGGGGTAGTCCACGTCCGGGAACTGGCTGATGCCGATACGCCCGGCCGCCACCAGTCCGAAGAGGATGGTCGCCGCCATCAGCATCCAGGCGAAGACGGGCTTCTTGATGCAGACGTCCGTGATGCTCATCGGGCCACGCCTCCCGTGTTCGCTTCCTGGCGCGGCTCACCCGTGAAGGCGGGCTTCTGCTCCTCGGCGATCCGTACCCCGGCGCCGTCCTTCAGCGCCTCGCCCCCCCGCACCACCAGCTGCTCGCCGGGCTTCAGGCCCTCGCGCACCTCCACGAGTCCGTCCGCCGTGCGCAGGCCCAGCTCCACCACGCGCGCGCGCGCCTTGCCGTCCTGCACCACGAACGTCAGGAAGCCGCGCTCGCTGGGGCGCACCGCCGTCTGGGGAATGACCGGAGCTCCCTGGGCCGTGTCCACCGGCACCGTCACCGTGGCGAAGGCCCCGGGCCGCAGCGCCTTGGCGTCCTCACCGCGCACTTCGGCCGTCACCTTCACCATGCGGCTGGCCGGATCCGCCGCGTCCGCCACGTAGCTGATCTTCCCCATGTACGTGCGCGAGTCCGAGCGCACCGTGAAGCGCGCCGGCATGCCCGGCTTCACCCGCCCCACGTCCGACTCGGGCACCGTGAAGCGCAGCAACAGCGGATCCCTCCGCAGGAGCGTGGCCAGCACCGTGCCCGGCTGCACGTACTGCCCCGTCTGCACCGTGCGCGTCTGCAGCACCCCTTCCATGGGGGCCTTCACGTACGCGTCCCGTTGGTTGAGCTCCGCCTGATCCACCGCCGCCTTCGCCGCGCTCGCATCCGCCGCGGCGGTGCGCGCCCGGGCCTCGGCCGTGTCGATCTGCTCGGCCGGCAGCAGCCCCGGCTTCGCCTCGTTGGCCGCCGCGCGCCGGCCCGCCGCCGCGTCCGCCTCGGCCTTCGCCGCCAGCGCCTTCTCCAGCGAGGCCTGCGCCGCGCGCACCGCGATGCCGTAGCGCGCGGGTTCTATCTCCGCGAGCACCTCGCCCTTCTTCACCGACTGGCCCTCCATGAAGCGCACCTGCTCCACCACGCCCGCCACGCGCGCGGTGATCTGCACCTGCTCGAAGGCCTCCACCGAGCCCACCGCCGAGACGACGTACTCCACGTCCCGCGACTCCACGGGCCGCACCTCCACGGGGAATTGGATCGGTCCACGGCCACCGGGGCCTCCGCCCTTGCCGCCACCCTGTGCCGCTGGAGCGCCTCCCGACGGCTTGCCACCACACCCCGTCCCCAGGACGAGCGCGGCGCCCAGTGCCCATGTCACCACACGCATCTTCACTTACGGCTCCTTCCCCAGCGGATCGAGTCCGACGGCGATCCGCAGCTCCAGGAGCGCGGACCCCAATGCATAGCGAGCCCGGGCAAGCGCCACCTCGGCCTCGAACTGCCTCACCTGCGCATCGCTCAACGCGAGGGACGACGCAATCCCCTGGCGATAGAGGATGCTCGTCTCCTCCGCGTTCTGACGGGCGGCATCGGCGGCCACCTGGCTCTGGTTCAGCGCGGCCTGGGCGGTGCGCAGCAACACGTTCGCCTGGTCCACCGCCACGTCCACCCGCCGCGTCCGCGCCGCCACGTCCAGTTGCTGCACCCGCACCAGGGCGAGCCGCTCCCGGCGATCCGCGTAGCGCTCGCCTCCGTCGAAGAGCGACCAGCCCAGGTTCACCGACACGAAGGCATTCCAGTTGCGCCCGGCGAGGCCCGCCTCGTTGGTGAGCGAGTACACGCCGGTGGCCGACAGCGTGGGGAACAGCCGGGCCAGCGGCTCGCTCGCGAGCGCCTCCTGCTGCCGCACCCGGAGCTTCGCGGAGAGGATGTCCGGGCGGCGCTCCAGGGCCCCCTCGGTCAACAGAGAAAAGGACTCCACCGGCCGCGAGGCCTCGCCCAGCAGCGTCTCGGGCGCCGCCAGCGGGCCCTCCACGGGAGCCACCAGCAGGTAGCCGAGCTCCAACCGGCTCGTCTCTGCTTGACCCACCGCGTCAGCGAGGTTCGCCTCCGCGGTGGCCACGTCCAACTGCGCGCGCGTCACGTCGTTGGTGCTGGCCAGGCCGGCCTGGGCGCGAGCCTTCGCATCCTCGAGGGACTGGCGGGCGTAGACGAGCCGGCGCTCGGCGGCCTGGGCCACCTGTTGCAGGCCCAGCGTGGACAGGAAGGCGTTGGCGGCCTGGAAGGAGACCTGCCGGCGCGCCTCCACCGCGTCCAGCGCCGTCGCCTCGCGATCCCGGCTCGCCGCCTGGAGGAGCGGAAAGCCGCGCGCGTCGAAGAGGGGCACGGTGGCCGTGGCATTGCCGGAGAAGGCGTTGCGCGCCTGGACCACCACCTCCTCGCCCCCCACCTGACGCACCACGTCCTGCAGGCGGCGGGTATAGGTGGCGCTGGCGTTCAGCCTCGGGAAGAAGAAGGCGCGGGCGCGGGCCACACGCGCCTCGGCGGCCTCGGCGCGGGCCTGGGCCGTCAGCGCCGTCTCATTGCGCTCGGCCGCCAGCGACACCGCGCGCTCCAGCGTCAACGGTTCCCGCGTGGGCTCGGACTGCCCGGAGGACGGGGTCCCGGCTCCAGGCCCCGGGACGGACTGCTGCTCCTGTGCGCGCACTTCGGGCACACATAGAGCGAGCCAGGCACACACGGGGACGACAACGGCGGAACGGATCAAATGCATGGTCGGGCGAAGGAAGATGTTCCGGGACGGGCCAGGACGGCAGGCCCCATTTTTTATTCAAAGGACCCGAGCGAGCACGGTCACGGGAACCCACCTCTCTGGACGCTGCATCGCACATCGGGCTAATGGGGAGAAGGACGAAGACTTTTCGAGTGGGGCGCGGCGCGCCCGGGAATGCCCGAACGATGCGTTTATTCCTGCTGGCGTTGGGAATGTTGGCGCTGTGCGGCTGTCGAGGGGCGGAGGCTGGGGCAGGTGCCGTACGTGTGGAAATCTTCTACGCGACGTTCCACCCGGGGTGCCTGACCGTGACGGCACTGGATGAAGCGGATGTGAGCCGCTCCGAGACGCAGCAGCTCGCGGTGGAGGAGCGCACCAGCGACGCCAAGACGGTGGCGGTGTTCCGCAAGGCCGACTGGAGCCGGCACCTCCAGGTGCTCGCGAGCGCCCACGAGGGCTCGTGTGCGGGACCGGTGGTGGCCACGAGCACGCGGCAGGTGGAGGTCCCCGCGAGCGGCACCACGGCGGTGTACCTGGATCTGCGCGCGGAGGATCTGGACGGAGACGGCTTCGTCGCGGCGAGCGCGACCAGCCAGGGCACGGACTGCGATGACACCGACGCCACCGTGTACCCGGGCGCCCCGGAGACGTGCGACGGAAAGGACAGCAACTGCTCCGGTGACGAGGAGGACGCGCCCGGCAAGCGCGGCTACTACGTGGACGCGGACGGCGACGGGTACGGCGACATCTCCCGGGGGGTGATGGCGTGTGTGCCGCCCCCGGGCACGGTGATGGAGGCCGGGGATTGCGACGACTCCGACCCCAGCGTGCACCCGGCCACGGCCGAGCTGCGCTGCGACGGGAAGGACGATGACTGCGACGGCACGGAGGACGAGGACTTCTCCCTCGGCACCACGTGCAGGACGGAGCTCGGCTGCGAGGGCGCCTGGGCCTGCACGGCGGCGGGTTCCGGGGCGGAATGCAAGAGCGAGCAGACGCCCGTGTCGTGGTACGCGGACGAGGACGGAGACGGGCTCGCTGGCACGACGGTGGCGGCCCTGTCCTGCGAGGAGCCCGTGGGCGCGAAGTCCGTCACGGACGATTGCGATGACACCTCGCGCTTCCGCGGCGGCACCGAGGTGTGCGACCGGCTGGACAACGACTGCGACGGCCTCACGGACGAGGACGGCGTCTGCGCGACGCATGCCTGGAGGACGCAGACACTGTGGAGCACGGCGTGGGAGGCGGTGACGACCTATGCACCGGGGAAGGCCTGGCTCGCGGGTCCGGACGGCTGGCTCGCGCACGTGAACGGCGCCTCCGTGGCGCAGTTCTCGGAGTGTGGCCCCGCGAACCACTGGAAGGTGGCGTGGGCCCGGCCGAGCGACGGGCGCGTCTTCGTCGGTACGGCGGAGGGCACCTTCGCCAGCGTCCATCCCCTCACCTCCGGTTGCGTCACGCAGACAGTGAGCGGAGTGCCGGGCAACGTCACTGGCATGGTGGGCTTCGAGCGGAGCGGCACCACCACCGTGTACGCGGTGACCAACACCGGCCATGTGCTGCGGTGGGAGTGGCGGGAGCCGGTGGGCAGTCCTCCGCCGGTGGTAGTGGCGACACAGCTGGCGGCGAGCCTGCGGAGCATCCACGGCCTGGGCCCGGACACGCTGCTCGCCGTGGGCGCAGAGGACTTCCAGCCCGGCGCCGCGCCCCTGCCCCGCGCCTACCGTCTCGACCTGGCCTCGGGACAGTGGAACCTCGAGGAACTGCCGGCGGACGTGGGCACGGGCTACCTGCGGGGCGTGTCCGTGGTGGATGGCTCGCTGGCCTACGCGGTGGGCGAGCACGGCCTGGTGCTCGAGCGCAAGGAGGGAACGTGGCGCAAGCTGCCGCCCCCCGGTGGCTCGGCGACGCTGGAGCTGCTGGACGTGGCCGCCCTCCACCCCAGTGCCATCTACGTGCTCTCCAACCAGAGCGGCACGTTCCTCCACCGCTTCGACGGCACGGCCTGGAGCGAGCCCTCCCCCCAGAGCCAGGTGCTCCAGTCGCTCGATGCCATCAGCCCCCGGGAGCAGTGGGCCGCGGGACAGAACGGTACGCTGGTGCGCTGGGGCCCTCCCTGAGCCCGGGGTGACATGGAGCTGCGCGCGGACAGGCTCTCGGTTCGGCAGGGGGGACGGTCGCTCCTTCAGGAGGTGACCTGCACCCTTCCGCCCGGCAGCCGGGTGCTCGTCCTGGGGCACTCGGGCGCGGGCAAGACGACGCTGCTCAAGGCGCTCGCGGGGCTGGTGACGCCGGCCAGCGGACGGGTCCTCTGGAATGGTGAGGACGTGGCCCGGATGCCGCCCGCGGGTAAGCGCGCGCGCCAGGCGGCGTTCGGCATGGTGTTCCAGACGGATGCCCTCTTCGACTCGCTGACGGTGCGCCGCAACGTGCTGCTGCCCCTGGAGCGCCGGCGGGTGCCCCGGGAGGAGGCGGAGGCGCGCGCGGACGAGGTGCTGCGCGCGGTGGGGCTCGCGGAGGCCGCGGACACCCTGCCCGAGCGGCTCTCCGGAGGCATGCGCAAGCGGGCCGGTATCGCCCGGGCGCTGGCGGCGAGCCCCTCGGTGCTGCTGGCGGATGATCCCTTCGCGGGGTTGGATCCGGGCACGGCGCGGCAGGTGGCGCGCGTGCTGCTGGAGGTGGCCGGGAGCGGCTCGCTGGTGGTCGCCGCGCCCGAGGCCCCACCGGAGCTCCCCCTGTCCCGCTGGCTGTACCTGCGCGACGGACGGCTCGTCCACGACGGCCCGCCCGCCCCCGGGGTGGAGGCGCGGACGGACGAGGCGCTCGCGTGACGGCGGCGCTGACGTGGCTCGGTCAGGAGGCGCTGGGCGCGGTGCGCGGCGTGGGGTCGGTGGCGCTGGTGCTGGCGCGCACGGTGCTGGGACTGGCGCGGATGGATCGCCGCGAGCTGCTGCGTGGGCTGGAGGAGTTCGGCTGGGGCTCGCTGCCCCTGGCACTGGCGACGGCGGCACTCACGGGGGCGACGGTGGTGGTGCAGACGTCGCTGTACGTGGAGCGCTTCGGAGCGAGGGCCATTCTCGGGTGGGCGGCGGGGTACGCGGTGCTGTGGGAGTTCGGCCCGCTGCTGCTGGGGCTGGTGATGGCGGCGAGGCTGGGGGCGCGCAACGCGGCGGAGCTGGCGACGATGCAGGTGGGCGGGCAGCTCGAGGGCCTGCGAGGAATTGGCCTGGATCCGTTCGCGGTGCTGGTGGCGCCGCGAGTGGTGGCGATGACGCTGAGCGTGTCGGGCCTGTCCGCCCTCACCTTCCTGGTGGCGGTGCTCTTCGAGGCGGTGGCGGCCTTCTTCACGCTGAAGCTGCCGGTGCGAGCCTTCTTCGGCAGCTTCGAGCAGATGCTGCACGCGACGGACGTGCTGGGCGGCATGGTGAAGGCGAGCGCCTTCGGGCTGGCGATCGCGCTGGTGTCGACGGCGGTGGGCCTGAAGGCGCGGGGAGGCGCGCGGGCGGTGGGCCGTGCGGCGGCGGGCGCGGTGGTGCACGGCTGTGGCGCCATCTTCCTGCTGGATTTCCTGCTCACCACCACGCTGGCCATGTGGCTGAGCTGAACCCGAAAACCTCAGTGGGCCGGAGTGAGCTTCAAGCGCGAGCCCGTGGCCGCGTCGAAGAACGCCGCCAGTGACCGGGCGATGGACTCCGCGCGCTGCACGGCGGCCGCATCGGGCTCCTTCCCACGGTGCATCAGGTAGATGGACAGCTTGAATTCACGCTGGGCCTCGGAGGCCGAGGGGTTGCGAGGCCCCATGGCGGCCACGATCCGCTCCAGCGTCACCGGCACCTTCCGGGCCGCCAGCCGCCCATCCCCGAGTGACTCGATGTCGGCGAGGAGGAAGGTGTCGGGCACCTCCTCGGGCCGGGCCAGCCCCATCGCATACAAGTCCAACCAGGAGAACCCCGCTGGCGTCAGGTAGGGCTTCTCCTCCCTCGTGAAGGTGCCGTCGGCCTCCTCGCGATAGGAATGGCCCCCCATCAGGGAACTCTCCGGATACGGCTGGGAAGTGAAGAGGGAGGCCACCGGGAACGCCGCCGGAAGGTGGAGCCCCGCGGACCAGTGACACTGGCAGGCGTCACTGGAGAGAGGCCAGCGCTCCCCGCTCGCCGGCTCCATCTGCTCGAGCCCCATGCCCCAGCGGTGCGTCAACTCGTGGGCCAGCAACCCCACGGCGAAGGCGTGCCCCCCGTATTCCCTGCTCCTGTCCGCCACCACCTCGTCGAAGCGGGACATGCCCACCCAGATCGGCCGCACGGCCACCTGCAGCGCCGAGGAGCCAAAAGCCTTCCCTCAGTACCGCGAGAAAAAGGGAGCAGACGATTCTTCTCATGAGGGTCAGGCTACCGCTCCGCGATGCCGTATTCGCAACGCTGCTTGCTGAAGGTGCCAGCGGTCAGGAAAAACGCCCCGGATACTGGATTACCGGAAAATTTCCCTCTATTATGAATTCCGCATCTATCATGGAATCCTACCTATGCCCAAGCACCTGCTCCGCTCTGTCCTCCGTGCCTCGCTGTCTGGACTGATGCTGTCCGCCTGTGGCGGTATGCCCGACGAATTGGGGCTGACTCCAGCCGGGGAGACCCTGGGCACCCAGGAGGCGGCCCTGGATTGCGCCGGAGCCAGCGTCACCACGCTCAACATCGGCGGGATGAGCTCGTGGGGTGGAGTCCTGTCCGGCGGGGGGAACTGGTCGGTGACCTACCCCGCCAATGGGGTGAAGCTGTCGTTCTACGTCGACGGCGTCTGGCGCGGTGACCAGACACTCCAGGGCGACGCCAACCGCTCTGGCACCTGGAGCTTCAACGACAGCCCGATCAGCTGCGGCTCGCACACCTTCCAGGTGAGGGCCATTCCCGCGATCTATGACAGCGCCGGCAATCCTCCCGGCACCTGCGCGACGGGCTCCACGTCGAAGAGCTTCACCTTCACCCAGGGCTGCCCCACCGCCAACCTGTCCTGCACTCAAGCCCCCTACTCCCTCTCCTGCACCGGCAGCGCCAGCGGCGGCACGGGCGGCTACACCCACTACATCCAGGATGTCTACGTGGAGCGCGGCGTCACGACCTCCAATCCCTGGCGGCAGGCTTCGTCCATGAGCGCCTACTGCCCCATGGTCACCAGCGGCACCACCTCCACCCGGCAGATCTTCGTGTATTACAAGGTGGTGGACAGCAGCGGGATGCAATCCCCCATCAGCTCGCGCAGCGTGAGCTGCGTGGCGTATTGAGACACCACGCCGTCCATCCCTCGCTCACGCGCGGGCGGGACGCGGGCCACACAGCGCGCGGAGCGCTTCACGCTCGGCCGTGGAGAGCACCGTGACCGGGTACTTCGGATTGCCGCTCGCGCGGTCGAAGAACGGATGGGGCCACACCTTGCCGAGGAGCTTCCATCCAAGCACCTTGCGAATCGTCCTCGCGATCAGGCCCACGTTCGGCTTCACCGACCCGGGCGGAGGATCGCCGATCGCGAACTTGCCGAGGACTCCACCGCGCGGCGCGCCGAAGACCTCGTCACACGGGAGGGCGTTCGGCGCCTGCTGGAACAACTCGGTGACGATCCCGACGAACGGCAGCCGCGGTGACACCATGTTGCCGAGCGGTGTCTTGCAGCAGCTCGCGTACCAGCGATAGAGGCCCTCGGGCGTGAGGCGCACGGCGGTGACGAGCTCGAGGCCACGATCGAACGAGAGCGTCGACGGCGCGACCTGCACGATATCCGAGCCGCCGTGCTCGTCGAGCAGCTCGGCACGGCCGAGGTGGTGCAGGAACGCCTGACAGTCATCGCAATAGCAGACGATGCGGTTCACCGTGTCTGGCGCCGCATCGCGCAACCAACCGTGAATCCTTCCGCAACGGCACTGGAGCTCAACGTCTCGAGACATGGGGCCCCGCATATCACCTTTGACGCGCGATGTGCCTGCTCACTCCCGATACAGGGTGCGCCGGAGGAAGCCGAGCGCCCGGCGCCAGGCGTCGTCCCAATCCTCCTGCCGCATCATGTGATCCGACTCCGGGTACTCGTAATGCTCGACGTGCAACCCGGGGTGCCACTGCCAGATCCGGTGGGCGAAGTCGCGGGCCCAGTGGGGCGGCACCACGCCGTCACGGCCCGCGTTGAGCAGGAACACCGGGTGGCGCGCACAATCCCACGGGCGGTGGACCGGCGCGTGCCGCATCAGCCAGTGGAGCTCCTCGGTGATGGGACCCTCGCGCGGAGTCCAGTCCGGCGAGCCGAGGATGGACACGGTGGCCTGGACCCGTGAGTCATTGGCGGCCACGGTCAGCGCCGTGTACGCGCCGAACGAGATGCCCGCGAGCCCGATGGGCCAGTGGCCTTCGGAGGCCACGTGGTCGATGACCCGGGAGACATCGTGGGCCGCCTCGCGGATGGCGTGAAGCAGGCGGGCGTGGGATTCGGGTGGGCCGAGCCACGCCAGCTCATCGAGCCATCCGTCCCGCCGGGCACCGTGGTGCGGGGCATCCACGCCCACGGCGCTCAGGCCCCAGGTGGCGAGCGCGTTCAGCTCCCCACGCTGGGTGTCTGCATTCGCGCCGAGCCCGTGCAGGACGATGACAGCCGGGCCGGGCCGGGGCTCGTCGTGCACCTTGAGCACGGGAATACGTCCCTCCACCAAGAAGCGGTATTCGTCGGGCATGAGTGGAGTCTACAGGCCAGGTCGGACAGAGGGCTGCCCGCTGGGACTGGCGGCTGGAGAGACTCAGCGGTACTCGGGCGGAGCCAGGACGATACGAGGGACGCGGTAGCCCTCGGGGCCCTGGAGGACCGTCTCGAAGCGCGGGTCGTTGATGATGACGGCACCCGGGCTGGTATCCACCCGATCCGGATCCACCCGGGCACCCTCGAATGGAATGAAGTTCCACGTCGGGATGCCGTACTGGTGCAGGCCATCCGTGGCCACCCCGCAGATGGGCAGCGTGGAGCCATCCGGCAGGTGGAGGGTGTCGAGCTGGATGTAGACGCGCTTGAACGTCGTCATCGCCTCACCGGACACCTGGTAGTCCTGCTCCACTCCATTCACATCGACGAACATGGTGGCACTGATGGGGCCGGGCTTGACGTTGCGGGTGGGATGTTCAGGGTCGTTCGATGCCGGCGCGAGGCCGGTCTCGATGAAGGTGGGGTGCTCCCCGGGATCGATGCCCAGCTTGACGGGAGTGGCGCGCGCCTCGGCGGGGCATCGGTCGAGATAGCCGACGGGATCGGGCCGCACGGGAGCGGTGGCACACCCGGCGAGCTGCGCGACCGAAGCACTCACCACGCTCGTGAGCAGGACGCACAGACGTGAAGGCACCTGCGGTGAGGGACAGACGGCACGGGTATCGTCATGGGAGACAGAGGACACGGGGTGGGTTCCTTTCTCGGAAGGTGCCGGGCAGTCCGGCACACCGGGCTCAGCGTGGAAGAGCATCCACCCTAGCCCGAGAAGCGCTGCGCCAAGGACCACCCCGGCGAGGCCCCTCGCCCAGCCGCGGCCCCACCCCGCGCGCCTGGAAGGACCCGCCTGGGGAGACGGAGGCGGAGCCGGCTCCACGAGTTCCCCGTCACCGATTTCCACCACATCGACACCGGGAAACCGCTCTCGTATCCGCTCGCGCTCCGGGAGCGATGGGGCCACCTGCCAGGCGGCGGTGTTCCCCTCCTCCTCCCGTAGCCGCTCCAATTCCTCACGGACGGCCCGGACACTCGCGGGGCGCCGCTCGGGAGCCCGAGCCAACAACCGCATCGTCAGGTCGCACAGGGACGCGGGAGCCTCGGGGACGAGCTCTCGGGGGTCCGGCGGCCCCGAGGCGATGGCCACCAGCAACTTCTCCAGGGGCAGCCTGGGACCGAAGGGATGACACCCGGTGAGAATCTCGTACAGCAGCACGCCCAGCATGTAGAGGTCGGCGGAAGGATGGGCCTTCATGCGGGAGCCCTTCCGATGGGCTTCTTCCACGAGGAAGGCCATGACCTCGGGGGGCTGGCAGTAGAGCGTTCCCGGCGCCACCCCATCCGTCAGGGTGCTCGCGAACGGCAGGTGCACCGCGCCCAGATCGATGAGGAAGGGCTTGTCGTCCCCATCCCTGACCAGGAGGTTGTCGGCCTTGAGATCGCGGTGACACAGGCCGCGCTCGTGCATGAACTCCAGGGGTTTCAGCGCCTCGCAGAGAACCTCGATCGTGCGATGGAGCGAGGCATGCTGGCGCCAGCGCCACACGTGGAAGGTGCATCCTGGCACATAGGGCGTGACGAAGTAGACGTAGCCCGTCTCCGCATCGGGCCAGCGGCCCCATTCCAGCACCGGCAGCAGGCCGGGGTGCTCGAGCAACTCCAGAGACGACACCTCGCGGCGCATCCAGGCATCCACCTGATCCTCGTCATCCGGAGAGGCGGGCCGGACCGCCATCTTGCACGAATAGAGGTGTCCGCCGCGCTCCAGGAGGAAGACGAAGGCGAAGCCGCCCACTCCCAGCCGACGTACCACGCGGAAGTCCCGGATGCGCTGCCGGGCGCGGAGTTGATTGGGGTGCAGCGGCTTTCTCATGGCAGTTCCACCGCCGCTTCCAGCGGTAGGACATGAAAAGCCCCGGGTACGTGCTCCCCGTCCAGGGCCACTTCCAGCCGGGTGGTCCCCTCGGGAAGCAGCGCGGTGAGCACATGGAACTGCTGTTTCTTTTTTTCCAGAGGGCCGGACAAGAAGGGCACGGGCCACTCCACGAAAGAGGGGCCCCTGCCGATCGTGGCCCGGAGCCGGAGCTGCCTCGGCCTCCAGGGCCGGAGGCCTGGTTGCAAGGTCCCGACAGCCAGGGTGACGAAGAGGCGCTGTCCGAGCCGGAGGAGGGATACGAGCCGAACACGAGACTCCGGCCCGGCGAGCTTCCCTATCTCCTGCGGGACGGCGAACGTGGCACGCGCTTCTGGAGCGCTGAGCAACTGAAGAACCAGGGCCCTGGCGGCGTCCTCGTCGGCGGCAGCGGGCGAGGCACGCACCAGGAGCACGGAGGTGTCCACCTCATCGCGCCGGGTGACGAGGGAGAAGCGCAGCGGCCCGGCCCGAGGGGTGGCACCCACGACGAACGGGAGGCGCTCGCCCTGGGTGAGATCCTCCGAGGGGACGAGCACCAGCCGGTGGTCGTCGATGGGGACGAGTTGGATGCGTCCTCGCACGTCCTGGAACGACAGGGGCCCGAGGGGCACGTCGGACTCCACCAGGGTGGCGGTACCGGCCGCGACGTGCAGTTCGAGAGGCGGTACGCCGTCGGGCTGGGAGGACACGAGGAGGGTGCGCTGGCGGAAGACGCTCGCCTCCTGACGCTCCCGGGCGGAGGCCGGAGCGGAAAGCAGCAGGGCCAGCAGGAAGAACCAGGGACCAGGGCGCACGCGAGAGCCTCCGACAGTCCGCCGACGCTATGGAGGCAGACGCACCCGGGCAAGCACAAAGTGACTCGGCCCGTCATGCCGGTCCAGGTGACTTCGGACATGGTGCGCCTCCTCGAGTCCGCGCCCGGAGGGACTCGGTTGCACCTCCTCCGTCCTGCCCGGGGAGACCCGTTGGCACAATGTTCCCGAGGGCCCGCGCACGGCTGGTAGCATCGGGGCGCCTCATGAACCCCCTGGCCTTCATCGGAGCCCCGGCCTTGATGCTCGCGCGCACGGTGCGGGCGAGCGTGCGCCATGGCCTGTCCTGGCGCGAGTGCCTGCACCAGTTGTACGAGACGGGCTCGCGCAGCACGTGGCTGGTGATGTCGGGGATGGCCTTCTTCGGGGCGGTGCTGGTGACGTTCGCGGACAGCCAGGCGCGCAAGGTGACGGGGAACCTGCCAGTGGTGGGTCCGCCCTACTTCGAGCTGCTGGTGCGCGAGTTCGGCCCGGTGGTATCGGCGCTGCTGGCGGCGGCGCGCGGCGGGGCGAGCCACAGCGCGGAGCTGTCCACCATGAGCGTCAACGAGCAGGTGGAGGCGCTGGAGATGTCGGCGGGAGACCCGTACGCGGACCTGGTGGCGCCGAGGGTGGTGGCGGGACTGGTGGGGGTGCCCCTGCTGTGCATCGTGGGGACGATGGCGGCGACGCTGTCCGCGGTGGCCACGGCGAGCTGGGCCTTCGGGGTGGACGGGACGGCCTTCATGGACGCGCGGTTCGTGGACGGGTGGGACGTGCTGGCGGGGCTGACGAAGGGGGCGGGCTGCGGCCTCTACATTCCCCTGGCGGCGGCGGTGGCGGGCCTGTCCGCGCGCGGAGGCGCCGAGGCGGTGGGTGAGGCCACCACGCGCGGGGTGGTGGCCGCGTGCTTCGGCTGCCTGCTGATCGCCTTCGTGGTGGCGCTCGGCTTCCAGGCGCTGGGGGTGTGAGCGGGAATGCTGCGCTTCTCCGACGTGGGGGTGACGTTCGAGTCCGGCCGGAGGGTGCTGGCGGGGCTGAGCGCGGAGCTGTCCACGCGGGAGCTGACCTTCGTGGCCGGCGCGAGCGGCGCGGGCAAGAGCGTGCTGTGCCGGCTGGCGGTGGGGCTGCTGAAGCCAGACTCGGGCCAGGTGGAACTGCTCGGCGAGCGGGTGGACACGATGCCCGAGCGCGCCCTGCGGGCCCTGCGCCAGCGGGCGCCGTACCTGGTGCAGGGCCCGGCGCTGCTGGACTGGCGGACGCTGCGCGAGAACGTGGCCCTGGCGGCTCCGGGCCTCTCCTCGGAGGCCGTGCACGAGGCGCTGGCCCGGGTGGGGCTGGAAGCGGCGGCGGACCGGCTGCCCACGGAGCTGGGGCCCGGGGCGAAGAAGCGGGCGGCCATCGCCCGGGCACTGGCGCTGCGGCCGGAGTACCTGCTGCTGGACGAGCCCACCACGGGACTGGACCGGAGGGCGGCGACGCAGGTGGAGGAGGTGCTCGCCTCGGTGAAGGCGCGAGGGCTGGGCGCGCTGGTGGTGTCCCATGACTACCGCCTGCTGAGGACGCTGGCGGACCGGGTGCTGGTGGTGGGCGGGGGCCGCTGCGCCTTCCTGGGCACGCCGGAGGCGTTCCTGGCATCCTCGGAGCCGGAGCTGAGGGCCCTGACGGCGCCCTTCCTGGAGAGCGCATCGGATGGATGAGCGTCGCTTGGAGATGAAGGTGGGCGCGCTGGTGCTGGCGGCGCTGGTGGGCGTGCTCGGGCTGCTGTGGCTGATGGGCGAGCTGACGATGGGCCGCGATACGGTGCTCTCGGTGGACTTCAGCCACACGGGCAACGTGGTGAAGGGCGCGCCGGTGAAGCTGGGCGGCGTGGTGGTGGGCCGCGTGGAGGAGATCCACCTGGAGCCGGACCGGAGGGACACGCAGGGCCGGCCGCTGCCGGTGCGGATGGGGCTTTCCGTGAAGCCCGAGGCGATGGTGGCGCTACGGGAGGACACGCGGGTGACGGTGGCCACGGTGGGGCCGCTGGGCGAGCCGTACCTGGAGCTCAACCCGGGCTCCGCGTCCTCCCCTCCCCTGCCCGCCTCCGGAGGCTCGCTGCGGGGCACGGACGCGCCGCGGTTGGATCTGGTGGCCCAGCAGCTCTCGGCCTTCCTGGACGTGGCGAGCGGCGCGCTCGCGGAGGATCCAGAGGGGATGCGCAACCTGGCCACCAACCTGTCCCGGCTGACAGGCACATTGGCTGGCGTGCTGAGCGACAACCGGGGCGACCTGAAGAGCCTGACGGGCGATCTGACCGCGGCGGCCAAGGACCTGCGGATGTTGGCCAAGGTGACTCGGGAGGCCATGCAGCCCGGAGGCACGGGGGCCCGGCTGCTGGGCGACGCGGCGGAGACGGCGGCGCTGATGAAGCGCGAGCTGCCCGGCCTCTCCGGCTCGGCGGCGAAGACACTCAACGGGCTGTCGATGGTGACGGGCGGGCTCGACGCGAAGGATGGCGAGCGGCTGAAGCTGGCGCTGGAGCGCTATACGGCGGCGGGCGAGAAGCTCGATCAGATGGCCGCGAAAGCGGACCGGCTGCTCGCGCGCATCGAAGCCGGAGAGGGCACGGTGGGTGCTTTGCAGAAGGACAAGCAGGTGTACGACGACCTCAAGACCCTGCTGTCCGATCTGCGCAAGCACCCGTGGAAGATGCTCTGGAAGGAATGAGGCGCGAGGCGTACCGTCGGCGGCTCCGCCGTCGGGCATGGGAGAACATGCACATGGAAGGGACTCTTCCAGCCGTTGCCTGACCACCGTTGATGTCAGGTGTCTTGCAATGCCTCGGCCGTTCCAAGCCAGGAGGAGGAAGTCCTGTCAGGGGGAGGCTCCGGTCACGATGGAGAGCAACTGGTCCGATTGTCGGACCAGTTGGTACGCCGCGCGGCCGGAAGATGCCCCATGCATTCCGGCGAGAGCACCCCTGAAAGGACTTTCTTCCTCTGGCTTGGCTCATTGCACTCGCACCGGCAGCGTGCGGTCGCTCGTGGTGCCATCCCCCAGCTGGCCGGTGTAGTTGGCGCCCCAGGCCCACACCGTGCCGTCCGAGCGCACCGCCAGCGAGTGGTCGAAGCCCGCGACCACGGCCCCCCCTGCGTACATTCCCTGCACCCGCACCGGGACCGTGCTGTTGCTCGTGGTGCCATCCCCCAACTGGCCATAGGTGTTGTAGCCCCAGGCCCACACCGTGCCGTCCGAGCGCACCACCAGCGAGTGGTAGGCGCCAGCGGCCACGGCCACCACTCCGCTCACGCCTTGCACCTGCACCGGCAACGAGCGGTGGCTCAGGGTGCCATCCCCCAACTGGCCATAGGAGTTGGAGCCCCAGGCCCACACCGTGCCGTCCGAGCGCACCACCAGCGAATGGCTGGAGCCACTGGCGATACGGGTTCTCGCCTGAACACCCCAGAGGGCCGAGGCGCGCGAGGTCTGCGCTTCCGTCTCGGCCGCGGGCTGGCCACAGCCCACCACCATCCAGAGCCCCAGCCATACACCCAACAGCCTGCTCATCCATCCTCGAGGACTTCCCTGCATTCTGTGACTCCCGGTCCTAGCGCATTCACTGTGAATGCGGCTGGGGCCGGGACGTATCACCGAATGGTGGAACACCAACAAAGTGGATGGTCACGGCTTCGGCCAGGGGGAAGACCCTCACCCCAACCCTCTCCCAGAGGGAGAGGGAGTTTCGCTCACTGCCCGTTGCTCGACGTCTGCGCGGTCCTCGCCGCCGAGTACTGGGTGAGGATTTGATTCATGTCCATCGTCTGCAGCGTGGCCCCGCTGCGCCCGCTGGGCATGAAGATGATCTGCTTGCCCATCAGCGCCTCGGCGATCCGCAGCTTCACCATCGTCCGGCCTCCCGCCCCCGCCATCGCCTCGTTCTCCTTGGCGATACCCTTCGACTTCGCCTCCGCCTCCTTCAGGATCGCCGTCGCCTCGTTGGTGGCCCGCACCAGCTCCGCGTCCGCCGCCAGCTTCGTCTGCTCCAGCTCTCCCTGCGCCTGGGCGATCTTCTGCGACACCGTTCCCTTCGCCGACTCCAGGTTCCGCTTGGCCTCCTCCGCCGCCGCCTGCGCCTCCGAGCGCAGCTTCTCCGCCATCTGCTCGGCCAGCTTCTTCTCGCGGATCACCTTCTCGTACTCGGGATTGAAGCGGTGCTCCTGCAGAATCACCTGCTCCACGATGATGCCCTCGGGCTGGAGCGCCACCTCCAGCAGCTTGCGCGCGCTCTCCGCCGCCGCGAAGCGCTTGTCCGCCGTGTAGAAGTCCTCCGAGCGCAGCACGTTCAGCGCGTCACGCACCAGCGCCCGCGTCGCCGGCCGCACCAACCGGCTCTCCACGTCCAGCGTCGTGCGCCCCACCTTCTGCATCAGGTGCGGCGCCTTCGCGGGATCGATGCGCCAGGCCACCGTCACGTCCACCGCGATGTCGTTGCCGTCCACCGTCTTGAACTCGATGTCGTCCGTGCGGCCCTTCTCCCCCTCCCCCTTCGCCCGCATCCGCAGGTTCTGCAGCTTCGTCTCGAAGGTGTCCCAGTCCGTGGAGAACGGCGGGAAGAAGAAGTACGTGGCGCCCGGCGCGTACGTCTCCGGCTGCACGCCCCGCGAGCCCATCAGCGTGAACTTCCTCGTGAGCACGCCCACCTCGTTGGCCTCCGTCGAGTGGCACGCGCACCCCTGCACCACCGGCAGCGCCAGCAGCACGAACAACCCCAGCATCCTCAAGTCCATGCGCTTCATGGCTCTCACATCCCCTTCACGTCGAAGCGCCGGAGCGCCGCGTTGAGATCCAACGGGTTCACCCCACCCTCGCCATCCGTGGGCACGACGATCACCTGCGTGCCTCCCAGCACGTCCGCCATCTTCAGGCCCACCATGTTCTCGCTGCCCGCCCCGCGCAGCGCCGCGTTCTCCAGCTCTATTCCCTTCGCCTTGGCCAGCTTCACCACCAGATCGCCCTCGGCCGCCTTGGTGCGCCGGTACAGCTCCGCCTCCGAGCGCAGCTTCGCCACCTCCGCGTCTCCGCGCGACAGCTCCACCTGCACCGTGGCCTGGCCCACGGCGATGATCTTGTTCTTCTCCGCCTCGGCCTGCGCCGCCGCCGCCTCCGCCATGTTCTTGAAGACGGACTGATCCTGGATCTTCCGCTGTTCGATCGCCTGCTGGTAGCGCGAGTCGTACCGGTACTGCCGCAGCAGCACGTGCGTCACCTTGATGCCCTTGGGCTCCAGCTCCGCGACCAGCAGCTTCTGCGCCTGCGCCATCGCCTTGTCGCGCCGATCTCCCTTGTAGAAGTCATCCGCGTCCATCTCTCCCAGTGTCCGGCGCAGCACCTGCTCCCCGCGCGGAATCACCGCCGAGTCCTCGTACAGCCGCCCCGGGCCAATCTGCGTCATCACCTTGTACGGGTTCTCGATCCGGTACAGCAGCGTCACGTCCGCCGAGACCGTGTAGCCCTCGGACGTCTGGATCTTGATGGCCCGCACCACACGGTGCTCCGCGCCCTCGCCCACCTCGGCGGAGTTGTCCGCCATCTCCAGCACCTGCAGGTCCGTGGGGAAGCGGTGCATGCGCTCGGCCCCCGGCGTCACCCAGTGCAGGCCCGGCCCGTACACCTTGTCCCGGATGCCCTTCTCCCCACCCAGGATCACCTGCTTCACCCCGCTCTCGTACGGCCGGATGTAGACGGTGCACACGTTGTACGCGAACAGGCCGCCCAACAGCAGCACGCCCACCGGCCAGAGCATCCGCGTCCGGGGCTGCTTCAGGGCCGCGAGGATTTGATCTCCCGCCTTGCTCATACCTTCTCCTTCGGATTCGAAGAGGATCCACCGCTCCGCTCCGGAGACTCCGGCTCGGAGAGTCGCTCGGGCACCGGCGGGACGGACTCGTCCAGGGGCCGGTAGGCCTCGAGCTGCTGCTGTTCCACCACCATGTCCCGCACCAGCGTGGCGAGCCTCCGCCGGTAGCGGCGCTCGTAATAGGACTCCTGCATGTCCGGCAGGAAGGGCCCGAGGAGGATGAGCGCGAAGGGCAGCGGCTCGAGCCAGTTGGGCACCCGCGTGAGGGCGATCACCACCGCCGCCACGATGCCCACCCCCGTGTAGGCCACGCGCGAGAGCAGATCCCCCCCGCGCCACAGCCCGTATTGGCGCCGCTGCAGCGCGTGGTGCTCGCGCGCCAGCTGGAAGTAGCGCGGCACTGCCACGGTGAAGACGCTGCGCTCCAGGCGCTCCCAGTAGCCCGGGTCCACCGCCACCTCGGAGAAGCGCCGGGCCACGTCGGCCAGCGCCAGCCGCGCCTCGGCCTGCAGCTGCGCCTCCACCTCACCGTCCCACTCGCCGAAGCCGGGCCGGCGCCTCTCCAGCCACGTCAGCACGTGCTCGGTGACCTGGGGCAGCCGGAAACGATCGGGATACACGCGGAAGATCCCCCTCTTGCCGCGCAAGGGGCGGCGCGCCGAGTCTTCCATGTGCGTCCATTCCCACACAATGCCCGGCTGCTCCACGCACCCCCAGGCGATCCGGATCGGACCGAGCGCTCCATCCAGGTGCGCCGGAATGGCGCAGCCGATCTGTCCCACCGCCCTGGATTCCCAGCAATTCCGGCCATTTGAGGTTGGCAACGTCCTTGCTTTGGGGAGAGCGCGTGAAGGCGGCCAGAACGGACCGCCCCAGCCTTCGAGGAGGAGCGACCATGGAAGTGCGATTCTACGGAGTGAGGGGGAGCATCGCGGTGTCGGGGGCGCACGCGGCGAGGATCGGGGGCAACACGTCGTGCCTGGAGGTGGTGAGCCAGGGGCACCGGCTCATCCTGGACGCGGGCACGGGCATCCGGGCGCTGGGCGAGGCGATGATGCGCGAGGGCGACCCGCGCAAGGCCACGCTCTTCTTCTCGCACCTGCACTGGGACCATGTGCAGGGCTTCCCCTTCTTCACGCCGGGCTACCTGCCCAACACGGAGCTGATGCTGTACGGCCCGGGGACGGATGGGGCGCAGGCGCTCGAGTCGGTGCTGGCCAGGCAGATGGAGCCGCCCCACTTCCCGGTGCCGCTGTCCACCATGCGCTCGCGGATGACGTTCGGCTCGGCGCTGCACGGGCGCCCGGTGGAGGTGGGACCCTTCCGGGTGACGCCCTTCGACGCACCGCATCCCCAGGGGTGCCTGGCCTACCGCGTGGAGGCGGACGGCCACAGCTTCGTCTACGCCACGGACATGGAGATCTCCCTGGCCACGTTGGATCCACGGGTGGCGAAGTGGATGGAGGGCGCGGACGCGCTGTGCCTGGACGCGCAGTACACCCCGGACGAGTACAACGGGAAGAAGGGGATCCCCAAGAAGGGCTGGGGGCACTCCACCATGGTGGACGCGGCGCAGGTGGCCGCGGCGGTGAACGCGCAGCGGCTGTTCCTGTTCCACCATGACCCGGCGCACAACGACGAGCAGGTGGAGAACATGGCCGAGGAGGCGCGCAACCACTTCTCCGCCACCGAGCCCGCGCGCGAGGGCAAGCGAATCGTGCTCGGGGCCGCCTGCGCGTGAGGGGGAGGGGCGCATGGGCCCGCACTGCGATAGTGTCCCCCTGGACTTCGAGCTTCCCCCCCTGCCCTTCATGGCCTCTACCCCGGACATCAGCCAGGTACTGCTCCCGATCGGCGGGCTCGTCGGTCGGGAGATCGATCTCGATGCGTTCCTCCAGACGTTGATGGATCGCATCGCGGTGACGATGCAGGCGGACCGGGGAACGCTGTGGCTGTTGGATCCGGCGCGCGGTGAGCTGTTCTCGAGGGCGGCGCACCTTCCCGAGGTGTCGCAGATCCGGGTGAAGGTGGGCCAGGGCGTGGCCGGTTTCGTGGCCGAGCACGGCGAGCCCGTGAACATGCCGGACGCCCGGGGGGAGAGCCGCTTCTTCGCGGACATCGACCGGCTGACGGGCTACCGCACCACGACGATCCTGGCGGTGCCGTTGCGAGACACGGTGGGCACCATCTACGGCGTGCTCCAGGTGCTCAACCGGCGCGGAGGCGGGCGCTTCACGGATGACGACGTGGAGCGGCTGATGGCCATCGCGGTGCAGGTGAGCCACGCGCTGCAGAGCACGAGCCTGTACCAGGAGCTCCAGCGGGCGAAGGATCAGCCGCAGGCGCCGGTGGGCTACTTCTTCAACCGGATCATCGGCGAGTCCGAGCCGCTCAAGGTCATCTACCGGTTGATCCAGAAGGCGGCGCCCACGGACGCCACGGTGTTGCTGCGGGGCGAGAGCGGGTGCGGCAAGGAGCTGTTCGCGCGGGCGGTGCACGTCAACGGGCCGAGGCGGGACAAGCCGTTCGTGAAGGTGGACTGCGCGGCGTTGCCGGCGTCGCTGATCGAGAACGAGCTGTTCGGCCACGAGAAGGGAGCCTTCACGGGGGCGGACCACCGGGTGCCGGGCAAGTTCGAGGCGGCGGATGGCGGCACGGTGTTCATCGACGAGATTGGCGAGCTGCCGCTTCCGGTGCAGGGCAAGCTACTGCGAGTGCTGCAGGACCGGGAGTTCGAGCGGGTGGGCGGCACGCAGACGATCAAGGTGGACGTGCGGATCGTGGCGGCGACGAACCGGGATCTGGTGAAGATGGTGTCGGAGGGGAAGTTCCGGGAGGACCTGTACTACCGCATCAAGGTGGTGGAGCTGGTGCTGCCGCCGCTGCGGGAGCGAGGTGGGGAGGACATCGAGCGGTTGACGCGGCACTTCATCGCGGCCTCGGCGAAGCGGCACCGGCTGCCATTGCCGAGGCTGAGCGGGGTGGCGCTGGATCGGCTCAAGCGCTACCGGTGGCCGGGCAACGTGCGCGAGCTGGAGAACTGCATCGAGAGCGCGGTGGTGCTATGCGAGGGGGAGATCCTCGAGGAGCACCTGCCCCTGCCGAAGGTGGTGAGCGCGGCACCGGCTCCAGTGGAGTCTGGTGAGACGGTGATGGAGAGCGGCACCGGGGAGCTGCTGCCCCTGGCCGAGGTGGAGAAGCGGCACATCCTGCGGGTGCTGGACTCGGTGAAGGGCAACCGGACGGCGGCCTCGAAGGTGCTGCAGATCGGCCGCAACACGCTGGGCCGGAAGCTCAAGGAGTATGGGATCGCGGACGAGGGCTGAGCCTCGTTCACCCTTCCCTCCCATCAATCTTCATCCCGACGAACCAACAACCCCTCTCCCCTCGGGAGAGGGACGGGGTGAGGGTATTGAAGTTCCCGGGTTGGCTCGAGGCTGCGTCTGCCGTGATGGTGAGGGTCGCCGGTTCAGCGTGCCTCAAACTGGCGTTCGTTCAGAATGTGGAATGCCGCTCAATCGTTCGCAATGGACCGAAGCAGATGATTTCAAATCCTGCCCGGGATGCTCACAAGATGCTGGTGTTACCGAGCATGTCTTTTACAAATACCCTGAAGGATTTGGAGTAACGAACGCCCGTAGTGCAGACGTGCATCCGGAAGGCCCTCAAAGTCATTGTTCCAGCTGCCGGGGTCGAGGAGCCACGGCTTCTCCCCGGGTGATGTGCCGGAGTGTCGTCAAGGGAAAGCTCTACAGGCCAGACTCCGTCGGTCCATTGATCAGGCGCCGGAAGGCTTCAGGTTAGGCGGAGCTTCTCCTGAGACGCAGTACACTCGGATTCAACTCAGGGCGCTCGATACCCTCACCCCGTCCCTCTCCCGAGGGGAGAGGGGAATTGCTCGAGCGCCCGTGTGCTCGAGATCTCCAGCCAGAAGAACCCGCCAGGTCCGGGACGCGAAAAGACAAACGGCCCAGGCACGTCTGGGTGCATGAGAAGTACGGCTTCACGGACGAGGGGTAACCCCGATGCCCGGACACGTGGCACACGAACGGGCGGACCGGGCCGCCCCCTTGGCGGTCCCCCCACTCCCCCCTCATCCATGAAGAAAGAGCCGGAGGGACGCCATCGCCACGAGGTGAACACCAAAAGGGATATCGCCGCCGGACATCGGCACGCTGGTTGCCCTCGCTTGCCCTGCTGCTGGTCGTGGGACTGGGCGTGGCGCTCACCGGTGCCCTGCTCGTGTTCGCCCAGAGAGCGCTTCACGGCCAGGAGCAGGAGGCCCTTGCCCAACAGACGGCTCGCGCCCACGAGTTGGCTTCCGGGCTCGGCTCCCAACTCCACGCCGCGGAGCAGCTCCTCGACACCCTGGCCTCGCTCGCGGGTCCCCTCCGGGAGCAGCAGGAGCTCGAGGCGCTGCTCCACCGGATGCTGGCCTCCGCTCCGAAGCACGTGATCCATGGGCTCGGGGAGTGGTTCGAGCCCGGCCGGTTCGCGCCCGGCGTGCACTACATGGGCCCCTACATCCACCAGGACCAGGTCCTCTCCTACCAATGGTCCACCCCCGTCTATGACTACCCCCGCCAGGACTGGTACCAGCAGGCATGGCGGCGGGGCGAGCGGATCTCCATCACCGAGCCCTACTTCGACATGGGCCAGACGTACGTGTCCCTGACGCGGGCCTTCTTCGACGACCAGGGCCGGCAGCGGGGAGTCGTGAGCGTGGATCTCATCCTCCCCTTGGTGGGAGAGATGGTCCGTCAGGCCAACGTCTCCCCCACGGAGTCCCTCTATCTCGTCAGCCCCCACGACATGCTCATCGCGCATCCGAGGGGGGCGGAGCTCCTCACCTGGGCACGCGGGCGCGGACGCTCCCCGCGCAGCCTGGCCGAGCTCTCACTCGAGGACCTGCGAACGTGGGAGCACGCGCATGGATTGGACCGGGGATGGTGGACCACCCAGGTAAGCGTCCCGAATTCCGGCTGGAGGGTGTTCGCCTCGACGAAGGAAGACACACTCTTCTCGAACGTCCACCGCCAGCGGTCATTACTGGTGGCCCTGGGCGTACTGCTCTGGATGGGATTGGGAGCGAGCGGCATCGTCATGGCCCGCTCGGAGAGGACCCGGGCCCTGATCCGCACGCTCGCCGAACGCCAGCGCCAGGAGGAGGAGCGGCTGCGGCTGCTCGCCCAGGTCCAGCGGCGCTCGGCGGAGCTCCAGGCCGTCATCGAGAGCATGGTCGAGGCCGTCGTCGTGGTCGGCACCGAGGGACGAGTCACCCTCGCCAACCGGGCCGCGCTGACGCTCTTCGGGAAGACCTCATCCGCGGGCAGTGAACTCGACACCTCGTATTGGGCGCATCCCCCCCAGGGATTGGATGGGCAGGACCTGGCCTTCGACACCCTGCCCCTCGCCCGGGCCTTGAGGGGAGAGCAGGTGAACGACGCCGAGCTCGTCATCACCCAGCCCCCGCAGAACCGGAGGCGCATCCTGCGGGTGAACGCCGCCCCCATCCGGGACGAGTCGGGCCGTGTCGTGGCCGCCGTGACGGTGTCGCGCGACATCACCCAGGCCGTCGAATTGGAGCGCCTCCAGAGCGAGTTCGTGAAGATGGCCGCGCACGAGTTGAAGACGCCCCTGGCGGTGATGAAGTCCTTCGCCCAGCTCGCCTGCCGGACGGCGCATCCGGCCCCCGCCCTGCGCCGGTTGCTCGAGGGCATCAGCCGGGGGGCGGACCGGATGGACCGCGTGGTGCGCACGTTGCTGGATGCCTCCCAGCTCCAGCTCGGCCGGTTGCACTTCGAGAAGACGGAGCTGCGTCTGCGCGCACTGGTGGAAGCCGCCGCCGCGAGCACCGCCGCCCACCATCCGAGCCACCCCATCCACATGCTCCCGGGACCGGACGCGTGGGTACTGGGCGATCGGGCGCGGCTGGAGCAGGTGCTCACCGAGCTGATGGACAACGCCGCGCGCTACTCGGCCGCGGGAACCCCCGTGGAGATCTCCCTCCACGTGGAGGGAGAGGAGGTGGAGATCTCCATCCGGGACGAGGGCATTGGCATCTCGGAGGAGCAGCGGGAGCGGCTCTTCGAGCGCTTCTACCGCCCCCATGCGGGGACCCCCCATGACCGCGGTGGAATGGGCCTGGGGCTGTACCTCTCACGAGGCATCCTCCTGCTCCACGAAGGCCGGGTGGAGCTGGAGAGCCGGGAGGGCGAGGGCACCCACGTGCGCGTCCGCCTTCCCAGGCTCCCCGAGCAGCGGCCCACCCCCGAGGTGGCCTCGATGCAGGAGCGCGAGCCCCTGGGCGCGGACCTGGGTGCATGACCTGGATGGGCCTCTGCCTCAGAAGCTCAGGATGGCGCCCGTCTCGATGCCCAGCGAGGTGCGCGTCGCATCGAAATTCGGCGCGTCCGCCGCCTGCAACCGGTGGTGCGACT
>NZ_JPMI01000042.1 GCF_000733295.1 Archangium violaceum Cb vi76 | reverse complement strand
GGCCAGCCGACGCTCGGGCTTGATCTCATAGCCCACGCGCACCGTGCCGTTGTGCAACATGCCGGGACCGCTCCCCGAGAGGGTGGCGCCGCCCGTGGCGGGCGTGTCGTAGCTGGGCACCACCTTCGAGGAGTCGAGCACCTTCTGGTAGCCCGCCATGCCATAGACGGCGTGAATGCCCGTCAGTACCTGGCGGACCGAGATGAAACCTCCGATGTCCTGCACGTCCGTGGCGGCGCGGCCCTGGGACAGCGACAGCATGCCCAGGTTGGCGGAGTTCTGCCCGAAGTTGAGCTCCACCCGGATGTTGGTGTTGTCGGTGGGCGACAGCTCGGAGAAGAGCGCGGTGGCGAAGGCGGCGGCGTAGCGCTCATCCACGGCCTTGAAGTTGAAGGGAATCCGCGTGGCGAGCGCCGAGACACCGGCCCGGCTCTTGCCGAACTTGAAGGCGCCGCGCACGGCCAGGGTGGGCAGGGCGCCAATCTCCAAGCCCACGTCCTTGGGCCCGACGTTGGGGGCGGGGAAGCCCACCGCCGCGCCCAGCTCGAAGCCCGGCGTGGTGTAGAAGTATTTGAACTGCTGGCGCATGAAGCCGGTGTTACCCGCCTGGAAGAGCCCGCCCACCAGGTTGATGCCATGCGGATTGAGGGGGGCGTGCAGATCCCAGTCCTGCCCCAGGGACACGCTGTGGCCGGGAGCGATGGTGTAGTCCACGTGCGCGATGCGCAGGCGGGGCAGGCTGGCCACGGTGGGCGTGGCCTTGGTGAAGTCCACGAAGTCGATCTCGACCTGAGCCCTCAGGGGTCCCTTCTCGTTGAGCCAGAAGCCCAGGCGCGACTGCGCCACCTGGAAGGAGTGGCGGGCCGAGTCCGGGAAGTTGGCGACGACGGGGTTGCCCGCGGCGGTGACGGCGGATTCGTTGGGCTGGCTGAAGGACTCCATCGCTCCGGTGGCCGCCACGAAGCGAGGCGTGAGGATGCCGTAGAAGCGGAAGAGGTTCTCGTCCTTGGTGTCAGCTGGCGGGGCAGCCGGGGGGGCGTCGGAGTCGGGGCGGGCTGCGTGGCGGACGGCGGGGTGGCGTCGCCCGTGCCGGGGGTGGGGGTCTGGGCCAGTGCGGTGGTGGCCGAGCAGAGTCCCCCCGAGACGAGCAGTACGGCAAGTCGAGCATTCTTCATGGCTTCCCTGGGGTTGTGGGGTCAATGGGTGCCTGGACGCTGTGAACGCAACGTCCGTACCATAGAACCCACACTCTGACCGACCCACGCTGTCGCGCCGCGTCCAGTGTGGATTCGTAACCTTTGTTACGGTCGGTAACAGCGCCCCGGAGCGCGCCCTTTGGGGCAAAGCACCCCCGAGGGGCAGATTGCCTCAGCCCGCGAGTACCCAGGCCGCGGCCACCGTGAGCCCTCCGGCCAGCGCGAACAGCTTCCAGGCCCGCCGTGCCAGCACCGAGCCCGTGCCCTCGCCCGCGTTGCCCAGGATGACCATGGCCGGGCCTCCCTGCTTCCCACGCAGCTCGTACACGCCCGGTACCGGCCCCCGCCGCAGCTCGCCCACCACCAGGCACTCCTCGCCGAGCCGCCCCACCCGCTCGTACGAGAGCGACTCCTCCACCCCCTGGCCCTCCGCCGGCACGCCGGTGCCCGTCTCCGCCAGGGGTTGGCTCAGCTGACAACGGAGGATGCGCACCGGCGCCAGCAGCAGCTCCGGCGAGAAGCTCACCGCCGCCTCCGCCCGCTCTCCCCTCACCCGCAGCACCGGCGCGTACGCCCGCTCCATCGACAGCAGCGGACCCTTGCTCCCGTCCGGCATGACGCCGCGCAACTCCGCCTCGTAGAAGGCGCACACCACGCCGCCTGGGGACGTCACCTGCTCGCTCGACGCCAGCCGGCCCCGGTACACGCCCCACCCCGGCGAGCGCCCCGCGCGCAGCTCCGCCACGCCCTCGTCGATGCGCCGGGGCGCCTCGGCCCGCAGCGCATCCGCGCGCACCCAGATCCTCGAGCCCAGCACCGCCAGCCCCGCCGCCACCACCAGCAACGTCAGGCCCAGCCCGTCACCGAGCTTTCCCGGGGACACCCACATGAAGGGACCGGCCCGGTAGCGCAGCGCGACGAGCGCGAAGAGCACCGCCAGCAGCCCGAACCACGCCATCGGCCAGCGCGGCATGAAGGCCCGGGCGTCCTTGCGTCCAAAGGCGAACGCCGCGACCACCAGTGCACCCAGGCCCGCCGCGTACAGCGGGGCGAATGCCCACCGCAAGTCCATGGCTCCCCCTCGACCCGGAGTCCACACCGCGGCTCGCGCTCACGGATGGACCGCGGCCCGGCCAAAGGTGGAGACGCCTCCCGCCTTCGGCAAGAGCACACCGGGCGCAGACTCCCGTGCACCCCCGGACGCGGACTCGTCCTCCAGGACGAGTCCTCCCGTCACTCCTGTTGGGTTTCCGCCACCTTGTTGGTGCGCGCGGACTTCTTCGTCTGGATGCCCCGCACCACCACGTCGTCGAAGGTGCAGACCAGGTTGCGGCACCCCACCGCCACCTTCGCCGAGCTCCCCGGGAATCCCGCCAGGAACTTGGACGCGAAGGGCTCGGAGGCACCGTTGAGATACCCGGTCACGTCCACGCCGTTCTTCTTCTTCTTGATCTGCAGCTTCACGCGGAAGAAGCCCGAGGGCACGGGCGTCTCATCCTGCACCAGGCTCTCCACGTCCTGCGCGCTGTTGCCCGCCACGACCTCTCCCTCGGGCGTGGTGTACTTCCAGCCCAGCCGCATCCCCGCTTCCGGGATGGCGAAGACGGACACCTGCAGCCCCGTCACCCGGTAGGACAGCTCGGCGAAATGCTGCGCGTCCGGCTCCTGGATGTAGCCCTTGTCCAGGGAGGCCACGCTCATCTGCGCCTCGATGGAGAAGTCGTCGCTGGAGAAGTAGCGGTGGGCCAGGTACGCGCGCGGAATCAACTGCTCATCCGTGGTCTCATCGCCGCCCTGGATGACGTGGAGCCGCCCGTTCTCCAGCGTCCACGTTCCCGCGTGGGCATTCAGCTCCTCCTTGCCCTCCTTGAAGTCCACCCGCAGCCGCACCTTCCCGTCCGTCTGGTCCTCCATCCTCGAGAACACGAACAGCTCCCCATCCGTGTTGGCCGGCCACGGCTTGCCCGCGTCCTTCCACCGGGGGCCCCACATGCCGAGCACCAGCACCCGGTTGCCCCAGCGAAACAGCTCCGCCTGGCCCAGCATCTGCCTCGCCGCGGCGAAGATCAGCACCAGGCCGCCCAGCACCGTGAGCACCGCCCGCACCGTGCGCCAGCCCGACCGCAGCCGGCTGCGCACCGGGCTCAGCGCCTCCCGGTCCCGCAGTGCCCCCGGCGGCAGCGAGGTGCTCGACACGAGCCCCTCCAGCGCCTGGCACACCTCCGCGGCCTTCGGGTAGCGGGCCTCGGGCTCGTTCTCCAGCAGCCGCGCCACGATCTCATCCACCCGCGAGTCCAACCCCTGCACCCGCTCGGACGGCAGCTTGAAGCGCCCCACCGGAATCTCGCCGGTGAGCATCTCGTAGAGCACCACGCCGAACGAGAACAGATCCGCCCGCCCGTCCACGTTCTTCGCGTCCCGGCGCTGCTCCGGGGCCATGTAGTTGAGCGTCCCCATGGCCACCGACGTGGCGGTGAGCTGCAGCCGCGAGTCCGGCCGGCGGATGCCCGCGAGGCCAAAGTCCGCCACCTTCACGAGCCCGCGCCCGTCCAGCAGGATGTTCTCCGGCTTCAGGTCGCGGTGGATGATGTCCTTGTCGTGCGCGCTCTCGATGGCCCGCGCCACCTGCAGCGCCACGCGCAGGGCCTCGGGAGGTGACAGCTCGCGCATCACGTCGCGCAGCGAGCGCCCCTCCACGTACTCCATCACGAAGTAGTAGTGGTCCCCCGCCACCCCGCGATCGATGATCTGCACGATGTTGGGGTGGTTGAGCGCCGCGAGCGCCGTGGCCTCCTTGTCGAAGCGCGTGACGAACTCGGGATCCTTCGCCAGCCGTGGCGGCAGGACCTTCACCGCCACCATGCGGTGCAGCGACTTCTGCCGGGCCAGCCACACCTCGCCCATGCCGCCCCGGCCCAGCACGCGCACCAGCTCGTAGCCCGGCAGCTCCACCGCGCCACCCAGGGACGTGTTCTCCCCTTCCTGCCCCCGCAGCTCCAGCGCCGTCCCCACCGCGGGCACGGGCAACGAGGGGCGCACCAGCGTGGGCGCGGACAGCACGGGCTCCAGCTCGGAGGCAGACGCGGTCCGCACCGGGAAGCGGGCACCACAAGCACACGCCACCTCGTGACCCTCCGCGAGGCCGCTCACGTCGTGCGTACGCGCACAGCTGGGGCAGTTCAGGGTCTTCATCGCTGGGAGTTGGTGATCTCCAACCCGAGGACGCGGAACGCCTGGACGCCCTTCTCCTTGCCCTTGACCTGGGTGACGGGCAGCGGCTCCACCTCGAAGCCGGTGCCGGCCTTCTGCACGGTGCTCTGGTTGGCCACCACATCGCCGCCCCGGGCCAGGCCGCACAGGCGCGAGGCCGTGTTCACCGTGTCGCCAATGGCGGTGAACTCATGGCGCTCGGTGCTGCCCATGTAGCCCACGACGGCCTGGCCGGTGTTCACGCCAATGCCCACCTCGATGGGCCGCTTGCCCGCCGCCATGCGAGAGCCGTTGAGCACCTCCACCGCGTCCTGCATCTCCAGCGCCGCGCGCAGCGCCCGCGCCGGATCGTCCGAGTGCGGCGAGGGAGGGCCCCACACCGCCATCACGCAGTCACCGATGAACTTGTCCAGGTTCCCCTCGTGGCGGAACACCACGCCCGCCATCAGGGTGAAGAACTCGTTGAGCATGGACACCACCTCCTGCGGAGACTCGTTCTCCGACAGGGTGGTGAAGCCGCGGATGTCCGCGAACAGGCACGTCACTTCCGCCAGCCGGCTCTGCCGCAGGTCTTCCGTCTCGCCGCGGATCACCGCCTCGGCCACCGCGCGCGACAGGAAGCGGCTGAGCTCGGCGCGGGTGATGGCCTCGGCTTGAATCTGCTCGCCCAGCGCCGCGTTCTCCAGGGCGATGGCCGCCTGCGCCGCGATGCCCGAGAGGATGGTCAGATCCTTCTCCGAGAAGGCGTTGGTCTGCTGGCGCGAGTCCAGGAACAGCACCGCCTCCAGCTTGCCCTTGGCCAGCAGCGGCACCGCCATGGCCGAGCGGATGCCCTGCGCCACGATGCTCTCCGAGGAGGAGAAGCGCTCGTCGATGATGGCGTCCGCGGTGAGCACGCCCTTCTTCGTCTCGGCCACCTTCTGCAGCACGGTGTCGGAGACCATCACGTTGGGCTGGCTGCCCTGCCGGTGCTTCATCGCCACGGCGTTGAACTGGCCGTCCGCGCCCGGCTTGAGGATGACGCCGTGGTCCGCCGCCAGCAGTTGGAAGGCCACCGAGAGGATCTGCTCGAAGAGGTCCGCCTGTTTGCCCTGCTGGCTCACCTGGCGGTGGAACTCGTAGGCGATGCGCAGCTTCTCGTACTCGCGCTTGAGGGTGGCCAGTTCCTGGATCTGCTCGGCGGGCCGGAAGTTCTGCGGCACCTGCTGATCCATCTGCGCGAGGAACGCGGGGATGGAGTGCGACTGCGCCACCACCGTCACCCGGGGCGCCGCCCGTCCCGGAACGGCGCTGGGGCCCGGCACGGGCGGAGCGGAGGCCGCCACCGGCTCCCCGGTGTGGAAGACGAGCTTGGAGGTGCCCAGGCTGATCTCATCCCCGTCCCGCAACCGCAGCTCCGCCACGCGCCGCCCGTTGACGAACGTGCCGTTGGACGAGCCCAGATCCCGCAGGATGAAGTCGCGCCCCATCCGCTCGATGGTGGCGTGCTCCTTGGACACCTCGCGATCCACCAGCCGCACCGTGTTGGACGGGTGGCGGCCCAGGGTCGTCATGTCTCCGAGGGGGTAATCCCCGGTCGTTCCATCCGGGAACCGCCCCTTGAGGTGCGGCCCCCTCGGGTTGAGGGACTTTGCGGATTGGGTGGAACCTTGACTCACGCGCGAGACCTCGACGGTCCGGACTTCGACGGAACCGGCGGGACACTACCAGAGCCGATGGAGCGCCGGAACGGCCACGGACGCCCGCCTGGAAGGCCGCTTCAGGGAACCGAAACCGGGTTTTGCGGGGCTGGCGGAGTCTCGGAACGGGACGCCCGGCTGCCGAGCGGCAAGGGGTTCTTGAAGGCGATGCCAATGGATGGGTACAGGGTGACCCCCCCCAGATCTCGCCGCTGGCCGAAGACGACGGGGCGGCAGTCGGTGTAGCCGCCGGTGAGCTCGGCATAGAGGTGGACGTACCTGAAGCCCAGGGCGAAGCCCACGCTGGCGCCGTAGAAGTGGCTGGACACCTCGGACGGCAGGGACAGGTCGAAGCCCGTCACGTCCTGGCCGGACTGGGAGGCGTTCACCAGCCGCGAGTCCAGCGAGGTGCGGCTGTAGATGTACTTGGGGGCCGCGTACACCTTGAAGATGTCTCCCAGGTCCATGCTCAGGTAGACGGGGACCTCCAGATCCCACCGGGAGAACTCGTCGATCTTCACGATCTCCAGCGCGTCCAGGACGGGGCTCTTGAAGACGTGACGCGAGTAGCCCACGCCAATGGCCAGGTCGTACGACTTGCGCTGGTAGTCCGGCAGGAGGGAGTCGTCGGGATCGCCGCCGTGCGCCAGGCGCACCTTGCCGTCAAAGCGCAGCGAGGTGGTGCTCAGGCGCAGGCCCAGATCCAGGGTGTTGGACTCCAGCAGGCCGGTGCGGATCATCAGCTCGTTGGCCGGACCCGGAGGGGCCACCGCCAGCGCCATGCCCACGCCGAGCAGCCGCTGGGCCTCCGCCTCTTCCAGGTGGTAGGGCTGGCCGGAGTCGATGGCGTCCCGGATCTCCTTGCCCTGGGTGATGCCCTCATCCAGCAGCGAGCCGAGCTGGCCCACCGGGGCGAAGACGCCCACCGCGCCGGAGACCTGGAACTGGCCCCGGGCGAGCGGCTTCGCCGTTTGCATGGTGGACAGGGTCGAGGCACAGCCGGTGGCCGTCAGCAGGGCGAGCAGGGGAAGGAGTCTCATGGGACGCGGCACGATACGCCGAGGGATGTCCGGTTGTCAGGCCCCGGACCATTCGTTCCTTCCTCTCAGGCCACCCTCGCTGTTAAGGGAGCCCCGTGCGAATCAAGCAGAAGCCCGAGGATTTCTCCGTCAAGGAGTCGTACCGCTTCGACGAGGTGCCGAGCGGTCGCCACCGCGTCTACCTGATGGACAAGCAGAAGCTGTCCACCTTCGACGCGGCGGACCGTATCCGCGACGCCTTCGGCCTCAGGCCCGGCTCCATCTCCTACTGCGGCCTGAAGGACAAGCAGGGCCGCACCGAGCAGCTGATCGCCGTGGATGGGGCGGACGTGGACATGCAGGACCCCGATCTGCGCCTGAAGTACCTGGGGCGCACGGATCAGCCGCTGTCGGCCGCCAACATCACCTCCAACCGCTTCGCCGTCACCGTGCGCATGCTGACGGAGGAGTCCATCGGCCCGCTCAACCTCGCCGCCGCGGAGATCAACCGCCTGGGCGTGGTGAACTACTTCGACAGCCAGCGCTTCGGCTCGCTCAAGCACGGCCAGGGCTTCATCGCCAAGGATCTCATCCGCGGTGACTTCGAGGCCGCGCTGCGCAACTACCTCGCCCAGCCCTCGGAGCTGGACCGCAGCGAGGACGCCAAGGTGAAGGCCTTCTGGCGCGAGAACTGGGGCCGGTGGGACGCGCGCGTGCCCTTCGAGGGCAGCCGCAAGTACCACCGCATCCTCAAGTCCCTGCGCGAGCACCCCGGCGACTACCTGCGCGCCTTCCTGCAGATCGACGCGTCCTACCGCGCCATGCTGCTCTTCACCTACCAGAGCTACCTCTGGAACGAGGGCGTGCGGCGCTACCTCCAGCTGCTGCTGCCCCGCGAGAACCTCTTCCCCCTGAAGTACCAGGCGGGCACCCTGCTCTTCCACCGCGACGCGGACATGGAGGTGCTCGAGACGCTGCGCCATTCCACCTTCCCGCTGCTCGCCCCGGACAGCACCTTCGAGGATCCGAAGGTGAAGCAGGCCGTGGACTGGGTGCTCGGCCGCGAGAAGCTGAAGCTGGAGGACCTCCGCGTCGAGGAGGCCCGGCGGATGCTCTTCTTCAAGCACGAGGAGCGCCCCACCGTCGTCATCCCGCACAAGCTCGTCATCGGCCGCGTCCAGAACGACGACCTCAACCGGGGCTACCTCAAGGTCAACATCGCCTTCACCCTGCCCCCCGGCGCCTACGCCACGCTCGTCATCAAGCGGCTCTTCCACTTCGAGTACGCGGAGGACTCCGCGCAGCAGATCCGCGAGTCCTGGCGCGCGCCCGTCGAGGACCAGGACGGCGAGCGGGAGTCCGGCGACACGGCCTTCGCTCCCCGGGGACCCCGCAAGGCCCCCGGCCCCACGCCTCCCGTCCCCGGATTCAAGGCGGGGCCCAGGGCCACCCCCACGGCGGGCCGCCCCACCGCCGCCCGGCGCACCCCGGCGCCAGAGGCCGCCCCCACCCCGGGCAGGCGGACCCAGCCCCGCGAGGCCGCCCAGGACCATCGCCCCTCCCAGCCCTCGGCCGGATTCCTCGAGCGCCAGCGGCAGAAAAAGGACGCCAAGGAGCAGGCCCGGCGCGAGCAGGCGGCCAAGCGCCCGGAATCACGGAAGAAAAAGTGACAGGGACCGCCGATTTCCACGGCGGTGCAATCAGGCGGGACATGTTCCGTAGACCTGGGCGTGAACGCTCTCTCCCTCAACGCAGCAAACGTCGCGGACCTCGCCCGGGCCATCGGCATGCTGATGGCCGATGACGCCCCGGCCACTCCCTGGAAGGCGGATGTGGCCGCCGCGCGGCGCGGGGACCCGTCGGCCTTCGAGTCGCTCGTGCGCAGCGTGCAGCGCCCGGTCTATGGCCTGGCCCTGCGCCTGCTCGCCAACGAGGCGGAGGCCTCCGAGATCGCCCAGGAGGCCTTCCTCCGCGCCTACCAGAACCTCCACAAGTACGACGACTCGCGCCCCTTCGATCTCTGGGTGATGGCCATCACCCGCAACCTGTGCCTGGACCTGCTGCGCCGGCGCAGCAAGGTGAAGACGGAGGAGCTCGAGTCCATGAAGGAGGTCCTCCCCAGCGGAGAGGCCTCGCTCGAGGACGGCGCCATCGCCCGCCAGGAGCGCCAGTCGCTCGAGGCGGCGCTCGCCACCCTGTCCGCCGACGACCGGGAGGTGCTGGCGCTCTACTACGTCCAGAAGCGCACCACGAAGGAGATCGCCCAGATCCTGGGCTGCGCGCCCGGCACCATCATGGCGCGCCTGTTCCGGGCCCGGGAGAAGCTCCGCAAGCAGATGAGCACGGAGGAGCCGACATGACGCCCACGCCCATCGAGTGCCCGGACCTCGAGGTGCTCTTCACCGAGCTGGAGGCCGGTGAAGGTCCCTCCCTGGAGCACGCGGAGCAGTGCCCGCTGTGCACCGCCATCATCGAGGAGCACCGGCTGCTGGAGAAGGACCTGTGCCGGCTGGCGGATCCGCTCCCCCCGCCGGACCTGGTGCACAAGGTGATGGCGCGGGTGGCCGCCGAGCCCACGCCCGTGCGCCGCGAGCTGTGGACGGGCCTGTCCATCCTCGGGGCCTCGCTGATGATGGGGCTCGGGTTGCTGCTCACCAGCGACGCCGCCCTGAGCGGGCTGGGTAAGACGATGGCCCGCACCCTGGTGGGCGGCACGGCCTTCACCGAGGCCCTGATGAGCGGAGTCCATGCGCTGTGGAGTACCGCCGCCGGCCCGCTGGTCGCCCTGGTCGCCTTCGTCATCCTCTCTTCCGTGTTCGGCCTCAAGCGGCTGATCCGCAACGATCCCACCCCTTCTCAAGCGTGAGTGTCGCCATGAAACCCTTCAATACCCGGGGCCTGCTGCTCTCCGCCGCCCTGCTCGCCTCGCCCCTCGCCCTCGCCCAGACGCAGGCCGAGGACACCAACATCAGCGTCCAGGCTCGCGGCACGCTGAAGGACGTGCTCCAGGAGATCTCCGAGGAAGGCGGGCTCAACCTGGTGCTCATCGGGCCGATGGACGCGCCCGCCGAGGTCTACCTCAACAACGTGAGCGCCCGGCAGGCCCTGCGCACCGTGGCCCGCGCCCACTCGCTGCAGCTGGACGAGCAGGACGGCATCTTCACGGTGCGCTCCACGGGCGCGGAGCCGGCCCAGGGCAGCGCGGTGGCGGCCCCCGTGCCTCCGGTTCCTCCCGTGCCCGCCGTGGCGCCTCCGCCCATGCCTCCCGTGCCCCAGCACGACGCGGACGAGGTGGCCGAGAGCGCCGTGGACGAGGACGAGGTGAAGGAGCGCATCCGCCAGAAGATGAAGGAGGCGCGGAAGGCCAGCAACGGCTCGCGGGACGTGGTGGCCCGCGGCCGTTCCATCGAGGTCAAGGAGGGCGAGTCGGTGGACAGCGCCGTCGTCTACGGCGGCAACCTGACGGTGAAGGGCCACGTGGACGATGACGCGGTCGTCTTCGGCGGCAACCTGGAGATCAACGGCCACGTGGAGGGAGACGCCCACGCCTTCGGCGGCAACGTGGTGCTCGGCCCGGGCGCCGTGGTGGAGGGAGACGTCTCGTCCTTCGGCGGCGCCGTCATCAAGCAGGACGGAGCGCGCGTCGAGGGCAGCACCGAGTCCTTCGGCGGCGCGAAGCTCGGCAAGGTGATCTCCGGCGAGCTGAAGAAGGCGAAGCACGCGCACGCCGACCATGACGAGCAGGAGGAGCGGGACAGCGGCGGCGGCTTCGGCGGCTTCCTCATCCAGTTCGCGGTGATGTTCGGGCTGGGCTTCCTGGGGCAGATGCTCTTCCCGGCGCGGATGAAGGCGCTGGCGGAGGACATCCAGACGAAGCCGCTCGCGGGCGGATTGGTGGGACTGGCGGGGGCGGTGGCGCTGATTCCCGCGTCCATCCCGCTGTTCTTGGTGTCGATCGTCCTGGCGGTGACGATCGTCGGCATCCCGGTGGCGGTGGCGCTGTGGCTGCTCCCGCCCCTGGCGGCGGCGGTGGGCTTCACGGCGGTGGCGAGCAGCATCGGCACGCGGCTGCCGGTGATGCGCGGCCGCAAGACGCAGGCGATGGTGATGGCGCTGGGGCTGCTGCTCCTGCTGGTGGTGGGACGCATTCCGGTGCTGGGACCGCTGGTGATCATCGCGGCGGTGCTGGTGGGCTTCGGCGCGGTCCTCCGCACCCAGCTCGGACGCCGCCCGCGGGGCATGCCGGAGCCCATCATCTCCGATCACATCCCGGTCTGATCAGCGGGGCGGGAAGACGGGCAGTCCCTCACGGGGGGCGGCACGAGGCGCGGGGGCGCTTCGGTCCGCCCCCCGGAGTTTTTCGACGCACCGCGCCAGCACGAGGGGAGAAGCCGGGGTACCAACCTCCATCACCCGCTCTGTCATCTCCTCCACGGAGGGAGCGGGCGGGAGTGCCGGGTGTCCTTTGACCGCCCGGGCCGGCTGGGACATTGTCCGCGCACCCTATGCGTCGCCTCCCAGATGCCGCCGCGCGCGGCAAGTCCATCACCCTGGACCTCGAGGGTGAGACGGTCCCCGCCGTCGAGGGCGAGCCGGTCGCGTGCTCGCTCATCGCCACCGGTGAATCCGTGCTCGCCCGCTCCATCAAGTACCACCGCGCTCGTGGGCCCTACTGCTTCTCCGGCGCGTGCTCGCATTGCCTCATGCGCGTGGACGGCGTGCCCAACGTCTACACCTGCCGCACCCCGGCCCGCGCCGGAATGAAGCTGGAGCGGCAGAACGCCTACCCCTCCGCGAAGGTGGACGTCTTCGAGGCGATCGACTGGTTCTTCCCCAACGGGTTGGATCACCACGAGATGTTCGCCGGCGTGCCGGTGGCCGAGCAGGTCATGGCCAAGGTGGCGCGCCAGCTCGCGGGCCTCGGACTGCTGCCGGCCTCCCCCGCTCCCGAGCGCATGCCCGTGCAGACGCTGCGCACGCGCGTGGCACTGGTGGGCGGTGGCGCGGCGGGCCTGGCGGCGGCGCGGGTGCTGGCCAGCCAGGGCGTGTCCTTCCTCCTCTTCGAGCGCGAGGGCTTCCTGGGTGGCCGCCTCGCCGCGGGCGCGCCGGAGCCGGATGCGCCGAAGGCTCTGGACGCGAGTGCCCTGCCCTCGGGCAGCGTGCGCACGCGCGCTACGGTGATCGGCCTGTATGACGACGAGGCCGGCCGCTTCCTCGCGGTGGTGGCGGATGGGCCGGAGGGGCTGCGGCTCCTCAAGGTGTACGCCGAGCGCTTCCTGCTGACGCCGGGAGGCCACCCGCCGATGCTGCCCTTCGAGAACAATGATCTTCCGGGCGTGTACGCGGGCCGGGCGGCGAGCCTGTTGATGCGCCGCTACGGTGTGGCGCCCGAGGTGGCGGCGCTGGTGGGCTGGGGCCCGGAGCTGTACGCGCTGGCGCGCCTCATGGAGGAGCACGGCACGAAGGTGGCGGCGGTGGTGGATCTGAAGGGCCCGGTGCCCTCGGGCGCGCCGGCCGGAGCCACCCAGGGCGGCGAGCCCAAGGCCCACGGCCGGAACGAGGTGAGCGGCTTCAGCTACACGAACGCCTCCGGCAAGCGGGTGAAGGTGGATTGTGACGCGGTGCTGGTAGCGGTGGCCACGAGCCCGAGCTTCGAGCTGGCCCGCCAGGGTGGCGCGAAGGTGGAGTTCGACGAGGCGCGCGAGGTGTTCGCGGTGGTGGCGGACGCGGACGGCCGCACCGAGGCGAAGGATCTGTACGTGGCTGGTGACGTGACGGGCGGGAGGAGCGCGGCGGAGGCGGCGGCGGATGGCAAGCGCGCGGCCGAGGCGCTCGTGGGCTCGCTCACGGGAGGGCAGTCATGAGCAAGACGCTGATCTGCTCCTGCGAGGACGTGACGGCCGAGGACATCCGGCACGCGGTGTCGCGGGGCTATAGCGATGTGGAGTCGGTGAAGCGCTTCACGGGCTTCGGCACGGGCATCTGCCAGGGCAAGGGCTGCCTGTCTGCGGTGGCGGCGCTGCTGTGCAAGGAGAAGGCGCAGAAGCCCGCGAGCCTGCTGCCCTTCACGCCGCGGCCGCCGCTCTACCCGACGGAGCTGTCGGTGCTGGCGTCGATGAAGGTGGACGAGTCGAAGCCTCCAGTGGGCGGGGTGCCCGAGGAGCTGGCCGTCTTCCCGCCGACGCTGCGGCCCGAGGGCCCGCTGCCGGCGAAGGCGAAGGTGGTCATCATCGGCGGCGGCATCATGGGCCTGGCGCTGGCGTACAACCTGTCGCTGCGCGGCGAGACGGACGTGGTGGTGCTCGAGCGCGGCTACCTGTGCGCGGGCGCGTCCGGGCGCAACGGTGGCGGCGTGCGCATGCAGTGGGGCACGTCGGCCAACATCGAGCTGGCCAAGCGCTCCATCGAGCTGATGGGCCGGTTCGCGCGCGACATGGGCATCAACGTGTGGCTGCGCCAGGGCGGCTACCTCTTCATGGCCAGGACGAAGGCCGTGGCGGAGCGCCTGGAGCGCAACGTGGCGCTGCACAACAAGCATGGCGTGCCCACGCGGCTGCTCACGGTGGACGAGGCGCGGGAGATCGTCCCGGGCCTGTCGCTCGCGGGGGCACGGGCGGCCTCGTACAACCCGGAGGACGGCGTCATCTTCCCGTGGCCCTTCCTCTGGGGCTACGCGAACGGCTGCCGCAAGGCGGGCATCAAGGTCGAGACGTTCACGAACGTCACGGGCTTCGAGACCTCGGATGGCCTGGTGCGCAAGGTGAAGACGGATCGCGGCGACATCGCCTGCGACACGGTGGTGCTGGCCTCCGGCGCGTGGAGCCCGGAGATCGCGAAGATGGTGGGCGTGAAGCTGCCCAACGAGCCGCACCGGCACGAGATCCTCAGCACCGAGCCGCTCAAGCCATTCCTGAGCCCGCTGGTGTCGGTGTTGGACTCGGGGCTGTACTTCAGCCAGTCGATGCGCGGGGAGATCGTCGGCGGCATGGGCGATGCGAAGGAGCCGGCGGGGCTGAACATGGGCTCGACGCTGCGCTTCGTGTCACGCTTCTCGCAGGCGCTGCTGGAGCAGATGCCGGACCTGGGGCACGTGAAGGTGCTGCGTCAGTGGGCGGGCTGCTACGACGTGACGCCGGACAACAACCCGGTGCTGGGCCGCACGCCGGGCCTGGAGAACCTGCTGCAGATGTCCGGCTTCGTGGGCCACGGCTTCATGATGGCGCCGGCGGTGGCCGAGCGGATGGCCGGGTGGATGACCACGGGCGAGTCCGACGAGCTCTTCACCCGCTTCAACCTGCGCCGCTTCCAGGAAGGCAAGCTGGAGCGCGAGGACATGATCATCGGCTGAACAAAGAACCCCCAGGGGAAAGTCCTGGGGATTGGCGCCCCCGGTTACGGGCGTGCTGCTGGTCCGTTTGAGGGGTTGCAGCAAGGATGCAGCAAACGGCATCGGATGCGCTGAACGGCTGCTGGGTTGGCCCCGCTCATCATCAACAGACTGGCCGTGGTGTGCCGCAAGTCGTGGAAGCGGATAGGCCGCACCTTGCCCGCAATGGGAATGACCTCGGCGTGTCCACCCTTGGTGGTGTCACGCGCCCAGGAGCGCGCCACCGTTGTAGAGCGACAGCAAAATTGACCCCCTCGCGACACTAAAACTGCCCCCCTCCCGACTCCGTCCTACTCCTACCGGTTACCCCAGCCTTCTGACCTACCCAGTAAGGCGGCTTCCATTTTTCCGCCCTTTCATGGTACGTATTGGAGCACTTTTCATGTAACCAATGGGGACCTTCGTTCCTCTCAAGCGATCCGCACCACACAGGAGACCACATGGCCGGATTTGACCTCCCGCCCACGGAGAGAGGGCGCTTCACCTTCGAGTCGGACGGGTTCCGCTACGAGGTGCTTCGATCCCTCCTCGAACACGTGGACTACGACACCCTGTGGCTGGCGAGGTGCAGGCCCTTGAAGGAGAAGGCGCCTCGTAGGCTCGTTGTCCTGAAGCAGGTAGAGGTCCCTGAAGGACGCGAGGGTCGAACCCGAGTAATCGAGGAAGTCCAACTCGCCGAGCACCTTCATCACCCGAGGATCGGCCGCGTTCTCCGGCTCGCCGAGTATCAGGACGCCCCTTTCGTGGCGATGGAGCACACAACAGGTGCGTTCCTGGCCACGGTCATCGGCTCAGCGCTGCTGCTGGCTCGGAAGCTCTCGCCTGCCTTCGCCACCTTCATCGCCGCCGAAGTAGCCAACGCTCTCGACTACGCCCATCACTGTGAGGACGAGAGAGGCCGCCCGCTTCACATCATTCACCGTGCCGTAGGTCCCATGGCCATCCGCCTTGGACGGAACGGTCGCGTGAAGCTCACGAATTTCGGTGCCGCGTTCTCCGAGCTGTTGGGCCGCGTGCCCACGCCACCGAAGGTGCTCCGAGGGAACTTCGCCTACGCGGCTCCGGAGATCATTCGCTCCATCTCCGAAAAGGGCCGAGCCGGTCTTCTCTCACCCAGGGGTATCGACAGCAGGGCGGACATCTTCTCGCTCGGGCTCGTGCTGCTGGAGATCATCGCGGGGAACCATCCGCTCGACCCTCTGGACACGCTGCCACCCGAAGTCTCCAAGCGCGCGCTTCGGCTCGTCTCCGGCGTGAAGGCCGAGCAGTCGGCGTGGGCTTCCATCGAGGTTCTGGCGGATCGTCTCCTGCGCTTCGGTCCCGAAGATGTGGAGCGCATCGCCCACAAAGCCCCGGCCCCTCTGAAGCAAATAGCTCACCGGGCTCTTCGGAGTGACCCTGCCGAGCGTTACCAGTCGGCTGCTGAGATGCGTGATGACCTCCGCACGTATCTACGCAGTCTCCGCCAGCCTTTCGGCGCTACCGAGGCGGCAGCGGAACTGGCCGACATCCTCAAGAAAGCATCCGCCCTCAAGCGGAAAGCAGCGCACCCTGTCGAGATTGGAGTCCTCCCGTGGCCGAAAGCGCTGAGCGTCCAGTAACCCCTGGGCCGAGTAGAACGAGCAGGCAGAACGACAAGAAGAAGTTGATGACCCATCTGGCAGCGGTCGTGCGCGAAGCTCGCAAGAAGACTGAGCTGACCCAGGCGGATGTCGCGGACCGCGTTGGCATCGTCACCGAAGTGTTCGGTCGGATTGAGCGAGGATACCTACTCCCGAGCGTTGCGACCTTTCGCAGGTTGTGCCGTGTGCTTCGCCTCGATGCGAACGTTGTCTTGGGACTCGATATCGAGAAGGCTCCTTCGTGGCTGAAGGAGCCTGAACCCGAGGCAGATGATCCGCCCGAGCTGCGCCGACTGGTGAGAACGATTCGCCGCATGGACGCTGCACAGGTATCCGTCATGCTCAGCACCGCCAATGCGCTGGTGAGACACACAGCGCAACAGCCAGATGCTCAAGCCGAGTAGGCGGATGGCTCTACCTGGTTCAATCCTCGAACGAGGAAGCGAGGACGGTCAGAACCTTGCTGAGCACCTTCAAGCGCTTCGGCGACCATGTCCGGAGCTGATGGACGATGCGCCGCAGCTCCGGGGAGAGGCTCCCATCTGGGGGTGCTTCATCCACCGTGGCCGCGACCTGAGAAGGGCTCACTCCCATCAGCGCGTCGGACGAGATGCCCAAGACGATGCTGATTCGCCGCAGGCTCGGGACGGATGGCATCATGTCGCCACGTTCGATCCGTCCGTAGACACCTGGAACGAGCCCCACCTTCTGAGCCACCTGAGCTTGAGTGAGTCCAAGGCGCTCCCGAGCAGCGCGGGCAACTTCTCCGAGAGAGCGCTGAAGTTCTTCGTCCATGGTGGCCGTCTACCACGATGGACGGGGGACCGGGGCTTGCGGCGTGCAGCTCGTTCTCCACGAGGCTGGTAGGCTCGGCATTCTCGGAGGTGCGTCGTGGGATTGGTCTACAGGCTGCCGGAACTCAAAGAGATGGTCGGGGGTTACCACATCATCGAGACGCTCGGCAGCGGGAGCTACGGCTACGTCTACAAGGCCGAGCAGGCCGGGCGGTTCTACGCGGTCAAGATCCTCCGGGGCCGCTTGTTGAATGACCGTGCCAGGCGCGAGATGGGCATCCTGAACCACCTGGATCATCCCGATGTCGTCCGCTTCTTCGGATGCGGATACTGGCCTGACCCCATCATCGGTCACCCCTACATCGTCATGGAGTTCGCCGGGGGCCGGACCCTGGAGACGTATGCCTCGGAGGAGAACCCATCGGCGCGCAGATCCGCACGCATCGTGCTTGATATCGGGCTGACGCTCGGAGAAGTGCTCCGGCAAGGCGTCATGCACAGGGACCTCAAGCCCGATAACGTCATCATCCGGGATGGGAACGCGAGACCACTGCTGATCGACTTCGGGGTAAGCACGCTCACGGGTTCCCCAGCCCTCACCACTTCGCGTCTTCCGCCAGGAACCATCGAGTTCCGCGCCCCGGAGGCGTGGCGCTTCAGCAGAGAGAACGATTCCGGGAGCTACGACTACAGCCCAGCGGACGAACTTTGGGCCCTCGGGGTGTCGTTCTATTGGCTGCTGACGGACATCCTTCCGTTCGGGGACCGGGAGGACGAAGAAGAGGGAGGACTCGCGGAACGCATCCTCCACCAGACGCCCTTGGCGCCGCACGTTCTCAATCCCCGCGTGCCGCGAGCGCTCTCGGACATCTGCATGCGGATGTTGGAGAAGGACCCGGCGGCGCGCTACGGGAGCGTGGTTGATTTCTGTACGGCGCTCGATGCGGCGATGGCTGAAGCCGAAGCTGACGCAAGTTGGGACCTACCGCTGTTCGAGCCGGACACGCCTCACAACAGGACGACCGAGGAAGATCCCGCGCTGGTGGATGTGGCCGACTCGAAGCGCTGGCTTCGACGTTGGCTGAAGAAAGAGCGGCGGAGAGGCCGGAAGCCACCGAAGAAGGTTCCGGCTCCTGTTCCCGAGGCCGAAGTTCTCGCCGCCATCCCGGAAGAGAATGTGTCCGCTGTTGCTGTTGCTCCTGTCCCGGAGCCGGTTGCGCCTCCTGCATCCCAAGCCCCGGCCCCTTTCGAAGCGCCACGAGCGGCAGCAGCTCCGACCCCTCCGGTGTCGCGTCGTCGCTCTCGTTTCGCCGCAGCAGCGGGGGGCGCGGCTGTGGTGCTCGGCACGCTCCTGTTCGCCACTTCGGTGCGCTCTCCCCCTGGGGCGGCTCCACTCCACACGTCATCCGAGGCCACTCCCACTCGACAAGCCGAGTCCGGTCGTGAAGTGGCGCACTCCGCGAAGCCGCAGGATCCTCCAAGCGGAGAAGGCGCCGAGCCCGCGATGGGCTCCATCTCTGCGCCTGTGATGATCACGATGCTTCGCAAGGACACCAGCGAGACGCCCCAGGAGAAGAAGCAGAAGGTTCTCGGACGCGCGGCCAAGCTCATCGGTACGGGCTTGGTTTGCAATGCGCTGACCGGATGCCCTCCCCCCCAGCAAGTGCGGCCCACTCCGGAACCTGCTCCGTGTCCGGCAGGTGCGGTCGAGGCCATGGCGGATAAGCTCGGCGTTCGCATCGGACAGAGCTTCGGCGCCTACCTCAATCCGGAAGACAGCGCCCAGGTCATTACCGTTCGCGAAGGCTCCACTTCCGCCCAGTTAGGGCCCCGCCGACCGAGGGAATCAGGCGGCATCATCTTCCTGTCCGGGACCCTCACTATTGGCGAGGGGCGCGTATACGGCCGGTTCACCGAAGCGCGCGACCTGGAGGGGGACGGGCAGCCGTTCCCGGTGTGCTTCGAGATGCGGGACGAGTTCAAGGGTGGCAGAGGCGCCATCATCCGCGAGCGAGGTGACAGCCCGGGCTCTGCTCGCATCTGGTCCACGAACTATGTGAAGGCCGTCAGTAGCTTCGAGTAAGCGCCGGGGAAGCGGATGGAAGTGGAAGGCCCGGGCACAACCGGGTCCGGAGACGTGGTACAGGCGGGCACCGTTCCTGCCCTGGAGTGGGTGTCCCGTGTTTGATTCGTCTCCTGTTGCGTTGCTGATGCTGCTGCTTGTCACGGGGTCTTCCGCCACCGCGCAGACATGTCCTCCGCGAGGAGAAGCGGAAGGCCGCTGCATCGAGTTGACGGCGGACGGAACTGCCGAAGTCTCCGAAGTTCAGATCAGTCCGGGACAGACCACCACCTTTGTCTTCGACTCGGACCTACGAGCGGATGGGCTGACGCTGGAAGGCCGCGAGCGCTTCGAAGTCGCGGACCCTGGGAAGCGCACCCTCACGCTCGTTCCCTCCGAAGAGATACGCGGTGAGAAGCCCAGCAAAGTGACGGTGTGCTTCGCGGATGACGCAGCTCCCGCCTGCACAACCTTCCGGCTGATCGTTCATCCCGCGATAGGGGAGCGGCAGGTGAGGATCTTCCGCAATCCGCGTCCGGTGGAGTCCGTCCAAGCCGAGTTGAAGAAGTCCTACGAGGAGAATGCGAGATTGCGCGCGGAGAACGAGCGGCTGCGCACGGAACGCGATAGGCCGGATGGGCTCGCTGGCCTGTTCGATTCCGGCATGATGGACGAGCGGGGCATCCCCTGCTCCAATGCTGATTTTCTCCTTCGCCCGAAAGCAGCGCTGTCCGTGCGACGGGTCATCACCTGCCGGGCTCCTGGGAGGATGCTCGTGCGGGTGGACTTGAAGGCTCCGGATGATGCGGCGCCCTGGATGACCCAAGGAGCGAAGCTCGTAGGTCCGAAGGGTGAAGAACTGGAGGGTTCCATCTGGCAGCCAAGGCCCCTTCATCCACGCAAACCGCTCACTCTCTACATCGAAGTGCAGACCGAGAACGTGCAGACCGTGGGCCCCTTCACCCTGAAGCTCTGGGAGGCAGATGGGCTCCGGCTTGTCACTCTCGGCAACGTGACCTTCCCAGCGCTGGCCGAGGGGCCGGGGCTTTGATGCGAGCCCGCCCGCGTGTCTCGAATCGGCAATACCACGTTGCCCCAGCCCTTCAGGGCTACGTCGAGACCGTGCAACCCGTCCCAATGGACAGGTACTCAGCAAGCGGACGGCTCTACATCGCGCCGTGACATCACATGGCGATCCTTGCCGTACTGTCACGCCTCCTCGGGACCCCCGGCCAGCAGCACGCGCTGGCCGGTGTCCGGGTGAGCGGGCTCCAGCAACGAGGTGCCATACCGGAGCTGTCTGGCGGCCGGAAGGCCCGCGGCCCGCAGCATGCCCCGAGGCATGAGCGAGGACAGCCGCATCATCCACCGGTACGCCAACCCCGGGTGCACGAGCGGCCGTGCGCGATCGAATCCCTCGATGGCCTCGCGGGCACACCGCGCGGCGGAAATGCGCATCCACGCCGGAGCCCTGCCCGCGCGCTCCTGGGTCCCCGCGACCTCGCTGAACTCGGTGTCCACGGGCCCGGGGGCCACCTGCGTCACCACCACCCCCGTGCCCATCAACTCCAGCCGCAGTGACTCGGTGAATCCATCGAGGAAGTGCTTGGTGGCGGCATAGACGGCCAATCCCGGGACGAAGGCCCGCGCCCCACCGGAGCTGATGTTGAGGATGCCGCCGCGCTTGCGCTCCACCATGAGCCGCAGCAACCGGTGGGTGAGCAGCAGGGGCGCCGTCACGTTCACCTGCAACATCTGGTGGATGCGTGCCCAGCTCTCCTGCTCGTAGAGGCTGTAGTCCCCCAGGCCGGCGTTGTTCACCAGCACGTCCACGCGGACCAGGTGCCGGTGCAGCGAGTCCAGCAGTGAGTCCACCTCGTCCGGATGGGCCAGGTCGCACCGCTCCACCATCACACCCAGGGTGGGGTTGCGCGCGTGCAGCTCGTGGCGTAAGGCCTCCAGGCGCTCCTCCCGGCGGGCCACCAGCACCAGCGTCCGGGCCCTCCGGGCGAGCTGACGGGCGATCTCCCGGCCAATTCCCGAGGAGGCCCCGGTGATGAGGACCGTGCCCGAATCGATGGGTGGACGCATGGGCTCCTCCTTGGCTCGCCAAAGAGGAAAGCTAGGCACCTCGCCCCACCCCCACATGGCGCGTCGGGACAGGCGCCCTCCCGGGCGGCCCCCCGCTCCCCGGACGGACCGCGTGAATTGTCCGTTTTCAGTACGAATCCCAGAAAGCATGATGTTCTGCTTCAGGACAGTCGGTTGGAGCCCCTAAGGTCCGGTGCCGATTCGGGTTTCTCCCGGCTTTGTGCAGTCCTTTTACATCTGCAACCCAGAGACAGGAGCGTGGACGCACCACCTGGAGCCCATCCAGGAGGAGCCGGCCCGAGGGAAAACGGCCACCTGGGGGCTTGGCACGACAAGTGCCATCAGCACGGCCCGCGCGCACTTCCCCGCGCGACGGAGAGAACCCCTTTATGAGCCTGAAGCTTGTCCGTGCGTTCCTGGTGGTGGGTCTGACGGGTTGTGGTGTGGCCGAGCTGCCCGAGGACGTTCCGAACGCCGATGCGGCCTCGGTGGAGTCCCCTGTCATCGTCGGCTCGGTGAACTGGTCGGAGGTCACGTCGCTGAGCTCCACCAGCACCCAGCGCACCCGCTCCAAGGCGGTGGGCTACCTGTCCATCCCCGCCGTGGGCAGCCGCTGCACCGCGTGGCTGGTGGCCAACGACAAGATCGTCACCAACAACCACTGCATCGGCAGCGCCTCCGAGGCCGTGGGCGCCCGGGTGTCCTTCAACTACGAGAACGGCGTCGCCTCCTCCAGCCGCATCTGGTACGACTGCTCCACCTTCGTGCGCACCTGGACGGCCGAGGACATGACCGTCCTCACCTGCAAGGCCCTCAACGGCTACCTGCCCGGCCAGGTGTACGGGAAGCTGACGGTGGCCAGCGCCAACGCGGCCAACGGCTCCGCGATGTACGTCCTCCACCAGAACTGCGACTACAACGCGACCCCGAGCTGCGTGCCCAACAAGAAGTACTCGCCGGGCAGCGTGCTCAACACCAACGTGACCAGCAACGAGCTGTCCTACAACGCGGACACGCTGGGCGGCTCCTCCGGCTCGCCGGTGCTCGCGGGCGCGGGCGCGGCCAACGCGCACCTCGTGATCGGCCTGCACCACGTGGGCGTCGGCTCCAACTACAGCACCAGCGCCTCCAACCGGGGCGTCGAGGCCACGGCCATCCGCGCCCGCCTGGCCGAGATCGGCCTGTAATCCCAGCCTCATGAGCTCCCGCGCGCCTCTGGGGGCGTGGGAACCGGCGGCGGCTCCTCACGGGGCCGCCGTTTTTCATTTCCGACACCTTCCGGGCCTCGCCCCCACCCCTCGGGGCAGGCCTCCGTCACGCGCAAGGCTTGCGCCCCGTTCAGCACTCCACGGAAGAGTTTGCGCACCAACTCCACACGGTGCGTGAAGCGGCCCTGGCATGCATCTTCCAGGGAGGAAGAGACAGATCGCCCGCCCCACGCCGGGGCCCGGGCCACAACGGAGGGAATACCGATGCCCACGCCTTCTCGCATCCTCGTACCCGTGGACCTGATGGAGGGCTCCAAGGCCGTCATCGACTACGCGGTGCAGCTCGCCAGACCGTTCAGTGCCTCCATCGAGGTGCTGCATGCCTGGGAGCCGCCCCAGTACGTGGCGCCGGATCTCCTGGTGGCCGCGCCGGGCTGGAATCCCCAGTCGCTGGAGAAGACGGCGCTCGAGGCGGCCCGCAAGGAGCTGACCACGCTCATCGGCTCGGTCAACGCCCCAGGTCCCATCACCCAGCGGCTGGAGGTGGGCGAGCCCGCCGCGGCCACCCTGCGCGTGGCCGAGACGGGTGGGTTCGATCTGATCGTCATGGGCACGCACGGCCGCCGGGGCCTGCCGAGGCTGCTGCTGGGCAGCGTGGCCCAGAAGGTCATCGCCCGGGCCCACTGCCCCGTCCTCACCCTGCACGTGACCGAGGAGAAGTAGGCTCACCGCTCCGGAGCGCCGGCCCCGGCCTCCGGGAGTCCAGCGGCCCGCTTCGCCGCCCGGCGGGCCGCGAGCACCGTGGGAAGGCCGAGCACCAGCATGGCCCCCATCACGAGCGCGGCGCCCACCATCTCCCGGGTGCCCGCTCCCGGCATTCCGAGCAGCGCGGAGAGCAGCCCGGTGGCCACCACGCCCGCGATGATGCTGGAGGCGCGGTTCACCGGGACGCAGAAGGAGTTCTCCCGGTGGTCCAGCAGGATGAGGCCTCCGAAGATGCCGGTGCCCTGGGACAGCACGCCCACGAGCAGCTCCTCGAGCACCCGCCCGCGCGAGAACAGCTCCGTGAAGCCGTGGCGGATGTCGGAGAGCACGGGCCCCTCGCCGATGAGCGCCCCCACGGCCAGGACCGCCACGAGGACCGGGGTGGCCACCATCTGCTCCTCGACGAAGTAGCGGATGCCCACCGAGGGCTCCCCTGACTTGGCCAGGCGGCTCATGAAGCGCAACCGGATGAAGTAGCCGAGCAGGTACACGCCCAGGTCCACCAGCGCCGCCGCGGTGACGCGGGCATCCACGCCGGGCGCGGTGGCCACGGCCACGGCCGCGAAGCTCAACCCGAGCGCCACCCACGAAGGCCACGCCACCCGGCGCCGGCTCATCACGTCCACCAGCGGCGCGAGGATGAGCACGCCGCCGCGCATGAGCAACATCATGAAGACGATGGACGTGCCGCTGAAGGTATAGGCCAGCGTGGTGGTGGCGATGATGGCGGCCGAGCACAGCCCCGAGAGGAACGTCCACGGGCCGGGGAACGGCACCCGCACGCCCAGGATCGTGCGGGTGCTCGCGTGTTGCCACCAGCCCCGGGCGGTGAGGAAGAGGAACATCCCCACCCCCGAGGCGAGCGTGCTCCACGGCAGCAGCTCGAAGCCGGAGACACCGCGCGTCATCCCGTCCAACGCTCCCTGTGAAAGCGCCTTGGTGAGCGCGCTGTAGGGCGCGTAGCAGGCGAAATAGCCGAAGGCGTAGCCCCAGATGGCGAGGTCGCGCCGGTGGGTCGTCATGTCCAAGTGAGGGCCCCTCCCCGGGCTCCACCCGGTGGACCCTGCAAGAGTGGCGCCTGGCGTGCGGGGGGCTCGCTCCCCACCCGGCGTATCGCCTATGGTCCCGCGCTCATTCAGTCCCTGGAGGGGGGAACGATGGAGCGCTTGAACACGCTGGCCGAGGACATCCGCCATGTCGCGGGGTTGCTCGCCGAGGATGTGCTGGAGCCGGATCCGGAGCGGACGGACTGGAACAGCATGAAGGTCCGCGTGGACATGGTGCGTCAGGGAATGGAGCGGGTGATCGACGGCCTGCCCGGCGCGCTGGAGGAGGCCGAAGAGGCCGAGATGAAGGTGCTCGTGCGCAAGCGGGTGGCGGGCGTGGCCGGCCGGGTCGCCGCGCTCCTGCACGCCACGGGCAGCGCCGAGGGTTGCCGCCGCCTGTTGGAGAAGGCCCTGAAGGTGTCCGAGGACGCCTCGCAACGCGCGGAGCTCGAGGCCGGACTGGCCGAGCCCGACGTCTTCTGCCGCTTCGAGTACGCGGGGTGGCTGCTGGGCAAGGGCCGCTTCGACAAGGCGGACACCCTGCTCAAGCGCGTGGTGAAGGACACCCGCCAGCCCACGCTGAAAACGGCGGCCCGGACGGCGCTGCGGGGCTCGCGTCCCCTCAATGGCGCCCCCACCCTCTTCCGCATCAACGGCTGCGGCGTGGGGCTGTACGGCAAGCGCGACGAGGCCCCGGACGGCACCTATGTGGCCACGTACTTCATCAGCCTGATCTTCATCCCCGTGTTCCCGCTGACGGCCTACCGGGTGCGCGAGGTGGAAGGCAACGCGTACCAGTTCTACGCCAAGGAGTCGCTCGGCCCCGTGACGCGCGTGTGGCAGCGGCTGATGCTCGCCGGTGCCGCGGGCCTGCTGCTCTGGTCGGGCGTGGACGGCTACCTGAACTCGCCGGAGCGGCTGGCGCGGCTGGCGCTGGAGGACGCCCAGAAGGCGGAGGCCACCCTCTCGCGCGAGCAGGCCATCGAGCGATACCGCTCCGTCATCGACGCGCACACGGAGGAGCCGGCGCGGGCCGGAGCGGCGGACGCCGTGGTGCGCCTGAGCCTCGCGGGCCTGCCCACGCCCTGCACGAAGGACTCGGTGGAGGCGGTGGGGCGCGTGGTGACGGGCATCAGCACCCTGCCCTCCAGCGCGATCAGCGGTGCCCCCTCGGACCGGTTCGGTGAGCGCCTCGACGCCTGCGCCCGGGAGATCGGCCAGGAGACGATGACGGACGCACGGGCGGCGCTCACGGTGGTGGACAACGCGCTGCGGGTGGCGGGCACTCCCGCGCTGAAGGAGCGGCGGGTGGCGCTCATGCGAGGCCTGGCACAGCGGCTCGTGAAGGACCAGCCCCTGCGGGCGCTCTCGCTCTACGTCGGGCTCCCCGGGAAGGAGTCGCTGGACGCGGCCGAGGCCATCATCGACACCTTCGGCGAGGCACCCTCTCTGTGGCTGGAGGCCTCCAGCGACGTGGAGGCGTGGACGAAGCACAAGGACCAGCACACGTCCCGCGGCGACAAGGTGGCCCTCTACCGCGAGCGGCTGGAGGCGGCCTCCGCCACGAACGCGAAGGACAAGGCGCTCATCGAGGAGGGCGACGAGAAGAAGATCGCCCAGGCCCTGAAGGCATCCCCTGGCAACCAGGAGCTGGCCGTGGCGATGGCCAGCCTGGCCCGTGCCCGGGGTGAGGCGAAGGAGGCCCTGGCCACCCTGACGGCGCTCGGGCCGGTGGGGCGGCTCACGGGCGATGCGCAGATGATGCTCGGTCTCTGCCACCGCGACCTGGGACAGCTGGCGGAGGCGGATGCGGTGCTCTCGTCCTACGTCGCCGATCGCCTGGAGTCCTTCCAGCGCGTGCAGCGCAAGTACGAGGAGGCGGCGGACGCGCTGCAGGAGCGGCTCGTTGCCCGGGCGCGCTCGGGCCAGCTCCCCGCCGAGGTGGAGAACCGGTTGAAGGTGGCCTCCGGCAGCGAGGATCAGCAGCGGAAGATCTTCGGTGAGTGGCTGTCCGAGCAGATGGAGTCGGACCCCGGCCTGGAGAAGCTGCGAGAGGAGTACCTGCGTCACCAGGCGGTGGTGCCTGCCTCGCTCATGCTGGGCATGGTGAAGCTGATGCGGGCCAACGAGACGGAAGGCGAGGCACGCCAGACCCTGCTGGGCGAGGCCGAGCGCGTCTTCCTCTCCATCCGCCAGGACGCCGAGGGCGATCCACGCTTCCACCTGGGACTGGGGCAGGTGTACCACCGGCTCGGCCGGAGCGAGGAAGGCGACAAGGAGCTGCGCGGCGTGGTGGAGCGCAAGGAGCCGTCGCTCACGCTGCAGGTGGTCCACGTCTACCGCGAGCTGGATCGGCTCGACCTGGCCCAGCCGCTCTGCGAGGAGGTGTACGACACCGCGACGGAACCGGAGATGAAGTACAGCGCGGCCATCCTCCTGGCCCGCATGGCCACGGACGAGGACGAGGAGGAGAAGTGGCTGCGCAAGAGCGATCCGCGCTCACCGGCCATCCAGGACGATCTGCTGCAGGTGGAGGCCTACCGGGCCCTGCGCGAGGGCCGGCTGGAGGACGCCGATCGCGCCCTGGCGAAGAACGTGGCCTTCCGGGCCCGCGAGGCGAAGCACAACTCGACGGCCGCCAACAACACGGCCACCGCCCTCATGGGCCGCTACCGGGCGACGGGAGACGTGACGCACCTGCGCTCGTCGGTGAAGTACCTGGAGGACGCGATACGCCTGGCGCCGGACAACTCCCTGGTGGTGGGCAACCTCGCGGACGCACTGGAGTACCTGGGAAAGATCACCGTCCTGGAGCGCTTCGTGCGTACCAAGGCGCTGCACCTGCGGGATGACGAGGCGCGGGAGTTGCTCGGAGTGCTGCTCGAGGGCCCGCTGCGCGAGGAGGTGCTGCGGGCGCTGGATGCGGACCCCTCCCTGCGCCGGGGCCAGGAGCTGAGCCAGCAGGAGCAGACCCTGTCACCGGGGAAGGCCTCGGCCTGGGAGCGCCAGGTGCGGTGGCTGCGGTGGCACCAGGACACGCAGGGCCTGACGTCGCTGGCCAGGCGGCTGGAGACGCTGCCGTCCTTCGAGGGAAGCTCCGGGATGCTGACCCGCAAGAAGTGGGAGTCGGGTGAGATGGACGCCCAGGTCCGCAAGTGGATGACCCAGCACGCGGCCTGGGCCGAGGCGACGCTGAAGCGGGCGAAGCAGACGAACCACGCGCCCACGATCGCGGCGGCCTGGCACCTGCTGGGCGAGGCACGTGACAAGCAGCACTACTTCGACGAGAAGCCGGAGCAGCTCGCCCCGATGGTGGAGGCCTACCGCGAGGCCGCGAAGCTCTGGCCCCAGTTCGGCGAGAGCAGATCCCTGGAGTGGGCGCTGGCCACCGTGGCGCTGGAGCATGGGGCGGCGAAGTCCGAGGCACTGGGCAAGGCGTGGAAGGAGGAGCGGCGCACCCATGGCATGGGGACGATCCTGCACCGGGCGCTGACGGGACCCGCGGGCGCGGAAGTGGCGGCGGCGCTGCGGGCGCAGCCGGAGCTGAAGGAAGCGGCCGAGCACGCGCGCGAGCGGGCCCGGGTCCAGCCCGAGATATCGGACTGGGTGCTGGCGAAGGCGGCGGGAGACGTGGTGCTGGAGCAGGCGGCGGCGGCGGTGTTCTCCCGGCCGGACGTGGAGCTGAAGCTGGCCATCGACGCGAGGCTGGCGGGAAACCACCCGCGCGAGAAGGCGGAGCAGGAACTCTTCAAGCAGGGCAAGGCGCAGCACGGCCGGCCCTGAGCACGGGAACGACAGGAGCGGACAACCGAATGAATCCGAAGCGAGGCTTTGCCAGCGACAACAACGCGGGGATCCACCCGACGATCCTCGAGGCCATTGCCAGGGCCAACGTGGGCCACGCCCTGGCGTACGGCGGCGACCCGTGGACCGAGCGCGCGGTGGCGAAATTCCGCGAGCACCTGGGCTCGCACGTGGACGTGCACTTCGTCTTCAACGGCACCGGCGCCAACGTGCTGGGCCTCAGCACGCTCCTGAAGCCCTACCACGCCATCCTCTGCGCCGAGTCCGCGCACATCAACGTGGACGAGTGCGGCGCCCCGGAGAAGGCCACGGGCTGCAAGCTGGTGGACATCCCCACCCCGGACGGCAAGCTGACCCCGGCACTGGTGGAGCCGCGCATCCGCGGCCTGGGTGACCAGCACCACGTGCAGCCCCGCGTCATCTCCATCTCCCAATCCACGGAGATGGGCACCGTCTACACCCCCGAGGAGCTCCGCGCGCTCGCGGACCTGGCGCACCGCCATGGGATGTACCTGCACATGGACGGCGCCCGCATCTCCAACGCCGCCGCCGCGCTCGGCGTTCCGCTGCGCGCCATCACCACCGATTGCGGCGTGGACGTGCTCTCGTTCGGCGGCACCAAGATTGGCCTGATGCTGGGCGAGGCCGTGGTCGTCTTCGAGCCCAAGCTCGCGCCGGACTTCCGCTTCCTGCGCAAGCAGGGCATGCAGCTCGCCTCGAAGATGCGCTTCGTGGCCGCCCAGTTCGAGGCGCTCCTCTCCGATGACCTCTGGCTGAAGAGCGCGCGCCACGCCAACGCCATGGCGGCGCTGCTCGCCCGGGAGGTCTCCTCCGTGCCCAGGGTGCGCATCACCCGGGCCACCCAGGCCAACGGCGTCTTCGCCACCCTGCCCAGGGAGCTCATCCCCCGGATGCAGGAGCACGCCTTCTTCTACGTCTGGGACGAGTCCATCTCCGAGGTGCGCTGGATGACGTCCTTCGACACCACCGAGGAGGACGTGCGCGGCTTCGTCTCCCGGCTGCGCGAGCTCGTGGGCGGCTGAGGCTCAGGGTCCCAACACTCCCCGGCGGTAGAAGCTCTCCCGGTTGCCGGGGAGGTCCTCCTCCCAGAGGACATGCACCTCGGCGGCCTTGCCCGAGGAGATGATGACGGGCGAGGTCGACTTCCCGGGGGACTGGCTCAGATTCTGGATCGGCCCGAAGTTCGCACCCCGGTCCGCGCTGGAGCGATAGAAGATGTCGCCCCCGCCCTCGGACCGATCGCGCCAGACGATGCGGACAGCACCACCGGAGGAGGAGATCGCGTACTGCGAAGACTTGCCCGGGGTCTGGCTCAGGTTCCTGGGCGCCTCGAAGGTCCCCCCGATGTTCACGCTCCGCGTGAAGAAGATGTCCGTCTCGCCCGCCACCTTCTCCTTCCAGAGGACGTAGACGTGCGGGTCACTCACCTTGAGCAGCGGATCCAACGAGGCCACGCTGTTCTGGCTGAGATTCAGGATGGGCTCGAAGCTCTCACCGCGCGTGGTGCTCCGGCGGAAGACGATCTCACTGTCACAGCCGCTGCCCTCCCGCCAGACGACGAACACGCCCGCCCCCATCAGCGCGAGCCTCGCGTCCTCCGACGGGGCACTCCCCGCATCGAGCACCTGCGTGGGCGCGAACGAGCGGCCCTCGTCCAGGCTCCGGCGTAGGAACACCTGGGAGCCATCGTCCCAGACGGCATGAACGGAGGCGCCGTCCGCCGCGAGGTCCAGATCGCCGTCCTTCGCCTGCTCGCTGAGCGCGATGGGGGGCACGAAGGAATCGCCGGAGTCACGGCTGGCCCGCAGCAAGAGGCCGCCGTCCTGGCCGCTCCAGGCCACGTAGACGTTCCCGCCGCTGGCCGCGAGGTGGGGCTCCCGGCCGCGCTCGCTCAGCACCTGGATGGGACCGAAGGTCTCCCCGGAGTCGTGGCTCACCCGGAAGCGGATGCCCGCCTCGGCCCAGACGACGTAGACGTGGCCCTCGACCCGGGCCATCCGGACGTCCGAGGCCCGCGTGGGATGGCTGTCGCTCAGGTTCCGGGCCACGCCGAAGCTCTGGCCCCGGTTCGAGCTCTGCCGGAAGTAGACGTCCCCATACCCCGTCCGCATGTCGATCCACGCGGTGAAGACATGCGCCCCCACGAGCGCCACCGTGGGTTCACGGGACGTGCTCCGGGTCTGGCTGAAGTTCGTGACATTCTCGAATACGTCCTGCGCGAACGCGGCCAGGGGCACGAGCAGCACCCCCAACCAGAGTCCCCTGAACGCCCCCATCGCCTCCCCCTCCCCTCACCCGCCGCCTGGGACGGCCAGGGTCAACTTCGCTACGGAGTTGGCCAGTCTGAATCGCACGGCGGACCATGTAGGCCGTCGAATGGACAACCAGCCCCCGGGTCCAGGCTCGGCGGCCTACCAGTAGCGGCGCGGCTGCACGGGAGGCGGGACTGGTACGGACACCGGCTCGAGCATGCCGCACTCCAGCAGGCGCTCGACCGCTGCCTTGATCTCTTTCGGGCTGGCACAGTCCTCGAGGTTGCGTGTCACCTCGGAGAGCGTCCGCTCGCCCACCCCGAACTCCACGAGATAGAGACCATCCTCGGAAGACAGGCCGCGAGGCCCGCTCCAATCACTCCGGGCCGCGTCGAACTGGGCGCGCCCCGAGCCAGCCCGTGCCTTCTCGACCATGAGGGTATACGCCGACACGGCCTCGCTTCCTTTCGAGGAGAGCCGGAACTTCTGCGCACGCCCGAAGCGGACCTTCTCCAGAGCCTCATCCTTCATCACATCGCCTCCACGGCCAGGGGTCGGCCCATTCGTTTGAGCCAGCGCACGTGGCTCCCCAGGGCCGTGCGCACGTTGTCCTGGGCGCGGTAGCGCACGCCGTGCTCCAGACACGTCTTCTCGATGATGCGCGAGAGCGCCGGGTAGTGCAGGTGGCAGACGCGCGGGAACAGGTGGTGCACCACCTGGAAGTTGAGCCCGCCGAGGTACCAACACAGCAACCGGTTGCCGCGCGCGAAGTCGACCGTCGTCTCCACCTGATGGACGGCCCACTCGCGCGCGAAGTCGCCACCCCCTTCTGGCACCTCGGGGAAGTCCGCCTCCTCCACGCAGTGCGCGAGCTGGAACACGCTCGCGAGCGTGAGCCCGAGGATGAACGACGTCAGGGCGTGGCAGAGCAGGACCTTCCACACGGGATGGAAGAAGGCGGGCAACACCAGGGCCCAGCTGAAGAAGAACAGCTTTCCGATGAGGACCTCGGCCAGCTTCCGCCCGGTGGGACGGGGCATCTTCTGCAGTCCGACCCGGCCGGAGAGCACGTCCTTGAAGTCATCGACGAACTGCCATTTCACCGCGAGCAGCCCGTAGAGCATCCAGATGTAGAGGTGCTGGAAGCGATGGGCCCGACGCAGCGGCTGGCTCGGAGCGACCCGGCAGAAGGGCTGGATGTTGATGTCCGCGTCGAGCCCGGCCACGTTGGGATGGCTGTGGTGGAAGATGTTGTGTTTCCAACTCCACACGTAGGAGGAGGCGCCGAGCACATCGAGCGTCAGGGCGAGCAGCCGGTTGATCGACCGCCGCTCCGAATAGCCGCCATGGTTGGCATCATGCTGGACGCTGAAGCCGATCCCCGCCATCGCCAGCCCGAGCGACACGCACCCGAGGAGCGCGCTGCCCACCCCATCCGCCACGAAGACGAGGAAGGCATACGAAGCCGCGAACCAACCGAGCAGCGCCGCCGTCTTGGCGTACATGCCCGGGAGATCGCGCGCCGGACGCCCACTGTCCTTGAAGTACTGGTCTACCTGCGTCTTGAGAGCCTGATGAAAGGGTCCCGCCTCTGGAAACTTCGCCTTCGTCGCCTGCGCCAACGTCCACCCGCTCTCGCGCCGCCGATGATGGGCCTTCGGTCCGACGGGGAGGATCCCCACGCGGCACGACCCCAGCTCGGCAGCCCCTCCTCGTAACACGTCCGGACCGTGAGGGGTGTCCTTGAATCCCGGAGCGTCCGATCCCCCGCAAGCCACCTCGGACAGCGCCGCAATCATTCGTGGGGACGTCCGTAGGACGGGATGCGCCGCCTCGAGCGGCCGCTCTCCCGGAGTCCACACACCATGTCCAGGTCCCTCGTGTCCGCCGTGACCGCCCCCGCCATCGGTGGACGGATTCAGGCCGACGAGGGGGCTTCCATCGCCGGGAAGAAGAACGATCTCTCCATCACCCTCAACGGAGAGGAGTTCTTCCAGAAGCTCATCGGAGCGGCCCTCAGCGGCCCGCTCAAGGGCGACTGCGAGCTGCGCTTCACGGAGGAGTGACGGCCCGCTCCTGCTCGGAGGGCGCTCCGCCCTCGACCCCGGTGAGCGGCATCAGCGTGGCCCGGAGCGCGAGGATCTGCTCCCGGGCCATCTGCTTGAGCCGCTCCACGTCCGCGAGCGTCATGCCCTTGGTGGAGATGGGCGTGCCCACCGTCACCAGCGCACGCGAGGTGGCGAAGCGCCACGAGTGCTTGGGCAGGGCGCGGCGCGTGCCACTCACCGCCATGGGCAGCACGTCGGCTCCCGTCTCGATGGCCAGCCGGAAGGCGCCGTCCTTGAAGGGCAGCAGATCCTCCGTCTTGGAGCGCGTGCCCTCGGGGAAGATCATCACCGGCATGCCCTTGTCCAGCCAGCGGGCGCAGACGGCCATGGCGGCCTGGGCCGAGTCCTTCTCGCCGCGGCGCACGGGGATGTCCCCGGCCAGCCACATGCTCCAGCCCACCACGGGAATCTTGAAGAGCGAGGCCTTGCCCAGCCACTTCATCTCCCACGGCAGGTAGGAGATGAGGAACGGGTCCGCGTTGGACTCGTGGTTGCTCACCACCACGGTCCGGGGACCGGGGGGCACCGGGTTGCCGTGGATGCCGAACTTCCAGAAGGGGTTGAGCCTGGCCGCGGTGACGCCGATGAGCCGGAAGGCCCGGCCGGTGATCACCTTGCGCTTGTCGAAGGGCCAGGTGATGACCAGGGGCGCCTGGAGACAGAAGCCCGTCAGGGCCACCAGGCCGGTTTCCAGCCACGCGTACATGGAGAGCAGAGCGTTCATGAAGTGCCTCCCGGCCTATCAGCGCCGGACCTTGGGGTCCAGATCCACGCTCACCGGGCAGTGGTCCGAGCCCAGGATGTGGGGGTGGATGGCCGCCCGCTTCACATAGGGCATGACCCCGGGCGAAGCCAGCACGTAGTCCAGGCGCCAGCCCACGTTGCGCTCGCGCACCCCGAAGCGCTGGCTCCACCAGCTGTAGTGCCCCGAGCCCTTCTCGAAGTGGCGGAAGGTGTCCACCCAACCCGAGCGGATCCACCGGTCCAGTTCCTCGCGCTCCTCGGGGCGGAAGCCGCTCGTCTCCCGGTTGTCCTTGGGGCGGGCCAGGTCGATCTCTTGATGCGCCGTGTTGAAGTCCCCCATCACCAGGATGCGCTCGCCGTCGCGCAGGCCCTTCTCCAGCCGCGCGAAGAGGCGCCGGTAGAAGTCGAGCTTGAAGGGGACACGGCTGTTGTCCCGCTCCTTCCCGTTGCCATTGGGGAAGTAGCAGTTGACCACCGTGAGGCGCCCGATACGGGCCACCTGGAGCCGGCCCTCGATGTCCATCTCCTTCACGCCCAGCAACGTCTCCACATCGTCCAGCCCCTTGCGCGCGAAGAGGCCCACCCCGCTATAACCGGGGCGCTCCGCCGCGACGAAGTGGGTGGTGCGCCAGCCCTTGGGCGCGCGGACCTCCTCGGGAAGCTGCTCCGAGCGGGCGCGCACCTCCTGCACGCCCACCACGTCGGCCTTCTCGGCCGCCAGCCAATCCAGGAAGCCCTTCTTGTGGGCCGACCTCAGCCCGTTCACGTTCCAGGAGACGATGCGCACACCCGTTCATTGCCCGAGCGGCGCGCGCTTTTCCAGCCCTTCCATGTGCCTCCCCGCTCCCTCCACGAGGGGGCGGGGAAACCCGGTGGAGCGTGCCTCAAGAGGTCGGGAAGGGATTGCGCTCCTTGAACTGCTTCTGGTGCCAGTAGGGGTAGACGGGAGGCGTGGCGCTGGCCGCGTCGAGCTTCTCCACCTGCGCCGGGGTGAGGTTCCAGCCGATCGCCCCCAGGTTCTGGCGCAGCTGCTCCTCGTTGCGCGCGCCGATGATGACGTTGGCCACCGTGGGCCGCTGCAGCAGCCAGTTCAGGGCGATCTGCGGCACCGTCTTGCCCGTCTCCTTCGCCACCTCGTCCAGGGCATCCACGACCTTGTAGAGGTGCTCCTCGGCGACCTGCGGGCCGCCCGCGGCCGTCGTGGCATTCTGCAGACGCGTGCCCGGCGGCAGCGGCTGGCCCCGCCGGATCTTGCCCGTGAGCCGCCCCCACCCCAGCGGGCTCCACACCACGGCGCTGACCTTCTGGTCCACGCCCAGCGGCATCAGCTCCCACTCGTATTCGCGCCCGATGAGCGAGTAGTACGCCTGGTGGGCCACGTAGCGGGCCAGGTTGTGCCGCTCCGACACCGCCAGCGACTTCATCAGGTGCCAGCCCGAGAAGTTCGAGCAGCCGATGTAGCGGATCTTCCCGCTGCGCACGAGGTCATCGAGCGTGTTGAGCGTCTCCTCCACGGGCGTGACGGCGTCGAAGCCGTGGAGCTGGAAGAGATCGATGTAGTCCGTGCCAAGGCGGCGCAGGCAGCCCTCGACGGAGCGGACGAGGTGGTGGCGCGACGAGCCCACGTCGTTGGGGCTCTTGCCCGCGCGGAAGGTGGCCTTGGTGGAGATGATCGCCTGCTCGCGCCGGCCCTTGAGCGCCTGGCCCAGGATCTCCTCGGCCACTCCACCGGAGTAGATGTCGGCCGAGTCGAACATGTTCAGCCCGGCGTCGAGGCAGATGTCGACGAGACGGGTGGCCTCCTTCACATCGCTCTCACCGAAGCCCTTGAAGAACTCGTTGGTGCCACCGAACGTCCCGGTGCCCAGACTGAGCACGGGGACCTTGAAGCCTGAGCTACCCAGTTGCCGGAATTCCATACGGTCGACCTTCCCATCCAGAGGACCGCACCAACAGGCGCGGTGATGCGCGTTCTAGCGAATCACCAACGATCCTCAAGCGGACTCGTGTCGACATGGATTACAGGAAGAGCGTGGGATCGAACTCGTCCACGCGAACCGGGAGCAGGCGCGGGAGCGGCCTCTGGAACACCCGGGCATTGAGCTCCAGGTCGAGGATCTCCAGCCCGGCGGGGATGAGCTCGCGGAAGCGCTGGCTCATGTACTCGCGCAGGCCCAGGATGGCCACCTGCCGCTTCTCCTCGAGCAGCAGGCGGAGAGCATCCGCGAAGTCCGTGCCATCATGGCTGGCGAGCGCGACCGCCGCCTTGGGACGCTGGGTGCGGATGGCCTCCAGGAGCTTGAGGATGCCCAGGTCCACCACCTTCTGATCGGACCGGCCATGGAGGAGCGCCACCTCACAGCCGGCGGTCTTCAGGGCGCGCACGAAGCCGATCATCACATCCGGCAACTGCTCGCCCCGGGCGTTCAGCACCACCACACACCGCACGGGCTTGGGGAAGTGTTCTTCACAGAAGGCCACCAGCCGATCGAACTGCACGCGATCCTGGGGCTCGGGCTTGCGTCCCACGACATTGGACACGGCCCAGTCGACGTTCTCGGCGTCGATGATGACGTAGGAGGCTGCGGGAGGACGTGAGGAAACCATGGCGCGGGAGAATACTCCGATCCCGCGCCATGCGAGGACGATCCTCTTCCGGGCCTCAGCGCTTGACCGCGTACTGGAGGAGCACCACCCCGTTGCGGTAGGCCTTGGTCGAGAGCAGCTCGAGATCGAGCTTGCGCGCCAGATGCGGGGCGAGCGTCTTGCCCGCGCCGAGCAGCACCGGATTCAGCTTGACGATGACCTCGTCGACGAGGCCCGCGTCGAAGAGCGCCGCCGCCAGGGGTCCGCCACCGCACAGGTAGATGTCCTTGGGGACGCTCATCTGCGCCGCCCGCACGGCGCGGCTCATGTCGGTCTGCGTGCCGGGACGCGACTTGAGCTCCCGGATGAAGGCGACGGGGTCCTCGCGGACGATGCGCACGTGCGGATCCGTGCTGTCCTTCAAGGTGCTCGAGAAGACGTAGGTCTCCAGGGAGGGATACGGATCGGTGATCCCCACCTTGAGCGCGGGCTCGTAGGTGCCTCGGCCCATCACCACCGTGTCGTACTCGGACAACAGGGAGTGGAAGTAGTCCATCACGTGCTCGGGGGAGAGGTGCGCGGGGAGGAAGTCGACCGAGTCGTCCTCGCGGGCGATGAAACCGTCGAGCGTCGTGGCCACGTGGTACTTGAGCTTGCGCATCTGTTGCATAGGGGCTCCGGTTGCGTTGGCGATGGGTTCCACGGACGCTTACCGGAGACAAGCTTCTCCTGCACCTGGATGTCTCGTTGCGAACGGCCCCCCTGTCCGTTGTCGCCCCGGGCATGGACGGCCACCTTTTCCCTCCGGGGACGGGGGCGGGAGGGGAACATGGCAGGCACTCGACGGTTGCGAGGACCTACGTGGGCGGCGGGGCTCATCGTCGTGCTCTCGATGGTGGCGAGCGCGGCTCCCCAGCCGGCATTGCCCGAGTACTGGGATGTCCGCGCATACATCACCCTCAACTGGAACGTGCTGACGCGCTCCCTGGACACGTGCAAGGTCCTGACGGATCCCAAGGTCCCGGATCGTTCCGTGCTCTACCTGCCCAGGGAACTGCCGGAGCCCACGTCCGTCCAGGCCTTGCGCGAACGATGCCCACAGGTGCGTATCGAGCGTCTGCCCGCGGATATCACCCGGCCAGGGCAGGCGAACGTCCAGGCGATCGATCCACCGGGGCTGCTCTTCCTGGAGCATCCGTATGTCGTGCCCGGCGGCATGTTCAACGAGATGTATGGCTGGGACAGCTACTTCATCATCCGGGGGCTGCTGCGCGATGGGCAGCGGGAGCTGGCCCAGGGCATGGTGCGCAACTTCTTCTTCGAGCTCGAGCACTACGGGACGGTGCTCAACGCCAACCGCACCTACTACCTCTCCCGCTCGCAGCCGCCCTTCCTCAGCTCCATGGTGCTGGCGGTCCACGACTCGCTCGGGGAGGCGGAGAAGCGCGCGTGGCTGACCGAGGCCCTGCCCTACGTGGTCCGCGACTACGAGATGTGGATCCGGGGAGAGCACCTGGCCGGGGACACGGGGCTGTCGCGCTACTTCGACTTCGGCGAGGGGCCCGTGCCCGAGCTCGACACGCACGCCCGCTACTACCGGGACGTGGTGATGTACTTCCTGCGCCATCCGGAGGAGGGCCAGCCCTATCTGCGCAAGGTGGATCCGGAGAACCCCGACGCGGCCTCGGTGGGCCCCGTGTTCACCGCGCAGATCTGCGAACGGACGGCCGGGATGACCAGCTGCACGGCCATGGAGTCCTTCACCCTCACGGAGGATTACTACAAGGGTGACCGCAGCATGCGCGAGTCGGGCTTCGACGTCTCCTTCCACCAGGGGCCCTTCAACGCGAGCACGCACCACTACGCGCCGGTGGATCTGAACAGCCTGCTGTACAAGACGGAGACGGACCTGGAGCGCATCAGCACGCTGCTGGGCCGGCCCGCCGAGGCGCGAGCGTGGCAGGAGCGCGCCGCGCGGCGGCGGGAGCTGGTGAACCGGTACCTCTGGGACGCCCAGCGAGGCATGTACTTCGACTACGACTTCGTGGCCGGCAAGCGCTCCACCTACGAGTACGCGACGACCTTCTACCCGCTCTGGGCGGGGCTGGCGTCCCGGGAGCAGGCCCAGGCCGTGGCGCGCAACCTCTCCCGCTTCGAGCAGCCCGGAGGGGTGGCGATGAGCCGCAACGAGTCACACACCCAATGGGACTACCCCTATGGGTGGGCTCCCCTCCAGCTCATCACCGTCGAGGGGCTGCGCCGCTACGGATATGACGAGCACGCCGACCGGCTCTCCCGGAAGTTCCTCGACATGGTCGCCGAGAACTTCCGCCGCGATGAGAACATCCGCGAGAAGTTCGACGTGGTGAAGCGCACCACGGAGATCGATATCAAGGGCGGAGGGTACAAGGAGAACGTCGTCGGCTTCGGGTGGACGAACGGTGTCTTCCTGGAGCTGCTGCATGGCCTCCAGCCAGAGCCGGCGCGCCGCGTGGGAACCCGCATGAAATCCCCACGGCGGGAACAGCGGACGTTGGGGCCTCCCTGAGTCACGGCTCCCGCGGGCTCGCCCGGTTCCGCGGATCGCGACTGCCGCGGAGCACGAAGTCCTGGGAGTTGTCGTTCGAGTCGAAGCCATTGCCGTGGAAGGCATGATCGCCGAACTCCATGGAGCTGCCCGTGGAGTCGGACCAGGCCTTGCGCTCGAAGCTGCCGCTCGCGCCGGGCAGCGTGGGGACGGGGCTGCCCTCCGCGGCATTGGCGGCCGTCCCATAGCCCACCGTGTCCACCGCCAGGGGATCCGCCGGCGAGGAGCCAATGCCCGGTTTGCCGAGCCGCACGTGACCACCATCCGGCGAGAGCCTCAACGAGGTACCCCAGTTGGCATCCCCTGCCACCGGGCCGGTGTAACCAGACGCCGTCACCAGGAAGAAGCCGTGGGAGGCGATCCTCACGCCCGCGGGTAGAACATAGGAAGAAGAGTAGGTGGAGCCCGTGCTGCTCTTGTACTGGAGCTTCCAGCCCGACAGGTCCACCTCGTCGCCAGTGGGGTTGTAGAGCTCGATGAACTCGTCACTGGCCGCCCCACCCGGCCCCTGCGGGGCGAACTCGCTGATGACCACATGGTCCGTGGTGGACGGCGCGATGACCTCGATCCAGGTCGAGCGCGTCTGGCTCCCGAGCGTCGCGACGAGGTTACCGACACCGCGCAGGCTCGAGGAGGCGGTGAACACGAACGAGGCGGAGAGCTGGCGCGCCGGAATGCTCACCGTGGAGGGCACCGTGCCCAGGCCTCCGGGAGACACCGCGAGGGACACCGATGTGGCCTCCCCGGGCGGAACCTCCAGCACGACGGAACACCGCATCTCCCCACCCTGCTCCAGCGTGGTGCGCTCACACCCCACGGAGCGCATCCAGGATACCCAGTCCTTGGAGAGCACGTTCACCGAGGCGGTCCTCGAGACGCCGTCGAGTGTCGCCATCAACGCCGTGCTCCCGGTGTACGCCCCCGCCGCGGAGAGGTCGACGTTCACCCAGAGCGGCGCGGAGCGCTGCCCCGCGGGGACGAGCACTCCCCCCATGGGAACGCTCACGCCCGAATTGTAGGACGTCACCGGGACGAACGTGTCCACCTCGGCCGGCCGGCTCAACGTCACGAGGATCTCCTGGGGGAACGTGGGACCGGCGTACCCCTCCCGCACGAAGGTCCCGTCCGAGGGGCCGAACTCCACGAGGAAGGGAATCGTGTCGCCCACCAGGTCAGCGCTGGAGCGCGGCTCCAGCTTGGAGTTGCCGTTGCGCCACTGCAGCACGCCGGTGATGGACGCGTAGAGATCGCCCACGGCCGGCATGGGAGCCCGGAAGAGCAAGTCGTTGACGCGCAGCACGCCGTCCACGACGAACTCGTGGGTGGGGCTGACGTCTCCCGGGCCGGGCAGCGGCTCGACCTCCGTCACCTCCAGGCCCCGGACGCGGACGAGCACGCCCTCCAGCTCCCGCGCGCGCCACCCACCACTCGCCACTTCCCAGGTCGCCACGTCGATGGGCACGGGCAACGCATTGTCCGAGCCCCGGATGGCGAGGCTGGCCGGATCGGTGACCTGCAACTGCCCGAAGTAGTTGGTGACGAGCGCATTGCCAATGTCCACCCGGTCGCCCACCTTGACGGTGTGGCCGGGCTCGTAGACGAAGAGGCCGGAGTACCCGGGGCCGGAGTAGCCGGGCTCGTCCGGGTGCACCTGGACGAAGAAGCCCGAGGTGCCCGCGCCCGTCACCAGCACGTCATGGAGGGACACGCGCTGGCCCACCCATGGCCAGGAACCACTCGCCGACGTCTTGAGCATGTAGATGCTCACCGGACACGGAGCGCCATCGGGGTTGGACACGGGGCACATATCGCAGGCGTTGCCCAGGCCATCGCCATCCGAGTCCTCCTGACCCGGGTTGTACGTGTAGGGGCAGTTGTCGTTGATGGTGAGCACGCCGTCGCTGTCCGCGTCGCTGGGGTAATGCGAGGCGCAGTAGGTGGTGTACGCATCGAGCGGGCACACGTCGCACGCATCCCCAACCCTGTCTCCGTCCAGGTCCGCCTGCATCCCGTTGTCCAGTGGACGCACGGGGTTGAAGAAGTTGGGGCAGTTATCGAGGGTATCGGGCACACCATCGCCGTCGATGTCATGGAGCTCGGGAATGCCCGAGTACGACGTCGAGCCATTCACGGAGCCCGGGAAGCGCGAATCGGTGGACGCGCGGCTCGGCGTGCACGGAGGCTCGTCGGAGGGAGCCGTGGAGCAGAAGAAGAGCGGGTAGGCACCCGGATTCTGGCTCTGGAGGGCGGCGAGCGACTCCGAGGTCTCCGACTGGAGGCATACCCGGCGCGAGGCCCCGCACACCTCGAGCGCATCGCATCCGGTGGCGCCGAGCGCCTCGACCAGCGCCGAGTCACCATAGAGCGGCTTGCCTCCGCGCAGGGTGAGGACCACGTCCTCGGGATTGGCGGCGATGACGGCGCGGTGCGGCGAGTGCTCGAAGGCGTTGAGCCGGAAGATGGCGATGTCCGCGATCCTTCCAGGGCTCAGGTCACCGATCTTCGACGAGGTCCGCGTGGCCCTGGCCGCGTTGCGGGTGACCAGGGACCACAGCTCGGCATCGCTGAAGGTGGCGTTGTAGTAGACGCTGTTGAGGTAGTCCGCGCAGCGCAATTCGCGCAGCAGGTTCATCGAGCCGGTGGTCAACCAGTCCGTGCCCAGCGCGACGTTGACGCCCATCCGCTTGTGGATGGCCACCTGGGCGGTGTCTCCGTAGAGGGCCACGTTGGAGCGCGGAGACCACACGAGGCTCGCGCCCCGGGAGGCCATGCGCCCGATCTCCGGCACGCGCAGGCCGATTCCCTGGATGATCGCCGTCCGGGGGCCAAGCAGCTCCTGCCCGGATGGGTCCACACCCGAGGTGCAGAGGAACTCGTTGAAGGCGGAGGTCTCGATACCCTCGGCGACGTGCGCCAGATAGGCGGAGTCGCTCGGAATGTCACTCGGCGGATCGATGAGCGGATAGGCGCAACCGCTGGTCAGCTCGGTGCCCGTGAGGTCTCCCAGGGGGAAGGTCTGGTAGTTGAGGCCGCTGACCCCCGCCCCCAACCCTTCCTGGTTGCCACCGCTCGTGGAGGTGCTCGGCTTGTCGAGGTTGCGCAGCAGCCCGTTCTCGCCGTCGCCTCCAGCGATGGAGGTGGTGCCCGCCATGACCTGACGCAATTCCGCCCAGCGGATGGCCGCACTGCTGGAGACGAAGGACAGGAGCTTCGTGTGGCCATCCTGGCCCATGCGCCAGTCGTGGCGGTGCTCGTAACGCTCCGAGGTGAAGCCGGAGAAGGGCCCGCCCTGGTAGGCGATGTGGTCATGCGAGTTGATGAGACCCGGCGATACGACGCCCTCGGGGCACACCACCCGCGTGGCCGAAGCCGCCTCGGACATGCTGGAGCAATCGCACCCCACGCACTGGATGACCCCGTCCGGATCGAAGAGGACCTGGCCCCCCTTGTAGACCGTGTCCGGCGCGAGGATGACGCCCGTGATGAGGCGGCTGGCGCTTCCCGGCGTCACCGAACACGTTCCCGACGTGGGCGGCGGCAGCGAAGAGCCCGGGCACTCGATGACGGGCCCCGTGCCCGCGTCAAAGCCCGGCACCCAACCTCCATCGGAGCCAG